>NZ_JBFBAT010000013.1:0-279901 GCF_040682375.1 Streptomyces sp. NPDC051214
CAGGACACCTTGAGGTGCTGGACCGGTATCTGCACCACCTGCCAGCAGCCGCTGCCCAGAAACCGCAGATCAGCACCAACTTAACGGAGTCCTACCAGTGGCTTGTCGTAGAAGGCCACCTCGTCGATCTCACCGGTGAAATTGCGGTAGCCCGATTCCTGGCTGTCCCAGCCGGTGGAGGAGTAGCCGCCGCCGATGAACACGTGCGGGTGGCGCAACGTCTCAACGCCGCTGTTCGACCTGCCCTGATAGTCGCCGTCCAAGAACAGCGCCTGGACACCCTCATTGCCCGTCAGCAAGACGTGATGCCACTTGTTGTCGGTGACGGATTCGTTGGACAAAATGCTGGTCGCGTCCGATGAGAACTTGCCCCGCAGCTTGCCGTCAGAGTCGATCAGCAGCATGGGCCGCCAGCCGGTCGGCGTATCACCGAACTCCGTGTTCTGATGGGTGATCAGCACACCCGGATCGGTGGTCTTGAACCACAGCTCCACGGACATCGCGGTGCCGGTGCCCAGTGACTCCGCGGGCACCTCCGCGGCACCGTCACCGGTGAAGCCTGCAGCGGTGTCGTCTCCGTCGCTGAAGATGCCTGCGCTGCCCAGCCGGACGCCGTCCAGGTAGCTCCCGTCCAGGCTTTCGCCCAGTGGACTGGACGCCTGGGCCCCGCTGCGTTCCCCCAGCCGCCAGTAGCCCGTGGGGCCACTGCGCTCGATCGTGTTCGCGTAGGAGGACGAGGAAGTCGAGTATGAGGGTGCCGAGACCTTCCACGTGCCGCCGTTGTCGTCGGTGTGCTGAGTCAGGCGCCCACTGGCAGGGTCATACGTGGCAGTGGCGTGCACACGGCCTGACGGCAGGGTCACCTTCTTGACCTGGCCGGTCGCGACGCGCGCCGCGTAGTGCTCGGCAACGGTGGCGGCGTCGACCGAGTGGCCGTAAACGGCGACCTCGTCCATCTGGCCCGTGAAGCGGTACTCCCCCGTGTCTGCGCCCATCCAGCTCGCACTGGCGTAGCCAGCGCCCAGGTAGGCGAAGTCGCGGGACTGTTCAGACACCGCGCCATCGATCGAGCCGACCTTCTTGCCGTCCAGGTAGAGCGTCTGCCCGGCTGCCGAGGCGGTCAGCACCGCGTGGTGCCAGGCGTTGTCGGTGACAGCACTGGCAGAGGTGATGGGGCCGCTCGCTCCGGTGCCCCCGATCCGGCGGAACTCACCGCGCAGCTTGCCGCTGGGGTCGATGTTCAGGACCGGACGATACGAGGTGGGCTTGTCGCCCAGCTCGGCGTCCTGGAAGCCGACGAGCACCCCGGAGGAAGTGTTCGTCTTGAACCAGAGCTCGATCGTCGGGTAGGCGGCGGCCTTGAGGGTCTCTGCGGGCAGTTCGACGGTCGAGTCGGTGCCGTCGAATCCGGCTGACCCATCCGTCGTCCCGGCGATCGCCGATCCTCCGCCGAGCTGGACGTCCCGGTAGAGCGCCTCATTCAGGCCGGTGTGCGACGCTGCCTCACTGGCCGCAGCGGCACCTTCGCGCTCACCGAGCCGCCAGTACGACGAGGGGGCGGCATCCAGAACTCCGCTGCGATAGACGGAGCCGTCCCCGTATTCGTACACCGTGCACTTGGTGTCCGAGGCGGGCGGGCACGCCTTCGTCAGCCGATCGCCGTCGTAGGTGTATCTCCAGGTCAGGCCTGGCGTGTTGGCGTCGACGGGACTCGTGGTGACCGAGTCGACATGGCCGCCGGACCAGGTGAAGCTCAGCGAGCGGCCCGACGTCCGGTCCGTCACCTTCTTGACCGGGCCGCCGTCCTCGGCCTGCCGGGTCACCGACTGGATGCGTCCCGCCGCGTCCTTGACCTGCGCCAGGACACCACTGGGCATGAAGTGGTAGGTGGCGCCGGAGCGTTCCCGAAGCACCCAGCCCTCGACCTCGCGCGCGAGGGAGAACGCTCCAGCCGATGGGCCGGCGTAGGTGCCGCCGGCATTGCGCCCGAACCGAACCTGGGACCCGTCGGCCAGTGTCACCAGCACGGTTGAGGTGTCCGGCTCCTCTCGCACCTTCATGTCCCAACGGGTCGACCACCCGGTGCCGAACGCGCCGCCGGAGCGTGGGTCGAGCGAGTTGTAGGTGCGGGCCACGGACAGCTCCGGGCCCACCGTGGTGACAGCCGCGTCCGTGGCCGCGGTGACGTAGTTGCCCGCCCGCGTGCCGATCTCCTTGCCGCCGTCCGCACCACCGAGATGACCGGTCACCGTCGGCTGCGGCACCTGCGTGGTCAGCAGCGCCGCACCGGGGCGCGCCGAGGTGGCATCCCCGTCATACACGTATGCGTACCAGGCGTAGGTCTTGCCCCACGACAACCAGCCGTCGGGGACCGCCCACTGCTGCTCCGCACTGCGGGCGCCCTTGCGGCAATTCTTGCGGAGGCTGCTGCCCTCTACCTCGCACACCTCGAACGTGTACTGCAGTTCGGTCTTGGGGTAGCCGTCCTCGTCCGTGCCCTTGGCCCACAGGGTGGGGGTGAGCGAGTCGACCGTGACGCCACTGCCCGGAGATTCGGCGGTCAGTTGCGGCGGAATGTTCACCGAAGCGATCTTCACCGCGGGTCCGGGAACGCCGGCACTGGTGAACCGGCTCACCCCGTACTCCGTCATCGTCCACTGCACGGTGTACGTGCCGGGCACCAGCGGGGCGATCTTCGCGTCCAGCGTCACGCTCTCACCGGGCGAGACCGCCTCCGGCATCTCCGTATACGCGATCTTCGAACTGTCGGTGATCTCCTTGCCCCCGGAGCTGAACAGGTTGTACCGCAGCTTGTAGTCGCCGCCCTTGGGCCAGGTCTCCTGGCCTCTGTTCGTGACGGTGACCTTCTCCACGCCGTGGCTCGTGGCGGTCACCGGCGCCGTGAAGTCCCCGAGCTTGTAGGAGGCACCGTACTTCGTCCAGGTCACGTCCAAACTGGGCTTGCCGTTGGGGTAGTCGTCCGACCCGAACTGCTTCCAGCCCTTGGAGTCGCTGGTGGACGCCTTCACGGCCAGGCCGTAGTTTTTCTTGCGGCCGTGCGTCCAGTCGTCGACCAGCTTGCGGCCGGCTGAACCGAGTTTGATGCTCTCCCATGCCGCGCCGCACGCCCAGGTCTCCGTGCCCGCCGGCCGCCAGCCGTGCGCGAAGCTCTTCGACGCCAGCGACGAACCGGTCGAGGGGCCGGGGTACTTGTCGGTCGTGGACTCCGACCAGTTCGACGTGATCGGGTGCACGGTGACCGGGCGCGCGGTGCACGACTGCGACCAGGTGTTGTACAGGGCCAGGTTGGCGTTGAGCACCCAGGCGTTCTTGAGCGTGCTTTCCATCCCGGTGAAGCGCAGGAACGCCGCGGCCTTGTGGCTGCCTCCGTCGTACGTGCCCGCCTTCAGCACGGTGTCCGAGGCGAAGTTCTGGTTGTACGGGTACTCGACATACGTGCCCGATGTGGCACCGAAGGACTTGACCGAAGGATCGACACGCACGGGGAACACCCGTTCCGGCGCGGCCAGCCAGTCCTCGTCCAGTTTCATCACCACGACCTGGCGACCGTTCTCCTCGGCCAGGCTGTAGGTGACACCCGACGAGACGGCCCCCTCCCTCGAACCGTTCGCAGAAGCGGAGTCCTGCATCCAACCGGGCGGCATCCACGCGTGCTGGGTGCCGTCCGCATCGGTGAATGCGATGCCGCCGTCCCCGTCGTCCTTGGCGGTCAGGCCTTGAAGCTCCAGCGGAAAGCGCCATTCCGCGGGCGCGTCCTTGTCCTTGAGGACGACGGTCTCCTTCACCGAGGAGCCACCCGCGACCAGTTCCAGATCCGAGCCGTCCCGCACCTCGGGGTAGGTGACAATGCTGCCCTCGACGCGACCCGCGACAGCGCTCGCGTCGTCCACGGCGTAGCCGACCGACCGCCCACTGCCGAGCCCCATCCGCACCAGCGGATCCGCGTCGGCGGCGCCGGCGAAGGAAACCGGCGACTCGGTCGACTCCGTCTCCCAGCCCGGCTCGATCTCGCTCATCGTCCGCGGTCCGGAGTCGTCCTGAACCAGCGTGGTGTCGATCGTCTTCCAGCTGCCGCCCTTGGCGCGGAAGTTGACCGGTTCGGTGTAGTAGCGGGTCGTGTAGGTGCCATCCGGGTTCTGGAACGTCCGCTGCCGTTCCTTGCGCTTGGCCTTGAGCTCCTTGCTGTGCTTGGCCGTGAAGCCCTGGGCCGCAGGGACAGCGGGCGCGTGTGTCTTGTTCACCGGGCCGGGCTTGGGCAACTTCGGAGCACCGCCCAGCCGGACCATTCCTGATCCCGCGTCAGCGGGCAGCTCACCGCGCCCCTCTCCGGGGGCCGTCGTGTCCGCCCTTGGCCACGGCGTCCGTCGACTTGGCAGACGCGGCGTGGCTGCGGCCGGCCGCAGAACCCCACCGCTGGTCGGGGGCAGCCCCGTTGCGGCCAGCCGCCAACCGGTCGACCGCCAGCGCAGCCTGCTCCGTCCCAGTCAGCACAGCCATCAGGAAGGCAACAGCAAAAACAAACGGACGTGCCGGACGCACGGAATCTCCCCAGCTCAAAGATCAAAAGCGGAGGTAGTTATAGGCATCTTCAAATAACCCGCACAAGTCATACACATGGTTCCACATGCATGAAGTGACAATGAACACGTCAATAAACGCAACAAACTGCACCAGTTCGGGCGTTGTTCATCCGGCCATGCTCAACCTCGCGGACACGCCCCCAACCAGTCCTCGAGATAGGGTTCATCAGCGGACTGCCGACCGCCCTGGACCGGCTCGCCACCGCGGTCCTGGCCCAATGGCGCACGAGGTGCCCCAACGCCCCTCGGAGAAATCTCGCTGCCACCTGCACCCACCTGATGTGACGTCCCGCCGCGTGGTGTATTCAGTCGAGCTCGCGTGGTTCCTGCGTCGGCAAGTCCTTTGAAGAGGGCATGGTGGAGACCAACTCGGGCGGCCCCCTGCCGGGGTGGCGCACGGTGGTCCTCCCGGGCCCGCCGTGCCTCCAAGTGCTCTGGTGAGAACGCCTCGAGGGGGCCGCGTTTGTGCGAGCTGGCCACCGTCACCGCCCTTGAGGGGACACGGCCGGTAATGGGGGCGGTCGGGGATTGTCCCTGCCGGAGCACGACGCCGGCGCCGGAGAGTCCTGCACTGCGTGCAACTCGCACGGCGGCACGAGGCACCCCTGGGCGTTGAGGACACGCGGTTGCGCCGGCGGTGCCAGGAGCCGCTCCGGGCGGGGCAGCCGATCGTGGCCTTCCTCAAGATCTCCATGTCGGCGGGCGGCGCGGTGTGTTTCTCCCTCTGCCTGCGAGGTGTGCCAAGCGTGCGCGATACACATGCCACACCAGGTACAGGCCCCTGGCCTCCCCTGCTTGTCGTGCGGTGGGCGTTGGGCCCTGCCGGTCGGCGAAGCGGGAGGGATCATCGCCCTGGGCCGGCTCTCGCCGGATACGCGCCAGCACAAATTGGCACAGCACGCCCAACGGCGAGCCAGGCGACTGCCCCGCCCCGACCATGCGGCAGCCAGCGACACCATGCCCAGGGCCCAGGCCAGCGTGAGGATCATGGCCCGCACTCCCCCCGCCCCGCCCGCCAGCGCCCCGCTGCCGCCGGCGCCGGGGATGGCCTGCCGCGCTGCGAGCACCGCGCACGCAAGGGCCAACCGGCCAGCACCGCGCTCACACCCACCAGCGTCTGGCGCAACCTCAAAACGGCCCGGTGCGCATGGACACCCACCGTGGCCGGCGCGCTGCCCAGGACCCGGGCCGCCTCTTGGTGGCTCATCCCCAGCTCCCGCTGCAGCAGCACCACTCTGCGCTGCTGCAGCGGCAGGCCTTCCAAGGCCTCCTTCACGGCATGGCGCACCAAAACCTGCGCAAGGACATCGGTGACCGGTTCCTCTTCCAGGCGTACATCTGCATCGAGCGAGGCGTAGCCCCGGACCCGCGCGTGCCGCTTGGCCGCCTTGTCCATCTCGTGGTCCATGACCTGGTAGAGGTAGGCCCGCAGGTGGCTGATCGGCTCGCGATGGGCGAGCACGGCCAGGAGCGCGGTGTGCACCACGTCCTCGGGATCGGCCGCGGAGCGTGGCACTTACTGTTTCTAACAAAAGCGGTTGATCATGTGACTGTTGGCGGCTCTGCTCGTTGGTCTGGTTGTGGCGAAACGTCAGTCGCGGCCGTGGATGGTGTCGGATGAACTGTGGTCGCTCATCGAGCCATTGCTGCCGGAGCCGGGTCCGAAGCTGGTGCAGGGCAGACCTCGGGTGCCGGACCGGCAGGCCTTGTGCGGGATCTTGTTCGTGCTGCACACCGGTATCCAGTGGGAGTACCTGCCCCAGGAGTTGGGCTTCGGGTCGGGCATGACGTGCTGGCGGCGGCTGGCGGCCTGGAACGAGGCCGGCGTCTGGGACCAACTGCACGTCGTCCTGCTGGAGAAGCTGCGCTCGAAGAACCAGCTGGACTGGTCCCGGGCGGTGATCGACTCCTCGCACGTGCGGGCGGCCCGGCGGGGCCCAAAAGCGGGCCCAGTCCGGTCGACCGGGCACGGCCGGGCAGCAAGCACCACGTCATCACCGATGGCCAGGGCATCCCGCTCGCAGTCTCGCTGACCGGCGGAAACCGCCACGACGTCACGCAGCTGCTGCCCCTGGTGGACAAGATCCCGGCCATCGCCGGGCGCGTCGGCCGGCCCCGGCGAAGGCCGGACGCCCTGCTGGCTGATCGCGCCTACGACTTCGACCTGTACCGCCGTCTGCTCTGGCACCGCGGTATCCGCCCCATCATCGCCGAACGAGGCCAGCCACACGGCTCTGGCCTGGGCATCTTCCGCTACGTCGTCGAGCGCACGATCGCCTGGCTGCACGGCTTCCGCCGTCTCCGCATCCGCTGGGAACGGCGCGACGACATCCACGAAGCATTCCTCAGCCTCGCTACCTGCCTGATCACTCACCGACACGTCCAACGTCTTTGTTAGGACCTCTTACACCACGCCCCGATAACCCCGGCCACCCACCAGACAAACCCACCCGGTGGCGCAGAAAAGGGGGCGGGAGCGGCGGGGCGCCCCGCCCGTGCAGCCGGACGGCCACGGCCCGGGGTGCCACCGCCCACCGGCGACAGCACCCCGAACCGTGGCCCCTTCAACGGCGGTGGAAGATTTCCGCGGCCGCGGTGATACCCGACGTGGCGATCGCGCCGGCCGTACCGGCGGCCACGGGCTTCCCCGGTACCCACACCAGGATGAGCACGTCCTACTGGCGCCACCACGCAGCGCATGAGCACCAGCGCGTCTATCCGGTGCCCGACCAGCGGGGATTTGCCCTAACTGCTTGATCGCGGGGCTGTCTTACGAACAGACTGCACCGGTGAACTCCGAACTTCCCGCCTTCCGCTATCACCCGGATCCGCTCGCCACCGGGTCCATCCGTGAAAGCGCCGAAACCTGTGCAAGCTGCAACCGCGCCACGGGATGGATCTACACTGCGACCTTCTACACCGCTCAAGAGGTCGGCGGACGTTTCTGCCCCTGGTGCATCGCGGACGGCAGCGCGGCTGAACGGTTCGACGGCGAGTTCATGGACTCCTACGGACTCGACGGTGTCAGCGAGGAGATCCTGCACGAGGTCACCCGCCGCACCCCCGGCTTCCACGCCTGGCAAGATCCACACTGGCTCGTCCACTGCCACGACGCGGCCGCCTTCATCGGCGAGGTCGGCTACAACGAGCTGGCAGCCCACCCCGAGGCCCTCGACCAGCTGAGGCAGGACCTGCGCATGGGCGGCTGGCACGATGCTGCCCAACTCGAGCAGTTCCTCACCCACCTTGGCGAAGGCGCCACCGCCATGCTCTTCCGCTGCACTGCCTGCCGCACCCACCTGGCCTACACCGACGCCTCATAACCGCCACTGAACTCGGCAGCCCACGAGATCGAACCGATCATCCCTTCAAGGGAACCGCACCCATATGGGATGGGCCCGGACGGCACGCCTACGCCCTCTTGGCAACCACCGGTGTAGCAGTGGAGATACCAGCGCGCCTCACCCGTGACGCGCCATGTCGAGCTCGGTACGGCGCGATGCTGCGGACGGGCGCTCCCGGCGGCGGGCCTAGGCGATCCTGCGGGTGTAATCCGAGCTCTCATTCACCGGGAGCATCTCGATGCGCCCCTGGCAAGCACCCCGGCGACTTCGAACTCGTGAGCGCCACCCGGCCGTTGCCTGGGTGCCTTCCGAACTCAGGCTCTGGCTCAACTTCTGTGAGCGGTAACGCTGCGTGCTGCTGAAACCCCACTGCACGTGCCTTACCTGCGCTCACTCCCCCGAAGAGGGGAGGTTCGCGGCTGTGTACTCCTCCGCGACGCCGAATCTGCTGGCACACCGCGGGCATTCAGCTTTTCCGAAGAGGTAGGTGAGACCGTTCGCGAGCCAGCTCTGGTCATCACGGACTGCCGTGTCGTACATCCAGCGTCCGGTGCCTACGAGGTTTTCCGGCGGCACGGGCTTCAGATCGCGTCGTTCAATGTCTCCGGCATGCCAGTCCCGGATTGCTGAGTACCGCCCGTGGCCGCCGATGGCGACAGTCACTTCCACGTCGCAGTGAGGGCAGCGCAGGTGGTAGAAGTCGTCCGAGAAGTCTCCGAGTACGGCACTCCAGTGGTACTGCCCAGTGGCTGCCAGCAGGTCACGGAAGGAATGCAGATAGCCGACTGGCCGCAATTTCAGGCGTTGGTCCAGTAGTGCCTGAAGTCGGGGCACCACGTTGGTGCAGCTTCTCAGTAGGTCGTCAGCGCCATGGTCCTGGAGGGCTCTCCGCATGATTGATCCGGCCAGGCTGAGCGCCTCAGGGCTTTTTGCACCGATCGCCACCAGCCGTGGAAGTGCGGCGAAGCTCGCCGGAACCACGGTCTCACCTTGGAGACATAGCGCATCCCAAAGGTCGTCCCATGCTTCGGCACCACTTTCGGTCTCCACCTGGTCCAGGAGCGCGGGCACCCGGCCGGCGGTTCCTAGGGGGTCGAGCACCTGCGTCCAGTCGATCACATGAGTATTCAATCGGCAGGGCACGGGTCATGGTCAAGCTGGGGCTGGAACCACGTGCTCGTCATGAGGCGAGCAGGACTCGCTTCCTCAGCAGGTCGAAACCAGCACGGCCGTACATCTGTCGCTTGAGCATCTTCATCCGGTTGACGTGGCCTTCGATGACGCCCGAGCTCCAGGGCAGTGTGAGGCCAGCGATGACGGCATCGCGATCTCTGTCGATGCCGTCGGCGAGGGTGTGGAGGCTGGGAAGGTCGTCTTGTCTGACCGAGGCGAGCCAGTCCTGCAGCCGCTGGCCCTGGCGGTCGGTGAGTATGGTCGCGAAGGAACGGACATGTCGGGTGAGCGCGTCGAGTTCGGGGCAATTGGCCCGTACATTCTTGAGCTGGAGCTGATCGGATTCGGTGAGAGATTCTGGTCGCCGCAGGATCCACCCAGTGACGGTCCGGGGCGAAGGTGGGCGGGCCGTCACGGGTTGGGGTGAGGTGCGTTTCTTGCGCATGTAGGAACGAACGCGCTGGTAGCTGCCCTTGTAACCCAGCGGACGGACGGCAGCAGCAGCTCCTTCACACGGAGCACGAGTACATCCACGGCCCCCACCCCTGTGGTTGCGCGTCGGCTGGCGGAGCGCGAAGTTACCACGGTGGCCTCCGAGGGGAAGAGATCCGTGTGCCCCGGCGGGATGGTGGACGAGGAGATAAGGCGTACTCGTCACGCCGCAACCGGCGTCGCTTGCGCCGACGACAGATCAAGCACACCATCCCCGAACCGAGAGACCAGCGGGCCAACCGTAGGTGCCGCGGCAGCCAAGGCGGCCGGCCCGCAGGGTTCGACAAGACGATCTACCGTCGCCGCAACGAAGTCGAGCGGACGATCAACCGGCTCAAGAACTTCCGAGCCGTCGCCACACGATTCGACAAGCGGGCGTATGTCTTCCCACGGGACGGTCACCGTGGCTGCCATCCGGCTATGGCTCCGTCCGCAGTGAGACGTCCCGTTCAGAGCGCCTCGGCGTCCGGGTAGTGGTGGCGCAGATCGCTGAGTACGCGCTCGTCCACAGCCCTGACATCCCACGAGGAGCTGTCGAACTCTGTGAGAACCACCATCAGTTCGTTCCCGGCGAACCCACGTGCTTCGGCGTCGATCAACTGCAGGAAAGGGGTCGTCAACGACAGTAGGGTCAACGTGTCCATCCCTGCGTCAGCGGACCTCGCCTTCATTTCGACGCAGCGAGGGTCGACGATCTCGTCGAACTCGACGCGCCACTTCAGGTCCAGGCCGAAGCTGCCGAGGCGAACCAGTAGTTCAGCCAGGGTCACGTAGTGCTTTCCGTGCCAGCAGGAAAGGTGACCCCCTTCATGCCCGCCCCTGCTTCGGATATCTCGCGCGCCATACGGCCCCCTCCCGTTCAGCGAACAGTAGGCCACGTCCCTCGTCAGCCCACACGAGCCATCGGACAGGCCCTAGCAGCCGTAGCGCGGCGGGGCCCCGTCCGGGGTGTGTCCGGGCGGGGCCTTGGTCATGCGGTGGGTGGGTAGACGGTTTCCCACGTAGCCGACGTCCGGCATTCAGAAGGGGCGCTTTCCATCGACGACCGCAAGGGTCCACCGGGCATCGTCGGCTGCCTGGATGGCCAACTGCTGCTTCACCGGGTCACCGTAGACCCTTCCGATGGTCACCGGGCTGCTGCACTTGATGGTGGTGGGGTCGTCCTTTGGGTTCGCCCTTTCCACTACCGTCACGGTCCTGGCGCCAGAGCACTTGACGTGTACGGTGTACACATTCTTGCCCGGAGTGAAGTCAGGGACATCCTCGGTTCCCTCTCCGTTGCGCACCTTCACCAGGTATGTGGCGTGATCAGGTAGCCGCATCCTCTTCTCCACGCTCTGCCCGTTGAGGCTCGGGGCAGACGAGGCCAAGGGCGAGCCGCTTGCTTGGGAAGGGGTGTCGTCGGCCTGAGAGCCACCGCTGGAGGAGCAGGCAGTGGCGAGCAGGAGGGGGAGCAAGACGACGGACACGGCCGCACTTCGGCCCATGAGCTTCTCCTACAAGAGTTGCGCCCGCCCGATGACTGTCCCATCGGGCGGGCAGGGAGAGGGAACCTAGCGGATGGTCCATCCCTCGCGGTACGGCGCCCAGAATTCCATGTACTTCTTGTTGCCGGCGGAGCAGTTGGTGTACCGGGTGGCGCTGTAGCCGTAGACCTTTTCCTTCTTGATGCCGTAGTCACCGCGGACCGTCTTGTGCGGCTTGACCTTGCCGGAGGTTTCGACTCCGAGCTCGGATGTCCAGCTCTTCTCGACTGAACCTTGCAGTGTGGTCTCGATCTTGCCGAGCCACTTGAGCTTGATTTCGCCGGTCACCGAGATGGAAGCGCCCCAGGTCGTCGTACCCGATCGCTTGGACGTGAACTTGTAGCCAATCGAGGATCCGCTGTTGTTCTTGGCGTAGGTCGAGTACTTGACGGACGTGGTGTTCTTCAGGTTCTGAGTGACGTGCACGAAGGGGCCGGTCGGGCACTGCTCGCTCGTTGGGTTCTTCTCATCACCAAGGTCGGGACCGTCCGCCTCCCCGGGGATCGGCAGGTCCTCGTCCAGTGCCGCGTCTGCACCTGCATCGGCTTCCACGCTTTCACCTGATGCAGGCTGATCGCGTACCGTGCCGGGCTCAACGGCCGCTCCGTCTGCGACAACCGTGGGCGCTACGGGAGTCACTCGCGAACGCTGATGCCGAACTCCCCATGATCAATAGTCCGGTAGACACCGCTATGGCTCTGCTCGCGACACTCCGCATGAAGTCCCCCTATGAAGTTCGACGCCCCCTTCGAACGGGGACGTGGTCACCAAGATCACAACATGAAGTCAGCCGGACACGCTAGGTACTTGGGTGAAACCTGAGGTTCCCTCTGCCCGAGGGATATGCCCGCACCGATTCGGGCCCGCAACACGCCCGCCACCAACGAGCAGGCAGCGCAGATACGCAAGAAGCAGGCCATTCAAGCGGGCTCCCACCGCCTGATCTCGCACACCCCGAAGGGCCCACCCGTTGCACGATGAGGCGGGTCCTTCCTCGTCGAGTTCCGCCAGGCCCGTAGCCGCTTACCCGCCGATCATGTCCCACACTGAGCCGCAGATCCGGCATGCCCGGAACCAACAGGCCCGCCGACACGCGGGCCTTCCTTATGTCACAGGATCGCGACTCCTCGTTCACACCCCCTCCACATGCCGCAGGATGCCCCTCACGCACAACATCCCAGGGGGGACCATGCGCACACGCACCACCATCCTCGCCATTGCCGCCGCCGGCCTACTCGCACTCACCGGCTGCGCCGCCCAGGACACCAGCCCCGACGCCGAGCCGGCGCAGACGACACGGGCCGAGAAGCCCAAGACCGACGACGCGCCCGCCTCAGACGCGGACACCGCCGAGGACGCAGGCGCGGAGACGGCCACGCTCCCGGACATGACCGGCAAGGGACTCCAATCCGCTCAAGACCTTGCGCAGGCCGCCGGGTTCTACTCCCTGACGTCTTCCGACGCCACCGGCGCCGAACGCATGCAGATGTTCGACCGGAGTTGGAAGGTCTGCTCACAGACCCCCGCCGCGGGCGAGCACCCGACGGACACAACCGTCGACTTCTCTACCGTGAAGCTCAGCGAGGAGTGCTGAGCGGCCAAGCGGCCCGGTCTCTCCCGTGAGAGGCCGGGCCTTCGCACGCCCGCAGGAGGTGGCCCGTGACGCGCCCCAAGTTCAGAAAGGGCGGCCTCATCACCGACGACGAGCGCGCCGAGATCATCCGGCTGCACGGCCAAGGCAAGGGCCGCAACGAGATCGCCCGCCTCACGCGCCGGTCATCGCGGGCCCTGTCCCTGTTCTGTGCCGAAGAAGGGCCTCGAATACGACGTCACAATGACCGAGGACGCCACCCGGCATCGCCTCGCGCAGCTCGCAGACCGCCGGGCCATGCTCGCCAAGGCCCTCCAGGATCACGTGGAGCGGTGCAGAGGGAAACTCCCTCGAGGCCGCTTCACAGGCGACACGAAGGGCGAGCTTGGGCCCGACCTGGCGGTCGATCAGGCCCCACACCGCGGTCCGCGAGGAAGGCTACGGAGGAACCTCTCGTGCAGCCGACGCACCTGCGGCGCTCCCGCATACACGAAACCTTCGACGCAACGCCATGATCGGCCGCTGCCAGGTCGACCAGGTCGACGCCAATACAGCCCCAAAGGCTGATGACCAGGCCGGGGCGCGAGTGCGGGGTGCAGCGTCTGCGCGCCAGTGAAGGCAACGAGCGCGAGCAGCGTGCCTGCCTGGCTGCGGCCCGCATCGAAATCTCTGCCCGCCGCTCAGACCCGCGAACTGCTCGCGGAAACCCGTCGGCCGATCACCGCCACGCTTGCCCGCACGCCGCTCGTCCCTGACGACGAACGGGTGCGCACCCCCCCACCCCGCTCAACGCAGTCCGATCACGAAGCCACATGCCGAACTTCGGTGGCCTGCGGGCCCTTCTGTCCCTGCGAGATCGAGAACTGGACTCGCTGGCCCTCTTCGAGAACAGCAGAACCCTCCGTCTCGATCGCGCTGTAGTGGACAAAAACGTCAGGGCCCCCGTCAACAGCGATGAAGCCGTATCCCTTCTGCGCGTTGAACCATTTCACCGTGCCGGTGGCACCAGCTCCGTCCGAGACAGGCTGGTCCTTGGACGCATCGGCACTGCCCATTCCTCCGTCGCCTTGCTCCTGGTACGACAGGCGGTGGTGAACCGCGTTGAGGACGGCGTCGTCCGTCGCATTCAGCAGGCTGTCCAGTTCGTCTTCTGCCGGATCTACGGTCGAGGGTGTTGCGGTGTCGGGGGGTGTCTCGGACGCACAGCGGCGCTCCACTGAGGTCAGGAGTGCCTCGTCCAACCCAGCGAGGAGGAGGTCGAGTTCGTCATCTCCCGGCAGGCGGCGATCCTGGCTCATACTGCCTCCTCTCGACGGGTAATCCCGAGTTGATCCTTCAACGCGCGGCGCCCGCGGGACAGGTTTTGCAGGACGGCCGCCTGCGTAGTGCCCATGGCATCCGCGATCTCTTCTGTAGTAAAGCCGTCCAGCTGCCAGGCCAACGCGCAGCGTTGCTTGAACGGTAGCTGGACGAGCGCGGAAAACACCTCGCGCTGCTGTTCCGTCAGTTCCGCGGCCTCGAGTGGCGTGTGCCAGTCGACCAGTGCCGCACTCTGTTCATCTACCAGGTCCTGCTGGGGTCTTTCCCGGTGATTGACAGCCTGGCGCAAGAACGCACGCAGTGCGACAGTCCGCAGCCACGCCCTGGGACGCTCCACTGGTTTCGTCGCACGGAAGAAATCGATGAAGGCACACTGTGGACGGCATCCTGGGCCTCGTCGAAGGTGGCGCCCTGGCGGAGCAGGAAGCGAATGATGTGGGGCTTGTCCTGTTCGTACGAGCTACCGACTGCGGCCCACTTCGACATCCGCTTCTGTGCTTCGGCGATCTGGTCGCTACTGTCCACGCTGCGCCCCTCCCGTCGGTCCCTGCCTGTATACGACCACCACGCGCTGTCCCGGCTCATCCCGCTCGAGCAGGAAGCCGCCATCGCCCAGCGCTTCGATACGGCCGATGCGCCCTTCCTCCTCGATCCGGGCTCCTTGCAGTCGGCCCCGAATATGTATCTGGGCCAACAGCAGCCTGATGGTGTATCCGGCCACGCACGTCAACGCACCCACGACGGGCGCGACGGTAGAGCTGTCCCACACGATGTACCCCGCCTTCGCGGCGGGAGCCTCCCGCCTTCTCCTGTAGGTGGCGCCGAGGTACCCCATCTCTGACATGCCGGCCTGCAACCACCTGGCTCGCGTATCAAATACACCCCGCCCCACTCCTCCCCCATCAGGCCCTCCAGAAGGAGCCTCACCCGGGTGGTGAGAGAGCTGGACGTGACGACACCAGTAGATGGGCCCGGCCCGGCGCAGGACGCTGCCCGCCGCCCGCCGCCCGCACAAGAGAGCTGAACTGGCAATCGATGACGCAAACCGATGAGTCGTAATGCGAGCTGGATGAAAATGTTGGCAACCGACGCTCTGCAGGCCGGTTGCCAACACCTCGGACTACTTTTCCCTCTTTGAACGTACAGTTACCAAGATGAAGACTACCGCGCCGATTACCAGCGCAGTGATCATCATTGGTGTGCTATTCGAGATGAATGCACCGAGCTCAGTCATACCTCTCGCCCTTCTCTCACATGACCCTTCCCGCTACGACTCCGAGCCCCCAGTAGGCGGTATAGAGCCACGGGACATTGTCTTACTGGCTTTCAGCAGGTCCGCGCCGACTCCTACCTTCGCGCCCACGAGATTCACCATGGCCCCGCCTGCGATCTTCGAGGCACTATCGCCGTTCGCGATCCACCGGCTACTTCCAATCCAGTGCTTAGTGCTGCGAGGCCGAGCCCCACGCCCAGGGTAGGTGCCGTAACGGCAGCTGCTAGCCCCATAACCAAGCGCATCGCCAATCGAGAGCAATCCGTTGGGATCGATGCGGTTGACGGGGTCGCCTTCGGCATAGAGGTAGGGATTCTTCTCTTGGCCGGAGGGGTCGGGGCTGTTGAAGCGGCCGATGTTGGGGTCGTAGTAGCGGGCCGCGACGGTCCTGAGCAGCCGCCCGAACTGCTCCATCGACAGCCCCGTGAACGTCTCCACCCACACACGTTCATCCCAGCAGCGGATGGCAGGGGCCGTCCTCCCGGCAACGTGTGGATCCACCCGCCCAGGGAGAGGAGCAGGGCCCCTGTTATCGTGCGCCGATGTCAGCGATCAAGCAGTTCCAAGTGACCTTCGACTGCGCGGAACCTGCGCGCCTCGCCGCCTTCTGGTGCGAGGTGCTGGGGTACGTCGTACCGACGGTCCCAGAGGGCTTTGCCACGTGGGAGGAATACCACCACTCGCTGCCGCCTGAGGACGAGATCTACTTCGCGTGTACTGATCCCTCGGGTGTGGCCCCGCGCCTGCTCTTCCAGCGAGTTCCCGAAGGCAAAGTCGTCAAGAACCGGGTGCATCTCTGTGTGCGGGCCGGCGCCGGGCTCGTGGGTGACGAGCGCCTGGCCACACTTGAGGCCGAATGCGCACGGCTGATGGCGCTCGGAGCGAAGCACGTGCTGACGCAGCGCGCCGATGGCGTCAACGAGTCGTGCATCACGATGCAGGACATCGAGGGCAACGAGTTCTGCCTGGGCTGATTCTCCTCTGAGACTACGAGGTGGGGAGCCGTCTTCGGGGACCTCTCAGGTCCCGCATGCGGCGGGAGTCATCCCGTGAGGGCGAGGTTGTGTAGGCGGGCAGCGCCGTGCATCGCGTGGCGCACACCGTCGCCTCTCAGGCGGCAGTCGCGCAGGATCTTCCAGGTCTTCATCCGGGCGAAGGCGTGCTCGACGCGGGCGCGAACCCGTTTGTGGTCGTGGTTGTGTTCGGCCTGCAGTCGGTCAGTTCGCCGCCTCGGGGCCGACGGTGCGGGATGACGAGACCTGTTCCGGGGTAGCCGCCGTCGGCGATCGTGGTTGTCCGGCCGACGGCGGCCTTGGCCCCGGATTCTTCCCATGCCCGGCAGTCGTTGCGGTTGCCGGGCAGGGCCCGGCCGACTACCACAACCAGGCGGGTGTCGGCGTCGATAACCACCTGGTGGTTCGTCGAGTAGCGATAGTTCTTCGACTGCTCGGCAACTTGGTGGTCGCGGGTGGGTACCAGTGTCCCGTCCACGATCAGCACCGCGTCCTTGGCGAATCGCCTACGCGGGGCAAGCGCGAGCCTGGGGCCGAGATGGTCGATGACGCGATCGGCGGTGGACTTCGACACTCCGAAGAGCGGCGCGAGTTGGCGCAGAGTCAAGTTGGTGTGCCAATACACGGCCACCAGTAGCACCCGGTTTTCCAGGGAGAGCTTCCACGGCCTGCCACGGCCCGGCGGGTCGCCGCCCTCGCGGCGCAGCTGCCTCATCAACTTGCCGAAGGCGCGCGGGCTCAGTCCGGCGAACGGGGCTATCCAGGACGGCTCCGACGCCGTGATCACACCAGCCACGGCCAAGATCATCCCACGGCAAGATCACTTACGGACAACCTTTAGATCAGCCCCGGCGCGTCGACCCTGGGCAATTCAGGCGCGGCCTTCTTCGGGCTCGTGAAGTGCCCGTGTGAGGACGTCACGAACGGCCGTCACGGCGCGGTCGACATCGCTGTCAGTAGTTCCCCAGTTGACGACCGAGACACGCATGACGCGCATTCCCCGGTAAGTGGCGCCGCCGAACCAGGCCTGGCCAGTGGCCTGGATGCGGTCAATCATGGTGTCGGTGTGCTGGTCGTGGCTGCCGTCAGGGGCAAGGAAACGTACCAGGCCCTGATTGATCTGGGGGACCACGATGACCTCGGCACCGGGCAGAGCGCCGATCTCCGTGACGAGGCGGTGGGCCAGGCGAGAGCAGCGCTCCACTGTTTCGGCAATGCCCTGTCGCCCCAGAGCACGCAGGGCAGCGTAGACAGCCACGCCACGGCCGCGGCGCGACCATTCGGGGTTCCAATCGATCTGATCACGTGCCGGCGGGCCGGAGCTCTTAGAGGGGTTGGCGTCGTCCGCGTGCACGAGATAGCTCGCTCGAGTGGAAATGGCCGCGCGGTGTGCCTTCGGGTGCGCGACGAACACCAGCCCGGAATCGAAAGGCACATTGAGCCATTTATGGGCGTCGGTGGTCCACGAGTCCGCGAGCTCCAGACCGGTCACCAGATGACGGTGGAGTGGACTGACCGCGGCCCAGAGTCCGAACGCGCCGTCGACGTGAACCCAACTGTCGTAGGCGTGCGCAAGCTGGCATGCCCGGGTGTAGTCGTCAAAGCTTCCGGTGTTGATCTCCCCGGCCCCCAAGCACACGACGGTCGCGGCGTCGGCATGCTCATCGAGCGTTCTTTCCAGTTCAGCCAGGTCGATGCGGTCGTTCTCATCGTGTCCTACTGCCACCAGCGCGTCGGTCCCCATACCCAGTAGCCGCACGGAACGCTGGATGGAGGCGTGCTCCAGACCCGAGGTCAATACGCGTACTGCCGACGCGCCGGACAAGCCCTGCCGTTCAACGTCCCACCCGCGAGACGCCAGCAGGTGATGGCGTGCGGCGGCCAACGCGGTCAGGTGGCCCATCTGCGTTCCGGTGGTGAAGGCAAAGGAGGCAGAACTGGGCAGCCCGAGAAGTTCCTTGAGCCACTCCCCGGTGATCTCCTCGATCACTGCCTCGGCGGGGCCGCACGTGTACAGCGCAGCGTTTTGATCCCACGTCGCTGTCAGCCAGTCTGCGGCCAGGGCAGCCGGAACAACGCCGCCGATCACCCATCCGAAGAATCGTCCCCCGGCGCTGCCGAGCAGTCCCCCGGCCGTATCGGATACCAGCTCATCAAGGACCGTTGTTGCCGCCTCCGGCCTGTCCGGCAGCGGGCGGTGTAGTGCTGTGCGCAGGTCAGCCAGCGTAGCCGTCGCGTGTACAGGACGCTGGTCAAGACCCTCCAGGAAGTCGGCGGCGTGTGCTGCGGCCGCAGCGAGCAAGTCACGTGTAGTCACATTTATCTCCAAACCGCTACTCAGTGGACATTCATCACGAATGTATCCGGCGACGCCCTGCGGCTCTGGCGGGAATCAGACAGGAAGGTCGACGGACTAGCCGTTTCACGCCCTCCCGACGTCAAACGATCGGATGACGACAGGGGCGGCGGGCGTTTAATGAACCCAGTGATTCCGGGGCCCGACGGCGGCGGCTGAATGCTGCGACCCGCTCGTTCGGCTACCTCTACCAGATCGCCAGCCTGCGACGGGAGGCCGGAAGGGCAGCGGACAAGGTGCTGCTGGGCCCGCTTCCTCAGTGGTGGGAACTCAGCAGCGAACACTGGGTCATCTCCACGGCGTGCGACGGTGCGACACCGTGCCCGTTATCGCTGCTGCCAAGGGCCTGGTCGCCGCGGCCTGGAGCTGGACGAGAGGGACGGTGCGCGCTTGCAGCGGCAGGCCAAGGCGGTGGTCGCCGCCCAGCTCGCCTACCTCGAGGCCTGCCGCGAGGACCTCGCGTACGCCACGAAACGGTGGCAGCTGCTGCGCCGGTACCAGGAGCGCCGATTCCTGCGGAGACAGATCGGCCGCCGACAGACGGCCAAGGCGTAGGCGTAACCCACCTGGGTCGGCTTTGACGGGGCGTCGACCAGATTCAGGGTGTCTGACATAGTCGTGCCCGCGTCACCAACGAAGTGATCGCATCCACCAGCGTGCCGCGACGATTACCTGCTGCATCACTTCACAACCGCGTCCCGCTCCCGTGCGTCCCACTACTGAGCGCCGGCACAAGCCGGCCACCCCGGGGGATCGGGACCCAGCCATGCACAAGTACGCGATCATCCAGCACCTCACGCGGTTTTTTGGGCCCCCGCGTGCCGCAAGACACCAGCCGCCCGCCTTCGCCCGGCAACTGACGGGGCTCTGGCTGTGCGCGCTGGCCGTCGGGGCCGGGCTCACCGCGCTCGGCTGGGACGCAATGTTCGCCATGGCGCTGCTGCTCCTCTTCTACGGCGACATCATCGACGGGGTACGCCACCGCTGGCCGGCCGCACTGACCGCGGTAACAGTCCTGTGGGCTACCAGCCGGCTCACCAGCACCGTCCTGCCCGGCTCCCTCGACGAGGCTTGGGCGCAGAGCATCGCCTGGGCTGCCGGTGTCACGCTCGGGCTGGCAGTGAGCGCCGCGATCACACGACTTCCCGAGCGCCGGCCACACCGGTAGAACCCGGCGAGCCCGCCGGTGACCAGGGTCGCGCCGACCCCGCCCGCCATCGAGGGCCCTCCAGTCAGGCGAGCAGCCGTGCTGGCGTCACGAGCCTTGCCCGCTCGTACAGGGCGCGAGCGTGATGGTTCTTGAGGTACGGGCGGATGCGTCGGTACATCGTGTTCATGCGGGTGTCGCACTGCCCGGATTCCACGTGCGGGTAGATCTCCACGACCTTGCCCCACGTGTCGCACGCCGCTTCCAGGTGGCCGAGTTCGAGTTGCCGCTCAGCCTGGATGGACAGGAAGCGGACGCGGTTGCGGCGGAAGGTGTGATTACGAAGGTTGTCCGACTCCTGTAGGGACTCGATCGACCCCTTCACGTCGCCGAGTTCATACCGGATCTGTCCGACGTGGTACAGGAGCGACGACGGGTTGTACGAGGCGAATGTCGTGGCGCGGGACTCGGCTTTCTCCATGGCTGTCTCGGCTTCCTGCAGGTACACCAGCGCGTTGTTTCGGTCGCCGATCTGCGCGGACGCGTGGGCCTGTTGCCCGGCGAGGAAGGCGCGCATCCGGGGGCCCGCTTGTGGTGATGCTGCTGCGGCGGAGTCGGCGAGGCGCATGGCTGTCTGTCCGTGGCCGAGGTCGACCGCCTGAACGCTCATGCCCCGCAACGTGGTGCAGTAGGTGAGGTGGTCCTTTGCGGCTCCGGCCAGTTCCAACGCCTTGAGGTAGTAGCCCTGTGCGAGGCCGTGCAAGCCCTCATCCACGGCCATGTAGCCCGTGAGGTAGCAGAGATCGGAAGCGGCGGATTTCATCGCGTCCCGCACGTGCTCGGGCCCGTCGGCCAGGAGCGCGGGCGCGACCGTGTTGACGAGGAATGCGGCGGCCATGGGGCGCGCGTAGCGACCGCCGAACTCGTCGTCCAAGTCGGAAACTCGCTCGGTCATGGCGATGACCATGTCGACGTCGCTCATGCCGATGCGTTGGGTCCGGCCCATCGTGACCGCTTCGGCACGTCCGATCACGTCCGGCCATCCGGGGATGGTGAGCGCGACAGAGAAGAGACTGGCCCCGAGAACGCTCCGTCGGGACGGGTCCATGTCTTGCCTCCCAAGCTCGATCAGCCCTTCCACCGTAAGCGGCGGTCGTTGCTCTTGATCGGCTGGAGCTGGGAAACCGGCCTCTGCATGGGTCACGGGTCGGCGCAGGCGGCGCGCGAACGCCTCGACGACGAATCGGCGCACGGCCGCGCTGCGGGGCGTCGTCCCGCCTAACCAGTGGTGGACCGCAGAACCGTTGTACTTGAGCGGCGTCGCATCCTCCGCCCCGACCCGGTTCACTGCGCGGGCGCACTGGCTCAGGGTCCAGCCGCTTTCTGCGAACAGGCGTTGCAGGGGCTCATTCGGCATAGCTGCTCAACTCCCCGCGCCCGTAGGCGCTTTAAACGCTCTAAAGCCGCCGTTCTGCGCCAACGGTACCGCCGCGCGTAGTCGTGCGGTTGCTTAGAACCAGGAGAGATCACCGCCGAGGTACAGGGAATCCGCATGGTCACGGACGACGAAGCGACGCGGCTCGAATCCGGGGTCGGCGACGAGAGATCCCCGGATGTGGAGCGAGAGCCGGCCAAGGCAGATCAGCCGATGAGCGAGGCTCACCCGGACCTGTGGGCGAAGGTCGAGTCGGCCAACACGCGAAGCTGCGGAGTGCTGTCATGACGCGCCGAACCTCGGGGCGCTGGACCATCAGGCCGCACCGTGACGCTGATGCACCGCCCACGACGTACGCCTTCCGGTGTCTCACACGGGACGAGGACGGCAAGCCTTGCGGGGCGGAATCGGAGGAGTCCGAGAATTTCACTGTTGCATGCGACTGGACGTTCGACCACATGCGAGAACGCCCCCACCACATCAGGTACGCGGAGGTCCTCCAACGGCCGTGGGTGATGTGGCGAGGGGGCGCAGCGTGATCACTCCCCTCTCAGGCGTCTTGCACCCCGACGTGACCGGCACGCCTGCCCCGGCCAGGACCGACGACGGCAACCACTGGATCACCGGGTCCTGCTGGGGCTGGTGCGGAAGGAGCGAGGCCCGAGTCTTGTGGATGGGCCCCGCGCAGACGACTGGGCACATCATCGCTGATCACGCCCGTGTCAGGCCGACGGAGGACAAGCCATGTGCGTTGACCACCACGAGGACACCCCGCGCGAGTCGGACGCGTCCAAGCCCGCCCCCGTCCTGGAGCCGTGGGGCGTGCCTCGCCAAGGGGCAGTGCTGCCACCGCGGCAGCACGGCCACCGATAGGCCCCCGTCCGGCTGCCTGCTGTGACGGTCGACAGCCGGACGGGCCACCTCCGCGGCAACTGCCGCGGGGTCTGCTTCAACCTTAGGAGAGCAACGCCATGAACGTTGACGACCTGTTCACCGGAGACCTGATCACCGGGGTTCCCGCGATGGACGCTGCGCTGATGGACAAGATGCCCGGCGGCGGCGACAACAACGGCGATCACTGCTCCACCAAGTGAGCCGTCCCTGATGTGCGGCGGGGCGAGGCTGCCCGGGCCTCGCCCCGCCGTGCCCGTGAGAGAGGCAACCGCGTGCTTTCGTTACGTCTCCGCCTGGCGGACCTTGAGTCGTCGAGCTGGCGTTGGGAAAACGGCCGATGGAGTAGCGAGGAAAGCTGGATCGCGCCCGCGAACGTGTCGGCTCTCGTCGCTGTGCTCAACAATGACGATCCGCAGCGAGTGACCCTTACGGTGAGGGAGCTCAAGGGCGACGAACCAGAATTCGCGGCGGTCGTGATCACGCCTGGCGAGGTGCGACTCTCCGCGGGTGTGTTCGGCACTGCTCCGCTGTATTTCGTGGCGGTCGGCGACGTGTTGCACGCGTCGTGGGACCTCGCCGACTTGCACCAGCACCTGCGGCCCGACCGACTCGTACCGCGCGCGGTAGCCCGAGCTCTGACCAGGCAGCACCGGTACACCGCCGACACGCTGTTTGAAGGGGTGCACCGACTCACTGAACGCGCCTCGGCCGTGTTCACCTCGTCGGGGCTCGCCATGATCTACCCGCAGCCCGCCGAGCATGTCTTGGAGCCCCGGCCCCTGCGCCGCGGAGTAGACCCGTTGGTCGTGTTCGACGCGCTGCTGAACGAGGCCGTAGAGGAAGCCCCGGTGGCGACCGGATGCGTAGGCGTCGAACTCTCAGGCGGAGCGGACTCGGGCAACGTCGCCCTGTCCGTAGGTGCCGCCGGGTACGGCCATACCTACAGCTTCGGGCTGCTCATGGGCGGAGCCATCGGCGCCCAGCAGCGCGAGCGGCGGCGGGCGCTGGTCGACCATCTCGGCTTCCGAGACACGGCTGTTCCCGCCATGCAGCATCCGCCGTTCGTGCCCGGTGGGGTGCGCGCCCTCGGCACACCCCATGACCCCGCGGGGGCGTTCTACCAAGAGGCGTTCGATGTGGTGCGTCAACAGGTGGCGGCGCGGGGCTGCGAGGTCATCTTCACCGGGGCCGGCGGGGACGAGATCAACGCCTGTCACTCCCGAACAACGGCCGAACTCCCCACACCCGAGCCGGTTCCCTGGCTCGCGAGCCGGGGAAGGGAAGCGGTCGCCGACGTGGACGACAACCTAGCCCCCATCCCGGTTCTGCCCCTGCCGGCCCTCATGGCGAGCGGGCTTCACAATCCCGGATATCTGCGGGTCGGAGTCTGGCCCGTGAACCCGCTGGTGCATCCCCGCATCGTGCGCTTCATGGAACAGCTCCCCACAGAGCACAAGCGGGGTAAGGCCCTGTTCCGCCAACGGCTACGACGCGCAGGTCTGCCCGAGTCCGTCACCTCGCCTGCGGAGCCTGAGAACTTCCTGGCGGTCATGGAAGCGGGGTTGCGCACGTACGGACTCCCCCTCCTGGATGGAATGTTGCGGGAATCCCTGCTCGTCGATCTCGGCTACGTTGACCCCAAGGCGCTCGCTGTGGCCCGCGAGCGCGCCGAACGCGTGCCCACAGTGCCCGACCTGCTCTGCGACACACTCGCCCTGGAGATCGGGCTGCGGGCCCTCGCATGAGCAGCACCGACGCGGAGGCCGAGCGCCATGAAAGCTACCAACCTCTTCTACCGGGACCCAGCCCTTTACGACGCCGTGCAGGCGGACAGCGATGCCGCGGGGACGTGCCAAGCGCTGATCGACCAGCACCGTCCGGACGCTGCCACGTTGGTCGACTTCGGATGCGGCACCGGGCGAGACCTGGAGATCCTTGCGAAGCGGTTCGAGTGCGTCGGCGTGGATCTACAGGAACGCATGGTCGCGCACGCACGCCGCGCCCGCCCCGGCCTCGATATCCGGACCGGCGACATGCGCGCGTACCGGCTCGGCCGCCGCGTGGACGCTGTGACGTGCCTGGGCAACTCGCTGGCCTATGTGCACGACAACAACGCGGTGCAGGACGTGTTCGCGACATTCGCGGCGCACGCGCGCCCCGGCGCGGTCCTCGTGCTCTGCTCCCCCGTATCGCCGATCACCCAGACAGAGCCCGCAACCGCCACCGTCGAGACCTCAGACACACGAGCCACGGTCACCGTTCACTACGAGTGGGATCTACGGACGCAGATCAACACCATGCACCGGCTGTGGACATTCGAGTCTGGCCACGAAGCGCGGGACGTGATCAGGCGCCGGGTCCTGTTCCCCCGCGAGCTGGAGCACTACGCGGCAGGAGGAGGCTTCGAGGTGGTCGACATGGTGGACGAGTCCGGGCCAGGGACGCTCACCGGACCGACCGCGTACACCGTGGCGCGCTACCGGTCGTGACCGCGGGGCGCTATTCGCTGCCGTCGCCCTCGGCCTCGCCCTGCACCTGAACGTACGTGCCGCGCTGCGGGACAACGAAGAGCAGATCTCCGGCGACCACGGCAGCAATCGCACGGCGCACGGTCCGGGCGGGACAACCCCAACTCATCACACAGCCGGGTTCCCGACGAGATAGGCCGCCGGGGCTTCCAGTCTCACCGAGCAATACGCACGCGCAGGATGCCCGCGAGCTGCTCGAACGGGGGCTCGGGGGCGGCTCGCTCGATCACGTCATCAGGGCCGTACTCCATGCCTCAGGGTTCTCCCGTAAATGATCTTCGCTGTGGTCGGGGTGCAGCCGATCGTCGCGGGGTCCTGCCGCTTATCCAGCGAGGTTGAGGTTGTGCAGGCGGGCGATGCCGAGTAGGGCGTGATGGACGCCGTCGCCCTTGAGACGGCAGTCACGCAGGATCTTCCAGCATTTCATTCGGGCGAAGGCGTGCTCGACGCGAGCCCGGACCTGCTTGTGGGAGGTGTTGTGCGCCTGTTGCCAGTCGGTTAGTTCTTTACCTGCTCGGCGGCGGTGGGAGCATCACCAGGCCGGTTCCCGGGTAGCCGCCGTCGGCGCTGGTCATCGTCTTGCCGACGGCGTCCTTCGCTCCGGACTCCTTCCATGCCTTGCAGTCGTTGCGGTTGCCGGGCAGGGGCCGGCCGACGACCACGACAAGCTGGGTGTCGGCATCGATGATGACCTGGTGGTTCGTGGAATAGCGGTAGTTCTTCGACTGCTCGGCCACCGCGTGGTCACGGGTGGGAACGAGAGTGCCGTCCACGATGAGCACGGTGTCCTTCGCGAAGCGCCTGCGCGGCCGGAGCGCGATCTTGGGCCCGAGATGGTCGATGATCCGGTTGGCCGCCGACTTGGAGACGCCGAAGAGCGGAGCGAGCTGGCGCAGGGTCAAGTTCGTGCGCCAGTACGCCGCGACCAGCAACACCCGGTCTCCCAACGGCAGGCTCCGCGACCGTCCACGTCGCGGCTCGTCTGCGACTTCACGGCGCACCACGGTCATCAACTTGCCGAAGCAGCGCAGCTCAGCCCGGTGAACGGGGCTATCCAGGAAGGCTCCGACGCCGTGTCACTCGAGACACACCAAGATCATAAAGTTTGCCAGTGCGCTCTGGCAGACCAGCTCTGTCCGGCAGCGCGAGGCATCGTTCAACGACTGGTCTGCCGCTGCGCAGGGACAACTGGCTAACGGCGCCTACTGTCTCCCGGTGGGCAGCGGGGCCGACGGTGGCGGCCACACCTCTGTTGTTCAACTGCGCCATATCCCGGGCCGATCTGACTTACCGCCCGTTGCGGTTGACACGAGTCCTCTTCACGGCACGTCGGCGAGCACCGACTCGATACGAAGATCACGAACACTCTCTGTGATCTTCGAGGAGTCCCGTGCCCGACATCACCCGCACCGTCATCCTGCTCACCGCCACCGCAGCCCTCCTCATCCCGGCCGCCACCGCCCAAGCCACGCCACAAGCAGCCCCCATGCCGCACCGAGGGCCGGAGAGACCGTCACTCAGCCGCTCCAGGCCGCCCTCAAAGCCCTGACCATCAAGGACGAGGACCGCACCGGCTACCAGCGCACGAGCTCCAAGAGCAGGCTGACCGGAGGCCGGTGGTTTCCGAGTACGACGATCAGTACGTCGAGGCCCCTCCGGCCTCGACATCGACCACCGCATCCCGCTCGCGGAGGCCTGGGACAGCGGCGCCCGGGACTGGAGGGCGGCCGAGCGGCAGGCGTACGCCAACGACCTCGGAGAAGAGCGGGCGTTGATCGCCGTCACGGCACGGTCCAACCGCAGCAAGGCCGCCCAGGACCCCTCCACCTGGATGCCCCCGGCCGAGGACAACCGGTGCGAATACGTGAGCCAGTGGATCGCCATCAAGACCCGCATGAAGCTTGCCATCGACCCAGTGAGGCGGCCGCCCTGGCCGAGAACGCGTCCCGCTGCCCGAACACGCCGGTCAAGGTACGCATCGCGCGATAGCCGCCGGGCCGTCGGGCCCACGCCACTTCACCTGCTGTCAGTGAATGCTGCCCGATGTGGCCTGCGCACCCGTTCAGCGATTCGGGATGCGGACGGATCTGGACCGAGGGAGGAGTCATAGCAGCGTGAAACGCTCACAATGACCTGCATGGACGGAACTGTGATCGTCGGCGCGGTAGCGGGCGTTTTAGGCGCAGCGGTGGGGGCGGCGGGGGCAGTCACAGCTTCCGTCGTAGCGGGTCGGCAGCAGAACCAAGGCCAGCACGCGCACTGGCGGCGGGAGGTACGGAGAACGGCCTATGCAGGTTTCCTTCACTGTGCGCGCGAGGCGCAGGAAAGACTCTCGGATCTGGCAACTGCTACGGAGGCTGCGGAGCTTCAGGAGGCGCTTCTCGAGGCGATCGGCACAACCCTCGGTGAAGATGCCCCCACAAAGAAGGGCGAGTTGTTCAGAGCCGTCACCGAGGCAGTGAAGGAGACGATCCGGCACCAGGGCATTGTCGATCTGGAGGGTCCTCCCCAGGTAGCTGAGAGTTCCAGGCGTGTTTCAATTGCCCTGGCGTTGTCACTACGCGGAGCATTTGAGCACTCGCATCCGGGCGGCATAGAGCTGCTGTGGCGCGTGATGAACAAGGCTGCACCGGAGTCAACCTCGGACGATTTGCCCGACTTCCCTCAGAGTTACGAGGATCAAGAGCCCTACACCAGCCTGCTGATTGCTGCCTTTACCGAGGAGTGCCGCGACGTACTCGATGGCGGCATGAGCAATTGACACCCAACCTGTATCCGTAAGCGCGCACTCAGTAGCAGGCTCCTCCGGACAGGCATGACGCGCCCGACGGCCACGGGCAGGACAACCGGCGCCGCCGCCCCCACCAGCCTGAAGACCGACAATGCGCGCCTGCGCCGCGACACACGCGACCTCACCGAACAGCTCGAACTCGCCCTCGCGGCCATCCAGCGCTTCAGCGTGGACAACGACCGCCTGCGCAGCGCTCTGCACGAGGCACGATCCATCACTCCGCTTCCGCGCCGGCCACGCTGAGGACCGATGGCCCACACCGACCGTTGCCGCCCTTCAAGGCGCCCACGCCGAACAGCACTACGCCCGCGCCCTCAAGGCCCGTCGTGGCCTCGCGCTGGCTGTGAGGTCAGCCGTTGGCTTTGTCTACAGCGGGCTTGACCTTGTTCGCGTTGTCAACCATCTCTTGGGTAATGGTTGCGCCTGCACCAGCGGAAGTCACGTCGTCAAGGAGAGATTTGAGGGGGGAGACCACTCCGCCAAGAGTGTTGCCGGAGAGTCCGGAGGAACCGTCGGTCAGGAAGTCGGACATGATTCTCGTCCCTTTCGAGCAGCACGCTATGCGCGAGCGGCTGCGCCAGGTGCTGTAGCCGACGACGAGGCGACGCGGGCCCGCGCGCACCACCCCGAGCAACGACCAAAGCGCGAAGCCGAGCGGCCCCCGAGAACACCTGGATCACCGCACGGCGGGTACGGACCGCAGCCCGTTCGGCGTAGTCCTGGTGAGGGTCCTCTTCAGCGCCTGCGGTGCGCCGCCTGGCGGGGGCAGTCAATACAGCGCACTGGTCCGCACCCCTTATCTACGAGTTCCCTATGGGGTAATGACCGTCATGTGCCCGTGCGTGTGTCCGCTGGCCGTATCAGGCTGGGAGCGTCCACTCAGACAGCAGCGGAGGACCCGGCCTTGGGCATCGAGCGTGGACGGCAGGAATCCGCCCCAAGGCATCCAGGCAGGTTTCGCTTAACGAGGTCGGCGACGAAGGCGGCATCAAAAGGAAGTCGCAGTCAGATGTGTCTTCGCTCGCCGAAACAGACAAGTTGCACGACGACCACGAGTAGAAACGACGTACGACTCGGGAGTGAGATGGACCGGCCAGAATCGGAGGGCCGCCCGGACGGGCGTGCGCAGCGCGCCGTGCAGGCCTTGTCGAGACACCTTGTTCACGATGTCGAGGAAGAGCAGGTGGAGCGGGCTCGGCTGGACCTCCTCTCCGGCGGATTCGCCAAGGTTTCCTTCCTGGCACCGGAGGACACGAAGAACGCCGTCGCCGACGAGATTGAGGCGCTCATCGACACTCGCGGTGTGCGGCGTGACATGAGTTTCGAGGAGACCGGAGGAAGCCCCCGGCGGATGCGCAACGTCCGCCATCAGGACATCCGTGCCCACGGCTCCGTCATCCCGGCCGTATACCAACACGCGCACTTGCGGGCGGCATTGAGCCGCATCGCGGACGAACCGGTTCTTGAGTGCCCCTATGAGCCCGAGCAGTACGTCATCACAGAGCTGCGGCAGTCCGGCGACACCCATGGATGGCACTGGGACGATTACGCTTTCGCCGTCGTGTGGGTGGTGGCCTGCCCGCCCGTCGAACACGGCGGCTTCGTCCAGAGCGTGCCCCGGACACACTGGAACAAGGCAGACCCCCAGCTCCACCGGCAGTTCATCGACCGGCCCATCCACTCCTACGAGCTGAGTGCCGGAGACGTGTACCTGATGCGCACCGACACCACGCTGCACCGCGTCTACCCACTGACCCAAGGCCGACGATTGATCATCAACATGGGGTACGCGTCCCGGGCCGACCTGGCCAGGAGCATTAGCCACGAGACCATGGACACCCTCTGGGACGCCGACGGCGCCCAACAGACCGCGTGACGCAGGTCGGCACCACACTCCGGCAGGAGGCTTCTCCCGTGATCACCCCCAGACACCTCCTTCGCATCCAGGATCTGTCCGCGGAGGAGATCCGCTCGCTGCTCGATCTCGCCGAAGCCCTCAAACGGGGCGAAGGCAGCAGCACCTCACTGGCCGGGCGCTGCATCGGCCTGCTCTTCAACGTTCCCTCGACCCGGACGCGGGTCTCCTTCCAGGTCGCCGCCGCCCAGCTCGGCGCCGTTAGTCTCCCCTACGGAACACAGGAGCTGCGCCTGGCGAACCGGGAGTCCATCGAGGACACCATCGGCGTACTCAACCGCTACCTCGACGCACTCGTGGTGCGCTGGTACGACATGAACGAGCCCGGCGCCGGTCACGAGCGGCTGCGCCAAATGGCCGACCTGGCGCGTATCCCCGTCATCAACGCCTTGGACGACGAGGAACACCCCTGCCAGGTCCTCGCCGACCTGCTGACTCTGCGCGAGCTGTTCGGAGCGGACGCGGCGAGTCGTCGGATCGCCTACGTCTGGTCGTACTCGCCCCGGCAGAAGACCCCGGGAGTGCTGCACTCCTCGATGATGGCCGCGGCGCTGCTCGGGCACCGCGCGACCATCGCGCACCCGCCCGGCTTCGCTCCGAGGGAGAAGGTGACCCGCTCTGCGCGGGCCATCGCGGCCCGCTCCGGAGGCGATATCACCCTCACCGAGAACCTCGAGGAGGCCGTGAAGGGCTGTGCGGCGGTGTACACGCTGAGCTGGAAATCGGCAGTGCTCACCGGACAGGAAGAGATCCAGGCCAGGACCCGCCTCGCCGGCCGGTGGCGGGTGACCGCACCGCTGATGAGGCAGGCCAGCGATGGCGAGGAGGCTGTGTTCCTCGACTGCATGCCCACTACCCGCGGCGAAGAAGTCGACGCGGAGGTCAAGGACGGCCCGCGCTCGAGGATCTTTCAGCAGGCCGAGAACAGGCTGCACACCCAAAAAGCCCTGCTCACCCAGCTGTTCGACGGCACGCTCCGCGGAGAGCCGCGATGAGCGCCGGGCCCGGCCGGGTGGCTCTGGTCACCGGAGGCGGTGGCGGGATCGGCACTGCGGTCGCCCTACGCCTGGCAGACGAGGGCGCGGCCGTCGCCGTCGTCGACCGCGACGCCGCGGCCGAGACGGTAGCCGCACGCATCCGGGCGACGGGCGGGCACGCCACCTCCTTCAAGTGCGACCTCGCGGACGAGTACGACGTGGCAGACATGGTGGAGGACGTCACGCATACGCTAGGGAACATCACCGACGTGTGCTGTGTCGCCGGCAGTATTCAGCGCGGCACCGTCACCGATCTGTCTTTCGACTCCTGGCACAACACGCTCGCGGACAACGTGGATTCGGTGTTCCTCGTCTGTAGGGCTGTCATTCCTTACATGGAACGGGCCGGGCAGGGCCGCATCGTCACCGTAGCCTCCGGCTGGGGCTTGCGCGCGGGTGAGAAAGCCGCTGCCTACTGCACGGCCAAGGCCGGCGTCGTCATGCTGACCCAGGCCATAGCGCTGGACCATGGACCCGCCGGGGTCCGTATCAACTGCGTCGCCCCTGGGGATACCCGCACCCCCATGCTCTCCCAAGAGGCCCGCCAGCTCGGCCAGCAGGAGACGGAGTTCCTCGCGGAGGCGGCCGACCGGCCGCTGGGCAGGATCGGCAACCCCGCAGACGTGGCCGCGGCCGTCGCCTTCCTCGCGAGCCCCGACGCAGACTTCATCACCGGAGCCGTGCTCACCGTCGACGGCGGCGGCACCATCTAGCAGACGGAGTCCTACTAGGCGCCTGAGACCCTCCGTATTGTTGGGGCGACCTGGTCTGCAAGCCGGTCCCGACCGACCAGCTCAGCCGTTCATACTCCGGTCAAATGGTCAGTGCCAAACCCTAGGCACAATACTCCCTCAACACCGGCGGCATCCCAGGACGGGGCCAGCAGGACATCGCGACATCACAATCGGATGCTGCAAGGCCCAGCACGAGCTGGGCGCTAGCAACTTCGTCCACGAATAGCCGATCCAGGCGGGAGGCGGGCCCCGCTGCTCGGCAGATGCCGGCGCGATAGGCTCGCTGCCATCTGCCTCCAAAAGTCGAAGCAGGAAGTACACGGGTTGCGGAATTTCGTAACGCGTGGAACACGCAGCATGCTTCGGCCTGGAGCGGGTCGGAAGGGCAGGTTCTTCGCGTGGACCAACGCCCTTGACTGGCGCGGCGGTAGCCAGCGTGCTGCCCCGGGGGGCGCCTCCATCTCCTCCGTCAAGCGGGGCGTAGAGGTCGGTGTTCGTAGAGGACGCCGTCGCGGAGCATCGCGAAAAGCACGCTGGTGCGCTGTCGGGCCAGGCGGAGGAGGGCCTGCGTGTGGGTCTTTCCTCTGGCGCGGCAGCGGTCGTAGTAGGCGCGGGAGACGGGTCGTGCAGAGCGGCGAACGCGGAGAGGAACATGGCTCCCTTGAGCTGCCGGATGCCGCTTCTGGGCGCGTGCTCGCCAAGGGTCGAGGTTCCCGACGACTGGGGCGTGGGGGCGAGGCCGGCGTAGGAGGCCAGATGGGCGGCGGTGGGGAAGCTAGTGCCGTCGCCGACGGTGACCAGCAGAACTGCGGCGGACCTGACCGCGATCCCCGGCGTCGAGATCAGGACCTGGGAAAGAGGGTATTTTTCCAGCAAGGCCGTGATCTGGGCTTCCACGCCCTGGTCGGTGAGTACCTGCCCGGTCAGCAGCAGCTCGGGGTGCTCGGCGCCAATCGTCAGGAGCAGGCGCTCGCCGGGCGAGGGAGGCACGCTGTCTCTGCGGGCGGGGGCCTTGTGGTGTTGTGGGCTCTGTCCGGCCTGCTCCGCGTGCGGCGCGTCGCTCTCGCGCGCGCACGCGTTAGGGACGGACGGATGGACGGAGTTGGGGTTCTGGTCTCTGGTCTTCTTGTTCTTGGTGTTCTTAGTAGGGTGATCACCCAGCGGTGGGTGATCCAGCGTGGGAAAACCTGATTCAGGTTGCGACCTGCTGTGTTGCATAAGGTCGGCGCTGGACGCGGTGTCGCCCAACAGGTCGTACAGATGGGCGGGAACATCGGTGATCCAGTACGTGACATCGCCCAGGGTGCCGTCCGGGTGCCGCTGCCGTGTCCGCGTGAGGTAGCCGAAGCTCTCCAGCTCCTGCAGACCCGTGCGCACCGCGCTGGGGCCCTCGGGTCCGCAGCGGGCGAGTTCGGCCACGCTCACGCGCCAGCCGTCGCGGTGCGTCGAGATCAGCCCGAAGATTCCCTTCGCCTTGAAGGAGATCCGCGGGTCCCTGAAGAAGGCGTTGGCGATCTGTGTGAAACGGTCCCCGGCCATCTCTCCGCGCCGGACCCTGGCTCCGCAGCCGGTCATCGTCGCGGCTCCGCCACGGCTTCGGGCGTGAGGGCGTCGAGCCGTCGGCGGCACGGTCTGGCCGCGCTGCCCGGCCACGACGGCTCACGAGAGCAGTTGGTGTGGTGCATAGGCGGAAAGAAACCCGGCCTCCCCGACCGGGCCCTCGACCACCCCACCCCGACCACCATCACAACAGAGTCACAACCGCACCTGGAGCGGGTGGTCGTCCCGACCATCCGCTCCAGGGCCGGCCGCCTACCAAGCGATGCTCGCCGCCCGCATCGCTAAAGACGAACGGCAGCGGCCGGAGGGGTGATTGCGCAGCGCCGTCCCATCGCGCAGCCATCGACCTCGGTGTCATCGCCTGGCTGCGCACCCTGCGGCAAGCCTCATGAAGGGCTCCGATGCGCACCGCGATGCGCTGCGCAGTGCACAGGCATCACCGCCGGACTGACCGCATGCTGGGGGCAGTTGGAGCAATCATGCGCAGTGGCCGCCCGCGGGGGCTCGCCCTGTGAAGGAGCGGTGGTAGAGGGCGACCACAGAGTGCCGTCATCGCCCCGACCACTCTCCGGCAGGCCAACCGCCGCAGGTCACAGCATTGCGCAGCCGACAACGGTGGCCCGGCTGCCGGGCGTGGACTGCGATGGCCGGCAGGCTGCGCACTCGCCGGTCAGCCCTACGACGACCACCCGCAAACGGCCATCGCCCTGCCGGCGCCGAGCTCTTACGACGCGATTGCGCACCGCCCACGGTCGATGGCCCCCTGATCGCCCGCCCTGTGAACGATGCGCATCCCTCACCATCGGCGCCGCCCATGGCGGCCGGATCTCTGTGGTCGGGGTGCGGTAGCGGCTACCGCACCCCGACCACTTCTTCGTGACCTGTTGTTCACCGTGGTCGGGCCGGTGTGGTCGGCAAGCCGGTCGAGGCCGGTGGGCAGGCATCAGCCCTTTCGAACCTCTCCGGGAGACCCCCCGTGTTCCGTTCCAAAGCATCACCACCGGGCGCCGCCGGGCGGCAGCCGGTTAAGGGGCAGGGGGCCACATGCCCCGGCCCGCCATGTCCGGCGCGTTCGCGCTGCGGAGCTCGGCGAGGAGGACCTAGTGCAGCCGGGGCCACACTCCCGCGTCGGCCCACAAGGTCCACTTGGCCAAGCGGCGTCAGCAGGTCATGCCGGAGCCGCAACCGAGTTCCTGCGGCAGGTACTCCCCGGCGGTCTGGGTGTGGAGTGCGAACACGGTGCCCTGGAACACCATCCGGCCCGCAGTGGTCTCACCACCTCGCAGATCATTTCGTTAGGAGCTCTCAGGCGTCGTGGCCATGGCCGCGACCAACGCCGCAAGGAGCAGGACACCCGCCGACCACCAGGCGGCGACGGTGAAGCCGTGCACCATGCCCTCCCCCAGGCCCCGGCCCCCAGAGGGGTGGGTGTGGATGTAGCGGGTGGCGGCGGAGGTGGCGAGCGTGTTCAACCAGACGGTGTCCAGGGAGCCGCCGATCTGCTGGAAGGTGGAGACCGTCGCGGACGTCACCCCGGCATCCTTCGGGGCGACCCCGGCGGTCGCCGTTGCATAGACCGGCATGAACGTCAGTCCCATGCCCAGGCCGAGCAGCACCAGCGCGGGCAACACCCCGGTGGCGTAATCGGAGTTCACACTCAGGCGGGTCAGGAGCAGCATGCCGCCGGCCGCGAGGAGCATGCCGGGGGCCATCAGGTTGCGGGGGGCGGTGTGGGGCAGGAGCCGGGCGGCGATCTGCGTCGCGCCGATGACGATCGTGACGGACATCGGTAAGAATGCCAGTCCGGTCCGTAGGGGTGAGTAGTCCAGGATGGCCTGGAGGTAGTAGGTCAGGAACAGGAAGGCGCCGAACATGGCGACGGTGGCCAGGCCCATCGTCGTGAACGCCGCCGCTCGGGTGCGGTCCCTGACGATGTGCAGCGGCAGCATCGGATGCTTGGCGTGGGACTGCCACCACACGAAGACGGCGAGCAGGACCACACCGGCCGCGAACAGGGTCAGGACCAACGGGTCGGCCCAGCCTGCGGATTCGGCGTCGCTGGAGGCGTACACGATCGCTACGAGCCCGCCGGAGGCGAGCAGCGCGCCGGGGACATCGAGGCGCACCCCGCGCTGGCCGGGGCGGTCCTTGAGGATGGCCAGCGCGCCGCCGAGGGCGGCCAGCGCGACAGGGACGTTGACGTACAGGCGCCAGCGCCAGGTCGCGTACTCGGTGAGCAGCCCGCCCCCCCAGCAGCCCGATGGTGCTGCCGCCACCGGCGAGCGCCCCGTAGATCCCAAACGCCCTACCGCGCTCGGCGGGGTCGGTGAACGTCGTCGTCAGCAGTGACAGTGCGGAGGGGGCTAGGACGGCCGCGCAGGCCCCTTGCAGGGTCGGCAACCGATCAGGTCAGCATCGTATGGGGTCGACTACCGCCACTCGCTTGATCGCTGCCACCTGGACTACCGCCAGGTAGCGCACGGCCAGCTTGTCGAACCGCGGGGCCACGGGCCCTGTTGCGCTTGAGCCGGTTGATCCCGCACTCGACAGCGTGGCAGGCTTTGTAGTCCGCGCGTCGAAGGACGGAGGCCGCCCGCCTGCTGACCTCGGCGCCTGCGATGTCCTGCCTGACCAGCAGGTTTTGGAATTGTGGCGTCAAGGTGGTCCTCGCCACCCACCCCACCGGAGCCCCATAGGCCGGGCTCCGGCACCACGCCCCGGGCGCAGGACTCGCTGTGTTCGGCAACGGGTGCCCAAAGCTGTAGAGCGGACGCTCGTCCAGGCAGGCAGTGTGCACCGCATGCCCGGACGGCGCGCTTGAGGAGCACTGCCGCTCAGTTCTGCGTCCAGGAGCGGATCTCGGCGGCTGCGCTGCGTACGTCCAGGGCATCGCGGTCGATGCGTTCTGCCAGGTCGGCGGCCGTTTTGGCGCCGACGGTGACAAACAATCCCGACGCGCTCAGGTAGGAGGCGGCAACGACGGCGGCGAACAGCTTGTTGTGTGCCTCTAGCGCGGGGACGCGCACCAGTTGGTGCATGAGGGCCGCGGCCCGGTGGTGCGGTTCGGCGTAGACGTAGACGTCCATCACCTTGTCGGTGTGGCGGGCGACGGCGGCCTGCAGGCTGCCGAAGTCGGTCACTTGCGGGTCTGCGGGCAGGCTGCGGTGGGCCAGGTCCAGGAGCCAGGCCCGGTCGATGTGCACGATCACGCGGCGCGGCCCGACTTGCGGGCGGGGGCAGCGCCTTGGCTGTCGGCGCCGAAACGCTCCTCGAAGTGGTCGGCCCACTCGCCGGCGAAGTGATCGCCCGCGACGAGGAAACGGTGGCGCAGATCGTTGGCCTCGTCGGCGACCAGCTGGCGGGCGTACTCGTTGACTTCCATTCCGGCGGCCGCGGCGCGTTTCTCGATGCCGGCGTACACGGCTTCGTCGACTCTCACGTTGATCTGCTTCTTCGCCATACCATCCATCGTAGCAACGCGTACAGGACGCTACACCGTGCTCTGTCAGTTCTTCCGCCCTCACCGAACCGACCGGCACATCCGCACCGCCCGCTGCGTCGAGCGGGGCTATTGGCTGCCTCCGCCTCGGCCCCAGGCGGCACCCGTCTGGGGTCGGCGGCCTCCGCGCCCACATCTGCCGGTACAGGCGGGACAGAGCGGTGTGGAGTGGAGAGGAATCATCCCGCAGCGTCCCGACGACATGCGCCGACCCCTCCGAGCGGGTCAGGCGCCTGTCGTCATCCCGGTCGATGGCGGGTCGGTCAGCTGCGGAAGGGGCCCGTGACTTCGTAGGTGATGCCGCCGGATGAGCTGCCGCTCGTGCCCCGCTGGCTGGAGAAGTACAGGCGCTTGCCGTCCGGCGAGAAGGCCGGGCCGCAGATCTCGGAGGAGGACTGGCCGGTGATCCGCAGGAACGGCGCGACCACGTCGTCCGGCGTGATGATGCAGATCTCCATGTTCCCGCCGTCCTCCGCGACGTACAGGTCGCCGGAGGATGAGCCGGTGACGTTGTCGACGCCGGTCAGCGGGGCTGCGCCACCGACGACCAGGGAGTCGTCGTAGGCCAGCTCATAGGTGCCGGCGGCCACGTCGAGCTGCCAGACGCGGCCATCGCCCTTGGTGGTGAACCAGACGGTGTCGTTGGCGTAGTGGCAGCCCTCTCCGCCGTTGAACAGCTTGGCGCCGGAGACCTGGTCGCGGGTGGGGGTGGGTGAGCCGTCCGGGTCGGGCACGGTTGCCCAGGTGAAGCTGCCGGAGGTGGCCGTTCCGGCCTTGAGGACTTGGAGCGTGCCCGCCGACAGGTTGCCCCAGGTGGAGGGAACGAACCGGTAGAAGCAGCCGTCCGACACGTCCTCCGTCAGGTAGATCACCTTGCGGACCGGGTCGGCGGCCGCCGCCTCGTGGTTGAAGCGGCCCATGGCATGGCGGCGCACGGCGGCGTTCACGCCCCACGGGTCGGTCTCGTAGACGTAGCCGGTGCTGACCTCCTCGCAGGACAGCCAGGTGTTCCAGGGGGTCGCCCCGCCGGCGCAGTTGCGGTTGGTGTTGGACAGGATCCGGTAGGCGCCGGTGATGGAGCCTGTCGAGTTGAACTTGATCGCGCCCGCGCCGCCGGTGGTGGAAATCTCCGAGTTTGATACGTAGATCCAGCCTGTGCCGTCGGCGAAACAGGCCCCGCCGTCGGGGGCGTCGTGCCAGGTGTAGGGGGTGGAGGCGACCTTCTGGCCGGACCGGGCGATCACCCGGCTGGTGAAGCCGCCGGGCAGCTGGATGCCGTTGGAGTCTGCCGCACCGAGCGCGCCGTACGGGCCGGGGCCCTTTTGGGCCGGCGCCGCGTAGGCCGCGCCCTGCATGAGCGTGTACCCGAATGCCGCTGCTGTGCCGCCGACGACTGCTCCGCGCAGGAAACCACGACGTTCCACTTGATCACTCCAGGGGTTCGTGACCGTCCCTGCCGCACCGGTCGGGCGGCGGGGTCGCGAGGGGTGCTTGCGGAACCTAGAAGGCCCGGATTGACGGGGCATCAACAACCGGTGAAGTGGAGGCGTCTGCTGTTGGCCTGTTGCACCGCCCCCTTTGGCAGCACGTGCCGCCTCGCCGGTGGGCGACGACCGGCCTGATCGACCATACCGGCGGCACGGCTGCTCTCGGGGTCCCGCGCGTTCCTCGACGTGGCCGCACGTACCCCTTCCCTCATGGGCGATGGCGGGATCGCCGCCGGCAGGGACGACGGATCCCACTTGAACCGCGGCCGGCCCGATGGGTTGCGTGCCCGGGAGTCGATCACGGATGCGCACCGGCCGCTGCAACACCCCAGCGCCACGTGCCGGTCCAGGACGCGAGAGCGGTCTCCTCATTTGCCGTGATCTGTTCTGAACAGGCAGCGCGAGCAGCGCAGGCATCGGTGTGCGGCGAATTCAGGTCAGCCGTACACCAGAATTGGTCCAGACCTTGACAGGTACAGACCATTCCGCTTGAGTCACCGACACTCCCCCGGCGGCGCGTGAAGCCCGCCTCGAGCCCGCCCGATAGGAGATGACGCGTGATCAAACGTCTCATCAGTTTCGCAGCAGCGCTCAGTGCGCTCTGCGCGATGATCGTCCTTGGCCCGGCCGCCGCCACGGCATCCGCCGCCGCGTGTGCAACCCCCTGGAACTCCTCCTCCGTCTACACCGGCGGCAATACCGCCTCGTACAACGGGCACAACTGGAACGCCAAGTGGTGGACCCAGAACGAAACACCGGGCCGCAGCGACGTCTGGGCGGACGCGGGCGCCTGCGGCGGTGGCACCGACCCGGGCAACCCCAACCCGTCAGGCTTCGTGGTCAGCGAGACGCAGTTCAACCAGATGTTCCCGAGCCGGAACTCGTTCTACACGTACAAGGGCCTGACCGACGCGCTCAAGGCGTACCCGGCCTTCGCCAACACCGGCAGCGACACCATCAAGCGCCAGGAAGCAGCGGCGTTCCTCGCCAACGTCCACCACGAGACCGGCGGTCTGGTGCACATCGTCGAGCAGAACCAGGCCAATTACCCGCACTACTGCGACGCCAACCAGCCCTACGGCTGCCCCGCAGGACAAGCCGCGTACTACGGCCGCGGTCCGATCCAGCTCAGCTGGAACTTCAACTACAAGGCGGCGGGCGACGCGCTCGGCATCGATCTCCTGCGCAACCCCTACCTGGTGGAGCGCGACCCGGCGGTCGCCTGGAAGACCGGTCTTTGGTACTGGAACACGCAGTCGGGTCCGGGCACCATGACGCCGCACAACGCCATGGTCAACAGCCGCGGTTTCGGTGAGACCATCCGCGCCATCAACGGCAGCCTGGAGTGCAACGGCGGCAACCCCGGCCAGGTCCAGAGCCGGGTCGACCGCTACAAGCAGTTCACCCAGATCCTCGGCACCACGCCGGGCTCCAACCTGAGCTGCTGACCTTCCCTCTCCGTGCGCGACGGCCGGGCGGCCCTGATTCCGTATCAGGGCCGCCCGGGAGCCTGGGACGCCGGTCGCCCGCCTCCGACCGCGAGGCGTACGCGCACCGCGCCACCGTCGAGCGGTGCGTCAACTGCTTGAAGTAGAGGCGTGAAGTCGCCACACGCCAGGAAAAGGCGGCGACCAGCTACCTGGCCGGACTCCACATCGCTGGCATCTTTCCTGGATCTGCCAAGGCATCAGCTCAAGAGCACGAGCGAACCGCATCCTCCCACGCGCGGGGACTGCGGTAATGGTTCCTGTGCCCTGCGGTAAGTACGTGGCGCAGTTCGGCAAGGTGCTGGGTGTCCGTGGGGAGATCCAGCCGGTCGAGGAGGGACAAGGCGGCAGCCGGTTCCAGGTCGCCGTAGATGTCATGGAAGCTCGCCCGGAGCCCGCGGAAGACGGCTGGGTGCAGGGCGGGAAGCTGCGCGGCGGTGCGGTAGGTCGGCTCCTTCACCGTCCAGCAGACCGGGCCCGAACACTCAAGAACGCGCCGGGCTCGGCGGAGCAGGATTTCCGACCGCTGGGCCACCACCCGGTCGATGTCGTTACCGAGGACCTCGGCGAAGGCCCTCGCGGACGTGGTGTGGTCCTCGAACCAGTCCACCCACAGCGAGTAGGTGACGGCCTCGATGTTCCGGTCCGCCTCCAGGCGCCGACGGTAGCCGCCCCACAGCACGTCAGCCGGCAGTGGGCCCTGCGCACCCTCGTTCGCGAACCGGATCTCGCACGTGACCCAGTACTCGTCGAGGAGGTCCAGCAGCCCGAAGGCCAACCGGACCTGGTCGGCCGCATCCAGATCTTCGGCGAACACATCGCCGGCCCGGGAAAGCGCCACCTCGTTGGATGTGAGCAGCACCTCCGGATCCTCGGCGCTCACCCACCCATCGCGCACCCGGCGGACGCCCTGATCAGCCAGCCAACGCCGCGCCGCCCCCATGGCGTCCATCTCCATTAGACAAGTATGGCAAGCGTCGCTAGATCCGAGCGGAATGGCCTGGTGATGCTTCGTCAGGGTCTTCGTCTGATGAGGAATAGCTTGGCTTCACGTCTCGCCGTGGCAGAACTCCCACTGAATGTGGGTATGCAGCGCGGACAGGAACCGGGTATCGGTGGTCTGGGGTGTCTTGGTGACTGGGGTCGGGTGCGGTCGTTGGATGAGGCGTGAGTGCTCGTCGCCCGTCGCTCTTGGACACCACCGCGACCGCCTGGCGCAGCCGCGACTGGGGCGCCCTTCTGGCGCTACTGGCGCGCCTGTTAGGCCCTTTGCCGGGTTTCCCGAGCCCGCGCCACGGCACTGCCGACCCTGACCGGCAAGCCCGCCCCCACCAGCCGGTGGCAATCCCCTTGCACCGGGGCGGTGGGCACCTCCGCCCCGGCCCTCTGGCCAGGCCCAGACGGATGAGCACTTCCCATGGCTTTCACTCCCGAAGGGGCCGGGATCCTGACGCGGACCAGGCAGCACGGGGCCACGTTTCGGGGCAGCCCGGCTATCCTGCCGCCTACCGGCTCGCGCGCGGCCGGTCGGGGAGGCGACGTGATGACGCACCGCACCCATACAGGCGCCCCCGACCCGTCGCCCCACGCCCCACCGGGGGCTGTCCGACGGCTCACCGACGCACTCGTTGCCCTGGGGCCATTTGCCGCGGCGCTCGTCGCCTACAAGGCGCTGCTCGACTACGCGTTGCCGGAGGACTGGTTCAGCCTGTCCGTGCTCCGGTACCTGTTCGCCGGACTCTGCGCCTTGTGCCTGGGGTTCGCCTTGCGGATGGCAGCGCAGTGGCGGACGGGCCGGTCCGCCGAACAGGAACCGTCCGCATCACTACTGCCCCCGGCGGAGGTCTCCGTACAACGACTGGTCGACGACTCGGCGCACAGCGTACTGGCCGAGTTCCGCGTGCTGTCCCACCGTGGCGAGGATCTGGCCGGGTGGTCGCAGTACCTGGACGATCACCATGTCCCACCCACCGCGATCGGCACCTCGTACGGGCTGCGCATGCTCTCGGCGTGCGACCTGCGCGAGCCGCGCGTGTGTAGGCGCCGGGTGCTCGACTCGCTGCTCGCGCTCCAGAAGGCCGGCGGCGGCTGGGCGGCCAGTACCCAGCGGGACCGCGGCCGACCCGAGGTCACCGCGTGGGTGCTGGCCGCGATGGTGCGCAGCGGCCTCGACGACGCGACGCGCGCGCAACTGACCGGTGTACTGGAGGGCATGCTCGATCCCGCCGAAGACCCGCTCGGCATGGAGTGCACCACAGTGCTCACGATCGTCGTTGCTGCGATGGCCGAGATCGCGCCGGAGTCCCCCGGGCTGCGCCGTCTCGTCCACCGGCTGGCCGACGCAGCCCGCCCCGGCACGGCAACGATGGGTGGCGGTACGGCCTGCTGGGGAGAGAGCCTGCACGCGACCGAGCCGTCCGCCGCGCACACTGCACGTGCCACCCTGGCCCTGCACCGCGCGGCCGGAGCGCTGCCGGACGGAGGGCCCTTCGCCCGCGTGGCCGGTGCCGGCCGCAGATGGCTGTGCGGGACAGACCTCGAACTGCGGCTCATGGACGAACAAGTGCGCCGCCCCATGGCGGACGGAACCGTGGACGCCTTATTGATCGGCCACTTCACCCCGGCATGGGTGACGAGGGCCCTGCTGCTGCCCGGCGCACCCGAGGCGCCCGAACTGCTGGCCACAACCGCACAATCAACCCTCGACTGCTTCAAGGATGGCACCTGGCGATGGCACGACGGCAGACAACCGATCTGGCTGGCTTACCAAGGGGTGGTGACGATGCGGGAGTACGCGCTGCGGGGCACTGCACTTCCCCAGGGGCCAGGGGCCCTGTGAACACACAGCGCCACACCCTCACGGTCGTCAGCTGGAATCTGCACGAGGGGGTCGACGGTTCGAGCGGCGCCTTCGCGAACGAGGCGGGCCCCGCGGACCCGCGTGCGACCGCGGAGGTGCTCGCCATGATCACCGAACGGGGCGTGGACGTGGCCGCGTTCCAGGAGGTGGGCTTCGACCGGCACGGACACGCGGAACTGCTGGAGGAAGTGCAGCGGCGGACACCGCTGCGACACCTGGCGGCGCATCCGCTGCACGCCTCCTCATTCACGCCGGGCCGCCGCAGCGGCGTAGCAGTGGCCAGCCGCTTCCCGCTGCGGAATACGGGACGGTACCTGCTGCCCAACCCGGGGCTTCGCGTCGTCCTGGACGGTCAGGAGATCCACAGCCACGACAAGGGCCACGTACGCGTCACGGTCGACCTGGGCGAGGCCCAGGTCGATGTCGTGTCGCTGCACTCGTTCCCGTTCTACCTGTTCCGGCGGGATGCGGCAGAGCCGGAGTTCAAGGACATCTGGCGCGCGCTCGCCGACGAGCTGGACCGGCCCGGCGGGCCGGGACGGCTCCTGGTGTGCGGCGACTTCAACGCGAACGCTTCGGGTCTGCTCCTCGACACGCTGGGCGTCCCCCTGGCCAGCACCTTCGACGGACGGCCCACTCAGCGAAATCGCAGCGTGGACGATGTCCTGCACTCTCCCGACCTGGTCCTCACCGAGTCGGTGACCGTCGACAACTTCTCGGATCACCGGGCCTGTGTGGCCGTCTTCCAACTCCCGTACCAGGACACGTGTTCGGCCCGCGGTGGTGGTCCCTGAGCGAAAGCGGGTGGAAAGGGTGGGAGAATATCTGATGCGAGCGCGCGAACGCCTGGAGGCGACGCTGGGTGGCTATGTCCCAGAAGTGCGGCGGCTCGACGTGGCGCGAGCCACGGTGACCGAACTGGCCGACGAAACAACCCTGCTGGGGATACTCACCGAACTCGCGACCGGCACGGAGACCACTGCCGCCTGCGCGCGGCGCTCGTACCGTGACACTCTGGGATGCCGATGGCGACTGCTGCTCATCGACGGCGGTTACCCCTATACCCTTCGACTGCACGCGTGGCGGACGGCCGGGCCGGACGAGAAGCTGGACATCCACAACCACCGATCTGCGCTGGCTTCCGCGGTGGTGCGCGGTGAGCTACGGTCCGATCTGTACGTGTCCGAGGGGCCAGGGGACGGCTCCGCCGACGGAGGCGTCATGGTCACCGCGTATCGGGAGCAGCTGTCCGCGAACGGCGCCGACTGGCTGCTCGTGCGCCGGGGCCCGGCTTGCCTCCGGCTCGTGCACACGGTTCGCTACGTCGCGGGCGCGTCGTATGCGCTCGGACCCCTCGCACTGCACCGCGCCTGGTGCGATCCGGGCAGCACGGCCCTGACACTGTTCCTGGAAACGGGCACCAAACGCCGCCCGCACACGGACGTGTACAGCACTGTCGACCGACACCCGACGGCGGTGCACAAGGCCGCCCTGACGCAGAGCGAATTCTGCTTGGCACTAACGACCCTGGCGGCATCTCTCACCGACATCGCCCCGGTCCCGGGCGGACTCGACGCGTGGTGAACGGGCGGGTGGGAACGAAGCTCGCCGCGAAGCGGGCGGCATGCCCGGCATCCGTGGAATTCGGTAGCCTCCGCGTTGGAGAAGGCTCGGACCGATCTCAATGCCGCGAGGGAGGCCAACCGGGTCCTGACCCGAGCCCTCATCCAATGCGGCTGACCATCCTCCCGCGGTCGTTGTCGGTGCTGGCCGAGGGGATCACCGGCATGACACCGCTGCTTTCCCCTCAACCGCGTTCGAAGCAGTCGAGTGGCCGATGATGGAGAAGCCGCGACGCTCATACCACTGGCGCGGCCAGTCTGACGCATCGGCGGTCAGGAAACGGATACTGCAGTCCTCATCGGCGGCCATACGCAGGACGGTGGTCAGGACGGCGTCGGCGTAACCGCCCCTGAGATGGGCCTTGGAGGTGATCAGGTCCTTGATCTGGGCTGTGCCAGTTGCCGGGTCCACATAGAGGTCGGCCCATGAAGCGACGTCGCCTTCCTCGGTGCGGGCACCGATGAAGCGAACGATGTCTGCCCCACGCCGGCGAGCTTCGCGTCGGTCGACAAGGTGGCGCATGACCTCGTTGTCGACGTCCGGAAGGACGTCCCGCCATCGCCGGGTGAGTAGATCACGTATCGCGTCGAGGTCTGCTTCCACCGCGGGTCTGCCGGCTGTGCCAGCCGGCACCGGGACTTCGTGCAGCATGACCGCCTTTGATTCGCCCTGCGGGGAGAACGCTCACGGCCCTCCGGCCATCAGCTTGCTCTGCGGAAGATCCTGTGCCCCTGCTCAACATCACGTAGCGCCACGGGTGTTGCAGAGGCCCTGACCCTGTTCTTGGAAACAGGCACCGAACGCCGCCCGCACACGGACGTGTACAGCACTGTCGACCGCCACCCGACAGCGGTGCACAAGGCCGCCCTGACGCCCTCCCCGCATGCGGGGGTAGAACTGAGGTTGCGGGCATAGCCACGGGCCCGTTGAGCCGCGCATGACTGCAGCGCGGGCAGAAACCCCCGCTCACACTCATGGCCCACTGCTCCACGGACACGCTGGAGGCGCCACCCGCCACCCGCCGCCCACCAACCGTGCAACCGCGTCGCCGTCGCACTCGACCGCCCCACGAAGGCGGGTTTGGATTACGGTCCGCGCCAGAGGTTGGCGTAGGCGGCGTTCTCGATGGTCCGCCTCTGGCGTACGGCCTCCAGCTCCATCACCGCGTCGTGGACGGCGGCCAGCACGGTTGTCACCGCCTCGTCCTCGAGGCCGGGATCATCGTCGGATCGTTCGTCGCCGATGCCCACGACTGCGGCGAGGGCGGCCAGGACGGGCTCCTTCTCTTTCCAGCGCTCCGCTGCACGGCGGCGCGCGGGCGTATCGACCGGTTCCAAGCGTTTTGAGCCGAACGGCAGCCGGCCGCTCCGCTGCGGCTTCAGCTCATCGTTCTTCTCCAAGTCGGCCTGGTACGCAGCCGCAAGGTCGCGGCCCCGGCGCCACAGCCAGTCCTCGATCCGCTCATAGGGCGCCCGCCGTGTGAGACCTGCCGCGGCCTCGTTCAGCAACCGATCGTCCAAGGTCGGCTGTCCACCCGGCACGATGCACTCGCCGTCGACTGCGACCGCCTCCGCACCGATGAGGTCGATCAGTTCGGCTCCCGCGAGTGCGAGGGACAAGTCGCCCTGTCCCACGGAATGCTTCAGATCCACAGAGATGATGAACAGGTCTTTCGCCGTGGTCATCGACGGCTCCCCTCAAAGACATCGGCAAAGAGTCTCCCCATCAACGGGTCCGCGTCCGAAACCGACCCGGCGGCGGGGCGACTGTCACGATCAGTATCGCCCCGTCCGCGCGACCTAGAGCCACTTTCGTAAGGCGGCATGGGTTTCTGCCGGCGGCATCAGAACTGGTGCTCGTCGTGGATTGGGCGTCCTACCAGCCCGCCGACCACCTCTGGACCCTTCCATGGGCGGAAACCGGCCTTCACTTCGGCCTGGCCGTGGTCCTGACCGGGCTCTGTGCCTGGGGGGCCGCCAGCGCCTGGCCTGAGGGACACCCGCGCGCCTGCGATGTCGCGAGGGGACTCAGCGTCAGGCTTCGTCAGCGTAGGTTCTGGCGGAGGGGGCCCGGGGCCCTGAGGGCCTTTTCGATGTCTTCCAGCGACTTGTTGCGTGTTTCTGGGACCTTGAGCAGGACGAACACGACGCACAGGACGTTCATGGCCGCGTAGACGAAGAAGGTGCCCGACCGGCCGATGGCGTTGATTGCGCTGAGCGCGGTGACCGCGATCAGCAGGTCGAATCCCCAGACCGTGAGCGTGGCCAGGCTTGTCGCGGGTCCGCGCACGCTCAGAGGGAGGATTTCCGGGGCGATCAGCCACACGACCGACTGCATTCCGATCCCGTTGAAGAGGATGTAGGCGAACAGCGAGACGATGACCACCCAGTGCTGGGCGGTGGAGTCGCCCACGAGGAAGGCCACGCCCAGGACGGTCATGGAGAGCCCGGACAGCGGGATGAACACCAGCATGGTGCGGCGCCGCCCGATCGCGTCCACGGCGATCGCGCCGCTGATGCCCGCCACGACGAGCATCACGCCGATTCCGATTCCGGTCAGCAGAGCGATGGAGTCGCCGAACCCGGCATCCGACAGCATGGTCGGTGCGTAGTAGACGATCGCGTTGATGCCGGTGAGCTGGGAGAAGGCTGCAACGCCCAGAGCGACGACCAGGGCGGGGCGTACCCAGGGCTGCGTCATGGCGCGTCGGTGCACCGGTGGTGCCGCGGTGGCGATGTCTCGGATGCCGGCGATCTCTGCTGCGATGTCTGCGCCCTGCGGTCGCAAGCGTCGCAGGACCGTGTGCGCTTCGCCTTCGCGCTTGTTGTCCACGAGCCAGCGCGGGCTCTCCGGCAGCTTGAGCATGCCGACGGCGAGTACGACCGCGGGGATGACGGCCAGTCCGAACATGATCCGCCATCCGCCGCTGCCGGCGAAGAGCCAGCCGCAGAGGTAGGCGAGCAACTGTCCGATGGCGACCATGAGTTGAAACAGGACCATGAGCCGGCCTCGGATGGCGGTCGGCGCCACCTCCGCGATGTAGACGGGCACCATGTTCGATGCTCCGCCCACGGCCAGGCCCAGGACGAAGCGCGCTGCGACGAGCGCTTCTGCGCCTGGGGCCAGGGCGGCCCCCACAGCGCCCAGCGCGAACACGGCGGCCACCCACATGACCACCCGGCGCCGTCCGAAACGTCCCGCGAGACGTCCCGAACCCAGGGCGCCGACCATGGCTCCGACCAGGATGACGCTGACCACGATCTCCTGCCCGCGTGAGGACAGATCGAGGTCCTGGCGCAGATACAGCAGGGCGCCGGAGATGATGCCCGTGTCGTAGCCGAAGAGCAGGCCGCCGACGGCCGACACGGCAGCCACCGCGTAGACCAGAGCCGGCTGACGGGTGGTGGTGTGCGGGGTTTTCGGCGTCAGCGTGGTGACCTCAGGCATCGCCCATGACCAAGCCCTCGATGGTGTGCTTCTGCGTCATCGGCGTCAGCTCGTCCACGATGGGGCAGTGCAGGTGCCGGCGCACCCGCTCGGGCAGCGTCTTCCAGTAGGCGGAGGTCACGGCGGTGTCGTGACGGTCACCGTTGTTCGCCTCGGGGCCGTCCACGCCCAGGATGAGCACGGGGCGCGGCTTTGCCGAGTGGTTGGTCGTGCCGCGGTGGATCGTCAGCGCGGTACGGGCCGAGATGTCGCCGCGCTGCGGATACTTGCGCACGGCCCGTTCCTCGTAGCGGCTGTAGAGCGACTTGGGCGGGAACATGCCGTGCTCGAAGTCCGGGCCGTCGTCCCACTGGGTGCCTGGTGCGATCTCGAAGGGGCCCATGTCCTCGGCCGTGTCGACCGTGGTCACGTTGATGGCCAGGGAGGTCAGGCGCCGCTCGCGCTGTGTCTCTGGCGGGATGGGGAAGTCGCGGTGCCAGGGCTGGTTCACGGCGCCTTCCAGGGGCACGTCGAAGCCGAGCTCCACGATGCGGTAGTCGGGGCCCAGCGTCGCGGTGCACAGCGAGCGCACCCACGGGTGGTCCACCAGGTCGACGAAGCCGCTGATCTGCTCGGGGTGGATTTCGACGTAGAAGCGGTTCGGTCCACGGCCCACGGCGCCGTTCGGGCGCTGCAGAGCCTCGGCGAATGCCCTGTTCACGTCGTCGTTGAGCTGGTCCGCCCACTCCTTCGTGAACGCCCCCTTCCGTGCCGTGATGCCCTCCGCGTACAGGCTCTCCACGTCCGCCGACACGTCGAGGTCCAGGTCGGCGGCGGTGACGCCGGGGAAAGTGTGCACGCTCATGCTGCGCCTCCTTGCGCTGGATGACGCCGCTCATCTTGCAGCGTTGATTGCAACGTGGCAATAGCCAAATTGGGATCTTGGTTCCGGTCGTCGCCGCATGCGAGGATGTGAGCCGTGAGCAGTCGCCTGAAGGACGTCGCCGCCCTCGCCGGCGTGTCACCCCGCACCGTTTCCAATGTGGTCAGCGGGGCTGTCCCCGTCGCCGAAGAGACGCGGGCCCGGGTCCAGGCCGCTCTGGACGAGTTGGGCTACCGCCCGAACATCGCCGCGCGAAATCTGCGAGCCGGCCGCACCGGGCTCATCGGCCTGGCCATTCCCGAGCTCCACTCGCCCTACTTCGGCGAACTCGCCAGCCTCATCGTCGATGCCGCCCAACAGCGCTCGTGGACCGTTGCCATCGACCAGACCTTCGGCGACCCCGAGGCAGAAAAACGCCTCCTGGCAGGCGCCGGTGACCGCCTGGTCGACGGACTCATCATCAGTCCGTGGTCGCTGGGCCCCGGCGAGCTGAAAGCCCGCTCCCGCGACGTACCAGTCGTCCTCCTGGGCGAGCAGCCGCCCCACGGGCTGGCCGACCGCGTCGCCGTCGACAACGTCCTGGCCGCCGACGAAGCCACGAGCCATCTGATCGAGTCCGGACGCGGACGCATCGCCGCGATCGGCCTGCAGCCCCACCTGCACAACGAGACGGCACGGCAGCGCCTGGCCGGCTATCACCAGGCATTGCGGCGTGCCGGCCTGCCACAGAATTCCCGCCTGGAGAAAGCGGTGACCACCCTGCACCGCGCAGACGGTGCCGCGGCCATGACGGCTCTTCTCCAGGAGCGCACGCGCCCCGACGCCATTTTCGCGTTCAGTGACGAACTCGCCCTTGGCGCCCTCCACGTCGCCCACCAGCAGGGCATCCGTATCCCCCAGGACATCGCCGTGGTGGGATTCGACGGCATCGAGGACGGACAGTACGCCAACCCGCCCCTGACCACCGTGGTCCCTGACAAGCGCCAAATCGCGGAACGAGCCCTGCAGTGCCTGGCCGATCGCATCTACAGCCCCGCAACGACCGTCCCACCGCTGGACATAGTCATCCCGCACCGCCTCGAAAAGCGTGCGACCAGCGGCCCACCACACAGCGCCGGGTAGGACAGCTTCACACGAGACACCTCACGACGAGTCGACAACCGATCGTCATGCTGCGAGCCGGTTCATGACAGCGCTTCGATCCGCTCCTGGTGCTCCTCACCCCACTCCCCGAGGGGCATGAGAGCGGTGACAAGGGATCGACCGAAGTCGGTCAGCGAGTACTCGACCTTGGGCGGCACCTGCTCATACACCTCGCGGTGCACCAGCCCGGCCGCCTCCAGTTCGCGCAACTGCAGGGTGAGCATGCGCTCGCTGATCCCCGCCACGGCCCGCCGCAACTGCCCGAAGCGCAGCGACTCTTCCTCTCCGAGCCAGAAGAGAATCAACCCCTTCCACTTCCCGCCCATGACGGCGATGGCGGCATCGAACCCGCAGGTGTACTTCGCCACGACATCTCCCCTGGCTGCGAGCACGAACAAAAATGTCGGTACTTGTAGAACGTATCGTGCCGACCGAGCATGGCGATCACCAACTCCACCAACTCCCCAAGAAGGCGGGCAGGTTGCCTGCACACACTCCCGTAACGGTCATCGGCCTCGGCGCCATGGGCAGCGCCCTCGCGACGGCCTTCATCGAAGCCGGACACCCCACAACAGTGTGGAACAGAACCGCCTTTCGCGCGGTGCCCCTGGTCGAGAAGGGCGCGGCTCAGGCGGACTCGTTGGCGGCGGCATTAGCGGCGAGCCCACTGATCGTCACGGCGCTGACAACGCACGAGGCCACGGAGCAGGCGTTGGCTCCGGCCGCGGACGAGCTCAACGGTCGCGCCCTGGTCACCTTGAACAGCGGCTCCCCCGCAGGCGCCCGCCAGCTGTCCGCATGGGCGCAGAGCCACGGGGCCCGCTACCTGGGCGGGGCGATCAAGAACGTCCCGCCGGCGGTGGGCGCGGCGGACACTCTGCTGTATTACGGCGGCGAGGAATCGGTCTTCGCGGAGTACGAGCAGACCCTCCGCGTCCTGGGCGGCGACACGGTGTACCTGGGCGCTGACCCGGACCTGGCCGCGCTGTACGAGATGGCGGTGGGCGGCACGCTGCTGCCGGCTCTCGTCGGCTTCTTCCAGGGAGCGGCGGCCCTGCAGTCACGCGGGCTGGAGGCGGCGTCGATGGTCCGCTTCGCGGTGAAGTGGTTCGAGATGATCAGCTCGGTGCTTCCCGTCATGGCCCAGGAAATCGACAGCGGCGACTACAGCAAGCCGCTGTCCACGGTGAACATCTTCGCGGCGGGCGCGGCCCATGATGTGGAGCTGGGGAGGGAGGCGAACCTGGACGTGACGTGCCACAAGCCTTTCCACGACTTGCTGAACCAAGCGGTGGAGTCCGGTCGGGGCGAGGAGAGCATCGCGTCCCTGACCGAGCTCCTGAAGGGAAAGCCCTGATGGATCACAAGGTCATCCATTGATGGCGCCGAGGCTGGAGTACGGCTGATTGCGGCGAGGTGGAGTACGGCCCGGTAGTGCATGGCGAGTTTGTCGGTGCACAGGGAGATGCCGCGCCGTTGTTTGAGGCGGTTGTGCAGCGTTCGACGTGTTGCACTGACGGGAGGCGCTGGGGGTCGAACGCTGGGGATGTCGAAGGGTCGTCCCCCGGCGCGCGCGACAGCCGGTGCGCATCCGCGAGAAACCGGCCAATCATGGTAAGTACCGGCATAGTGGCGTTATTTGCCTTCCGAGTGGACAGTGCGCGCAGTTACGTTCACCTCGCTCGGCCGTCCGGCCGGGCCGACTCTCGATCGGCAGAAGAGGAGACCGACGCATGTCCAAAGTCGACACGTCAGGCACCTGGACCGCCATCACCATCAACCCGCCCAACCTTGAGGGGCTGAACACCGACAACATCAAGTGGGGCATCCCGGCAGGCGGGGGCAAGAGCGGATATCTCTTCGCGGGCGGCAGCGTCGAGGTGCTGCTCGATGGCACGGAGTTCACGCTGGGGACGTTCACCCACCAGAACTTCCCCATCCAGGGCATGCCGCAGAACCAGTTCGAGGTCGACCTTGCGGCGCGGGTCCTGTTCGAAGACCAAGTACCGCACAACTTCAGCTTCCGTTTCCAGCACAACGAGACGCCCAACGTCGGGCCCAGCCCGGAAGACCTCGTCGACCTGCCCACCAGGGTGTCCCCGGAGACGGTGACCATCGACAACACCGAATACGCCGTGGTGATCACGGGGTTCAAACAGGGCGGCCAGATCGTCAACCGGTTCATCAGCCCGGAGAACGGTTCCAACAGCGCCGACCTCGTCGCCGTGCTCGCGCGCACCGGAAAGCCGGACGTCCACATCACCACCGTGTCCTTCAAGGGACAGGTCAAGCGCACCCAGGCCGACGAGTACGTGGAGGTCGTCAACCGGGGCACCGCGCCCGCCGACGTCTCCGGCTGGGTCCTCGGCGCCGACGACGCGGGACAGAACTTCACCTTCCCGCCCGGCACCGTCCTTCTGCCCGGTCAACGCGTGCGCATCTACACCAACGAAATACACCCCCAGTGGGGCGGCTACACCTACGGAAGCGGGCGGCCCATCTGGAACGACCGGGGAGACGCCGCCAAGCTGCGCGATACGGACGGCAACCTCGTGTCCGAGCACGCCTACGGCTCCGCCACCAAGCCGTAGATCCGCCGCCTCAGCCGACCGTCGGCAGGAGGAAGCCGACGGTCACTGTGGGGCTTGGACAAGGTGCGTACATCCGGTTGCGGACTCACGCATTGGCGGAACGCGTACCGCCCAAGACCGCCGAGGCAAGATCCGCATCAGACGTTCAGTGACCACGGATCGCGCGAGGTGGGGACTTCCTTCGGCGGAAGGCCCCACCTTTCGCGTACGGGGAACCGGGCCAGAGGGCATGCGGGATTCCGCCTACTGCCCGGCAGCGGCTCGGCCAGTCAGGTCCTTGACCGGGAGCCTGCCCGTGGGCAGGTAGACCGTGACGCCCCTGTCCGCGCAGGAGTTGCTGCCGTGGACGATGTGCCCCTCCCCCGGCGACGGTGACCATCCGAGAGCCGCGCAGGGCCCGGTGCATGCCCCGGGCGGTGGCCAGGGGCGTCGGTGCTGTGCCGGACGGTTTCGAGCGTCGCAACGGGATCAAGGCGACCCGGCAACTCCTCAGCGGAACGGCGGACGCGGCGAGTTCGGCGGACCCCGCCCATGCGGTAGGCCCGGGTACTGCGGGCCAACCGTCCAAGGTCGTGGTGATCACCACCTGCGAGAACGACGACTACGTCACCGCCGCGCTCAGCGCGGGAACCAGCGGTTTCGTGCTCAAGCGGCTTCCCGTCTGGCAGATCGCGGAGGCGGTACGGATGGTGGCGGCCGGAGAGACGATCCTCTTCCCCTCGGCACTGCGCCGGATGGTCACGGCCCGCCCGCTGGGCTCCATCGAGGCATTGCCGAAGGCGGCACTGACGGTGCGGGAGGAGGCAGTGCCGCGCGCGATGGCCACCGGCCTGTCCAACCCGGAGATCGCCGCATCGTTCTCGGTGAGCCTGGAGACGGTCAAGACACACGTGGGGAACGTGCTGACCCGGCTCAGTGCGCAGAACCGCACCCACGCGGTGGTGATCGCGTACGAGTCCGGTCCGGTGGTGCCGGGGGTCACGGGCTGATGCGCAACATGTCGTGTAAGCAGCCATGGGATCAGCGCCTCGGGCGCCAACCCTTCACAGCACCGGCCGCCGCACCCGTGCGGCGGCCGGACACTGCAAGCCTGTACCGAGGCCCAAGAGCCTTGAGCCTACTTACAGTTGGGTACGGCGCCCTGCGCCTTGACGTAGCGAGCGGTGACCCATCCCTTGGGCATGTTGACCCGGTACCAGGCTCGGTTTCCGCCGACCGGCTGACCGGCCTTCTTGCAGATCAAGTTGATGGTCTGCCGGTAGCGGTAGGCCCCGACCGCAGTGGAGTTGGAGGTGGGCTGCCGACGCACGAACACTCCGGCCTTCGAGGTGACGATTCCCTTGACGACCTTTGAGTTGGGCGCCGCAGGAACCGTGAACTTGCCTCTCGCCACCCACTTGCCGCAGCCGACGCCCGCCACCACGACCTGGTGAGCACCAGGCACAGCATTCGCCTTCACCGCGGCGCGGCCCGTGTACATCAGCGGCTTGGTCTTCTTCGCCAGCACCACCGGCTTGGCGAACGCGTCGGACCTCGCCTGCACCGAACGACACGTCTTAGGAACGCCCACGACCTTCACCGTGACCGCAGCCCTCTGCTGGACCGAGGCCGGAGTGACCGTGACCCTCGGCTCCGCTCGCGAAGCATCAGACGCCGACGCCGGCGCGACACCAGTGAACGCCACGGAGGCAAGAGCCACCACCGCACACCCGCTCATAGCACTACGAACCATGACTTCGCTTCTCCTTGGTGACGCGCCGGGCTCCTTGAAGGAACCCGAACTTCTGCGCTGTGCGGGAAACATAGAACTGACACCAGGAATACGAAGCGACCCCTCGCCCGACACGCGTCTCATCACCACAATGCAGGAACGCGTCAGCGACAGCCGGACCTGTCCGCCAGGGGGCGTGCGGATACGGATACTGCGTGAGCTGGCAGCAGTCGCCTCGGCGCTCTCACGCCCCGCCCATCTGGGCCGACCACACCCCGATCAACAGCCGGACGCGGGAGGCGGCTCCTATCAGAGCCGAGAAACCAGATCAGCGTCGCGTCCATCTGCCGCGTCCACCATCAGGCCCTCTGTCACCGGTATGGCCCACCAGTTCGGGCGGCACCGTATGCACGGCCCGGACGATTAGCAGCATCCGGCGTATCCCGCCGGGACCCCCGTCAAGAAAGGGAGACGCCATGCGCCGTCTCAGCACCGCCCTGTTGGGAGCCGCCGCAATCGTCGGCATCCTCGCTGTTCCCGCCCACGCAGCCCATGCCCCCGCAGCACCTGCTGCATCCACAGCTGCTCCCACAGACCCCCTGCCCCCGATCAAGATCCCCGAGATCAAGTTGCCCGAGATCAAACTGCCCGAGATCCCCGGCGTTCAGCTGCCCGAGATCAAGCTGCCCCAGATCCCGGGTCTTGTGCTGGCCCCGATCCCCGGGCTCCCCGATTGAACTGCTCAGGTGCAGCCACGTAACGCCGCGTGAAGCTCAAGGCTGAGGTCAGGGGCACAGCGGCCGCTCGGTGCCCCCTACCGGTCACACTCCCGGCGGACCGGCGGAGCGTTTCGAAGCGTAGGGGGCGGCGACTGCACCGGGGGCGAGTAGCCGAGGACGCCCCATCGAGGTGCACAGCCCCGCAGCCACGGTGCTGGCGCTTCACGCGGTTTGCCGCGCGGGCGCGGATACCGACATCCGAGGCGGCTCAGTGCGCCCGCAGCGCGCCCGACCTGCTGAGTGCCCAGACCGCCAGGAGGTCCAGCACCATGACGCTGATCGACCACACGGGATAGTACGGAATGAACAGGAACTGGGTGATCAGGCTGACCGCTCCGAACACCAGGCCGGCGCCGCGGCTCCAGCTCTTTCCGACCAGCACGGCCAGGCCCGCGACGATCAGGGCGAGACCGATCACCAGATGACCCCAGCCCCAGACGGTCAGGTCGAATCGGTACACGTACTGCGACGCGCTGAAGATGTTGTCCCCAGCGATACCCGCGATCCCCATGAGAACGCTCAGTGAGCCGCTCAGTTCCAAGGCCAACCCTGCGAACATGGGCAGCCCGGTCACCACAGCATGGGCTTGTTCTCCCGGCGAACCCTGTAGCCGTCCTGCGCTTGCATCCGACATTGCCATCGGCCTCCTGAGCTGCGGTCACTGGCGTCCAACGCCATGGGACCGTGCCGCTTACCCGATACTCACAGTGTCGTTGCAGCCGCGTGACAGCGCTACTGCAACGCTCTCCGAGACATGGCGCAGCCCTCAGAAAGTCGATGGACTCGCGCACGGTGCCTTGCGGTGAGTCCCGGTCTGGACCCTGGTGCCGTGCCGGGTCAGCGCCGTCCGGGCACGAGGGCAGGCGGTATCAGTTCCTTGTCGGGGTCCGTGTAGTGGTCCGCGGGGCGGTAGGCGCGCTCCTGTGCTCCGTCGGGGAAGCGGGCGCAAGGACTGCTGCCCAGGCCGGTGACCTCCTTGAAATCCGCATGCCAGTGAATCGACAGCCGGTAGTCGTCCTTGTCGGCGATCACGCCGAAGTTCTGCTTGTTGATGGATTCGCTCCAGTCGACGTCCCAGCCCTCTGCCGTCAGATGGCGCTGCAGACGACCGAAGGCGCCCCGCACCCCGGAGTCGTCCTTTATGACCGCGGTCCAGCCATGCTGGATGTTGTAGACCCCGTCGAGAGGATCGTCGTTCATCGCTTCCAGGCCGTCGGGGTAACACTCGCCCGTTGAAGCGGAGTTGCTGGAGTGGTGGTCAGCGGGATCGTTCGGCCCGGACCGAGGCTTCAGCACGGGGCCGAGATTCAGTACACGGTAGGCATCTTGGTTCTGGGCCGCGATACGCCGCAACATTTCCGGCGGCGGTTCTTTGTCGTACCACTCCGGCCAGCCATACATCACCCACCAGGCGCCGGCGCCGAGCAGGGCCACGGGTGTAAGCAGAAGGGCAATCATCCGGTGCCGTCTGCGGCTGGACGCGGACGTGGGCGTGGGCGTGGAAGCGGGTGCAGTCATGGACCTCACCGTAGGCAGCCCCGCGTCGATTCGAATCCGTGCAAGTACTCACATCGTCCCTGCGTACCCGGGTAGTAGATGCCTGTCTGCGGGGAAGCTCATCTCACTTCGGCGGGACTCTGGTGGCGGGTGGTGGGGTGGCTGCGAGGGCTTCTGCGGTGATGGCCCAGCGCTCGTGATCTCGCCATTCCCCGTTGATCAGCTGGAAAGCGGGCGAGTAGCCCTCGGCCTGGAACCCGAGGCGCTTGACCAGGTTGAGGGAGGAGACGTTGTCGGGCTGGATGTTCGCTTCCAGTCGGTGCAGTTGCAGTTGGTCGAAGGCGTGTTGGAGGACAAGTTTGAGGCCCTCGGTCATGTAGCCCCGGCCGGTCGTGGAGGCGTATGCGGTGTAGCCAAGAGTGCCGCTCTGGAGTGCGCCCCTGACGATGTTGTTGATGTTGACTCCGCCGACGATTGCGCCCGTGTTGCGTCGGCAGATCACGAACCCTTCGTGAGTGGGCTGCTCAAACCGTGCAAGATGGCTGTCGAATGCCTCTGGGGACTGTTCGCGCGTTCCCAGCCAAGGTTGCTGCATGTCGGCGCTGGCCCTCGTCAGCGCGGCGACCTCTTCGTAGTCGTTGCGCACGATGTGCCGAATGGCCACCCGAGGCCCTTGCAGGAGGTAGCTGCATATGGTCATCCGCGGATCTTAGACAGACGTCCTGCTTGACCGGCCAGTTCGCAGCCTCTTGCGCGTGCGCCGCTGGGTCAAGCGGCGGCTCCCTTTTACGCAGATCCGCTAAAAGCTGTAGCGGGTGTGGCTGAACACCTGGCCGTCGTGCCCGAAGCCGAACGCCGTGCCCGGCGCCACCGCATACAGCAGGTCCTCGCCCTTGCGGATGCCGTCGCCGAAGCCGAAGAAGACCCCGTCCGGCGATGTGATGTGGCTTCCGTACTGCGACTCGAAAGCGCCGATGACCTCGTCCTGTCGCGAAGGATCCGTCACCCGCTCCGCCGTTCCCTCGATCACGATGTCGAGTCCTTCGGAGAGTGAGTTGTGCCCTGTGGTCAGTGCGCAGTGGGCGTCGCCGGCCAGGTTCTTCGCCTTCTGTTCGCCGCGCCCGGTACTGAAGTGCAGCGCCCCGTCGTACCAGGCGGCGATCAGGGGCGTGACGTGCAACCGGCCGTCCGGCCGGATCGTGGTGATCCAGAAGATCTCGGCCGCCTCCAGCCTGCGCTGGACCTCGGCCCAATCGGTGGCCGTGACGTGCCCCGCGCCCGGGCGCGGGTTGAGCGCGGAGCTGTATCGGGCGTCAAGCTCGGTCTTGGGCTGCTTCTGCGTCATGCGGAGCTCTTTTCCTTCTTCTCGCGGCGAAGGCACGCACGTCGTGAAAAAGACTACGCATCCTGTCCTGGCTGCGCTCGGCTCAGGTTCTGTGTCGACCTGAACACTCACCAGCCCTGTCAGGAGGCGGCTGGCCCTGAGGCGTGCTGGGGAGTTGAGAGCCACGGTGCAGGCTTCCGGACGGCCCTCAGCCGAAGATGTCCAGGACGTCCGGCCAGGAGCCGTCGGCGGCGGGGCGGGCACGCATCGGCACCGGGTCCGGGTAGGTCTCGGCAGCTGCCCTCGCACGGACGATGTCCGGCCCGCCGCACGCTGCGACCGCGAAGGCACCGAAAATCTTGGCGAAGGCGACCGGGTCGCGAAACTCCACACCAAACGCCCGGCCGTCCCGCAGCGGCACCCAGACCACCCGGTCCCACCGTGCCCATTCCAGCACCGGCTGCTCGTCCGCGGTCGATCGCCCCTCCAGCCACAGTCGCGCCACGTGCAGCAGGTTCACTTCCTCCATCGGCAACCGCTTGCGCCGCACCCGCAGTTCACGGGTCGTCAGTTCGACCCGCTGGTCCTTCTTCGGGTGCCAGACGACGCCGATCCCGAACGGCACCCACAGCAGGATGCCGATCATCGGCCACACCAGTGCGTCGCCCCACGACCGGAGCAGCCCGCCGTCCAGCAGGTACAGGGCCCCGAAGACCACAACCCATTTCGCCGTCATCCGCCAGAACCCGGTGCCCTGCCGGTACAGGACGCGCCGCTTCTCCGTCATCACCATGGCCGCACGCTATCCGCCGTGCCCGTGGGCACCGCAGGCGCCTGCCGGCTCGACCGGGGCGTGCGGCGCCGCCGCCCACAGCGAGACAGCTCTCTCGGCGGAAGGCAACTTCCCCGTAGTTGCCGCACCACCTCGGCAACTACTCACGTACTCAAGTACGCGTACTCATGTGAGGCCGCATGGCGCCCCCGAAGATGTGCTCATGGCGCGTACGCCGGCAGGCCTGGCATCCCGTCGTCGTCCTGCCTGTTTGTTGGCCCTCGTTCCCCAAGAGGGCTCCCCCTTTGCCGAAAGAGACATGCATGAGTCGCGACCTGCACATACGAGCTGCCACTCCCGAGGACCTGGACTGGATCCACGAGTTGAGGCACCGCGTGTACGCCCAGGAGCTCGGTCAGCACACGTCACGACCGGACCACCGGTTGTACGACGCACTGGACGGTGACAACGTCTACCTCGTCGCGGCCCGGGGGCCGGTCCGCATCGGCTTCGTCAGCCTGACCCCACCGTGGCTGGGCCGCTACGGCCTCGACAAGTACCTCACCCGCGACGAACTGCCGCTGTTGTCCGAGGGGGGACTCTTCGAGATACGCATCCTCACCGTGGAGCCGCGCTGGCGCAGCACCGTGGTGGCACCGCTTCTGATGTATGCGGCCCTGCGCTGGATCGCCTCCCGGGGAGGCCGCACGGTGGTGGCGATGGGCCGCACCGAACTGCTCGCCATGTACCTGGCGGTCGGCCTGCGGCCCGTCGGACACACCGTCCGCAGCGGTGCGGCGACCTTCGAAGTGCTGACGGGCGAGGTGACCGAGCTGACGCGGGTGGCCACCGCCCGGTATGGCACCGTCCTGGAGCGGCTCGGTTCCATGGTGGACTGGCAGTTGGACATGGATTGGGCGCCCGGACCGGACGGCTGCGAGCACGGCGGCGCATCCTTCACCGCGATCGGAACCGACTTTCGCACCTTGCACCGGCGCCATGAGGTCGTCGCTGCCGACGTGTTGGACGCCTGGTTCTCGCCTGCTCCCGGGGCACGTGCGGCGCTCACGGAAGACCCGGCCTGGTCCGCCAGAACCTCGCCTCCCACCGGCGCCGATGGCCTGCTGTCGGAACTCGCGAAGGCCCGGGGGCTACCGCTGGAGACGCTGGTGGCCGGGGCCGGGTCGTCAGACCTGATCTTCCGGGCGTTCGGCCGGTGGCTGACTCCGGAGAGCAGGGTGCTGCTGCTGGACCCGGGGTACGGCGAATACGCCCATGTCACCGAGCGCGTGATCGGGTGCCACGTGGACCGCTTCCGGCTGTACCGGAAGGACACGTGGCACATCGACTTCGCCCGCCTGGCCTCCGTCGTCGGAGCGGGTCGCTATGACCTGGTGGTCGTGGTCAACCCGAACAACCCGACCGGACGCCACGCATCCGCCGCCGAACTGCGCACCCTGATCGCGGCCGCCCCGGCCGCGACCCGTTGGTGGATCGACGAGGCCTACCTCGGCTACGTGGACCTGGCGGAGTCGCTCGCCCCCCTGGCCGCGGTGGACCCCCGGGTCGTGGTCTGCACCTCCCTGTCCAAGATGTACGCGCTGTCGGGGATGCGTGCCGCCTTCCTGGTGGCCGAACCCGCCACCGCGGCCCTGCTGCGCCGGTGGACGCCGCCCTGGGCGGTGAGCCTTCCCGCACAACTCGCCGCCGTGGCCGCCCTGCGCGACCCCGGGCACTACCGCTCCTGCTGGCTCCGCACCCACACCCTGCGCCGACAACTGGCCGCCGACCTCGCCGCGGTGGCCGAGACCGCCACGGTCGAAGAGGGCGTGGCGAACTTCCTCAACATCACCCTGCCGCACGACGGACCGAGCGCTGCCCGCCTGGTGCGCGAGTGCCGCCGGCACGACGTCTATCTGCGCGACCTGTCACCCCTCTCACCCCAGTACGAAGGGCGCACCGTACGCGTCGCGGTCAGGGACGCGACGGAGAACGCGCGCATCGTTGCGGCGTACGCAGCCGCGCTGGAAACGCTGCGTCCCGGCTCGCTCACGCGGCACTCCCCCAGGCCTCCGGCTGACGTCACCGCCGGCCACGCCCGGTGACCGGCGTCGCCTCCCTCGCGCCCTTCCTCGGCGGGGCCCTGGCACTTGGGGGGATCGGCGCGGCACTTTCCGGGCGCCGCGAGCTGCTGGTCCGTTGGTGCTGCTGGGCGGTCGGAGTGCCCCTGGTCGTCGGAGCGTTCTGGTGGGGCGACCCGGGAGTGACGGCTCTCGCGCTCGTGGTCGGGGTGGTCGCGACGCTGGAGTTCGGCGCTTTGATGGGTCTGCCCCGTCCGGACAGAGCGGTACTGGCCGCAGCTGTCTCCGGGGTGGTGCTGACCTCTTGGCTGGCCCCCGGACACGAGGTGCGGGCGGTGGCGGTCGGCGCGCTGGCCCTCGCCGCGGTCCCGCTGCTGGCCGGTGACTCCGCCCACGGGCTGCGCAGGCTCGGGGCCGGCCTGCTCGGGCTGGTCTGGCTGGGTGTGCTGGCCGGCCTGGCGCCGCTCGGCGTGAGCGCGCTCGTCCTGTTCATCGCAGTCTCGGTGGGCGACATCGTGGCGTACTTCGCCGGTCAACGGCTGGGCGGGCCACGGCTGTCGCCGCTCTCCCCGGCCAAGCGGTGGAGCGGAACTCTCGCTGGTGCGACTGCCGCCCTCGGTGTCCTTGCCGCGCTGTCCGCGTTGAGCCTGCCGATGGCGGTCGCGGTGGCGGTCGGCGCCCCGGCGGGGGACCTCATCGAATCCATGGTCAAGCGAGGAGCGCAGGCGAAGGACTCCGCGCACTGGCTGGCCGGCTCCGGCGGCCTGCTCGACCGCATCGACTCACTCCTGCTCGCCCTGGCCGTCGTTCTCCTCCTGCGCTGATCCGGACGTCACGGCGCAGGAGCCCCCTGGTGAGCCGCCAGCGAAGTCACCCGTCGGAATCCGGTTCCTTCTGCGGCGCGGGTATGCGGCCCAGCTCCGGCTGCAGGACCGGCGCATGGTGGGCCAGGAAGTCCCACAGCCGGTCGGCGACCGGCCCGTGCGGCCGGTCGCGGCGGCGCGCTGCCGAGAGGTCCTCGACCACACCGGGGAAGTGTTGTCCGGCGATGGAAAGCAGCCGTCCGTCGCGCAACTCCTGCTCGATCATGAACAGCGGCACGTGGCCCCACGCCATGCCGTGCAAAATCAGCTCCTTCTTCATGCGGTGATCGGGCACGGAGCTCTGGGGTGCGCCGTCGACCAGGAAATGGCCCTGGTCGAGCGGTTGCCGCGCAGAATCCCGCACCACGCACTGGGTGAAGGCCTGCATGCGCTGCGGCGTGATGTCACTGTCCGGGGGGAAGGGCAGGAAGCCGGGTGCCACGACGGGAACCAGCGCGACGCGGCCGAGGTCGATCCACTCCATCCGCACATCGCTCTTGGGAACGCGGTGCACGATGAGGTCGGCTTCGTCCTCCAGCAGCCGCTCCCAGGGGCCGGTGACCGTCTCGTACTGCAGGTGCAGTCGTGTTTGCGGGCATTGCGCGAAGAAAGTGCTGAGCATCCCCAGCACCGGCGGCGGTGGGCACAAATCCCCCAGCACCACGCGCAGTTCGGCCTCCTCCCCCATCGCGAGTTGCGCGGCGTAGGTCCGCAGTTCCTCGGCCTCGTGCAGCAAGTAGCGCACCTTGCGGTGGAAGGCGTGCCCCGCATCGGTGAGCTGCACCCGGTAGCCCGAGCGATCCAGCAGGGCCAGGCCCAGCCGGCGCTCCAACTTGGCCACTGCCGCGAACACCGAAGGGTGCGAGCGGTGCAGCCGCTCGGCGGCGGCCTGGAAGCCGCCGTCGAGCACTACGGCGTTGAAGCACTGCAGCTCGTGGAGCGTGAAGTCCGTCATTGTCCAGACAACCTACAAGGTCCGTCCGATCTTTGTAATGGAACTCTGCAACAGGCGTTCATAGGCTCAGCACATAGCCACTGACACCGGATCCCTGATCCCTGATTACTGGAGCTGACATGACTCTCGTGGGTACTGCCATCACCACCGGCGACGGTGTCCGCATCGCCTACCGCTTCGACGGCGCCGAGGACAAGCCGGTGCTGCTGCTCTCCAACTCCATCGGCACCGACCTGCACATGTGGGACGGGCAGGTGGCGGCACTCAGCGAGCACTTCCGGCTGCTGCGCTACGACGCGCGCGGTCACGGCACCTCCGGAGTCCCCGACGGTCCGTACTCCCTGGACCGGCTGGGGCGCGACGTGGTGGAACTGCTCGATGCCCTGGGCCTGCAGCGGGTGCACGTGCTGGGCCTGTCTCTGGGCGGCATCGTCGCGCAGTGGCTGGGGATCCACGTTCCCCAGCGCGTGGAGCGCCTGGTGCTCTCCAACACCGCCGCCCACCTCGGCCCGCCCAGTCAGTGGGACGAGCCCATCGCCCAACTGCTCCAGGCCCCCGACATGCAGGCCACCGCGGAAGGGTTCCTGCACAACTGGTTCCCGGCGCACATGCTGCACGGCGACAACGAGGTCGTCGAGGGCTTCCGCCGCACCCTGCTCGCGACGCGGCGCGAGGGCGTGGCCGGGAGCTGGGCCGCGGTGCGCGACTACGACCTGCGCCGCACCGCCGCGCTCATCCCCAACCCGACACTGGTCATCGCGGGTGAGCACGACACCGTCACCTCCGCCGACCACGGCAAGGAACTCGCCTCGATCATCCCCGGCGCCCGGCTCACCGTCCTGCCCACCGTGCACCTGGCCAACATCGAGGGCCAGGAACAGTTCCTGGACACCGTGATCGCCTTCCTCACCGAACAGTCGTGATCGCAGGCGCCGTCCTGACGCCGAGTGCGCCCGTGCTCCTCGACTTATGCCTTCTGGACCGTCCCGACTCCGACCTCAGCGGACCGGTAGGGGCTGTGCATGGTGAGAAACCGGATCTCGAGGTCGGACGCCAAGTAGTCCATGCGCTTCTCCCAGAAGGCCCGCATGTGCGGGAGGGCCAGGTGTGCGTCGAGGTCGCCCTGCGAGCGCCAGGCCTCGTAGAAGACGAAGACGCCGGGCTCGTCGCGATCCTCGTGGAAGTGGTACTCGAGGCAGCCGGGCTCCTGTCGCGTCGGCTCGACGAACGAGAGCAGGCGCTCTTTCAGCTCGGCGGCGCGTTCGGGCTTGGGGCGGGCGATGCCGACAAGGGTGAACGGCTGGTCCATCAAAGGTCTCTCCTCGGTAGATGTCTCGGAGGCGTCTGGCGCAGCAGATACCTCGGCAGGCCGGGAGGTAAGGTGAATCTCATACCTCCCGGGCCCGCCAGACGCTAGCGAGTCGAGAGGTACGATGCAAGCCGTACCTAGAGGAGCGAGGTGTCCGCATGCCCGACGACGAGGGCCACCCGGCCATCGAGGAGATGAAGCTCGGCCCGGTGCTCGCCGCACTGGCGGACCCGTTGCGCCGCCGTGTGGTGCGCGAGTTGGCGTCCGCACCGGACGGCACGGCACGCACCTGCAGCTCCTTCGAACTACCGGTCTCCAAAGCGACCCTCACACATCACTTCCGCGCCCTGCGCGAAGCCGGGTTGATCCAGCAGGTCTCGCGGGGCAACAGCCGCATGGCCAGCCTGCGCCGTGCCGACATCGAGCAGCGATTCCCCGGACTCCTCGACATCGTGGCGTCCGAACCGACGGATTGAGCAGCCCGCAGGTTCCGTGCCTCCGGCCGCTTTCGACGCAGGAACTACAGGGTGCAGGCGTCCGGGGGCCTTGAGTCGGTCGGCGAGGGCGATGCTGTCGGTGAGGGGGACGGCGAAGGCGTAGAGGGGTTCGAGGGCGTCGGGGTGGTGGAGGGGGACGGTTCGCGCGTCGGGGTCGGGTCTTCGGAGGGGGTCGGGGAGGGGCACTCCGGGGTGGTGGGGCCCGGGTTTGTGGGGGTGGGAGTGGTTGGTCTGGGGCGTGGGCCCGGGGCGGTGGGGCGTGGGCCGGGGCGGGTGGGGCCCGGTGAGGCGGAGTCGCCGGGGCGGGGGTTCCTTGGATTTGTGGGCTGGGGGCCGATGACCAAGCCGCCTCCGCCGGCCGGCCGGGTGGCGGGGGTCTTGCCGCCCGGGCCGGGGCTGGTCGGCAGTGGGCCCCGGCCGTCGGGGATCTCGTGGGTGCCACGGCGGTAGAACTCCAGCCAGGACAGAACCGTGCGCAGGTAGGCGGATGAGTGGTTGTAGCTGAGGATCGCTCGGTGCAGGTCCGCCTGGAGGGTGAGATCGCGGTCGCCGGCGCACAGGTAGCGGCCGGCGGCGAGCGCCGCGTCGTGGATGTTGTTGGGGTCGGCGCGGCCGTCGTCGTTGCCGTCGGCGCCCCAGCGGGCCCAGGTGGAGGGGATGAACTGCATCGGGCCCACCGCACGGTCGTAGGTGCTGTCGCCGTCGTACCTGCCGCCGTCCGTGTCGGAGATCCGGGCGAATCCGCTGCCGTTGAGGACGGGGCCGAGGATCGGGGTGAGTGTCGTGCCGTCCGCGTCGACCCGCCCGCCGCGAGCCTGCCCGGACTCCACCTTGCCGATGGCCGCGAGCAGTTGCCAGGGCAGGCGGCAGCCGGGGTCGGTGTCTGCGAGAGCGTCCTCGGCGCGGCGATAGGCGGTGAGGACCGTGGCCGGGATGCCGGACTGGGTGCGCACCTCGGGCGTCTCGTTCTCGCCTGCGCCGCCCGGTGTGCCTTTGCTGCCGCGCAGGGGCGGAAGTTCGGTGTGGTAGGCGTCGGCCGAGGGGCCCGCGGGCGGGAGCCACCCGCCGTTTTCGCCGGTGGCGCCGTCCGGGGCAGCGCCGCGGCGGGGCGTGGCCGGTGCGCCGCCCGGCGCGCCCGACGCGGTGAGTCCGGCCACGGCAACAGCCGCGACGACGGTGCCGGCCATGCCCCGGCGCATGCGGCCGCTGCCTTTTTTGCGGTGCCTGTTGCTCGTTGCCATGACTCACCTCTCGACGTTGCGGCGTTCAGCAGTTGGGGGTGGCGGGCCGGTTCGCGAAGCGGTCGGCGAGATACGTCATGGCCTCGGCGTTCGCCGCCTGGATCGGCCAGAGGTGGTCGGCCACGGGCGGATGGCCCGTGGTGTCGTACGTCTTCCAGGTCAGCGGCACGCCCTGCGCGCAGTACTGCTGGTGCAGGGCGTCGGCCTGGTTCGGTTCGACGAGGGCGTCCTGGGTCGCGTGGTACTGGAGCACCGGCACCTTGATCTTCGGGCTACTGCCGAGGGTGTTCTCCGTGTAGCGGGCGACCCAGGGCGCGTCGACGAGCGGGCTGCGGGTGACGTACGCGGACAGCGGCTTGTTGCCGTACTTGTTGATCATCTCCAGGGCGCAGCCGCCCGTTTCGAGGTCGGCGATCATGGCGCGGCCCGCGTCGTTGAGCACGTCGGTGAACTTGAGCTCGGGATAGGCGTTATTGAGGCCGATCAGGGCGTAGAAGAGGAACCCGGAGCCGGGGCGGCCGTTGAGGGGCAGGGCCACCTCCATCAGGCTGGCGGGGACGCCGCCCGCGACGATGCCCTTGAGCTTGAGCTCGGGCGCGTAGTCGGGCTGGAACTCGCCCGCCCACAGGGCGGCGCCGCCGCCCTGGGAGTAGCCGCGGAAGGCGACCGACGCGTCGGCGGAGAGTCCGCTCGCGGGCAGTCGCTGGGCTGCGCGGACCGCGTCGATGAGGGCGGGGCCCAGGGACTTGCCGACCATGTAGGTCGTCTTCGGTCCGGGCCGGTAGCCCTCGTAGTCGGGGACGGCGACCGCGTAACCCGCCTTGAGCATGGCGTTGATGACCCACTGCTCGTACAGGGCGCCCTTGGCGATCATCCGGGACGGGGTGCAGCGGAAGGCGGGCCCCTGGGTGCCGGGCCCCCAGCCGACGATGGGCCGCGAGGCGGGCGTGCCGCCCTTGGGCACCATGACGGTGGCGGTCACCGCGTGCGGCTTGCCGAGCGCGTCGGTGGAGCGGTACATCACCTGCCAGGTGTCGGCCAGGGCGCGCGGCGTCGGGGTGCCGGGCTCGACCTTGCGGGAGCGGATGACGTCGCCGGGCTTGCCCTCGGGCAGGGAAGCGGGCGGTACGTAGAAGTCGTCGGGCGGCAGCGGCGCGGCCTCGCTCGCGGGAGCGTGGCGGGGCCGGCTGCCCGCCGCGCCTGGAAAGAGCGTGCAGGCCGCGAGGATCAGGGCGAGGACGGCGGCGAGCCGTCCTGCCCGGCGGGATATCCGTGTCGGCATGTCAGTTCCTCTGGAGCCGGTGGCGTGTGGTGGCGGCTGGTGGCTGGTGGCTGGTGGAATGGGGTCGTTCTGGCGGCCGGTTGCACGGGTTGGTCCCGGGGGTGCGCTCGGCTAGATCTGCAGTCCCTGCCGTGGGTTCTCTTGTTCCGCGATGGCGAGTTCTTCGAGATGTGCCGCCGCGGTGGAGGCCCCGCCCGCCTCGCGGAAGGAGCGGCTGACGCGGCGAGCGGCGGCGGTGTAGTGGGGTTGACCGAGCACGGCGTCCAGGGCGGATCCCACGGCCTTGGCGTCGGTCCGGCCATATCGCACCCGCACGCCCGCGCCCACGGCGGTGACCTGGGCGGCGATGACGGGCTGGTCGTAGCGGACCGGCGCCACCACCAGGGGGACGCCGTGCCACAGCGCCTCGGTGACGGTGCGGTGCCCTGCGTGACAGACGAGGGCGTCCGTGCGGGCCAGCAGGGCGCGTTGGGGTACCGAGGGGCAGATCAGGAGATTGCCGTCGTCGCGCGGTGGGCCCAGGACCCCGTCGGGGTCGACGACCACGGCCCGCAGGGTGCGTGATCTGGCGCGTATGCCGTCGACGCACTGGGCGAGGAAGTGGGCGCCCACCGTGGTGTCGGCGGTGTCGAGGCAGACCAGGACCAGCGCCCGGTCGTCGTTGCCCTCGATCCACCCCCAGGGGAAGTCGGCACCAGCGGGGTGCGGGTCGGGCATCTGGCCGAGAGCGGGGCCGACGCAGCGCACCGGGCCGCGGTTCGGCGCGTGCGGGCCGGTGAGTTCGCTGGTGGAGAAGACGAGCGTGAGCGTGGGTGAGAACCGCGGGTCGTAGCGGGCCGAGGGATCGCCCAGGCGCAGCCGGAGGCCGTCGAGGAGGTCGGTGAGCCACTGATCGAAGGGCGGGGTGGCGCCGGGGCCGCGCGACAGTTCGGCGGGGGAGGTCGAGGAGGTGACGTAGGGGACGCCGAGTCGTTCGGCGACCAGGGCGCCCGCGATGGTCTGCTGGTCGACGACGAGCAGGTCGGGCCCGAACTCCAGGACGGCGGCGGTTACTCCGGGCGCCATGGCGTACGCGAGCGGGGCGAAGAAGTCCTCCCACAGGAGCTTCAGGGCAGCCTCGCCGCGCAGGTCGCGGGGTCGGTCGGGACCGGGCGTGCCCGCGCAGGGGAAGACGGGGTCACCGGCGGCCACCCTGCCTGTCAGGGCGGCGGGTCGGCCGGCCCAGGCCACCTCGTGCCCCCGAAGGGCGAGTTCGGCGGCGACCGCCGATGCCGGGTCGATGTGGTCGGCGAGCGGCGGCACCACGAAGAGGAAACGGCTCATCGGGCATCGCCGCCGCGCAACGGCCGTGTTCCGGCGCGGGTGCGCAGGCCGGTGGGGGCGTACCCCGCAATGCCCAGGGCCGGTTGGGCATTGCGGGTGTCGATGAACCCGGCGCTCCGGTGTTCGTGCGCGTCGGTGACGGCGGGGGCCGGCTGCCCCGGAACCGTGTCCGGGATTGCCTCACAAGAGAGCATCAGAACTCCGACCGCTCGGCGACACGGACACCAGCACAAGTGCGGGCACAGGTGCGGGCACGGGCCATTACGTTGAATTGACAATCGAGCCGAAAGCGGAAGCTAGTCGCGCGTCGAGAAGCTGGTCAAGAGCCATTTCGCCGCGTGCGCAACATCTGTTGCGGGGTGAGTAAAGAGAGGGGATGAGTTGTCACCCGGGCTCATTCAGGCTCACGCAGGGAAGTTGGCATCGGCGTACGACTTCGGATTGCTCACTGCTCATCCAAGGATGAAGGAACCGTCAAAAACAAGCAGCCCCATTCTCCTGGTAATTGACACCTTGACCGCCCAACTACCCGTCAGTAGTTTACCGATCCGAAACAGGACCGTATCTGGCGAAGATAACGACATGTACGGCCATTCTTCCTTCATCCGTTCTGCTCGTTCACGCAGTACGAGAGGCAGCTCATGAGAGCTCATCGAAAAAGAGCCGGGGTGCGCGGCGCCCTGGCAGCGGTCGCGACCGCAGGGCTGGTCACCGGCCTGATCACCGTCACCGGAGGTACCGCCTCAGCCGTTCCGCTGAAGCTGAATCAGAAGTACACCTGTAAGTTCCCGATCATCAACAACGATCCGATCGAAGTTGAGATCACCGCCGACATGCCCACCACCATGAATGTCGGCGAGACAGTCCCCGAGTACGACATCAAGGCCGTCACCAAGGTCAGCGCCCGCGCCGCGCAAGGCCTGGGCGTCATGGGCGCGGTGACCCTGGAGGGCAAGGCCACCGCCGACGTCAACGTGGCCCTGCCCGGCGGCACCGGCAACCTCCCCATCAAGGTCGTCAACACCGTCGCCAAGACCAACATCCCCAACCCCGCGGCGGCATTCACCGTCGACGCCACCGGTAAGTCGCCCGGCTCCCTGCTGACCTGGGCCGACCCCGGTACCGCCAAGTTCGACGTCACGGGTCTCAAGCTGCACAACATGATCGCCCGCGACGCGGCGGGCAATGCCGTCCAACTCCCGCCGTTCGGCGATGAGTTCGAGACGGCCTGCACGCTCGACGCGGGGCAGCCGACGCTCCTGCACACGATGGAGATCAAGGGCGGCAGCACCGACCCCGGCCCTGACCCGGACCCAGGCCCTGACCCGGATCCCGGACCTGACCCGGACCCGGGCACGGACCCCTCGACGGGCAAGCAGAACGTGAACACCAAGGTGACCCCCAAGCAGGGCGGCGGTCAGCTCACCATGGCCCAGGCGGGCGACACCGTCGCGCTGTCCCCGGTCCAGGAGGGCGCGGGCGGCAGCTCGACCGGCGACCTGCAGAAGGTGACCGTCAAGGACGCCCGTAACGGCGCCACCGGCTGGTCGCTCACCGGGAAGGTCACCGACTTCACGGGCGGCGCCGGAACCATCGGCGCGGACAAGCTCGGCTGGACGCCGTCCTGTGAGACGGCGGCCGGATCGGCAAGCACCTGTGTGCCGGGCACTCAGGGCACGGTCGGCGGGACGGGCGCCACGCTCGCGAGCGCGCCCGACGCGGCGCAGACCGGCGGCGAGTTCACGGTTGGCGCGGGCCTCGCGCTCGACGTTCCGGCGACCGCGGCCGCCGGTGACTACGCGGCCGTGCTCACGCTGACGCTGACCTGATCCAGCGCTCCGCCTGGTGGACCGGCCGTCGTGCGACGGCCGGTCCACCTCTTCGGCGTTCCACCGCCCGCTCAACTTTTCGCATCTCATCGCTCTGGGGGCCGCATGCACCTCGTTCGTACGCAGCTCATGCATCGCAGATACGCCGCCGTGCTCATCGCCGCCCTGGCCCTGGCGCTGGGCCTGCTCACCGCGAGCCCGCCGCCGGACGCGTTCGCCGCCGACAACGGCCGCTGGTCCGTCTACCCCGCCGACAAGACCGACAAAGAGGGCCGGGAAGGCAAGGAAGGCACGAACGGCGAGGCCGGCAAGAAGGGGGGCAAGGACCAGGCCCACCGGGCGTACTTCCGGATGAAGGCGGACCCGGGGCGCACCGTGCGCGACAAGGTCACCGTGTCCAATCTCGCCAAGGAACCGGTGACCTTCCTGCTCTACGCCGCCGACGCGTACAACACCCCGCGCGACGGCGGCTTCGCGGTGCGCGAGCCCACCGAGAAGCAACGCTCCGTCGGGGTGTGGACGCGCCTGAAGCGCTCCGAGGTCACGGTTCCGGCGGGTGGCAGGACCACCGTCCCCTTCAGCGTCGCCATTCCCCGTTCCGCGTCGCCCGGCGACCATCCCGGAGCCGTCGTCGCCCTGGACAAGCGCGTCGCCCGCGCCAAGGGCACCGGCGTCGGCATCCGGCAGGCGGTCGGCGCCCGCATCTACCTGCAGGTCAACGGCGAGCGGTCGCCCGGCCTGACGGTCCAGGACGTCCGCTTCGACTACGAGGTTCCGCTGGTGCCTGGCCTCGGCAAGGACGCCACCGTCACGTACACGCTCGTCAACAGCGGCAATGTGCAGCTCGAGCCGAGGGTCGACCTCAAGGCGAAGGGACTGTTCGGCCGGACGTCCTTCGACAGCGCGGGCAACAAGCTGCCGGCGGAGCTGATGCCGGGCCAGCGGGTGCGGATCACCCAGAAGTGGGCCGCGCCGCCTCCGCTGGACTGGGGCAACGTCGAGCTGACCGCCAGCGACGAGGGCGGTGAGCTGGTGGAAAGCGGCAGCACCGCCTACCGCACGGTGAACTGGGGCGTCCTCGTGACGCTGGCTCTGGTGGTGCTCTTCCTGGTGGTCGGGGTGGTGGTGCGACGCCGCAGGACCCGCTCCACCGCACAGCCGTGACCCGTACGGGACCTTCCACCGTGCGCCCTCCCTCGTACGGCATGATCGCGGGCCCGGAGCGCCGTCGCTGCTCCGGGCCCGCTCTGTGCGCTGCCGTACGCCGGGAGCCTCCTGGATCGCAGGGTGCCCAAGAGTGCCGTACGGCAGCAGTCTCAGGTGGTCTGCTCGTCCCTCCTGATGCGCCGGGGCAGGTAGTGGAAGGCCGCGATGCCGGCGGCGCTGAGACCTCCTGCCGCCGCGAGCATCAGGCCGACGCCGGACATGCCGGTCCCCGCGAGTTCGCCCGAGCCTCCGGTCACCTGAGTGCCCAGCTGGGTGCCGGAAGATCCGGAGCCGCCGCTCGATCCGGTGCCGCCCGAGGTGCCGGAGTCGCCGTTCGCGGTGCCGCCGGTCGTGGTGCCGGGGTCGGTCGGGTCCGTGGGATCAGCGGGATCGGTGGGCGGGTCCGTCGGAGGATCGGTGGGCGGGTCCGTCGGTGGGTCTGTGGGCGGATCGGTGGGGTCCGTACCGCCGTCGCCGGTGATCGTCATGGTGTGCAGGAGCGTCTTCTGACCGGCGTCGAGCGTGCACTCCGCCGTGAACTCGTCGCCGTTGGGCGGGAGCGGCACGGGCTTGCCCGTCGCGTCCCTGGCGATCATGTTGTGCAGCTTCAGGCCCTTCACGTCGAAGGCGGCATTGCCTGCCGAGCCCCAGGTGAGCAGTCCTCCGGGTGACTTGCCCGTCGCCGTCACGTCGAAGGGCGCGGCGGGGTCGGGGATGTCGGCCTTGGCGACCGTGTTGACGACCTTGATGGGCAGCGTGCCGTCACTGCCGGGCTGGGTGACGACCACGTCGGCGGTGGCCTTGCCCTCCAGCGTGACCGCGCCGAGCACCCCAAGGCCCTGCGCGGCGCGCGCGCTGACCTTCGTGACGGCCTTGATGTCGTACTCCGGGACCGTCTCGCCGACTTTCATCGTGGCGGGCATGTCCGTGGTGATCGCGGCTTCGATGCCGTCATTGCCGATGATCGGGAACTTGCAGGTGTACTTCTGCGTGAGCGACACCGGCTCGGCCGATGCGCTGCCACCCCCGGCAGTCAGTGCGATCACCAACCCGGCGACCCCGGTGAGGGCCGAGCCGCGTGCCAGCCTCGCCATCACTTTTCCCTGTTGCCCTCCCCCGCCGTCTTCCCCTCGGTCTCCCATGCGCTCTCCCATGTACGGCCCCACTTCTGAGAATTGGCACAATCCAGAAATGACTACTGGCAGGTAAGGGGCCCGTCAACCCGATCGGCACAGTTCGGCGACGTGCGGCGAAGAGGGCCCCACAATTTGTCATCCGTGCACCGTGCCGTACTCACCGTGGCCACAAAACTTCCGGGCCGTCAACTTCCCTGCGCCAGAAGGCAGGAGCAAGCCTTGACCGCCCAACTACTCATCAGTAGTTTGCGTATTCGAAACACCGCCGTAGCGTCTGCGGCAATTCAGTCGGCAGATTTCCTCGAAGCGGCGCATTTCGCATCTCCCGATTTCCCCGGACAGCTGGGCCGGCGAGTCCCGAATCGCAGAGATGGCGCACCCGACCTTCGTTTGTGCCCATTCACGTAGCCCGAGAGGTAGCTCATGGGAGTGCACAAGAGACACGCCAGGGCACGCAGCGCCCTGAGCGCGGTGGCGGCCGCCGGCCTCGTCACCGGCCTGGTCACCCTCAGCGGCGGTTCCGCCTCCGCCGACCCGGTCAAGCTCACGCAGAAGTACACCTGCAAGTTCCCGATCATCAACAACGACCCGATCGAAGTCGAGATCTCCGCCGACATGCCCTCCACCATGCAGGTGGGCGAGTCGGTGCCCGAGTACGACATCAAGGCCGTCACCAAGGTCAGCGCCCGCGCCGCACAAGGACTGGGCGTCATGGGCGCGGTCACGCTGGAGGGCAAGGCCACCGCCGACGTCAACGTGACGCTGCCCGGCGGCACCGGCAACCTCCCCATCAAGGTCGTCAACACCGTCGCCAAGGGCAACATCCCCAACCCGGCCGCGGGGTTCACCCTCACCGCCAACGGCAAGTCGCCCGGCGGTCTCCTGACCTGGGAGAAGGAGGGGACCGCCAAGTTCGACGTGACCGGCCTCAAGCTGCACAACATGATCGCCCGCGACGCTTCGGGCGCCCCCGTCCAACTTCCCCCGAACGGCGACGAGTTCCCCGCGGACTGCACCCTGGACGCGGGCCAGTCCACCGCGCTGCACACCATGACCATCACCGGCGGCAGCACGGATCCCACGGACCCGCCGACCGATCCGCCCACCGATCCCCCGACCGACCCGCCCACGGACCCGCCGACGGACCCGCCCACCGACCCGCCCGGCGATGACCCGGTGAAGCTCAACTTCGGCATCAAGGGCAACTCGTTCATCAAGGCGGCCAACGGCAACGCCCCGCTCACGGGCGGCATCGACACCCGCTACGACCTGAACAAGGGCACCTTCGACGCCGACCTGACGCTCGATGCGACCAAGGGCAAGTTCACCATCATGGGCTTCCTGCCCACCACCGCGGACATCGCCTTCGAGCAGACCGGCAAGACCACCGGCACCCTTGACACCGCCGGCGCCCTGAAGTCGAAGTCCGAGATGTTCGTCAAGCTCTCCAGCGTCAACGCCTTCGGCCTTCCCATCGGCGGCGGCGCCGACTGCAAGACCTCCTCGCCCGCCAAGATCGACCTCGCCAGTGAGGGCCGCTTCCAGCCGTACAAGGGCGGCAAGCTCAAGGGCACCTACACCCTGCCCGGCATCAAGGGCTGCGGCGTCCTCAACGACATCATCAGCACGTTCATGGCAGGACCCGGCAACACCATCGACATGGACCTCACCTACAAGAGCTGAGACCACACCACAGCTGTGAGTCCGCATCCCGATCCGGCCCCCCGCCCCCTGAAGGCGGGGGGCCGGACCCGTTCCGCACAACTTGGAGAGGCAGTGCTGAGATTGCGCGCCCCAGGGTGGCGGGCCGCCCCCGCCATCGTGCTGCTCGCCGGGCTGATCGGCTTCACGTCCGGCCCACCGGCCACCGCGGGCTCGGTGTCCTTGACGCAGACCTACACGTGCGTGTTCCCGCTCATGGAGGAGGATCCGCTGACGGTCGTCATCACGGCGGATCTGCCGGAAAAGGTGCAGGTCGGCCAGCAGATCCCGGCCTTCCGGATCACCTCGGTGTCCAAGGTGAGCAAGGCGGCGGCCACCGCCCTGCGCACGGTCGGCGGCACCACCCTCGAAGGCATCGCCACAGCGGACGTCACCGTGCACATGCCCGAGGGCCCGCTGAACATCGCCCTCGACAACACCATCTCGAAGACTCCCCTGCCGCAGCCGCCCGCCGACTTCGACGTGACCGCCACCGGCCAGGCCCCGGCGCTGACTTTCCGACAGCCCGGCAGCGTGAAGATCGACGTCAACAGCCTGCTCCTGACGATGACCCCGCGGGACGCGACCGGCGCCAAGACGGCCCTCGACACCTTCGAGACCGAATGCACCCTCGATCCCGCCGACCAGAACAAGACGCTGCACACCGTCCAGGTCGAAGCGGGCCCGACCGACCCGACCGACCCACCGGACCCGGGTGGCGAGCCCTTGCAGCTGAGCTACGGCATCACGGGCAGCACGTTCATCAAGGCGGGCAAGGGCAGCGCCCCACTGACCGGCGGCATCGACGCCCGCTACGACCCAGCCAAGGGGACCTTCGACGCAGACCTGGAACTCGCCCCGACCAAGGGCAAGTTCACCCTCCTCGGCTTCCTGCCCGCCACCGCGGACATCTCCTTCGAGCCGATCGGACGGACGACAGGCACCCTCGACACGGCAGGCAGCCTCAAGACGCACTCCGAGACGCACGTCAAACTCACCGGAGTGAACGCGCTCGGCCTGCCCATCGGGGGCGGACCAAACTGCAGGACAAACGAGCCCGCCGGCGTCGACCTCGCCAGCGAGGGCCGCTTCGAACCGCACACCGGCGGCAAGCTCAAGGGCACCTACACCCTGCCCGCGCTGAAGGACTGCGGCGCCTTCAACGACATGATCAGCGCGTTCGTCGCGGGCCCCGGCAACACGATCGAACTGAACCTCACCTACGACACGTAGCAGGCACGCGGGTCCGGACAGCAACGCTGCCCGGACCCGCGCTCACGGGGCCGTCAGCGGCCCATCAGTGCGAAGACCCCCCAGCCGAGGTACTCCCGCTGGTACCGCGTGTAGCGGGCGGGATCGGTGGTGAGCTCGGCCCGTACCTCGTCGGCCAGCTCGTCATCGGGGTTCCCGTCCAGCCAGCGGCGGAGGTTGAGCCACTGTGCCGCCTGATACCGGTCCCAGCTGTCCTGATCGGCATGGACCATTTCCACGACGTCGTAGCCGAGATCGCCGAATTGCTCGATCAGCTCCGGCAGTCCCAGGAAGTCGTCCTTGCTGGTGGCGTGGCAGGCTCGGGCGGTTTCCCGGTCCGGCACCTCCCGACGCCAGTACGGCTCACCGATCAGCATCAGGCCGCCCGGGCGCAGACTCTGGGCCAGCAGCTCGACGGTGCCCGCCACGCCGCCGCCGATCCAGGTGGCGCCGACGCACGCGGCCAGATCGACCGGCTCGTCCGCGACGAAGCCGGCTGCGTCGTCGTGCGCGAAGGTGACCCGGTCGGCGACGCCCAGTTCGGCGGCACGGGCGCGGGCCTTCTCGGTGAACACCGTGCTGATGTCCACTCCTGTCCCGGTGACGTCGTGGTCGCGGGCCCAGGTGCACAGCATCTCGCCCGATCCGCTGGCGAGGTCGAGTGCGCGCGTGCCGGGCGCCAGGTGCAGCGCCTGGCCCAGGACGGCGAGCTTGCCAGGGGTGATCGGGTTGTGGACGCGGTGGCTACTCTCGCGAAGGGTGAAGATGCGTGGAAGATCCACTTGTGGTGTTCCTTCGGTTCGATGAGGTCATTACGGGGGCGGCAGACAGCCGACCGGAGTCGGCAGCCGTGGCTCGGACCGTCATCAAACACACCTCGTTCGCACGCATGGATCTTGAGCGGCTGAGTGTAAGCACCCCGGCGTGCCGGCTCCACCGAATTACGGGATCGTCGCGTGGGACGAGCGCAGCAGCCGCGCCGCGCGGGCCGCCCGCAGCCAGAACATGGTCGGCAGGAACACCAGATCCCCCACGACGGTGATCGCCGAGAACATCGGCAGCGCCAGCAGCAGCCCGATGCCCGCATGCGTGCCCAGCATGACGCCCAGGACGGCGTACTTGAGCCGCGGCACGAACACCAGCACGGGGAACAGCAGCTGGGAGGCGAGGGTGACATACGCAAGCAGCGTCAGCACACTCCCCTGCCCCGCCAGCCGGCCGGAGAGCTCGGGGAACGTCGCGAAGTCGTCGAGACGCAGGGCGTAGTGCAGCGCGCTGCCGTCCCGCCACGTCGCGCCACGGAGCTTGTAGAGGCCCGCGGTGGCGTAGACCACCATCACCTGGAAGGCGATCAGTGCCATGCCCGCGTTGTGCAGGACGGTGACGACGCGGCGGCGCAGTTCTTCGTACGGGGTCACGGGTGCGGGAGTCGCACGGGCGGCGCGGCGGGCGTCCAGGGACCAGCGGCGGCCTGACGCGCACAGCACCAGGTAGTTGGCGAACAGCAGGCTCAGCAGCTCGAAGCCGCTGCTCGCGACCGTCGAGCGCATGTAGAAGCCCGCGACGACGAAGGCGAAGAGGACCGCCATGAGGCGGGTGTGCCAGCCCAGCAGGTACAGCGCACTGACCGCGACCGCCAGCACATAGGCGGCCCAGAAGTAGTCGGGGCTCGGTGTGCCCAGCCAGGTGTACCACCAAGACAGCCGGCCGTCGGCGCCGCGTGCCTCGATCGAGGCACGGAGGAGTTCGGGGGTGTAGGGGGATCCGGGGCCCCAGAGGCGGTCAGCGTGGCCCGCCTCGCGCAGCAGGTTGAGCAGGAAGAGCCCCGAGACGCCGATGCGCAGGACCGCGGCTCCGTACAGCCCGAACGGCGTGCGGATCGCGGTGTGCAGGCGCTCCCGCATGCCCCGGCCGCCGTCCTCGGTGACGGCGGGCACCGCAGCCGAGGCCTGACGTAACGTCACGGGACCACCTCCCAGGTGCCCAGCGGTCGGCGGCTCGCGGCCGGTGCAAGGCCGCCGGGCGGGGCGATGGGCACGGTACGCAGGCGCAGCTCGACGGCGTCCGGGCGCGGCTCGCCGAGGTCGTGCAGGCGGACGACGACAACGTTGCGCAGATACTTTGCCGCGGGGGTCAGCGGCGCCCTCAGCTGGGTGTGCGGCGAGCCCGCGAGGTGGGCGCCGACCGCCTTGCGCAGGACGGCCTGGTCCTCCCGGCTGGGCAGCGGGTTGTGCCGGTGTGCGGCGATGTCGCGGGCGGTGAGGTCGATCCACCGGCCGGGGCGGTCCGCGCGCCAACTGCGCGCCTCCAGATGGGTGTTGGTGTGGGGCGGGTCGGGCGCGAAGATGTCCCAGTCCTGCGGGAACAGCGGCTGCAGCCACGCTTCGGCCTGTGCCGGGCGGGTGTCGGCCGAGGAGAGGGCGGGGCTGACGTACAGGACCAGGAGCGTCATGTGCACGAGTGCCGTAGCCATGATCAGCAGGGTCGCGGCCCTGCCCGCCGCCCGCAGCGGGCCGCCGAGCGGGATGCCGCGAGGCGCGAGCGGGTCGGGCGGCGCGACGAGGCGGTCCGCGACAAGGCGGTCCGCGACCAGGCGGTTCTTGTGATCCGGGCGGTCGGTGCGTTCGGTGGGGCCTGAGCCGTCATCCACGGCGTCACGCCCTTACCCGGCCGATGGTGCCGAGGGTCCGACACCGGGCAGGTTCTCGCACTCCGGCGCCTTGTCGAAGGCATGCTTGAGCGCGGGGTCGGTACGGAAGTCATGGGCGGGGCCCTGATACCCACCCGCCTTGCCCATGTCCTCGCCTGCCTTCTTCAGCGCCACCTTCAGCGACTTCCCATCGGTGACCTTGGCCTTCTTGAGTTCTGAAGTGGTGCCGGCGAGGCTGCTGCGGGCGCCGCGGAGGTTCTTGAGCGCCTTCTTGTACGCGGCGTCGCCGCCGTCGACGGGCGGTGCGCCGTCCTGCCGCATCTTCTTGTCCAGCGCCCCCAGTTGCCGCTCGAGCGCCTCCATGAAGGTGACGACCTCCGCGTGGTACTTCTTGGCGTCCTTCTGGTCCGCGGCGGGAAGCTTCAGCTGCGACCCGACGTCCTGCACGCTGTCGCACACGTCCGAGGCCCAGTCCACCTGCGGGCCGTCGTCGACACGTGAACTGCACCCGGACACGGTCGCCGCGACCGCGACCCCGAGGGCGGCGGACAAGAGCGCGGCGCTGTGCCGCCGCCCGCGTCTGGTGTTCCTCATGGTTGACTCCCCTTACCTGCTGAACGTGTCGATGTTCGCGATCTGCCAGGTACCGCCCCGGTGGATCACGTCCACGGCGAACATGGCGGCCGCGTGGCTGGCCGAACCGCCCTTGGCGGTACTGGTGTTGCTCTGGTCGGCGAACACCAGCGCACGGGCGCGGTCGCCGTCGATGACCTCGACTCCGCTGTGCGTGACGGTGGTGCTCAGGACGAGCTTTTGCCGCTCGCCCCGGGCACGGACCTGCGCGAGCATGTCCCGGTGCTGGGCGACCGCCTTGCCGGTGAGGTATTTGTCCGCGGCCTTCTCGGTCCGGCCCGGGTGGGTGTGGTCGTAGGAGAAGACCGCGTCGACGGCCTGGCCGACGGTGCCTTTGACCTCGCTGGTGCGGGCCGCGTCGGTCAGCGCCGTGTTGCGCAGGGCGGGCAGGTCGCGCTCGGCCCCGGCCCGGGTGTGGGCGAAGATCGAGAAGGCCGCGGCCAGTACGGCAAGCAGGGCGAGCAGCAGGGGCCAGGGGACGGATCTGAGCGATCTGCGGTTTCTCCGGGCGGACTTGTCCCGGGGTTGAGGTCGCGGACGCGGGGCCCGTCGTGCGAGGGCGGGTGTTTCGCGGGCCTTGACCGCGGCCAGGCGCCGCTGCCGGTTGACCATATGGCGTGTCGTCGACATGGATCGGCCCCTCAGTCGGACGGAGTGTCGGTGGGGGTCTCGCCTGCGGGGGCCTGGCCGAGACCGCTCAGCTTCCAGCCGTCGCCGGTGCGGGTGAGCTCGCCAAGGAGTCGGCTCTCCTTGGTGCTCGGCTTCTTCTTGGGCGGGTCGACGGTGATCCGCATCGCGATCAGAACACCGGCCCGGCCCTCGCGCTCGTCCAGTTCGGTCACGGCTCCGGACAGCACCTCGGCCGTGGTGACCGTGCGGGCGGTGCGCACCTGCTTCTCGAACTCGGGCCTGCCCTTGCGCAGTTCGTCCAGGAGACTGCCGGTGGCGGACTGCTCCCAGGCGTCCAGGCCGCGCTCGAGGTCACGGTGGTCGAGGGTGTTCATGTTCAAGGCGGCCTGTTCGCCCGCCGCGAGCACCTCGTCACGGACCTGTGCGAACCGCGCTGAGTCGTCGTGGGCCGCCGCGTACCAGGACGAGCCCGTCCAGGCGGCGAAGCCCAGGGCGAGGGCGGCCGCCGCGGAGGCGAGCGCGAGTCTCGTACGGTGTCGGGGTGTCGTACGTGCCATGTCCCTCTCCGGTGATGCCCTAGAGGTGATGCCCTAGCGGGCCTTGATGTCGGTGATCCTCCAGCGGCCGTGGTCCAGGCGCGCGGTGATCGAGAGCTGGGCGGCCGCCGTGGTCGCCTTGGCGCCTTTGCGCTTGGCCCGCTGGTCGAGGAAGACCAGGAGACGGGCCGTGTCGCCGGTGAGCTCCACGGCTCCGGCCCGTACGACCTGCGTGGTCAGCCACAGCTCCTGTGCGCCCACTTGTCGGCGGAGTTTCGCGACCAGGGACCGGTAGTCCTTGGCCGCTTCGCCCCGCAGCACGTCCTGCGCGCGCCGCTCGGTGGTGGCCAGGTCCTGGGGTGTGTAGGTGAACACCGTGGTGAGTGCGTCGCTGATGTCTGCGATGACCCGACGGGTCCGCTCGCTGTCGGTCAGCGCCTGGTTGGTGGCGCCCGGCGTGTGCGCGGTCCGGTCGGTGAGGACCAGGAGGGTGGCGCCGCTCAGGAGCAGCACGGCCAGCAGGAGGGCGAGCACCGTGCGGCCTCCGCGGCGCCCACGGCGGGGCGCGGGCTGCGTCCCGGCGTCGGAGCCGCTCCCCTCCCCGGCCGTGGCGGCATCCACCCCGCGCCGAGGCTTCAGTCCGGCGCTCATGTGCATCCCCTCATCTGGTTGCGGCCCCTCATGTCCCTGCGCCCTCTCATTCCGCTGCGACCGGGACCGCGCTCAGGGAGCTGAGTTTCCAGCCCGCCCCGCTGTCGTCGAGGCCCGCCTCGAAGCGTTTGCGGTCGGTGGTGGATGTGCCGGTGCGTGCGGTCACCTCGACGCGGACCGTGGCGATGACCTTCGCCGTGCCCGCCCGGCTGTCCAGGGCGATGACCGCCGCGTCGGTGACCGTGCCGCGGGTGGTGGTGCCCTCCTGCTCGAGGGCCTTGGCGCTGTCGTCGCCGGTGCGCCGCAGCTCGTCCGCGAGGGGCCCGTCCGCCGCCTGGGTCCAGGCGCGCAGCGAGGCCCGCACGTCCTTGCCGTCCATGGTGTTGAGCACCGCGATGTGCTTGCGGGCGGCGTCCAGTGCGCTGTCACGGTCGCGGGCGTAGGCCAGGTCGTCGTCGGCCCGCGTGTGGGCGTACGTCCATCCCGAGAAGCCGCAGAACAGCGCTCCCGCCAGCAGTGCGGCCGTCCATGCGCCGCGTTGCCCCATGGTTCCCCTCTCCCTCATGACGTGCCCATCCCGAGCAGCCCGCTCAGGTCGGTGGGGCTGTTGGCGGGTGCCTGGCCTTGCCTCGTCCCGCCGGATCCGGGCCGGGCGGGCTCGGGCACGCCGCCGCGCGGTGCGTTGCCCGAGCCGCGGACGTTCTGACCGCTGCCGGGACGTGCGGTGCAGGCCGCCTCGGTGTTGGTGGGGGCCGGTGAGGTGTCCAGGCCGTTGCGGTAGGTGGTGCCGCCGTATCCGGCGGTGCAGGGCAGCGGCTTGAAGAACGTGGTGGTCATGCCGAAGCGCACGCCGTCGGGGCCGATGGCGCTCGCTCCGGTGGAGGCGACCTGCGGGATGCGCACCATCAGTTCGCGGGTGCCGCGCTGGCGGGTCACCAGGAGCTCGGAGGTGGTGGTGAGGTTGGCAAGCACGACGCTCAGGCCGGGGTCGGTGTCCTGCAGGAGGGCGGTGAACTGGGTGGCCGCGTCGGGGGTCTGGGCGATGAGGCGGCGCAGGTCGGGGTCGGACTGCTTGAGCTGGGCGGCCAGTTCGGCGGTGCCGCTCGCGAAGGACTTCAGGGCTTTGGACTGTTCGTTCTGGGTGCGCAGGACCGTCTCGCCGTCGATGAGGAGCCGGGTCGTGGCCGGCAGGGACTTCTTGGCCGCGCGGATGAATTCGCTGCTGGTGTCGAGGAGGATCTGCAGGTCCTGTCCGCGTCCCTCGAAGCTCTTGCCGAGTTCGTCGACGACCGTGCGCAGTGCGGCGGTGTCCACCGAGGAGGCCAGCCGGTCGACGCTGGTGAGTACGTCGGTGACCGGCGCGGGGGTGTGCGTGGCCGCGCGCGGGACGACCGAGCCGTCGGCGAGGTAGGGCGGCTCGTCGGTGCGCGGGCTCAGGTCGAGGTACTGCTCGCCCACCGCCGAGAGGTTGGCGACTTTCGCGTCCAGGTCGCTGGGAATCTTCGGCGCCGATTCCTTGATGCGGATGCGGGCCTCGACTCCGTCGGGCGTCAGCTCCACGGCTTCCACCCGGCCGACGTCGACGCCCCGGTAGGTGACGTTGCCGTGGCTGAACAGGCCGCCGGTCTGGGCGAGTTGCACCTTGACCGTGTAGTGGTCGCGCGCGCCCACGTATCGCCCCAGATCGGCGTACGTGGTGGCGATGTAGGCAAGGACGAGGACGCCGAGTACAAGGAAGGCGATGTTCTTCAGGTGGGTGGCGCGGGTGAGCACTAGGAGTCGCCTCCTGAGGTTGCGGTGACCGCGGGCAGCGGCAGGGATGAGCGCGTGGCGGTGCCGCCGCCGCGGACGGGTGGCACGATCTCCGTGCCGGGGGCCGCGGCGATCTTCAGGTAGACGTTGAGGTAGTCGCCCTTCACCCCGGTGAGCACCTCGTCCGTGAAGGGATAGGTGAACATCACCTGCAGGGACGCGGGCAGGTCGGCGCCCGAGTCGGCGAGGTTCTTCAGGACCGGGGCCAGGGCCTTGAGGTCGGCGACCAGGTCGTCCTTGGTGCGGTCGACGGTGTCGACGGCGACCGTGGAGAGCGAGTCCAGGGCGCGCAGCATGCTCACGAGGGAGGAGCGCTGGTCGCTGAGGACCTTCAGGCCGGGCGGCAGGTCCCGCAGGATGTCGCCGATCTTGCGGTCGCGGGTGGCCAGGGTGGTGGAGAGCCGGTTCATGCCGTCGAGGGCGTCGGTGATGTGTTTCTTGTTTTTGTCCAGGCTCTTCGCGGTGGTGTTGATCTGCCGCAGCACGGAGCGGATGTCCCCCTCCTTGCCGCCGAGCGCCTTGTTCAATTCGCGGGAGATGGTCTGGATCTGCTGTACGCCGCCGCCGCTGAGGACCATCGACAGGGCGCCGAAGACCTCCTCGATCTCGGGGTTGCGGTTGGTGCGGGCCGGCGGGATCACATCGCCGTCACGCAGCCGGCCCTGGTCGGCGGCGTAGGCGGCCGTGGTGCCCCTCGCGGTGTCCTGGAGGTCGGGGCGGGCACGCATGTCCTTGGGGGCGACGAGTTGCACGTACTTCTCGCCCAGGACGCTGGATTGCTCGAGGTTGGCGTAGGCGTTGGCGGGCAGCCGTACGCCGCCGTTGACCTTGAGGGTGACGCGGGCGGCCCAGCCGTTGTCGGCGAGGGATATGCGGGTCACGCGGCCGACCTCGACGTCGTTGACCTTGACCGCGGAGTGCGGGAAGAGGCTGACGACGTCGCGGAACTCGGCGGTGACCTCATAGGGATGGTCGCCGAGGTCGGCTCCGCCGGGCAGCGGCAGATCCTGCAGGCCGTCGAAGTCCGGCAGGCCGCCGGCGCCCAGGGCCAGGCCGAGCAGGGTCACGCTCAGGGACAGGCCCATGGCGATGCGGGCGGTGCGGCGCTTCATGGGCGGCCTCCCCCGGCCTGGTCCGCCGTGCCGTAGACGGAGCCGACCGGCGGCAGCGGCAGCACGGGCAGACTCTTGACCCGCTTCTGGGGGACGGCCACGAGATCCTCGGCGCCGCCGCGTGCAGCGCCGCCGTTCGCGGTGCCGCTCACCGAGGCCAGTTCGGTGATGTTGGCGCGGCCGTCGATGGTGCGGGTGCGCGGGTTGTAGGCCTGGTCGAGGTTGGCGGCGGCCAGCGGCAGGACATCCAGGGCCTCGGCCACCGAGGCCCGCTGCTCGACGACGGACCGGGTCAGGCCCGCCAGCTTGTCGACGTTCGACTTCAGGCGGCCCCGGTTGTCCTTGATGAACTTCTTGACCTGGCCAAGGGCCGTCCCAAGTTCCTTGAGGGCGCCGGCGAGGTCGGTCTTGTCCGCGGCGAGGAAGCCCGCCACCTCCGACACCTGCTGCTCGGCACGGGCCACTTGACCGTCCTTGCGCTTGAGCATGCCGATGAACTCCGCCAGCTGCTCGACGGTGGTGACGAGGTCGCCGCTGTTGCCGTTGAGGACGGCGGAGGCGCCGCCGAGCTGGTGGATGGTGTCGCCGATGTCCTTGCCGTTGCCGTTCAGGTTCTTCGCCCCGGCCTCGACGAGCCCGGCCAGAGCACCGTCCTTGTTCGCCCCGTCGGGGCCCAGCGCGTCGCTCAACTCGGTGACGCTCTTGAGGAGGTCGTCGACCTCGACGGGGGTCGCCGTGTGCTCGGCGCTGATGACGTCCCCGTCGCGGATCTGCGGGCCGCCGCTGTAGGCGGGGCTGAGCTGCACGAACCGTCCTGACACCACGCTGGGGGCGACCACGACCGCCTGCACCTGGGCGGGCACCTTGACGCCTTCGTCCAGGGTGAGCCGCACCCGCACCTGTCGGCCCTGGGGCCGGATCTCGTCGACGCTGCCGACGCGCACCCCCAGCACCCTGAGGTCGGAGCCCTCGTGGACGGCGACGGCACGGTCGAAGTAGGCGGTGAGGTGCTTGCCGTCCCCGCCGCGGGCGAGCGCCGTCACCCCGGCGATCCCGCCCGCGGCGAGGAGCGCGAGGACGATGAGGATGACCACGAGCCGTCCGCCCCACAGGGAGCCGGTGGCATCGGCGACCCGCTCCCCCAGCCCACGACGCGCGCGTCGTCGTGCGCGCTCGGATGACTGCGTGCGGGCGGGTGGTCGTGTGCGGGCCATCAGCGTCCGCCTCCCTGTTTCGGCGGCATGCATCCGCTGGCCGGTCCCGTGCCCGCGGGTAGGTAGTCCTTGGGGACCAGGCCGCACAGATAGCCGTCCATCCAGCGCCCGTTGCCCAGGGTGTTGCCCACGAGCCGGTAGTAGGGCCCGGCGGCGGCCAGGGCCTTGTCGAGGTTCTTCTGGTTCTTGCTCAGGACGCCGGTCACGCGGTCGAGCGCGGCCAGCGCGGGGCCCAGCCGGCGTTCGTTGTCGCCGACGAGACCGCTGATCTCGGTGCCGAGGTCGCGGGCGCCGACCAGCAGCGCATGGATGGAATGACGACGGTGGCGTACCTCTTCAAGGAGCAGGTTGCCGTTGTCGAGCAGCCGCTCGAACTGCTTCTTCTTGCTGTTCACGGACGTGGTGAACTGGGCTGACCCATCGAGGAGTTCGGACAGCTCGTCGTTGCGCGTGGAGATCGTCCGGGAGAGCGCGGAGAGGCCCTTCATCGCTTTGCGGACGTGCGGCGGAGTGTTCTTGAAGGCCCCCGAGACGGCCTTGAAGCTCTTGGCGAGCTGGTCCTCGTCCAGCGCACCAGCGGTGCGGCTCAGCCCGTTGAACGCCTCCATGACGTCGTACGGGGAGGTGGTGCGGCGGACGGGGATGCGCTTGCCGGGGTCCTGTTTGCGGCTGCCGAGCGGATCGACCGCCAGGTATTTGGCGCCCAGGAGGGTCTTGATGGCGATGCCGATGGTGCTGCGGTCACCGATCCAGGCATCCTTCACCTCGAAGGTGACCTTCACCTTGGGGCCGTCCAGGGCGACCTCCTCCACCTTGCCGACCCGCACGCCGGCGATGCGTACCTCGTCGCCCGCCTTGAGCCCCACCGAATCGCGGAAATCGGCGGTGTAGCGGGTGCCGCCGCCGATCACGGGCAGCGATTCGGCGTTATAGGCGAGCAGCCCGATCAGGGTCATGGCCAGGAGCCCGGCCAGGGCGACGGCCACCGGGTTGCGCTCATTGAGCGGTTTGAGTCGGGGGCGTCGCAGTCGGGGCAGCTTCATGCGCGGCACCTCGCGTCCTTGATCGCGAGTCCGGTCGGCGGTGGGCTGTCGTCGTAGGTCGAGACACCGCTGACCTTCGCCTCGCAGAGGTAGAGGTTCAGCCAGGAGCCGTAGGAGGCCGTCCGGGAGATGGCGGCCATCTTCTGTGGGGTCTTCTGTAGGACGTTCTCCACCAGGGGCGCGTTGTCGGCGAGGGTCTCGGACACCCGCCCCAGGTCGCGGATGCCCTCCTTCAGGGGTGCCCGGCTCTTGCCGAACAGGTCCGCGGTGCTCACGCTGAGCTTGGCCAGCGATTCGACGGACCGGCCCACGCTCTTACGGTCGTCGGAGAAACCGGAGACCAGTTTCTCGACCGTGCCGATGAGTTCGGTGAAGCCCTTCTGCCGGGTGTTGACCGCCTTCAGTACGCGGTTGAGGTTGCTGATGACCTGCCCGATCACCCGGTCCTTGGCGGCCACCGTGGTGGTCAGCGAGCCGACGGTCGCAAGGAGGCTCTCGACCGTGCCGCCCTCGCCCTGCAGGACCTGCACGATCGATCCGGCGAGCGCGTTGGTGTCCTGCGGGGAGAGTCCTTGCATCAGCGGCTGGAACCCGTTGAAGAGCTGGGTCAGGTCGAGCGCGGGGGTGGTGCGGCTGAGCGGGATGGTCTGCCCCGGCTGCAGGGTGCGGCCGACCGGTCCGGCGCCGCGGCGCACATCGACGAAGCGCTGCCCGAGCATGTTCAGGTACTTGATGGACGCCGTGGCCGAAGCGGGCATCCGCCGCTCCCCCTCCAGCGTGAACTCGACTTGCGCATACCGGCGTTGGACGATCTCGATCGAGGACACCTGGCCGACCTTCACCCCGGCGATGCGCACCGAGTCGCCTTCGTTGAGCCCGGTGGCATCGGTGAACCAGGCCTTGTAGCTGCGACTGCCGCCGACGTCGCTGCCCGAGACGCTCAGGGCGAGCACGGTGGTGGCCAGGGCGGTCACCACGATGAAGATCAGCGATTTGACGGCGGGGCCGGTCAGGCTGCGCTGTCCGCTCACTTCAACTGCACCTCCGCCCCGCGGAAGGCCGGTCCTGCCAGCACGCTCGACCAGTCGGGCAGGGAGCCGCGCCGGTCCTTGTCCGGTGCGGCGAGAAGTTCGGTGACAAGGCTGTTCTCCTGGGGCGAGTTGGCCACGCCGAGTCCGCCGGACACCCCGCTCAGGGTGGTGGGCGTGCTCTGCTGCGCGGCATAGGAGGCGCCCGTGTAGGGGACGGGGTAGCAGCGCGGCCCGCCCCCTGCCTCGTAGCGGGGCGCGTCCCGGCCCGGTGTGTAGGCGCCGCGCGAGGGGACGACCCGCACATCGACGTGCAGGCCCGGCCGGTCGGTGCCCTTGCCCAAGGCGGCGTCCATCGCCGGCACGAAGTCGGCGACCGTGCTCAGGGTGCAGGGGAAGGCGGGCGCGTACTGGGCGAGGATCTCCAGGGTGGGGCGGCTGGTGGCGGTCAGCCGGATGAGGTTGGCGCGGTTGCCGCGCAGCCAGCTGCCGGTCTCCTGGGATGTGCTGGTGACCGACGCGTACAGCGTGGACAGATCGGCTCGCTGTGCGGCGATGGTGGCGCTGGTGGTCGTGGCGTCGTGCAGCGCGTCGACCAGGTCGGGTGCGGCATCGGCGTAGGTGTCGCTCAGTTCGACGAGTTGCTTGATGTCGCGGTTCAGGGAGGGCAGGTGGGGGTTGAAGTCCTTCAGATAGCCGTTGAGCTCCACCAGCGACTCGCCGAGCTTGTGCCCCCGTCCTTCGAGGGCCTGGGCGAGCGCCGACAGGGTGGCCGACAGTTTCTGCGGCTGCACGGCGGTCAGCAGGGGCAGCAGATTGTCGAGCACCTGCTCCAGCTCGACGGCGCTGCGGCTGCGGTCCTGCGGGATGACACTGCCCGCGGCCAGCGGGCGCGCCGAGGGAGTTTCGGGCGGTACGAGAGCCACGTACCGCTGCCCGAACAACGTGGTCGGCAGCAGCTGGGCCCGCACGTCGGAGGGAACCCGGCCGATCTGGTCGGGGTGCAGGGCGAGGGTGAGCCGTGCGGTGCGGCCGCCCGTGTCGATCCTCTCGACTTCGCCGACGACGACGCCGCGCAGCTTGACCTCGGCGCGCGGGTGCATCTCGCTGCCGGCGCGGCCCGTCTCGACGGTGACGGTCGCGGAGTCGGTGAACTCCTTGTCGTACACGGCGATCGAGAGCCACACCAGCAGGGCGGGCACCACGAGGTACACCACTCCGGCGAGCCGTCTGCGTCGGGCCAGGGCGCCCTCCGTGGGGCGCGTGCGTGCCGCAGGCCCCGTGGCCGGGCGGGAGGGGGTCTGTGGCGTCTTGGGCGGGGCGCTCATCCGGCCACCTTCACCGTGGTGGTGGCGCCCCACAGCGCCAGGCTGAGGAAGAAGTCGGTGACGCTGATCAGCACGATCGCGGTGCGCACGGAGCGGCCGACGGCCACCCCCACCCCGGCAGGGCCGCCCGAGGCGCGGAAGCCGTAGTAGCAGTGCGCGAGGATCACGAGCACGCTGAAGATCAGCACCTTGAGGAAGGACAGGAGCACGTCCGTGGGGACCAGGAACAGGTTGAAGTAGTGGTCGTAGGTGCCCGTCGACTGCGCGTTGAACAGCACGGTGGTCGCCCGTGAGGCCAGGTAGGAGCCGAGCAGGCCGATGCCGTACAGCGGGATGACCGCGATCGCGCCGGCCACGATGCGGGTGCTGACCAGGAAGGGCGTGGAGCGCACGCCCATGCTCTCCAGGGCGTCGACCTCTTCGTTGATGCGCATCGCGCCCAGCTGGGCGGTGAACCCGGCGCCGACCGTGGTGGACAGGGCCAGGGCGGCGACCAGCGGGCCGATCTCGCGGGTGTTGAAGTAGGCGGAGACGAAGCCGGTGAACGCGTCGGTGCCGATCTGGCTGAGCGCCGCGTACCCCTGCAGGCCCACGACCGTGCCGGTGAAGACGGTGATGCCGATCATCACGCCCACGGTGCCGCCGATCACCCCCAGGCCGCCGCTGCCGAAGGCGACCTCGGCGAGGAGGCGCTGGATCTCCTTGGGGTAGCGGCGCATGGCGCGCGGAATCCAGATCAGCGCCCGCAGGTAGAAGAGGAGTTCGTCGCCGGGGCGGTCCAGCCAGGCGAAGGCGCGGCTCTTGCCGCCACGATCGCTGCCGCGTTGCGTCAGGGCCATGGGTCACAGCCCCTTCGGGGGGACGAGCTGCAGATAGAGGCCCGTCAGGACCATGTTGACGAAGAAGAGGATGAGGAAGGTGAAGACGACCGACTGGTTGACCACGTCCCCCACGCCCTTGGGGCCGCCCTTGGGGTTCAGTCCGCGGTAGGCGGCCACCACACCGGCGATGAAGCCGAAGATCAGCGCCTTGAACTCGCTGATGTAGAGGTCGGGCAGCTGGGCGAGCGCGGAGAAGCTGGCCACGTACGCGCCCGGGGTGCCGTTCTGCATCACGACGTTGAAGAAGTAGCCGCCCAGGGTGCCCACCACGGAGACCAGGCCGTTGAGGAGAAGACCGACCAGCATCACGGCGAGCACCCGGGGCACGACCAGGCGCTGGACGGGCGAGACGCCCATGACCCGCATGGCGTCCAGTTCCTCGCGGATGGTGCGCGAGGCGAGGTCGGCGCAGATCGCGGACCCGGCGACACCCGAGATGAGCAGGGAGACGATCAGCGGGCTGGCCTGCTGGATGATGACCAGGACGCTGGCGCCGCCGGTGAAGGCCTGGGCGCCGAACTGCTCGATCAGGGAGCCCACTTGGAGGGCGATGACCGCCCCGAAGGGGATGGTCACCAGCATCGCGGGCAGGATCGTGACGCTGGCGATGAACCAGAACTGCTCGACGAACTCGCGCCACTGAAAGGGCCGTTTGAACATCAGGCGGAGCACGCTCAGGGCGAGCGCGAACAGGTGGCCGATCTCGCGCAGCACGCCCAGGCCCGGCAGGGGCTGACGCGGGGCGGGGGGTGCGCTCATGTGGCCGCTCCCCTGACCACCCGGGGCGCGGCGGGCCTGGGGGCATCGCCCTCGCGCAGGCTGGCCTCGATGGCGCGGCGGGCCGCGGGCGGCAGTTCGTGCAGCATGCCCTGGACGCGCTCCCGGCGCCGGCGCACCGCCTGGCGCTCGGGCAGTCCGGGGGTGGGCGCCAGTTGCGGCACGATGGTCCGCTCACCCGGGGGCCCGGCGATGATGCCGTGCGCGGCCTCCAGGTCCAAGGTGGCCTGGTCCTTCTCCTCGGACATGCCGATGGGCCCTGCCCTGCGGGCGCTGAGGAACTGTTCGACCACCGGCTCCTCACTGGTCAGGAGCACTTCGCGGGGCCCGAAGGTCACCAGGTTGCGGCGGAAGAGCATCCCCATGTTGTCCGGGACGGTCGCCGCGATGTCGAGGTTGTGGGTGACGATGAGCATCGTCGCGTCGATCTCGGCGTTGATGTCGATGAGCAACTGCGAGAGGTAGGACGTGCGCACCGGGTCGAGCCCCGAGTCCGGCTCGTCGCACAGGATGATCTGCGGGTCGAGCACCAGCGCCCTGGCCAGGCCCACGCGTTTGCGCATGCCGCCCGATATCTCGCCGGGCAGCTTCTTCTCGGCTCCCGCCAGGCCGACCAGGTCGAGCCGCTCCATGACGATGCGACGGATCTGCGCTTCCTTCTTGCGGGTGTGCTCGCGCAGGGGGAAAGCGACGTTGTCGAAGAGGCTGAGCGAGCCGAAGAGCGCGCCGTCCTGGAACATCAGGCCGAAGAGCTTGCGGGCCTCGTACACGTCCCGTTCGCGGCTGTTGACCATGTCGACGCCGTCGATGAGGACGTGCCCCTGCTCGGGGCGGACCAGGCCGACGATCGACTTCAGGAAGACCGTCTTGCCGGTGCCGGACGGGCCGAGCATCACGCTGACCTCGCCGCGCGGCAGGGTCAGGGTCACGTTCTGCCAGATGTTCTGCTTGCCGAACGACTTGGTCAGTCCTTCGACGACCACTTCGACTCCCATCGCACCTCCTTGCTCAGAGTTCGGGGTGTGCACGGTTCGGGGCTGTGCACGGTTCAGGTCTCGGCTCGGGGCTTGCGGCCCGCGGCTCGCCCGGCGATCAGAGGTCGGGAAGCTCAGGGATCTTGCAGGTGGATCCGGCGCCGCAGACGCGCCCCTGGCGGATCTTCAGGGCGTTGCCGGGTCCGGAGACGGCGCCGGAGAGCAGCACGTCCAGGTCCTCGCCGTGCGCGCCGCACCCGCTGAGCGCCGGAATGTTCAGCTCGCCCTGCAACAGCCCGCCCTCGCTGACCGGATAGCTGCCGGTCAGTTCCGTCTCCACGGGCCGCGAGGTGCGGCAGCGGGTCCCGACATCCAGGGGCACCCCGTTGATCCGTACGTCGTACAGGCGCAGATGCTGGCGATAGCCGACCCGGGTCACCGGCGCCTTGCCCGGTCGGATGATGTTGACGATGGTCGCCGGCTCGGGCTCGAAGCGGACCTTGGCGGTGGTCGGCTGGAAGCCGAAGGTGAGGAACGTGCCCTGGGTGTCGGGCAGTTGCATGAGCCCCAGGTGGTCGTACTCGACGTAATCGGGAGCCCTGACCTCGCGCATCCGCATGGCCAGATGCATCAGTCCGACCCGTTGCGCGCGCGGGTCGTTGACCAGGGCCGAGCTCTTGAGTTTGCGCAGGGTGGCGAAGCCCGCCGGCACCGCGCACATCGAGGTCGGCTCCAGCTCGCTGACCTCCCCGCCCGCAGGCACCGGCGGCAGCCGCTCGGGGTCGAGCGTGCCCTTGGGCGGCTGTGCGGGGCAGGTGTCCGTGGCGGCGCGCGACTGCGGCCCGGCATCGATGCCCTGCGGGGCATCGCGCGGGGTGTCACCGTCCGGGGCGGCGGAGCCACTGGGTGGCTTTGCGGGTGTCTCGGAGGCGGGCGCCTCGACGGGCACGGCCGCGAGCAGGGTGTCCGCGCCCCTGGCCGGAGTGCAGGCCAGCTTGGCCCGAACCGGCCGCACGCCCGCATCGCCGGTGCCCGCACCGGCGGTGGCAGTAAGGGAGAGGTGCAACTTCCCGGCCGTGAAGGTGACATCGCCGGCAGAGCCGACCGTCACATAGGGCACGTCACCGCCGAGGCCGATCTCCACGGCGCCCTGTGCGGGCAGCCGCACCTCGGCGGAAGCCAGGTCCGCCCACTCGGCCTGTGCCCGCTCGCGCCCCTGGGCGATCGTCGTGGCCAGGACGGCCGTGCCCGCGAGGGATGCCGTGCCGTCGGGCAGCAGCTCGGCCAGGACCGGCCGCGGCAAGGTCGCTCGTACGCTCACTTCCCCGGGCCTGATCGGCTTGCCGACCGCGCCGCGCTCGGGAAACGCGGCAGCCACGGTGACCTCGACCTGCCGGGTGCCCGAGGGCAGGGTGCAGTCGTATGCGGCCGTGAGCCGGGCCTCCCGCTGATCCCGCGCGGCCGAGCCCGAACCGGGCAGCAGGCCGAGCACACACGCCGCCACAGCGACCGCGGCCACCCGTGCGGTGCGCCGACCGCTCAGGGCATCAGTCATCGCTGCTCTCCGATCAGAGGGCGGACCCCGCGACAGGGGGGCCGCCGCGGGGTCCGATGGAGTGGTCCTCACGCGGTCCGCGGGGAGCCGGGGCCACGTGTGCGAAGGGGCATCCGCACGGGGAGGACCGAAGCAGGCACCGGGCAATACCGTCCAATAAGGCCCGATCCGCTTCCTGTTCGACTTTTCGAAACGGACCTTACGCACGGGTAACTCAACGGCGCAACGGCCGAATTGGAAAAGGCCCATGGACCGAAAGCACCAGGCATTTCCTTGTCTCTGGCACAGCAAATCCAAGAGTGGCTTCGTCCAGAGATGAGTACTCCGCTCCCGAGCTCTTGACGCAGGCGAACGCATGCGAGCCCGCCTCTCCTCGCGCGACCACAACGCGAACTCAGCCCGGTGACGGGCACCCGCTTTTGTCACCCTGCCAACAACATGCGGAAGAGGTTCATCCTGCGGTGAGCATTTCGCTGCCGACCTCTTGACGGGCCCCGCTCAGGCAAGGCGCCCTGAACACGGCACCAGCGGAACGGGGTTGTCCGAAAGAGAGTGATGAGCAGGGTGCACACGGGCTGTCCATGGTCTACCGTGCCAGGGGTTCCACAGCGCCAAGATCACTTATGACCCGCCGCCAGCCGGAGTCCACCGGGGTCGACAGAGACCGATGCCGGCCCCGGACACTGCCGGTCAGCGGTTTCGATCACGGGCGGAGTAAGGGGAGTTCCATGACTACTGCATTAAAGGCGGGGGACGCGGGACACCCCGCGTCCACCCTCCCTCGCGAGTTCGCCGCGATCATGCGCCCAGAACTGCCCGGACTCATCCAGGAAGTCATCGAGGAGATCCACCGCTCCTACCCCGAATACGCGGAAGTCCTCGACGGTCCCTATTCCCGGGCCGTACACCTCATTGTCGAGCACAACCTGACGAGCTTCGTGGATCAGGTGGCCGCCCCGGACACCTCCACCGTGCAACGCGACAAGGTGTGCCGCATGTTCGGCCGCTTCGAGGCCTACGAGGGGCGCAGCCTGGACACCATGCAGGCGATCTTCCGGCTCGGCGCCCGGCTCGCCCTCAACCGGGCCAAGGGGGTGCTGCGGCGGCTCAACCTGCCGGCGGGCCTCATGCTCTCCTTCGCCGACGCCCTGCTGGCCTACGTGGACAACCTCATGGAGGTCTCCCGCGAGGGCTACCAGGAGGCTCGGGCGGAGATGGAGCAAGGCCAGGACATCCAGCGCCAGCGGCTCCTGAAGCACCTCCTGTCGGATGTGTCCGTCCCCCGGGCAACCCTCGTCGAACTCGCCGAGCGCGCCAAGTGGCAGCTGCCCGACGAGGTCACACCGATCGCGTTCAGCACGGAGGGCCGACCCGACCGGGGCGCCATCGCCGAGGACGTCCTGGTCGACCTGAGCTCCTCGCTGCCGCACGCCCTGATCCCCGGGTCCGTCGACGAACACCGCCGCGCCTTCATGGACGCGGCCCCGCACACCATCCGCGCGGCCGTGGGACTGACCGTACCGCTGGCGGACGCGGCGGAGTCCTTACGCTGGGCCCGAAGAGCCCTGAGCCTGTCCGAGGCGGGCGTCCTGGAGGGCGGCGCCCCCTACATCCACTGCGAGGACCACCTGGTGGCCCTCACCCTCTTCGCCGACCCCGGCCTGGTCTCGGCGCTCGCCAGACAGCAGCTCGCCCCGCTGGCGGGCCTGACGGCCAATCAGCGCGACCGGCTCATCAACACCCTGCGCGCGTGGCTCGACACCCGCGGAAACGTCCTGCAGATGGCCGATGCGCTCCATCTGCACCCGCAGACGGTCCGTTACCGGCTGCGCAACCTGGAGAAGGCCTTCGGCGCCCTGCTGGCCTCACCGGACGACCGGTTCGCCACCGAACTGGTCCTGCGCGCCCTGGAGTTGCGCTCCCGTCGCAGCGCCACGGCTCACCGGCCGGGGCCTCATCCGCTCACCGGCTGACTCTCAGGAAGACGAATCCGCGCCGCCCGACGCATCAGAGCGCCCAGCCGGGTACGAGGTTCTGATCAGCCGTCCCTCCACCGTGCCGATCACCAGAACACCCTCCGGACCGGCACTCAGGCACGTCGGGGTATAGACGTGCCCGTCATGGGTGAGCGTCCCGCGCCGCACCACCGTGCCGTCCGCCGCACGCAGCGTGAGCAGCTCGCAGGCGCCGGCTCCGAGCACGGCGTGAACGAACCCGCCGTGCGCATCGACATCCACTCCGGTGACCTGCGCGTCGAAGCGGTGCGCCCAGACCACAGCGCCACCCGGGTAGGCGCGACGTACCAGGTGGGTGGCGTCGCGCACCGTGCACGTGTGGACGATCCCTGGCCCGGCCTCGTCATCGACGTAGACGGCGGGACCACCGCGCAGGAAGGGACCGAGGGAGTCGTCCCAGGCCAGCGGAAACAGCCGCTCGGTCCCGCCGGGGTCCGCCCGTACAACCCACTTCTCCAGCAGTTCCACCCGTACGTCCGCGCCACCCACGCCATAGAGGAAGAACAGATGGGGCGAGCGTCGCACCGGAAAGTCGAAGGAACTGCCGCACTCCCCCAGCGCCAGGGTGGCCAGCCGCCGCCCGGACGGCGTGAGCACCACGCTCTCGTACGGCGGCCAGCGTGGTCCGGGGAACAGCTCCCGGGAGTCCCGGGCCACCCAGGCACCATCCGTACGCGAAGCGATGGCGACCGGGAAGTCGTAACGCAGTTCGGCGAGTTGGGCGCCGTCGGCAAGGGCGAAGCGGCGCACCAAAGTGCGCCGGTTGGCGCTGTCGCCCTCCAGGACGGTGGCCCAGACGCTCTCCTCATCCGGGGTGACATACCAACGACAGCCATTGCGGAGAAACGGGCTGTCGTCAGGCACCGGCACGGCCCACTGCAGGACGCCGTCCGGCGACCAGCACTCCACCAGGGCGCCGCCCTCCGCCGAGACCAGCATCCGGCCGTCCCCCAGCACCTCCACCAGGGACGTTCCGGCCCGCCGGGCCCAGGCGCGGCCCTTCTCGGCGGCGAAGCCGGCAAGACAGCGCCGAGGCTGATCGAGGTCCGGCCCCTCGATGCTGCCCCAGTCGACTTCCGCCGGCACCTGCGGCCAGGAGACCTGTGTCGCCAGCACGTCAGCGGTCAGGCCGCGCCAGTCGTCGCGCCCGACCACCGAGCGCGTGTACGTCAGGACCGGGTCGTCGAAGTCGGTGACCGACCGAGCGAACGTCACCTCCAGGTGGCGTGCGTCCCGCCAGCGCAGATAGGTGACACCGCGGCCGGCGACGACCACGTCGCTACGGCGCCGGGTCTCCACCTCGTACAGGTGCAGTCCGCCCCTGAGCTCGAACTCGTCGCCGCCCTCCGTGCCCACGGCGAGCAGGGGCAGGACGGGATGGAAGGTGAGGTGCTCGATGCTGTGCTCCAGCACGATCTCGTCCCACAGGACGAGGTCGCCGGCCCGGTAGACGACAACCCGTCCCCGTCCCAGCCCGTCGCGGCCGCCGGAGCAGTTCACGGCGATCCAACGGCCGTCCGCGCTCACGTCGGTCGTGTACGGGTGGCCGATCTCGGGGAACGGGTCATCGGGTATGAGGTGCACCGCGGGAGCCTATCGCTCGAAGATCCCCGGTAGACGTCCGACCGCAGGCGCAGGACCCAAGGATCCCGGCGCGCCGCAAGCCGAACAGTATGACCGAAACGACCAGGGCATAGCTATCGGATCCACCTCGTCCTTAGCATCCTCCCCGCGGCGCACCACGCGTCGCGAAAGGACAAGGAGCCGCGTCTTGAAGAGCTTGAGATCGTTGCTGTCCCACCCCCGACGGCCGCGAGCCGGCAGGCAGCAACGCGCGGCACTTGTCGCCGGCCTCGCCGGTGTCGTCGTCGCCGGCGCGCTCACCGGTACGCCCAGTGCCCACGCCGAAGCAGGCCGCCCCCACCAGGCCACCTGCCCGACGGACTTGCAGGACACGGCGACGTGTTACACCGGCCAGGACACGAACAACGCCTACTACTCCATCGCCGTCCCCCGGAACTGGAACGGCTCCCTCGTCGTCCATGCCCACGGCGGTCCTGACCTCGGTGACGGCTCCGACCCCGAGCGCAGCGCCGGCGATCTGGAGCGTTGGTCGGTGATGGTCAAGGAGGGCTACGCCTGGGCCGGCTCGTCGTATCGCCGCGGTGGCTATGGCACCCGGATGGCGGCCGCGGACACGGAGAAGGTACGGCGCCTGTTCGTGCAGAGGTTCGGGAAGCCGAAGCGCACCTATGTGCACGGCCAGTCCTGGGGCGGGGGCGTCGCCGCCAAGGTGGTCGAGACCTACGCCTCGAAGCGCGGCCCCTACGACGGAGCCCTGCTGACCAACGGCCTCCTGGCAGGAGGATCGCGTGGCTACGACTACCGCGTCGACCTGCGCGCGGTCTACCAGTATTACTGCCGCAACCATCCCCGCCCCAGTGAGCCGCAGTACCCCCTGTGGGAGGGCCTGCGCGCGGGGTCGTCGATGACGAACGCCGGCCTGCGCGCCCGGCTGCAGGAGTGCACCGGGTTCGCCTCGCCTCCCGACGAGCGAACCGCGCTGCAGCAGCGCAACCTGCACGACATCCTGGCCGTGACCGGTGTCCCGGAGCGCACCCTGGAGTCACACCTGCGCTTTGCGACGTTCACGTTCCGCGACATCGTGCACAACCGCCTCGGCGGCCGCAATCCGTTCAGCAACACGGGGGTGCGGTACTCCGGCTCCCACGACGACAAGGCCCTCAACGCCGGCGTGGCACGGTTCAGTGCGGACCCGACCGCCGTACGCGACCTGACCTACGACAGCGACCTCACCGGGAAGGTGTCGATTCCCGTCCTGACGATGCACGCCATCGACGACCCGACCGTCTTCGTGGAACACGAGGCGGCCTACCGCGCGTCCCTCGCCGGCGCGCACCGAAGCCGGTACCTGGTGCAGACGTTCACCAAGGAGAGCGAGCACAGTGGGCTGAGCAACTCCGAGTACGCCAACTCCGTGGCGGCCCTCGACAGGTGGGTCCGCACCGGCAAGAAGCCCAGTGCGGGAAGCATCGCAGCATCCTGCCCGGCCTTCGACCGCGCCTACGGGACCGGCTGTTTCTACGACCCGGCGTTCACCCCGGCCCCCTACGCCTCACGGGTCGCTCCCCGGCCAGGCGGCCTCAAGTGGCCTTCTATGACGGCTTGGCAAGAAAAGAGGTGGAGCCGGATCGACGGCGTCGGTATCGCTGCGCATCGCTCCTAGAATGCCGGGATGCCCAAGCCGATACCGATGAACCGCCGCATGTGGATTTCCGTGTGGGCCGTGCTGTGCGTGGGCGGCCTTGCGGCCACGACCGCACTGAATACCTCCTCGACCCGGGACGCACAGCCCACGAAGCCCGTCAGTGCCGAGTGCCGTCGGTACATCGCCTCCATCGAGAAGCAGTTGGCCAAGGCCAAGCAGGAGGGCGATGACGAGGACAGGGTGGTGGCTGTCGCGGGAATCCGCGTCAGCGACGAGGAGGACTGTAGCGACGAGTTCCGCGACCACATCGCCGGCGATCGGTGAGCGTCACCCGTTTTCGTTGTCGCCCCTGGCTCGTCAGTTGTTCCGGCAGTCGTCCAGGGCGCGCAGCGCGTCGGCCGCCGCCGCGCGTACGAATTGGCACGGGTCGGAGTCCAGGGCGCTGAGCTGGTCGCGCAGCCGCTCCTCTCCTGGGGGAAGCGTGCCTGCCACCTCCACCCAGTGGGCGATCCCCTCCGCGGCGGCCTGGCGCACCCACATGTGCGCGTCGTCCAAGTGCCGCACGAAGAGCGGCAGATCATGCGGTGTGCCGGCGTCCGTCGCTTTATGGGGGTCCAGGAGTGACAGCGCGGCGGCTCGGACATAGGGGGAAGTGGTCCGGTCCACCAGTTCCCGCAAACCGGGCAGGGCTTCCGCCAGGCCCGTGAGGACCCGCTCTGCCACCCCCACCAGGGTGGCGTCGATGCCGAGACGGGTCACCAGCGCCCGGGCGACCGCCGCGCGTTCCCACGGCCGGAACCCGGTGTCCGCCATCGCGTCCAAGCCCCGCAACGCGCCTTCGTACACCCCGGGCGCGGCATGGTCCAGCAGGGGAAGCAGCAGCCACACGGCGTCCCATCTGCCCATGTCGCCGTAGGCCATTGCTGCTGCCGCGAGTGTGGGGGCGGGCGTTGTCGGGTCGGTGAGCAGGGCTCGCAGCAGCCTTGTGGCGGTTTTGCCGCCGACAGCCCCCAGGGCAGACGCGGCCGAGGGCGCCACCCGCTCGTGCCTCAGCCAGTGCGAGGCCGGACCCAGCAACCGTTCCTCACCCGATCGCCCCAACAGGAACAGCAGTTGTACCGCCACCTCCGGGTCTCGCTCCGCTGCCAGGGCAGCGAACAGCGCGTCCCGTACCTCTGGGCGTTTCACGCGCGCCAGTCGAAAAACCACGGCGCAGCGCACCTCGCTGGAAGTGCCGTCAGCCAGTTCTCTCAGCAGCGATGGCAGCAGCCGGTCGGTGTGCAGGTCCGACAGCATCAACACGGCGCACACGCGGGCGGCGTCCTCACCCCACTGGGCCGTACGGACGATCTCCGCCTCGACGTCCGGGTCCTTCTCGAACATGTAGACCATGGCCCGCGCCCGACCCCACACCGCGTGCAACGGATCACCCATCAGCCGGACGAGCGCGGGGACATCACCGGGAACGCCCAGCTCCCACAACGCCTCCAAGGCATTGATCCGCAGGTGATAGTCCGGATCCCCGAGCAGTCGCCCGTAGGCCTCCACGACCTCTCGATCGCGCAACCCGAGCCGGATGGAGGCCAGAGAGGCCTTCCTGCGCACCCACGGATCGTCGTCGTCCATCAGCGCGGGCAGAGCCTGCGACCCGGCCGCGGCTACCCCCAGCCAGCCCAGGCCCACCGCAGCGCCTTCCCGCACCTCGGGCGCGGGGTCGGTCGCTGCCCGTACGAGCACCGCGGCGTGCTCGGGCTCGCCGAGTTTGCCAAGTCCCTTCGCCGCTGCTGCCCGTCGCCAGGTGTCGCCCGTCTTCAGCTCCCTCAAGAAGAAGGCAACCTGATGTTCGCTCGTCATGTGCACCCCGGGGAGTAAGACTCCCGAACACACGGGAAGTTGCACTGAGCGACGCCACTGTCGACGCGTCGAGGGGCGTGCTCGGGCCCCATGCCGCCACGCATCGTGGCATTGTGGATCAACTGATGATTCGGATGCCAAGCGTCCGTGTAGGGGGATCTCCATGCGTCTTCGTGCTGTCACCGCCACCGCCGTTCTCATCCTGTGCGCCACGACCGGCACAACAGCCTGCTCGTCCACGACGGATGCAGGAAACACGAAAGCGCCCACCGGTCGCACCACCAACCCTGCGTCCGCGGACGACGTCGAGGGCAGCATCACGACGGGCAAGCGCCGGGCGGCGGCGCCCACAACGACCGACGGACCAAGCCCGGACAACCGCCCCGAGTGCGCCACTTCCGCCGCTGAGATCCCGAAGGAGTGTGCTCTGGACCTGTCGTTTTCCCGGAGCACCGAGGGCCGGCCGACCACCGGATCACCCCACACGCCATAGCCTTGCTGAGGCCGGTATGCGACAGAGCGCTATGGAGCAAGGCATGTGGGACGGCCCTTTTTACCGCGTCAGGCGTGATGGATACGAGATCTGCTTCGTACCCGGTGCGGAAGAGGACCTTGATGAGGTCTGCAATGTGGACGTGTGGGTCATCCGCGAAGACGGCGATCGCTGGTCCGCAACCGTGGTCACGCTCGATGAGGTGCACCGCAGCATGGACCGACAGCGGCAGGCAGGCGAACCAGAAGGCGACTACTGGTGGTGCTGGGACGGCCTCATCGTCCGCGACGCGGGTGTGCCGGCCATGGTCAAGGTCATCGACGGGCTCGTCGCCGCGGGCGAGCACGCAACAGTCCTTCGCCACGTCGGGCCCGAAGGGGACGCTTGATCTTGTGCATTCCGACGTACTTTACGATGGCCCGCGCATGATCGCTCGTACCGGGATTCCGCATGGGTTGCGGCGCTCCCGTCCGTCGCTCTGGGCTACGTTGGCCCCCATGGCGCCAAGCGCTTGCAGGTCACGGGACAGCGGGCACCGGTGGGCGCGTTCGCGTTGTTCCGCCGTAAATTGATCGTGGGTAGGAGCGGTGACGGTGGCGATGCGGGCGGTTGCGCTGACGGGCGGGCCGGTGGAGTTCCGCGGTGCGCTGGATGTGGAGACCACGTCGGCGGGAGTGATGCCGAGCCGGTTGCCCGCGTGGGCCAAGGAGCAGTATCAAGATCCGTCGGTCCATGGGGTGAGCGTGATGCCGTCGGGCGTGCGGCTGGTGTTCCGCACCGACGCCCGCGTGCTGGAGTTTGAGGTGCTCACCTATACAGGACAGCTCGACAGCGACCCCGAGCCGCGCCCGACCGGGATGCTGGAACTGCTGGTGGACGGCACGGTAGTGGAGCGCCGGCAAGCGCCGGTGGGCCACGTGGTGCGCATGGCGGGCCCCGGCGGCGAACAGCGCCTGATACCGGGCGAGCCGCGGACGGTGCGGTTTTCCGGCCTCTCGGCCGGCATGAAGGACATCGAACTGTGGCTGCCTCAGCAGACCCCCACGGAACTGGTGGCTTTGCGCGCCGACGGCGAGGTGCTGGCGCCGCGAGCTGACGGCCGGCGCCGTTGGGTGCACCACGGCAGTTCCATCAGCCACTGCCTCGAGGCTGATGGTCCGACCGGCACCTGGCCGGTGGTGGCGGCCGCACTCGGCGGGGTTGAGGTGATCAACCTCAGCCAGGCGGGCAATGCGCTGCTGGACCCCTATGTCGCCCGGACCATCCGCGACATGCCCGCCGACCTGATCAGCCTCAAGGTGGGCATCAACATCGTCAGCCTCGCCGCCTTCCGGCTACGGACATTCGGCCCGGCCGTCCACGGATTCCTGGACACCATCAGGGACGGCCACCCCGACACCCCGCTGCTGCTGGTCTCCCCCATCAGCTGTCCGGCACTCGAGGACACTCCAGGGCCCACCACGATGGACCCGGACGGGAAGATCACTGCCACCGCTGACCCGGCCGAGGTGGCCGCGGGCGCCCTGTCGCTGGCGGTGGTCCGGGCCGAGCTCGAACGGATCGTGACGCTACGCCGGAAACGCGACCCCCACCTGCACTACCTCGATGGCCGAGACCTGCTCGGCCCGGACGAAACCGACGATCTCGCCGACGGACTGCACCCCACCGCACCCGCCTACCGGCGCATGGGCAAACGCTTCGCCGCCCACGCCTTCACCAGCGAGGGCCCCTTCGGCTGAGCATCACGCTCTCTCCCGCGCGACCCGGGATGCGGGACCCGGTTGCCGTCACAGCAATCGGTCGACCAAGCCGTCGATGTAGTCCGGCGTGAGCGGGCCCATGCCGAACAAGATGCGGATGTACATCGGGGCCAGAATATGGTCCAGCACATCGAGCGCGTCGGGCGCGTCCTCGCCCCGTTCGCGGGCGCGATCGAGCATGGACTCCAATTGCCGGGTGCGTTCGGCGCGGAGGTCATCCCGCGCCTGCACGCCCTGCTGACCGCTGCTGGACAGGGCGACCGCCAGGCGCACCACCGCAAGACCGTCAGGTCCGGTGATCTCGCGGGCCACTTGGGCCGCGTACGTGCGCAGGTCACCGTCCAGGCTCCCGGTATCGGGCATCGGTGACTGCGCGTTGAGGCGGGTGAGCGCCACATCGGTGAGCAGGCTTTCCAGGTTGCCCCACCGGCGGTAGATGCTGCTGTCGGCTACGCCCGCGCGGGCTGCGACCTCGCCGACGGTGAAGTTGCCGTAACCGCGCTCGCTGATCAGGTCGGTGACGGCCTGGTGCACCTCCGCGCCCACGCGGGCGCTGCGCCCGCCGGGCCGTCGGGCTCGCTGTCGCTCGTTCATGCACCCACCTTAACGCAGTCAGGACTTGCGTTTGCGAGGCGACCCCTCTACAGTCCCCTAACGCAGTCGCGGACTGCGTTAAGGCGTTCAAGTGCACCTGCCCCACCCGCGTCGACCGTGCGCGGGGCGGGCGGGGCGGGTGCACCAACGATGGAGAGGACTCCTCATCACTGCATCGCTTGCGGCCGTAGGCAGTCGTTCGAACAGGGCCGTGCTGCTCACGGTGACCTGCCTCGGCCAGTTCATGGTCCTGCTCGACAACACGATTGTGGGAGCGGCGCTGCCCGACATGCAGCACCGGCTGCACACCCAGCTGACCGGTCTGCAGTGGATCGTCGACGCGTACGTACTGCTGGTCGCCATGCTGCTGCTGTCCGGCGGCATCTTCGCCGACCGGTTCGGCCGCAAGCGGGTGTACTTGAGCGGCGTGGTGGTGTTCACCGTCGCGTCGGTGCTGTGCAGCCTCGCGCCCTCGGTCGGCTGGCTGGTCGCCGGCCGGGTGCTGCAGGGCATCGGGGCCGCGGCGCTGTCCCCCGCCTCACTGGCCCTGCTCGCCTCCGCCTATCCCCAGCCGCAAGAAAGGGTCAAGGCGATCGGACTGTGGGCCGGATTCAGCGGAATCGGTCTGGCCGCGGGCCCCGTGGCCGGCGGTGTACTGACGGAAGCCTTCGGCTGGCCCGCCATTTTCCTGGTCAATCTGCCCATCGGCGCAATCCTGCTGCTGCTCGGCCTGCGCCACCTCGGCGAGTCCCGCAATCCGAGCGCCCCCGCGATCGACGTTCCCGGGACGGTGCTGTCCATTCTGGCGGTGGGAGCGCTGACGTACGGGCTGATCGAGGGTGGTGCCCGCGGCTGGACGGCTCCGGTGATCCTGGGCAGCTTCGCAGCCGCCGTGATCCTCCTCGCCGCGTTCGTCGCCCTCGAAGCGCGTCGCACTGCTCCGATGCTGCCGCTGCGGCTCTTCCGGCAGCGGCTGTTCACCGTGTCCAACACCGCCATGGTCGTGGCGGGGTTCGCCCTCATGGGTTCGTCGTTCTTCTTCTCCCAGTTCTTCGTGTACGTCCAGGGCAGCTCGATCATGCGCGCCGGCCTACAGACCCTCCCCCTCTCCCTCGCCATGGTGATCGTCAGCCCCTACGCGGGCCGGCTCGCCGCCCGGTACGGCTTCCGCGTCGTGGTCACCACCGGCCTGGCCTTGGCCGGAGGAGGGCTGCTGGCACTGGGCACGGTGCACGCCGACACCGGGTACGGGAGTGTGTGGTGGCGGCTGGGAGTCATCGGCATCGGTTTCGCCCTGACTCTGTCCCCGCTGACGGGCGCCGCCATCCAAGCAGTCAGTGCGCACGAAGGCGGCCTTGCCTCGGGCATCATCAGCACCACGCGGCAGATCGGCGCGGTGCTCGGCGTAGCGGTCCTCGGAGCCATCGTCCGCACCCGGCAAACCGGCGGCGCCTCCTTCGAAACCGGCCTCAACAGCGCCTTCCTCGCAGCCGGCGCCATCACCCTGGCCACCGCCGTCTTCACCGGCCTGTGGCTGACAAGGTCCACGCCCGCGAACGACATCGCCACGCCACAACACCCCACCGATCCCGACAGGGCCTCCGCCACCAATGGAGTATCCGCAAGCAGCCGTTGACACGGCCACCCCGGCCGGGAGGTGCCCCGCTGAAGGTTCTCTCAGCGGGGCACCTCCCGGCCTTTCCGGGTCTCCGACCCCGCCCGCCTCCCAGAGTTCACGCGTGCGCCTTGTTTGTTGAAGTACCAACTGTGGGAATGACACGGCTTGTTGAGACGGAAGTGTCATCCCCCACAGGAGGCCCCATGCCCCGTCGACTCACCGCTCTCGCCGTAAGCACCGCTTCCCTTACCCTGGCCGTAGGCGTAGCCGCCTCCCCCCGCATCGGCCGTGCCGGCCGACAAGGCGCAGATCCTCAGCCAGTGGACCCAGACCGACGCGGGCAGCTACAACGCCTGGGTCTCGGCCAACGGCAACCAAGGAGCCTGGAGCGCGTACCAGTTCAACTGGTCCACCGACTACTGCTCCAGCTCCCCCGACAACCCCCTCGGCTTCCCCTTCAAGACGGCCTGCGCGCGCCACGACTTCGGATACCGCAACTACAAGGAAGCGGGCACCTTCAACGCGAACAAGGCCCGCGTCGACAGCGCCTTCTACGAGGACCTGAAAAGAGTGTGTGCCAGGTACAGCGGCGCGACGAAGAGCACCTGCAACGGGACGGCCTGGACGTACTACCAGGCCGTCGACAAGCTCGGCTTCACGGGCGTGGTGGGCGACGGAAGCGCCGCCTGACAGGCCACTCACCCGCACGAAGGGCGGTGACCGCGCGCACGTCACCGCCCTTCTACGCTCAGCGGGCGCCGCGGGGTCGCCCATCACCCTGCAATAGTCAGGCCCTTGATCCTCACATCCGGGATTTCAGCACGTCGACCTCGCAGCCCGGCGCGGACGGGTCGAAGCCGTGCTCGACCAGCCAGCGAACCCCCAGCAGGCTTCGCAACGACCCCCACGCGCGGATCACTTCGAGGTCGACGTCACTGCCGTAGCCGGCGAGGAGGTCGTCGAGGTGTTCTTGGTGTCCGAGCGTCAAGGTGGCGATGTCGTACAGAGCATCACCCTGGCCCGCCTCGGACCAGTCGATGATGCCCGTGATCTCGTCGCCGTCGACGAAGACGTGAGCGATCTGCAGGTCGCCGTGTGTGAACGCCGCGGTCCACGGACGGAGCGCGGCATCGGCGACCTCACGGTTGCGGGTGATCAGGTCGGTGGGCAGGACATCGTTTGCTACGAGCCACTCGCACTCGGAGTCGAGTTCCGCCGTCAGCTCTTCGAGGTCGCGGCCGGCCCTGCCTGGCCGGGGAGGCAGCGGCGCATCGTGCAGGGTCCGTAGGGCGGCGCCCGCCGCCGCCCACGCCGCCGGGGACGAGGTCGACGGCTCACCCAGGCGACCGAGCGCCGTCCCCGGGACCGCGGCGATCGCGAGCACGGGCGGCTTGCGCCACAACACCTCCGGGGTCGGAATGGGCGCCAGCGCCATCGCTTCGACCTCGACATCGGTACGCGCCGCATCGGCGTCGATCTTCAGGAACACGTCGCCGACCCGCAGCGTCGCGCGTTCGTGATGGGCGACGATGACGTTGACCTCATCCATGGCCACCAGTATCCGGAGATGCGCGTCGACGTCACAGGATTTATCCCGTGCCACTGCCGGCAGACCGCGTCTCGCCCCGCTTCGAGGCCCTGCACCGAAGTTCAGGCGCCAATTCCCGGTCCCCGGTACGGCCGGCCCGACGGATCGGCAGCCGTGACCAGCGAGTACGGGGCGGCACCCGTCAGAGGGCAACCGTCAGCTGTGCAGAAGGCGCACGGCGAGCAGCGTCTGCCAGGTCCAGCCGATCGTGAGTGAGACGCGCTGGATCAGTCCGCCGTGCCCCACCCAGCGTTGATGCTGGCTGAACGCGGCGCTGGCCAATGCCATCGTGGCCGCGAAGAGCACACCGCTGGCGATCGAGTAGAGAGCCCATCCCGGCGAGTTGGACAGGGCGAAGACGAAACAGGCCGCAGCAAGGGCAAGGAATCCGATGAGGGAGCACAGATCATGCAGAGCCCCTGCGCGGGTGGGGCGCTGGAGCTGATCAGGGGTTCCAACAGGGTAACCACTCACCGGATCCGTGCGGCAAGCACCTGCGCCCAGCAGACCGACCGCCCAGACGCCGATCAGTAAAGCGCCCGAGTGCGACGGCCCAGCGCGCCACAAGCCCACGGCGAAGCTCAGTGACAACAAGCCCGTGAAAAGGAAGTTGACGGTCTGTGACCACCCGGCGCGCCCGAGGGCCAGCGAACTGACGGGATGACGGAACGGCTTGTAGTCCACACGGCGAGCGCCCTCCAGTAGGTACGCGACGGTGAAGAGAGGGCCAGCGGCCATCCCGCAGGCAAGCAGCGATTGGTCACCCATCCCGTCAACCTATGTTGACAGAACCGGCGCGTCAACTCTCGTTGACATGAGAGGGGGCATCAGCCAGCAACCGAAACATGCAGTCGCCAGCCCGGGCAGCCTCTCCCGCCCCTGCTCCGAAAGATCAATTGCGGGACAGCCCTTGATTCGGTGTGCACCTGTTGTTCTTCATCTCAGCCACCCCCGCCCGGTCGACTGATTCGTGCGCGCTGCGCCCGTAGGACCAGGTAAGTCAGTAGGGCGGCGGTGAACATGATCAGAACGAAGGTCCGGAGCGCGAACCACAACAGACCACCAAGATCGAAGAAGGTCCCGAGCAGATTTAAAAGAATCGCGATGGAGAAGCTACTCCACGCCCAGTTCTTCGCTCTGATCTCCTTCGTGGTCCGCGGGGTGTGTATGACCATCCTGGATTCCTTCTCGTCGCAGGTGCGAGGCCGGGTTGCATAATTCGTCAAGGTGGTTGCACTCGTCTTGAGTGAGCTATCCCCGTCGCTCACGGCAGCGGCGATATGGCAGTCCGCGGAGAGAGCAGGGCGGCCTCCCCTCATACAAACCACGATTGTGCCTTCCCGTTGCCAGTTCAAGCCCGTCTCCGCACTCGCCGTTGACGTCGCCGAGGCGATCAGATCACCCTCCCGTTCCACGAAGTGGGCGGCGCGATGCCGGTAGAGGGAGGTTCGGCAGCTGAGGTGCTTTTAGGTGTACGGGCACGGATCGCACGGGTAGGTAGCCGCGCGTGGCGTTTGTCGCTGTCATAGCTGCGCGTCTGCGTTCGCGATCTTACGACCTGGGGGGTCATGCTCGATGAGCACAGCAGGGTCTGCAAAGTCAGTGTTAAAGACAGGGGTCAAGCGACTCCTGGGACGTGCCGGCTTCGACATCGTTCGGAGCACCAACAGCCGTGGCGGAGTGGACGACTTCATTCCGTTCGAGGCCACGATGCGGGCCGCACGGGCGGCCGGTCTGTCGGTCGGCGACTACGTCGATGAGGTCATGAACGGCACGCCCGGCGCCACCCAGTCCACCATCGATGAATTACGCGCCCTTGGCGTCTTCGCTGCCAACCCCGGCACGGTGTTGGAGATCGGCCCCGGCTCCGGGCGATACCTGGAGAAAACACTGAAGGAGTGCTCACCCGACCGGTACGAGATCTACGAGACGGCCCGCCCCTGGGCCGACCACCTCGTGGACACGTACAAGGTGGTCGCCCGACCGACCGAAGGGAGCAGTCTCGCCCCGACACCCGACGCCAGCATCGACCTCGTTCAGGCCCACAAGGTCTTCAACACGGTGACCTTCCTCTGTGCCTCCCGCTACTACTTCGAGATGGCACGCGTCACGCGCCCCGGCGGCCGCATCATCTTCGACGTGATGACGGAGAACTGCCTGGACCCGGCAACGATGCGCACCTGGGCGACGAAGGGCGGCGCGGGGCACGGCTCCTACCCAGCCACCATGCCCCGCCAGACATGCGTGGACCTCTTCGCGACCCTCGGCTGCAGCCTGGAGGCCGGATTCCTGGCCCCCATGGGCGTCGCCTCCACCGAGGTGCTTGTCTTCAAGAAGAGCGCCTGACCGCGAACGATCCGGCACGAGCCCCTGCCGACCTCATGACCATCCGGATTCCGGCAGGGGCAGCCCGCGTGGTCAACGTCGACGACACCGTCCGCGAAGGCCACGCATCCCGCTCTCCCGCTCCGCGCGGACGGCGTCCCCTCTCAGCGCGCGAAGGCCTGAACTTGTTTCCCGCTCTACCCGCAGGGCAACCGGCAAAGGCAGCACCCGGCGAGGTGCGAAGACTTTGCTCGGCAGAAGAGCAGTGGGGAGACGCGGACATGCCCAAGGCGATGACGTGACCACGGTGGCGAAGCCCCCGTCGACACGGTCACACACGCCGGGGAGCGAGGCCCGGAACCACGCGCGAGAACCCGAATCCCTCGGTTCGGACGGCATACGGAGGTAGCTGCGATGTTCCCGGCACAGCAGGGTGGCTCCTCACGGGGAACCAGGGGAACCAGCGGACTGTACGACGTCCTGGAGCTCATCCTCGAGCGAGGACTCGTCATCGATGCCGAGATTCGCATCTCGGTCATCGGCATCGAGCTCATCAAGATCGACGTGAGGATCGTCATCGCCAGCGTCGACACCTACCTGCGGTTCGCCGAAGCCTGCAACCGGCTCGACCTTGAAGGGGGCCCCGCCCAGCGTCCAGGTCTGCCCGAGCTGATCGGTGACATGACCGGGGGCGGGTCCCGGAAGGAGACACAGCGCACCGGTTCCACCCGTCGGCCCGGTGCGTGACGGACCGCTGCTCCTGCCCCACGCGGCGCATCGGCGCTCGGCGCGTCTCGAAGTATGTAACCCAGCGGCCTCTTCGTGCGCCAGCGATGAGTTTCGCCTCCTGCCTCTGTCCTATCTGGTGAACGCCAAGGCCGGCGTACTTCCGAACAGGTGGTATCCGAGATGGACAAGCAATTCACCGCGACCCTGCAGAAGAGTCCGAACAAGGGTGGCTGGACCTATGTCGTGTGGCCCCAGTCGGCCGAGTACTTCGGCACTCGCGGCCTGGTGAAGGTCCGGGGCACGGTCGACGGTCATCCGTTCCAGAGTTCGTTCATGGCTCTGGGGAACGGCACGCACAAACTGCCCGTGAAGGCGGACGTACGAAAGGCGATCGGCAAGGAAGAAGGCGACTCCGTGACCATTCGCCTGGAGGAACGGTTGGACGCCTGATTCCGGACACGACCGCGCCCTCTTGGTTGTCGGCTGCTCCGGGTGTTGGCATGATCGCGAGATGAGCGGAGGCGTGGACTGGTTGGCCCGGTGGGGGCGCTCGCTCTTCGAGCGGCAGCGGGCACCCGTCGAGTGGGCGGGCACGGTTCTGGAGTCTGCCGCGGTGCACCTGGGCAGGACCCCGGAGATCGAGGCCGCGGTGGCGCTCGCGGCGGACCGCACGCAATGGGCGACGGGCCGTGCCGTGTTCGACAGGATCCGCCGCTGCGGACTCGCACCGGACCAGCCCTCCCCTACCGCAGAGATCCTGTACTTCCGGCTCGCGGAAGTGGTGGCCAAGCTCGCCCACAACGCGGCTGGACCACCGCCGCCCTTCGACCATCACGCCGGCTGGCAGGTGGGGCCGATCGCCTACCGGCTGGCGGCCGCAGTCGGCGATCCGGCCCTGCGTGACTCCTTGGCCGCCGCCTTGGGCGATTGGCCGGAGCACCCCGAGCCCACATGAACTTCTAGGGGTGCGCCACCTCACCAAGGTGTCCGAACGTGCCTCACGGAAGGAACGTCACGGCCGGAAAGGCCGGCGACGGCCCGTCGAGCAAGTGCGCCGGGCGTCGGCGCAGGTGCTTGTCGAAGAACGCGAGCGGATACGCCTGCTGGATCTTCACCGCCTGCTCGGGATCGAGGGTGCCGATCATGTCCTGGAGCTGTTGCCTGCTCCATCCGTACAGCTTCGCCACCTGGGGGAAGAGCGCTTCGTTGTCGCCGTAGGAGATGTGGTTGGCGCCCCGCGCCTGAATGTCCAGCCGCCAGCCCCGCAGGAGCGACCAGAACGCCGCGGCTTCGGGGGCCGTGGCCCGGGTGAAATCGGCAGACATCATCATGAACGGTCGGTGCAGGTCACCGGCCAGCGGCGGCTTCATCTGCATCGGGCCGTCCAGGCCCAGCCCAGCCCGGATCCGCTGGTCCGCGAGCATGGCGCAGGCGGTGGCCGTCCCGCCCTTGGACCAGCCGAACACGCCCATGCGTCGCACGTCGAGGGAGCCTCGCAGTCCCGCCGGCAGCTTTCTGCGGCCGGCGTCGGGATTGCCCCCGGCGGCGAGCTGCTCGACACAGTCCAGGACGAAGCGCAGGTCAGCGGCGAAATCCCCGGGCATCGTCGGCGCGTCCCTGTCATCGAGCGGGACGGCGACGCGGCCGTCGGGGAATTCGGTGTAGGTGTCGTACTGGTGGGCCACCGTCACCACCGCGTACCCGTGGCTGGCGAGCTCCTGGACCATGACGGTGTGGTCGCCCTGGTGGCTGTGCGCGCCGTGGGAAAACACGACAACGGGCAGCCGCCCGCCCGTGCGGCGCACCGGAGCCCCCACCCGGCCGGACGTCATCGGCCCCAGCGGGGCCAGATCGCTGAACCCGGCGTCGGCGAGGAACGCCTGCAGGGCGCCTGCCGGCATCCAGGGCGCCACCGGGTAGCGCGTGGCATCGCGCGCCGGATACCAGACCGTGGCCATCAGCTCGCGGAAGTGGCCGGGGCCCGCGATGGCGTCCGGACGCGAGCGGTCGATGAGGTGCAGTGGGATCGCGCCCACCGAGTACGGCCCCCTCGGCTCCGGCAGCACCAACCGCCGCGCGCCCGGGGCGGCCCACGCGGTGCCGGAAACGCCGGCGAGCGGCACGGCCGCTCCGGCGGCCAGAGCAACCCCCATCATGTGGCGGCGCGTCAAACCTCTCCCGGTGATGAACGGCGTGGTGGTCATGGGCCCTCCCCTGGTGACGAGGCGTCAACCGTGCCCCGCGGCCAACCCGCGGACACAGGACGACGCTGTCACGTGCCCCTCCCCCGCGGCATCGGCCCGTCGATCACTTCCACGCCGATCGCATGAGCCCGCGGGCGTACGACCACGGACTGATCCCATCGGCAGAGCGAGCAGACGCTGACGAGCAACCGTGTCCGCCGGAGCTCGGGGCCGTATGCTCCCGGGCCCCGGCGGAATGCGATATGCGGAGTGCCTTGTGCCGTGTGCCTACAGCGCGGGGTAGGCGTTCTTCATGAGCTCCTGGAACTGGGCGGAGAACCAGTGGCCGGACACCGGTGCGTTCGGCAGCGCCCCGGACATGTGGTTGTTGTTGCGCGGGTTACCGGTGTACGTGGGGTCGCACATGCGGTCGAAGCCCTTGCCCTCGTCGTTGTCGATGGCCTTGCTCGAGCCGTCGGACTCGCCCGGCGGCTTCATCCACACGTAGGCGTCGATCCCGGTGGCCGGGTTGGCCTGCGGCCGCTCGCCGAGACCGGCGCCGGACTGGTTGCACCAGTTGCCGAGGTGGATGCGGCGGTCGTAGCGCCCGCCGTCCACGTACGTGTCGACGCTCGTGGTGGCGCCGGGGCCGGTGGGTCGGGCGGTGCCGCCCCAGCCGTTGCGTGAAGTGTCGATCAGCATGCCGAGGTTCTGGTCGAAGCCGAGCGAGACCAGCTTGGTGCGCATGGCCTGGGCGTACGACAGCTCATCGGTGTAGCGGTTCCAGTCGACCCACTTGGACTCGCGCACCGACTTGCCCGCGACGTTGTCGCCGATGGCGAAGTTGTCCTCCTTGAGTGCGCTGTAGTTGGCCGTGTTCACGATGAAGCCGTGGACGTCGGACAGCTTCGCGCCGTTGCTGGAGGCGGTCGTCTTGAACAGTTCGGCGGAGGGGCCGAAGTTGTCGTCCCAGCCGAGCCAGCCGTGGTGGCCCGCGTCGATGTAGTTGTAGACGTTCTTGATGTCACCGAGCTTGTCGAGGGCGTAGCCGACGCCCTTCTGGTAATTGCCGTTGGCCTTCATCACGTCACAGTTGGGCGTGGCCGTGGGCCGGCCGGAGACGTTGGTGACGAGGTTGGGCAGGGAGTCGATCTCGATCGTGGTGACGATGCGCAGATCCTTGTACTTGGCGTCGCCGAGGATCGCGGCGATGGGGTCGATGAAGTCCGTCTTGTACTTGTCGATCTCCGTGGGGCCGAGCTCGCCGTTGGAGGCCAGGGCGGCGCAGTCTCGGCCCGGCAGGTCGTACACGACGAGCTGGACGACTTGTTCGCCGCTGCCCTTCTGGGCGAGCGCCGCGTCGAGGTGGTCGCGCAGGCCCATGCCGTCGCCCACGCCGTTGATGGCGGCGATGCGGTCGAGCCAGACGCCGGTGGGCTGGTTGGCGATGCGGGAACCGCCGGCTTCGGCCTTGGCCTTCGCGGACCACTCCGGGTTCACGTACACCTTGGCTCCGGCGTACGGGTTGTCGACGCGGTCTCCGGGCTCGGTCGGATCGGTGGGGTCGGTCGGGTCCGTGGGGTCGGTGTCCCCGTTACAGGTGACGCCGTTCAGCTTGAAGGTGGCGGGCAGGGCGTTGCTGCCGCTGTAGGAGGCGTTGAAGCCGAAGGAGGCTGAGGCGCCGGTGGCCAGGTTGCCGTTGTAGGAGGCGTTCTTGGCGGTGACGGCGGCTCCGGCCTGGGTGATGTCGGAGTTCCAGCTGTTGGTGACCTTCTGGTTGCCCGCGTAGGACCAGGTGAGGTTCCAGGCGTTGACCGCGGCGCCGTTGTTGGTGACGGTGACGGCGGTGGTGAAGCCGCTGTCCCACTGGTTCTGCACCTTGTAGTCGACGGTGCAGGCCGGAGCCGCCGCCCCGACGTCGGGCTGTGCGACGGCGGTGCCCGCGCAGGCGGCGCCTGTGAGGGCGAGGGCGGTGAGCACGGCGGTGCCGGCTCTCGATCTGATACGGCTCATGGTGTGCGGTGTCCCTTCAGAGATGAGGAGATCGGTACGGGTACGGGTGCGGGGCGGGGCGGGGTGGCGCTCGTACGGTGTGGGGTGGTCATCCGTTGACGGTGCGCAGGTGATCGCGCAGGCCGACCCCGAATGCGGTGGGTGTGCCGTCGTAGGAGCTGATGAGGGACGGCCCGGAGGAGCAGTTCCAGGTGTTCCAGGTCCAGCCGAGGTAGGACTGCTTGCGATCGTCGAACCACTTCATGACGCGGTCGATGAACGCGTGGGAGCAGGTGTTCTCGCCGATCTCCCCTGCCACCAGCGGCACTTGGGCGGCGACGGGCCCCAGCGTGGAGTCCCAGCAGCTCTCGGTGGAGCAGGTGTTGAAGTTGTAGACGTGCCAGGCCGCGGCGAGATTGCCGGCCGGGTCGGAGGGCCGGTGGGCGAGCCACTGGCTGAGGTCGTTGGAGTAGGCCAGGCCGCCCGCGAGGATCACGTTCTTGGCGCCCGTGGCGCGGACGGAGTCGACGAGGTCCTGCATGCCGGCGACTTCGTAGCCGATGCCGGGGCAGGTGCCGCCGTCCTTCCAGCAGGCCCACGCATCGTTGATGCTGGAGGTGGCGCGGTCCGGGTACGGCTCGTTGAAGAGGTCGAAGACGACCGTCGGATCGTCCTTGTAGGTGTTCGCGACCGACGTCCAGAAGCCGGGTGCGTAGCGGGCGTCCGGCATCGGCTTCTGGCAGGTGGCGTGGACGTCGGCGCAGCCGGCCGAGTTCCCGGTGTACTGGCCGTAGGACCAGTGCATCTCCAGGATCGGCGTCATGCCGTGGGCCTTGACCTTGGTGACCAACTCCTTGATGGCGGACTGGTAGTGGGCGCCCGCGTATTCGGGTTTGATGTTGTCGAGGCCGAGCCAGCACTCCTCGTTGAGCGGGATCCGGACGGCGTTGGCCTTCCAGTCGGCGATGGCCGCCACGGATGCGTCGTCGACGGGTCCGTCGAAGATTCCGTGGCCCTGTACGCACATGAACTCGGCGCCGGAGCGGTTCACGCCGAGGATCCGGCGGGTGGCACCGGAGGCGTCGACGAGTTTGTTCCCGGAGACCTTCAGGGCCGGGGCCTCGCCCTCGCCGCCCGGATCGGTCGGGTCGGTGGGATCGGTCGGGTCGGTCGGATCGGTGATGTCGGTGTTGCAGGTCGTGCCGTTCAGCTTGAAGGCCTTCGGTACGGTGTTGGCGCCTGACCGCGATCCGATGAACCCGGCCGAGACGCTGCCGCCGGAGGGAAGCGCGCCGTTCCAGGACTCGTTGGTGGCGGTCACGGCCGTCCCTGCCTGGGACCACTTCGCGGCCCAGCCCTGGGTGACCTTCTGTCCGTCGGCGAAGGCGAAGGACAGGTTCCACCCGTCCTTGGCCGCACCGTGGTTGGTGACCTTCACGGCGGCCTGGAAGCCGCTGTCCCACTGGCCGGTGACGGAGTACTCCACCGTGCAGGCGGGGGCGGCCGCGGTCGCGGCGTCGGTCAGGGGGACGAGCGTGGCCGCCGAGACGACGCACGTGAGCAGGATTGCGTGGAACGCGTGACGCGGGGGGTGGCGCATGAGCGACTCCTTGCAGCTCGGGCGCGACCGGCTCAGGGCCGTCGCGTCGACTGATGGAACCGCTCCCACTGGTTGCTGGTGGACTGTAGAGAATGAACTGCCGTCAAGCAACAGAGGCGTTGGGAATTCCCTGCTGTCGAATTAATTCGACTCTTCAAGCCTCTTGACCCTTATTTCCCCGGTCCCCATTCTTGGGAGCGCTCCCACTGGTTCACAGGTTGTGACACCCACATCACAACGCCACCCCTCGCTCCTCGAACCGCAAGGAGGCACCAAGGCATGCCACAAAGACGGGCCCGGCGGCTGTGGACCGCTGTCGCGGCCACCCTGGCACTACCGCTCGCCACGCTCACCGCTCTCCCCACCACCGCCGACGCTGCGGCAGTCGCATGCAGCGTCGACTACAAGACCAACGACTGGGGATCCGGTTTCACCGCCGATCTGACGATCACTAATCGCGGCTCGACGGCGATCGACGGCTGGAACCTCACCTACACCTACAGCGGCAACCAGAAATTGGCCAACGGCTGGAATGCGACCTGGTCGCAGTCCGGTAAAGCGATCACCGCGAAAAGCCTTTCGTACAACGCGAAGATCGCGCCCGGTGCCGCCGCCTCGGCAGGCGCGCAATTCACCTACAGCGGCTCGAATGCGGCGCCCACCGATTTCGCGGTCAACGGCACCACGTGTGCGGGCGCCCATCAACCGCCGATCACGGTGCTCACCAGTCCGAAGGCCGGCGCGGTCTACTCGGCCGGCGACGCCGTCCCGCTCGCCGCCACCGCCGCGGCAGCCGACGGAGCAAGCGTCGACAAGGTCGAGTTCTACGACGACACGACCCTGCTCGGCACGGACACCACCGCGCCCTACGAGCTCAGCACCGACACCCTGGCGGCCGGAACCCACTCCCTGTACGCGAAGGCCCACGACAGTCAGGGCGCCTCCGGCGAATCGACACCGGTCGGCATCACCGTCGCGACGGGCCCCGCCCTGGTCGCCACGCCCGCCCAACTCGGCGTCCAGCAGGGCAAGTCGGGCACCTTCGACGTGAAGCTGTCGACGCAGCCGGCGTCCGACATCAAGGTCACGACGGCCCGCACGGGCGGCAACTCCGGCCTGTCCGTCTCCTCCGGAGCGAGCCTGACCTTCACGCCGTCGAACTGGAACACGGCGCAGAAGGTGACCATCGCGGCCGACGCCTCCGGCACGGGCGCGGCCACCTTCGGCGTAACGGCCCCGGGCCACACCAAGGCCACGGTCACGGTCACGCAGCTCGCCGCGTCCAAGACGTACGATGCCCGCTTCCTCGACCTCTACGGGAAGATCACCAACCCGGCGAACGGCTACTTCTCGCCGGAGGGCGTCCCCTACCACTCGGTCGAGACGCTGATCGTCGAGGCGCCTGACCACGGCCACGAGACGACGTCGGAGGCCTACAGCTACCTCCTGTGGCTGCAGGCGATGTACGGCAAGGTCAGCGGCGACTGGTCGAAGTTCAACGGGGCGTGGGGCCTCATGGAGAAGTACATGATCCCCACCCACGCGGACCAGCCGACGAACTCCTCCTACAACGCCTCCAAGCCCGCGACGTACGCGCCGGAACACGCCCTGCCGTCCCAGTACCCGGCGAAGCTCGACCCGTCGGTCTCTGTCGGCAGCGACCCGATCGCCGCAGAGCTCAAGAGCGCCTACGGCACGGACGACATCTACGGCATGCACTGGCTGCAGGACGTCGACAACGTCTACGGCTACGGCAACGAACCCGGCAAGTGCGAGGCAGGGCCGAGCGCCACCGGACCCTCCTACATCAACACCTTCCAGCGCGGTGCGCAGGAGTCGGTGTGGGAGACGGTGCCGCAGCCCACCTGCGACGCCTTCAAGTACGGCGGCAAGAACGGGTACTTGGACCTGTTCACCGGCGACTCGTCCTACGCCAAGCAGTGGAAGTTCACCAACGCCCCGGACGCCGACGCGCGGGCCGTGCAGGCCGCCTACTGGGCGAACCTGTGGGCCAAGCAGCAGGGCAAGGCCTCCGACGTCTCGGCGACCGTCGGCAAGGCCGCCAAGATGGGTGACTACCTGCGGTACTCGATGTACGACAAGTACTTCAAGAAGGTCGGGAGCTGCACCGGGCCGACGACCTGCCCGGCCGGCACCGGCAAGGACGCCTCGCACTACCTGATGTCCTGGTACTACGCCTGGGGCGGCGCGACCGACACCTCGGCGGGCTGGTCCTGGCGCATCGGCTCCAGCCACACGCACGGCGGCTACCAGAACCCGCTCGCCGCCTACGCGCTCTCCTCGGCCGCCGACCTGAAACCCAAGTCGGCCACAGGACAGGCGGACTGGGCCAAGTCGCTGGACCGGCAGCTGGAGTTCTACCGCTGGCTGCAGTCGGACGAAGGCGCCATCGCGGGCGGCGCGACGAACAGCTGGGGCGGCAGCTACGGCACCCCGCCGTCGGGCACGCCGACGTTCTACGGCATGTACTACGACGAGGCGCCGGTCTACCACGACCCGCCGTCGAACCAGTGGTTCGGCTTCCAGGCGTGGTCGATGGAGCGCGTCGCCGAGTACTACCAGCAATCTGGCGACGCCGACGCCAAGGCGGTCCTGGACAAGTGGGTCGACTGGGCCCTGTCCAAGACGACCATCAACCCCGACGGCACGTTCCGCATCCCCTCCACGCTCCAGTGGTCGGGCAAGCCCGACACCTGGAACGCCTCAAGCCCCGGTGCCAATACGGGACTTCACGTCACGGTCGCCGACTACACCAACGACGTCGGTGTCGCGGCGGCGTACGCGAAGACCCTGACGTACTACGCCGCCAAGTCCGGTGACACACGGGCGAAGACCACGGCGAAGGCGCTGCTCGACGGCATGTGGGAACACAACCAGGACACGCTCGGCATCGCCGTGCCCGAGACCCGGGCCGACTACAGCCGGTTCGACGACCCGGTCTACGTGCCGAGCGGCTGGACGGGCACGATGCCCAACGGCGACAAGATCGACTCCTCGTCGACCTTCACCTCCCTGCGCTCCTTCTACAAGGACGACCCCAACTGGTCCAAGGTCGAGGCCTACTTGGCGGGCGGAGCGGCGCCGACGTTCACGTACCACCGATTCTGGGCCCAGGCGGACATCGCGCTCGCCATGGGTTCGTACGCGGAGCTGCTCGAGTAACGCCCCGCCGACGGCAACTCCGCGCACACCGGGCCGGGCAAGGCCCCCTCCCCGGGGCCTCGCCCGGCCCTCATCAGCAGTAGGCGCCTGATAGAGATGGAGCACCGACACCGCGGTGAGCGCCCGGTACAAACTCACCGGCCTCAACCTGCCGGCCGGAGACCAACGCCGAGACGAATAGCAGAGGGTCGCGCGGGCTGCATCGCCCCTGCGTCGGCGCCCCATCTCGGGCCCCGAGTCGAGCTCAACTCGGGGGAATACGCCTGGCCTTGGGAACCCCGCCAGTGGCACCATCGGCCACATGCCCCCTTCCCTGCAGGTCGGCCCCTATACCGTCATCGCGCTGGTCGACGGCGAGGGCCCCTTCTTCTCCCCCAGGTCGCAGGCGTTCCCTGCCGCCACCACCCAGCAGTGGGCGGCTGCCGACCAGTTCGATCCCGGCGCAGTGGATGTCGAGGGGCGCTGGCGGCTGCAGTTCCGCGCGTTCGCGATCCGCAGCGACCAGGGTGTGACGTTGGTCGATGCGGGGATCGGCCCGGCCGACAGCCCGGCGGCCTCCTGGGCGCCCGTGCCCGGGGCGCTTCCGGCTTCGCTGGCCGCCGCGGGCATCGAACCATCCGACGTCGACACCGTGGTCCTCACCCACCTGCACACCGACCACGTGGGCTGGGCCGTCCTCGGCGGCAGGCAGCCGTTCTTCCCCAACGCCCAATACCTCCTGCAGCAGGCCGAACTCGACGCGCTCGAAGAGATCAACCCTCAACTGCAGTCCCACGTGATCGACCCACTTCAGAAAACCGACCAGCTACGCCTCCTGGACGGCGACGTTCCGCTGCCCAGCGGCGAACGCATCGTCGCCACACCCGGCCACACACCCGGCCACCAGAGCGTCCTCGTCACAGCGGGACGGGAGCAGGTCGCCGTCACCGGTGACCTCCTCGTGCACGCGATCCAGCTGCTGCACCCCGAACTCGCCTACGCCCACGAGATGGACCCGCAACAGGCAAGGTCCTCGAGGGAACAGGTGCTCCACAGCCCGGCCGTCACCCTGCACCTCGCGACGCCGCACCTGACCGAGCCGTTCGTCACCCGCTGACCCGCCCGCGACCGGGACATCCGGTCACTGCGTGGTGGTCCGACGCAGGCGGAAGGCGGAGAGGAGGAAGAAGATCCCGCCGAGCAATGCATAGCCGGCCAGCGCGCTCAGCGAGGCGTTGTCCTTGCCGGCCTGCGCGATGAAGGAACCTCCGGCGAGGGTGGACAGAGCGCCGCTGACGATCATCGGCCACTGGCCCGTCATGCCGCGTCGCAGGACGCCGACGATCAGTTGGACGAGTCCCGCGGTGATTGCCCAGAGCCCCCAGACGCGCAGGACGGCCGGGATTCCGGAAGCTGCCGCGGCGGCCAGGCCCGCAGTGGCCAGAGCGCTCAGCGCGATGTTCGCGTACAGAGCGCGCGCCGGTCCGCCCTGCGGTTTGGTGGCCCTGGCGTCGATGAGGGCGCACCCCACGTCGAACAGGGGATAGACCACCAGCAGCGTCACGCTGAGAGGACTCAGGGTGCGCGCGGAGGTGAAGAGCAGGACGGCCCACACGGCGGCGAACGTGAAGCGCGCGAGATACAGCTGGCGCAGCGCCGTGGAGCCACGCGCAGCAACAGGGGCCGGCGTGACGAGGGTCGTGTCCATTGGGGTTCCTTCCGGTGGAAGACAGCAGGAGATGAGGCCGGATCGACGGATCGACATACCGGAGCCATGTGGCGTGCTCATGGCGGCCTGCTCATGACTGACCGTGCCGCCCCCGACGACCAATGAGGGAGAACGTTCGGTCTCTTTCTCGATTCAAGGGCGTCGCCGTCCCGCTGTCAAGACCGAACGTTCTCCCTCACCGGCTGATACGGTTGCCGCCATGAGCGTGCGCACACAAGGCGGTACCGACGGCGAGAGCACATCCCCGGCGCGCTCGCGCCTGCTCGACACCGCGACCCGGATCTTCTACGCGGAGGGCATCCACTCCGTGGGCGTGGACCGCATCACCGCAGAAGCTCAGGTCACTCGCGCCACCCTGTACCGGCACTTCAAGGGCAAGGACGAACTGATCCTTGCCTACCTCCAACAGGCCGACCACGGCATTCGCGCGCAGGTCGCGGCCGCCCAGGCGCAGGACGGGCCGGCGGCCGACAACGCTCGGGCTATCGCCCGGAGCATCGCCGAGGGCATCCAGTACTCCGGCTTTCGCGGGTGTGCCTTCTTGAACGCGGCAGCCGAATACCCCGACGCGGAACACCCCGTGCACCAAGCCGTTCTGGCACACCGGCAATGGTTTCTGGAAACCGTCACGCGCGTTCTGGCCCAGGCCGGCTGCACGCCCGCCGACGCGGCGGGGCGCCACTTCGTCATGCTGCGCGACGGAGCCATGGCGGCCGGCTGTCTCTACGACCCGACGCTGATCTGTGAAACGTTCCTGGACGGCGTCGAAGGCATCCTCTCCACATCCACAACTCCCGGCGCCTGAACGGGTCTACTGGTATGCGGCACACGGCGGATCCCTGAAAGCAGTGCATCCACGGGGCTGCAGTGCACCCGTGGGACGGAAGTTTCCATAGGGTGTCCCCCATGCCTGCCACGCTGAGTTCCACGAAAACCGCTGCCGCGCTCCGCCGCTCGGCGCGGGTCTCCGCCGAGTTGCTGCTGGTCGTTCTGGCCGCGACGGCGGCCCTGTGGGTCGTGGGCCGGATGTGGTCGGTGATCTGGCCGCTCATAGTGGGCCTGTTGCTCACCACGCTGACCTGGCCCCTGGCTCACTTCCTCCGCCGGCGCGGGTGGCCCCCGGCCTTGGCCGCCTCAGTGGTGACCGTGCTGTTCCTCGTGGCCGCCGCGGGCGTCGTGGCGCTGATCGCGGTGCCGGTGGCCTCCGAGGCCGGCGAACTGAGCGACGGCGTGGTCGAAGGCATCGAGAAGTTGCGCCAGTGGGCCGCCGGGCCGCCCCTCAACATCGACGACGCCCAGATCTCGGGAGGAGTCGACTCGGTGACCGACCGGATCAAGGACAGCGTCGGCAGCATGGTCAGCACGCTGTTCACCGGAGTGAGCACCGTGCTGAACGGCCTGGTCACCGCGATCCTGGCGCTCTTCTTGATGTTCTTCTTCCTGAAGGACGGCCCCCGCTTCCTTCCCTGGCTCACCCGTCAGCTCCCCGGCCGGCTCGCCACCGACATCCCCACCGTGGCCGCCCGCAGCTGGGACACCCTGGGCTCCTTCGTACGCTCCCAGGCACTCGTCGGCCTGCTCGACGCGGTCTTCATCGGCCTGGGTCTGTGGATCCTGGGCGTGCCCCTCGTCCTCCCGCTGGCCGTACTGACCTTCATCACGGCCTTCGTGCCCATCGTGGGCGCCCTGTTCGCCGGCGCGGTAGCCGTGCTCATCGCCCTGGTCTTCAACGGCCTGACCGACGCGCTGATCGTGCTCGCCATCATCGTCGTGGTCCAGCAACTCGAGGGCAACGTCTTCCAACCGATCATCCAAAGCCGCGGGCTCGGCCTGCACGCAGGCGTGATCCTGCTTGCCGTCACCCTGGGCTCCAACCTCGCCGGGGTCGTGGGAAGCCTCCTGGCCGTACCAGCGACCGCCCTGATCGCGGTGATCTGGAACTACGTGCGCGAACAACTCAGCGACCCACCCCAGGACCCCGAAACCGACCCCACACACCCGGGCGCCCCAGCCCCCTCGTAGCATCGAGCCGTTCACCGGGCTGAGGCCGGCACGGTTCAACCGGCTGGTCGCGCTGGTGCGACGTCGTGGCAGCGATGTGCAGCGGGGCCGGCCGTGGCGATTGCCGCTGGAAGACCGGGTGTTGCTCGTGGCCACCTACTGGCCGTAAGTACGGGACAGCCTTTAGACGAGGCATGCAAATCCGGCTGCGCTGCGAGCACGTCGGTACAGATGCGAGAACGCCGCGTGCTCGCATCGCACGTTCGTTGAACAGATACGGGAGCTGACGTGCCGCCACGCGGGGCGGACGAAGGCCGGGCATTGCACCGCGTTACGGCCGCTTGGCGCTCGCCTTTTCGAGTTCCCGCAGGATGGCCGTTTCGTCTCGTCCCCGTACGGTCTCTTCCAGGCCGTGGCCGCCGCGCTGGGAGAACCGCTCGCCCTTGGCGAAGTCGTCCTCGCTCAGCACCTGGCCGCACCACTCCCCTCGCCCCGCCACACGGTCGTCGAACGGCACGGCGGCGCCCTCTCCGAGAACCACCCAGTGGCCTGCGTCCCAGCGCAGGGCAAGGACATATGTGTGACCGGTCTCGAGCCGGGGTGCCTCCGGAGCCGTGCGCTTGATTCGTTTGCCGCTCCGGTACACCGACCAGCCTGGCGCGGTCATGTCGAACGTGCTTCCCAGCTCATGCCGAGGGGTGGCGGCAGACCAGAGCACTTTCTCCTTGCGGAGCGTCAGTGCGCGCTCGATCGTGTACCGCACCGGCCCCTTGGCGAGGTCGTGCCGCTTGCTGTCGCGCTCGGCAGTCGGCAGCGCCACGACCACGTGGTCCGCGCCGGCCTTCCAGTCCGCTGCGCTCTGCGAGGGGTAGGGGTCGTCGGCGGCGCCGCAGCCCCCCACGGCGCGAAGTCCTGGCCGGCCGATCAGTACGCCTGCAGTGATTCCGGCGAGCGCCAGCAGAGCTATGGCGGGTCTACCGGACAGCGGGTGGCGAACCGTGAACTGCAACTCAGATCTCCCGTTCGAGAACAGCATTGGACCATTCAGGTTGTATGGGTGTTGATCACTTTTATCGCCGGTTGGTTCCGAGATGGCGACAGCAGGTAGCTGCCTGCGGGGACGTGGCTGCGAAGGGAGACGGGGCCTCGCACCGGCTGTTGAAGGACACGTCACGGCAGGCGAAAGCTCCGTTGCGGCTGCGATTCGCTGCGGAAGCGTGCATGCTTCGGCCATCGTCGGCGCAGGTGCCTGGCGGTAACGGCCGGGCCTGGCAGGGATGGGCGGGCGGCAGCGGGGCGCGTCGGGGCCGTGCGGGCAGGGCAGCGTCCGCGCCGGGCGGTACACAGGTGGCGCTCCCCTGGGGTCAGTGGCGCGGCTGGTCCGGTCGAGTACCGCGCCTTCAGGACGCGGCGGCTCGAGGTGCTCCTCGCGGACTTCACCGCGAGCCAGGCGAGCCAGACACCACGGACCTGAGTCGGCGCACGCCCTGACCTCGATGTTCCGTCGCCTCGCCTCGCCTCGCGTCACGTCTCGTTGATCGCGCGTCCGCCATGCGCGCACGACACCACGCCAGCACCGCAAAACGCCCGCCGCCTCCAGGCGGCGACTACGGTTCCGGTTGTGACTGATCGTCAGAACGCCGTGCCGGACCGTCAACGGGGTGGCTATCTCCGGGCCGCCGGCGCCTTCGCCGTGTGTATGGCCGGCACCACTCTCCCCACCCCGCTCTACGGCCTGTACCAGGACGAGCTCGGCTTCTCCGAGCTGATCGTGACGGTCGTCTTCGCCGTCTACGCATTCGGCGTGATCGGTGTCCTGCTGCTCGCGGGCAACGTCTCGGACACTGTCGGCCGCAGACCGGTCCTGCTCTGCGGGTTGGGGCTCGCCGCGCTCAGTGCGGTGTGCTTCCTGCTGGAGGGCGGTCTGCCGCTCCTCTACCTCGGGCGGCTCCTGTCGGGACTGTCCGCCGGTCTGTTCACCGGCGCGGCGACCGCGTACGTGATGGAGTGCGCCCCGCCCGGCAAGGAGGGTCGGGCCGCCTTCGCCTCGACCGCGGCCAACATGGGAGGCCTCGGCTGCGGCCCGCTGCTCGCGGGGCTGCTGGCCCAGTACGCGCCGATGCCGCTGTCCCTGCCGTTCGTGGTGCATCTTGTCCTGGTGGGGCTCGCGTTCGCCATGATCTGGTCGCTGGCCGAGACCGTGCGCGCGCCGAAGGCCCTGCACACGGCACGACCGCAGGGGCCCAGCCTGCCGCCCGAGGTCCGCAAAGTCTTCGTACCCGCCGCACTCGCGGCCTTCGTCGGCTTCTCCCTGCTAGGGGTGTTCACCTCGGTGTCCCCCGCCTTCCTGACGCACACGCTCGACGTCACGAACCTCGCCCTCGTCGGGCTCATCGTCTTTTTGGCGTTCTTCGCATCCACCATCGGCCAACTCCTGGTCAGCAGGCTCGGCGTGGCACGGGCGCTGCCCCTCGGCTGCCTCCTGCTGATCGCCGGCCTGGGTCTGTTGGCGGGCGCGTTGGCCTGGGAGAAACTCCCGTTGGTGGTACTCAGCGCGCTGGTGGGCGGTGCGGGTCAGGGACTTGCCCTGCGGGCCGCGGTGGCAGGCGTCGCGGCCGCCGCCCCTGAGGCACATCGGGCAGGCGTCATCTCATCGCTCTTCGTGGTCGCGTACACGGGCATCTCGATCCCCGTCATCGGCATCGGCGTGCTCTCCGAGCCACTCGGCCTTGAGGAGGCCGGGCTGGTCTTCATCGGTGTCATGGTGCTGCTCGCCGCTGCCGCCGGCACCTATCTGGTGCGTCGCCCGGCAGTGGGCGTACGCCACGGGGGTTCGTGACTCGTCCTCGGCACGTGTCGAGGACGAGTCACGCAGCAAGCGTGATCAGCAATGCGCGGGGCACTCGGCGAGGAGCGGCGGGGCCACCGGAATCGCCTGTGGTTCGCCGTTCATCGACAGGAGAAAACACATGCTGGCACTCGGGGCGGCCGTACTGTTCTTCATCGCCTTCCTCATCCAGGCGACCGAGACGTCGACGGAGGCAATCTTCAGCCCGACCAGTCTCATGCTCGTCGGGCTGACCCTTCTCGCGTTGCACGTGGGTGGCGTGGGGTCGGGCTGGTCCACACGGAGACGCGGAGGCCGACGCTGAGCCTCGGCGGGCTCAGACCAACTTGGCGCATGGGCCCGGCAAAACCGGCCGGAAGGCCGGGCATGCAAAGCCGGGGCCATGTCCGCCTTGTCAGTGCCAACTGGCACGATCAGAGCCATGACCAGCCACACCGACACTCCCGTCCCACTCCCGGCCAACCACCGCGTCTCCGAGACCTACGCCGACTGGGCGCGCACACAAGAGCCGGGCACCGAGCCCACCGCGCGCGCCGTACTCGACCAGGCCGACCGGAAGCGGGGGCGGGCCTGGGAGAAGCCCGGCCGGTTCGTGGACGACATGGAGAGGTTGGCCCGGGGTCTGCCGGAGGCCCATCTGCCCTGGTTCTGGGACACCATCGGCCATTGGCTGTTGGAGACGCACCGACGTTCGGCGGCCCGCGCCTACGGCCAGGCGCGGGCCGCCGAACGCGCGCACCGGCTGCCGGTCGACCCCGCATGGCGACGGGCGAATGTGCTGCTGTTCGCCCGGTTCGGCGCCCTGCCCACCGTCGAACTCAGTGGTCACCACACCTGGCTGGCCGAAATCCTCGAACCGGGCGACGCACACAGCGAGTTCGTCCGCCTCCTGACGACCTGGGCGGCGTCGCCCGGCGAGCTCCCCGCCGACCTGGCCCGCCGGGTCCGCGACTCGGCCCGCGCCGCCGGTCTCGGCACCGAGGAGGAGGCACAGGTGCTGGGCGAACTGCTGGCGGGAGCTCGGGGCAAGGCCGTACCCGACCGGCTGCTCGACGCCGCCGCCGGACCGCTCAGCGCCCACCCGCCGACCGACGACCAAGCCACCGCGCTGCTCGACCTGTTCCCCGAGTCGAAGAACGACGCGGCTGCCTGGCTGCGGCTGCTCATCCGCTGCGGTGCCGCCGACGCCGCGGCCACCGGACGCATCACCCCCGAGGGCGGCCTCGGCGACTGGCTGCGCCGCTACTCGGCCGGCTACTCGCACCGCCGTGTCGCCGGCGGCGGCGTGACCAGCCAGCCCATGCCGGCCGAACTCCTCGACCTGGTAAGCCGATTCGCACCGCTGCTCCGGGCGGCCGGCACCCCGGTAACGCTGCACGAGGACCGCTACCGGTGGCCGCACCTGGACGCGGACCTGCTCGACCAGTGCCTCGCCGAGGGCGTGCCCGTCGAGGACCCCGGCGCCGCCACCCGCTTGGAGTTCTGGGGCGAGCGCTCGCAGCGGGACCTCAAGGCACTCGCCGCCGACCCGGTGTTCGGGCCCCGCCTGGAGGGCACCGTGCACGCCGGGCCCCGTACCAGCAGCGGTGGCAGCGTCGGGCCCCGCACCGGCACCGCCATCAGCAGACTCCCGCACAACCCAGGCGTTGCCGCCGAGGTGCACACCCGGGTCGAGAAGCTGCTCGACGCCCTGCGCGGCGGCGGCCTCGCCGCAGCCGACGAAGCCGTCGACGAACTGCGCGAACTCCTCGACCGGCCCACCGCCATCGCCCTGGACGGCATCGAGGAAGCCCTCGACGCCCTCGACCTCACCGGCCCGCTGGCCCGCAGCCTGCGCGCCGGACTGCCCGAGGAGCTGGGCTGGCCCGCGCTGGAACAGGCCCTGTCCGAGTTCCGGCCGGACGAGACCGTGCACGTCACCTGCACCTGGCCGGTGCTCACCGTGTATGGGGAAACGCGCGCCGTCGCCGTCGACCACGCCGGTCGTCGCGGCGAGCACACCCTGAAGCTGACCGACGCCTCCCGTAGCCACACCGTGCACTGGGTGGGCGGACAGTTCCTCGTCGCGTGGAATGAGAACGAGGGCGACTGGCGGCCCGGCAACGCCTACTGGTCCGACCGTCCCGACGAGACCTTCGAACCGGAGGAGACATACGGTCTTGCCCCCTACGGCGGCAGCATCCAGGGCGGCCTCGGCTATCACTTCGAAACCCCTGACGGCGACGGGCGCTTCGACGGCGAACGCGTCCTGCGCCCCGGCGGCCACGAGGGCATCGGCCACCGCGACTACCAGATGTACGACGGCCACGCCTTGTGGAGTTCCGAGGTGTTCGGCGAACGCCGGAACGGCTGGGCCCGCTGCGACGTGGACACAGGTACCCGCACCGACGACCACACCCTGCCCGCATTCCACCGCCCCGCCGAAACCCCGCCCGGCACCGAGCCCTTCCCCGACCACCGGATCCTCGCCGCGCTGCCGCCAGGCGCGCCGCCCTCTCCGCTGGGCCAGGACGGGCGGCTCACCGGCTGCCGGGTCCGCTACCGCACGCCGTACGCCGGGCCCTCGCCCCGCGAATTCGTGCTGGAAAGCATCGACGGCCGCACCGCCTCCTACCGCAGCCGCACCTGGGGGCGCCGCCCCTGGGGCATTCTCGCCCTGCCGCTCGGCGGGGAGGACGCCGTCGTGACCGGCAGCATCACCATCCGCAGCCACGCCGCCGAGGACAACTCCCTTCTCTGGCAGGTCCGGGGCTTCCCCGGCAGCCGTGACCGCTCCCCCGTACGCGCCACCCTCGGCGAGCAGGCCGGACCGATGCCGCCACCCGCCTACTGGCACTTCCTCGTCCCCCGTGACGAGGCATCCTCCACAGCCCTGCGGACCGTCACCGACACCGACATACGCCGGCTACTGCAACCCGGGAGCGGCGACCATGCACCTCACCCCCTGCCCGGCGTGACCGACCCGCGGATGAGGGCCGGCGTCGACCGCGCCGCCCGACTCGCCGCCGATGTTCTGCGCCGCCGCCGGGAACTGTCCCACCGGGTCGCCGTCATGCGGTCGGGGCCGGTCGTCGTCCTGCCCGACCCGGCACTCGACACCCGTCTCGTCCCCGCCCTGCGCGACCTGCTGCCCCAACTGCGGGGCTTCGAGGAGCATCCGCCGCAGCCGCAGCCCGCGCTCCTCACGTCGGTCGCCGCCGACGGCAGGTACCTGCGTGGTGAGATCGAGGACGAGGTCCGGGTGCTCGCCCTGCCTGCCACCCCGCCCGAGTGGGCAGTGCTGACCGGCCGGATCGACGCGGTTGCCTGGCGCGCCGCCACCGCCGCCACCCCCGACGAGGAACGGCAGGCCCTCACCGCGCTGCTCGGCGTGTGGAGTCGGCAGCCGTTCGCCGAGGCCGACAGCGCCTGGCGGGTGGGCCGCGCCCCCGAGCAGCGGATCGCCGAACTCCGCGCCGCCGGTGCCCTGATCGCCTCCGGCCCCGTCCGCAGCGGCCTCGCCGCCTTCCTCCAACGCGCCGCCGACCCCGCGCCCGCCGACGCCGAGGAGTGCGAGACCCACGCCATCACCGGCGACGACACCACGCGGCTGCCGCGCCTGCTGGCCCTGCTCGCCGGGCACGGGCCGTTGCCGATGCCCGAGGAGGCGGTGGACCTGTTCCGCTGGCGCACCGGCGTCCCGCGCCAGATCGCCGCCCTGGTCCTCGACGGGTTCGCCAGCAGAGACAACTACGACGAGCACCGCAAGCTGCTGCGTACCAAGCCGTACAAGGCCGACCAGAAGACCGTCTGGGCGTACGACGCATTGCGGGGACAGCTCGGTCCGGCCGGCCGGCGCATCGTGCTCGCGGCGGCCCTGCCCGCGGATCCGGCCCAACTGTGGGCAATCGGCGGTATGACCGCCGCCGCGGACCGGATGGCCGCCGCTTGGAACGGACTCCTCGATGCCGCCCCGTACACCGACGACGGCAGCCATGCCGCCGCCCTCGCCGCAGACCGTGGCCTTCCCGAAACCTGGGCTACCGCCCTGCTCACCGGCCACGCCCCGGAGTTCCTGGACACCGAAGGGGTGCGGGCCGCGGTAACCGCCATCACCTGGGCGCTCACCGAACGCCCGATCGGCGACCCGGCCGCGGCGGGCGCCCGCGCCCTCATCGACCACCTCACGGACGCCCCCGCCGACCTCCGTGCCGCCCTGCGCCGACTGGCGGACCGGTCCGCCGACACCCCGGTCCCCCCGGGCCAGTACGAGACCAACCCGCTGTTCAGCGTCCCGGCCCTGGTGGACGAGGCAGCGGCAGCCCTCGGCGTGGGCCGCGACGCGGCGGCCCTCCACCTCCAACTGCACGCCCTCGACCGGCCGGCCGACCGCACCGTCCGCCGCTGGAACACCTGGACCCTGGACCACCACCGCGCCGTCCGCAAGGAACTCACCGCCGCCAAGGCCCCCCGCCCGGCACCCCCCACCCCGACGGACGGCCCCGCAGCCCTCGCCGTCCCGATCCCCGTTCACGAACGGTTCGCCCAAGCCTGGGCGGAGCGGGGCCAACCGAAGGCGCGGCGTGGCTGACTGACCGTTTCAGCCCCTCCCCGCTGCCGGGCTAGGACGCCGCGGTGTAGGTGACCGCGGTGTCCTTGCACTGGCCGGACGCGAAGACGGCGATGGCGTCAAGCTCGGCCGGATCCGCGGCCAGGTCCCAGCGCAGCTTGGTGCCCACCCACTCCGCGACATAGCGGCAGTGCGCGGACGGCGACGGCGGCAGCCACTGGGCAGGGTCCTGGCCGGCCTTGGCGTGGTGCGTACGGGTGGTGACCGCGACTAGGGAGGCCGGGGCTCCCAGGTCGTTGGCGTAGGCCTCGCGGTGGCCCTCACTCCACTGGGACGCACCGGAATCCCATGCCTCGGCAAGGGGGACCAGGTGATCGACGGCGATCTTGTCGACATCCTCGACTTCCTGGGAATCGTAGTAAGACAGCCACTCACCGCCGGAGAGTTCGCAGCCCGCACCGACGGACGGCGCCTCGGCGGCCTCGGCGATCAGCACCTCGGCACGGGTGTCGCAGCCGTCGCCCTTCTCCGCCCCGGCGTTCCAGTGCTTGAACGCGGCGCGGGCATAGCCATGCCGGCGCTCGTCGGAGACCGGGAGGCGGTGCACGGCGTCGGCCAGGGTCGTGGTCTGGGCGTCAACGGGCTGCGCCCGCGCCGGAGTCGGCGTGACGGACGGGGCGAGGAGCGGGACGAGGGACAGCGTGAGCGCGGTCAAGCCGCGGGCAACGTTTTTGATCACCCAGGCAGCCTTCACCGCTTCCGGACGCGGTCTGCGGGCACGCGCCGAAGCGTCGGCCAAGTGCAGAAAAAGTTCACCGCAAAAACGTTCACCCCCCATCGAACAGGACAGAAGAGAGCTGGTAGCGGAGAGGACGAGAGAGATGTACGCAGGAGTCTTGGCAGCCCCCGGCGGCGGGCCCGACGGTCCCCCGTGGCTTGGCATCACTTTCGCCGTCGTGGCGGTCGTCGTAGCCGTGTTCTTCGCAGTGAGCCTCTTGCGAGGCCGCGGGAAGTGACGGGAAGTAAGAGGAAGTGGAAGCGGAAGGCGGGTGACACCGGCCGGGGCTGTCGCCCTCCCTTCTGCTGTCGGTCGTAGCGGGTGCGGCTGGTGCCGCGATCTCCCTCAGCTCATACGGTCACGACGATCTTGCCCCGGGGGTGGCCCGTCTCCAGGTGCTTGATCGCCGTGACGGCTTCATCGAGCGGGTAGGTGCGGTCGATGGCCGGTGTGATCGTGCCGTTCTCGGCGAGCTCCTTGAGGGCCAGCAGGTCCTCGTGGCGCACCCTCGCGATCACGCTGCTCAGCGTCTGGCCGAGGCAGGGCGAAAGTACGTAGCCGCCGAGCTGGCGCCCCATTCCGCCCACCCAGTCACCGCCGCCTTCGCCCCCGACCATCACCAGGACGCCTTTGGGGGCCAGAGCGCGGCGCAGCAGAGACAGCGGGCGGTTGCCTGCGGTGTCCAGGATGATGTCGAACAGCTGCTTGGAGTCGGTGATCTCCCCGGTGGTGTAGTCGATGACGTGGGTGGCGCCCAGGGCCCGCACGAAGTCCGCACCGGCTGGGCCGCAGACGGCGGTGACCTCAGCTTTCTGCGCGACGGCAAGCTGTACGGCATAGGAGCCGACGCCGCCGGAGGCGCCGATGACCAGAATCTTCTGGCCTGGTTCGGGGCGGGCCTTGCCGCTGAGGGCCTGGTAGGCGGTGACGCCGGAGACGGGGAGAGCCGCGGCCTGTTCGAAGGTGAGGTTGTCGGGCTTGGGCGCCAGCTTGTCGGCCTTGGCGCAGGCGTACTGGGCCAACGAGCCGTCGCCGCTGCCGAAGACCTCCTGCCCCGGCTCGAAGCGCGTCACCTTCGCACCGACCGTCTCGATCACTCCGGAAAGGTCCCAGCCGCGGACCGGGTTCTTGGGCTTGCGCGGGCCCAGAGCGAGGCGGGCGATGTAGGGCTTGCCGGTCATGAGGTGCAGGATGCTCGGGTCCACCCCGGCGGCATGCACCTGGACCAGCACTTCGTTGTCCTTGGGAACGGGGCGCTCGACGTCGCGCAGCTCCAGGCGGTCGACGGTGCCGTAGGAGTCTTGGGCGATGGCCTTCATGGGCCCTCCTGGTGGGGAGACTGCCCAGAGCATGGCGCCAGGTCGACCTGCTGACCAGCCTCCCGGTGGCTGTGAGAGTACGACGGTCAGGGAGTGACCTCTGGTCAAAGTTCGTACGGATGGAGAGCGATCTTCCTGCGCTCTATGAAGAGCTCGACCCACGTGCCGGCAACACCTTCGGGCAGCTCCTCGGCAAGGTCCAGCAGAATCTGCGAGCCGTCGAAGTCCAGCACGGCCGCGCCGTCCACGGTGAGGTCCAGCCGTCCGCGCAGGACAACGCAGTGCCCGCCAGGTCGGACTCCCGGCCCGACGCCGACAGCCGGCTTCGCGTTCCACCCCCAGACGATGCACTCATGGACCGTCCACTCAACGTGGTACTTGCCCGGCTTCGCGGCCTGGTCACCGCACCAGCGCACCGCTGTTTCGCCGAACGGCGTCCGGACATGTGCCAGCCAGGGACTCGAGGGAAACTTTGCGACCTTCACCAGTTCGACCAGCATCGCTCGATCATGCAGCATGCGGCATGCCTGGTCGATGGCGGTAGTCACGTCCAACACCCGACGCACTGTCCACCACGTCACCCCGGACTTGCGCTCCAGCAGGGGCAGGACGCTGGTGGTCCCACCCTCTGCTTCCCCTGCCCGGACTCCACTCCCTACAAGCCGACCGGGAGGACGTCGAGTACGGCCAGCGGTCCCGCCACCCCGATGGCTGCCAGCGTCACGGTCGCGGCGAGGGAAAGGAGGCAGACGAGGGCGGCGAAGGCCAGCGTGCCGGCAGTTCGGGGGCCCACCTGGGCCACTTGTTCGGCAGCCGTCGGATCGTAGAGGATCTGCACCTGCTCCGCGGACTCGTAGGCGTCCGTGAGTTGACGGGCCCGCCCCTCGATGTCCGTGAACTCGTAGGTACCGGAGTACAGCTTGCGCCCCTCGACGAGGACCCCGCAGGTGCGGAGCCGCCACGTCTCTCGGGCCATCTCCCAGCCCGCGCGCACGCCGTGGCGGAGCGGGACCGCGACAATGCCGATCAACCAGCACGCCAGGGCCACGTACCACTCAGCCGCACCAGAAACACCCCTGATCAGCATCGCCGCGGCTGCCAGCAGGTAGAGCGACACCGAGCAACGCAAGGCCACGCGGCGCCAGTCGGTGGCCGGCTTCGCCACCGGTACCCGCGTCACCAACAGGGCTCCGTCGGCCCGGGGTTGGGTCTCGTCGCGAATTGGCAGGGACTGCCTCAGCGTATGGGCCAAGGCGAGCACGCCAGGAGCACTGCGGCTGTAGACCGTCAAGGACTCCCGGTCACCCGCCTCCGGCGCGGTGAGTACGACCACAAGTCTGCGCCCCTTGGGCCCCTTGACCTCCACCCGCTCGATCGCCGCGACCGGTATGCGCCTCTCGGAAGCACGTGACTGCACGATCAGAACGCCCTGATGCAGCCGGGTCACAGAACCGCGGCGGCGTCCGGGCAGGATCACCGGAGAGGTGGCCTTCCCCGCCGCGCTCGCAGCCTTTCTCGCAGCCTTGCTCGCGTTCGCAGCCGCGTCCGTAGCCGCAGTTGATATCGCGTCTGAGGTCATTCGGGCAGACTAAGGCGTGTTGCGGAAGTTGGCAGCCGGGCAGGCGAGACGGAGTTGTCGTTACTACGGGCCGACCGGTTTTTGCGGCGTCGGGGGCGCGGCGGAGGCGTGGGGGGCGCCTTTCGGAGCCATGCGGCGCAGGAGGAAACCGGTGGCCAGGGCCATGGCGAACATCAGCACCGCGTACACCGCCGAGGGGATCGCCATGCGGGTGCTGTCCAGGAGCGAGGGGCTCAGGGCGATCGCCATCGACAGCGTGGTGTTGTGCATGCCGATCTCGAAGCAGGTGGCAACGGACTGCCGGTGATCGCCGCGGACCAGCCGGGTCGCACCGTAGCCGACGCTCAGGGAGATGACGCCGAAGAGGAAGGTCACCAGGCCGACGTCGGCGAGGTAGCCCAGCACGTTCTTCCGCTCGGCGGCTAGCGCCGCGATGATGATCCCGACGAGCGCGGCCACCGCCGTCACCTTCACCACCTTGGTGGAGCGCTCGGCGAAATCCGGTCGGCGGTGTCGCACCAGCATCCCGGCCGCCACCGGCACCAGGACGACCAGGAACACCTGCAGCGTTTTGTCGAAACGCAGACCCAGCGCCTCGTCCGTGCCGCTCATGAAGTGGTTCAGGGACAGATTCACCACGATCGGCAGCGTCACGACCGCGATCACCGAGTTGATGGCGGTCAGCGTCACGTTCAGGGCGACGTCACCGCCGAAGAGGTGGCTGAAGATGTTGGCCATCGTGCCGCCGGGCGAGGCCGCGAGCAGCATCATGCCGACCGCCAGCGCCGGGCCCAGATCGAAGGCCAACACCAAACCCAGGCAAGTGGCGGGCAGCAGCACGAGCTGGCAGAACAGCGCGCAGGCCACCGGCCGTGGAAACGCCGCGATCCTACGGAAGTCAGCGACGGCCAGGCCGAGTCCGAGACCAAACATGATCACGGCGAGGACGACGGGAAGCAGATAAGTGGTCAACGGTGAGTCCACCACAACAGACTCCGGGACGCCGCCCGAAAAGTACACGCTCCCGCCGCACAACACCCGGGGAAAGGCCCCATGGCCGCCCCACAGGGCCATTGGCGCTACATCGCGCCGGCCAGGGACCGCGCGAGGTGGAACTGCCGCTCGGCCTCGGCCGGGTGGCCCGCTGCCGCGTAGGTGTGTCCGAGGCGGCGGCGGACCTCCATCTCCAGGGGTCTGCTGGTGTGTTCGGTGAGCGTGGCCAGTGCTTCTTGCTGGAGCGCGATGCCCAACGGCAGGTCTCCGTGGCCGTGTTCGGCGGCGCCGAGCAGGGACAGGCTTGTCGCGCGCAGTTGCAGGTCGCCGACCTCCTGGGCCAGGTCCGCCGCACGCCGCGCAAGGTCCTTGACCTCGGTGTGCCGGCCGAGTGCCAGGTGGGCCTCGGCGGTGAAGCACAGGGTCTTGCTGATCATTCTGGGGCGGCCGATCTTCTCGGCGAAGGTGAGGGAGGTGGCGTAGTACGTGAGCGCTTCCTCATGGCGTCCCTGCTGGTCGTGGAGTGCACCGAGGTTGCAGCTCGACATCCCTGCCAGCCAGTCGTCGTCGAGCCGGGCCGCCTGCCCCATGACCTCGCTCAGGTGGGCGGCCGCCTCCGGGAAGCGGCCCAGCGCGCGCTCCGCGGCGCCCATGACGGCGGTCGCCCGAGCCTGTTCGCGCAGGTCACCCCGGTGGCTGGCGAGGCGCAGCGCATCGGTGCACCAGGCGTGCGCCTGCTCGAAGCGCCCCTGGTAGATGTCCGCGATGGCCAGGCAGTTTCGCAGGGATGAGGGCATCCGCCGGTCGTCGGCCAGGTCGGCGCCGGGCAGCGCGAGCTCCAGGGCGGAGCGGCACTCGTGGAAGCGGCCCTGGCGGACCAGCGGATCCACCAGGGACTCGGCGATCCAGCAGGCGTGGTCGAGCTGCCCGGTGGCCGCCGCGAAGGCGACCACGTCGAGCAGTTGGCCGCCCGCGGCCTCCAGCCATGCGTCGGCTTCCCGCCAGTCCGAGAAGGGCGCGTGGGAGACATCGGGGCCGGTCGGGTAGCCCTCCGGTCCCCAGTCGCTGGCGATGCGTCCGGCGGCCGTATAGAGGTGCAGCACGGCGGTGCGGTCCGCGGCAGCCTCTTCGGGTGCGGCGGCTGCGAGACGGCGCGTGTGGTCGCGTACGAGATCGTGCAGCCGGTAGCGGCTGGGCCGCGGCTGGTGCAACAGGCTCGCGTCGACCAGGCGCTCCAGGAGGTCCTCGGTGTCCTGGAGCGAGCGGCCCAGCATGACGGCGGGGGTGAATCCGTCGAACTCGGCTGTGGGGGCCTGGCTCAACGCGCGGAAGGCGCGGCGCAGTTCGGGGGCGAGCAGGTCGTAGGACATCCGGAAGGCGGTTTCGACGCTGCGGTCCTCCGCCTTGAGCTCGCCCAGGCGGCGTTGGTCGTCGGACATGCGGCCGACCAGGTGGGCCAGGGTCCAGGTCGGGCGGTTCTGCAGCCGGGCACCGGCGATCCGCAGCGCCAGCGGGAGTCCGCCGCAGCGGTGGGCGAGTTCCTGCGCGGCCTGCGGTTCCTGTCCGGCGCGCCCCTCGCCGAGCAGGCGCGTCAGCAGGGTGACCGCTTCGCCCGTGTCCAGCGGCTCCACGGTGAGGCGCTGTTCGGCATCGAGGCCGGGCAGGCGCCGGCGGCCGGCCACAAGGACCCGGCTGCCCGGCCCCGCGGGCAGCAACGGGCGCACCTGTTCCGCGCTGCCGGCGTCGTCCACGACCACGAGCAGCCGCAAGGAGCTGGTGGCCGCCCGCCAGGCGGTGACCAACTCGCTCAGCCCGTCGGGGAGTTCGTCGTCGGCGCCGTTGACGGCGCGGAGCAGCTGGTGCAGTGCGCGCTGCGGACGCAGGCTCTCGTGGGGGGCGCCGTGCGTGTGCAGGTCCACGAATAGGCAGCCGTCGGGGTACTGGTCCTGCAGCGTCCAGGCGGCGCGGACCAGCAGTGCGGTCTTGCCGACGCCTGCCGTGCCGTCCACGACGGCCACGGACACCGAGCCAGCCGGCACCGGCGCGGTGAGCAGGGCGAGTTCCGGCTCCCGCCCGACGAGACAGGCGGTGTCACCAGGAAGTTCGTTGCGGCGGGGTCGGGGCGTGGGCGCAGGCAAGGGCGAGGACGGGGAACGCTCGGGTACCGGTGGAGTTGCGGCTGCCGAGGGCGGCGATTGCGGGGAGGATGTGGCGCGGGGCGACGAGACCCGGCCGAGCAGCAGCGGATCATCCCGGCGCAGCACGCCCTGGTGTACGCGGCGCAGTTCCTCGCCCGGCTCCACGCCGAGTTCGTCGCGCAGCCGGGTGCGGGTTTCCCGGTAGACGGCGAGTGCTTCGGCCTGTCGGCCGCTGCCGTACAACGCGCGCATGCGCAGCGCGGCGAGCGGTTCGTCGTACGGCTGCGCCATCGGCGCGGCCAGCAACTCGTCCAGGGCCTCCGCATTACGGCCCAGGAGCACCAGGCACTCCACTCGCTCCTGGTGCAGGGCGCGCCGCTGCCGGGCAAGACGCTGCCGCTCGGCGTCGGCGAGCGGGCCGGGCAGGCCGGCCAACGGCTCCCCGCGGAACAGGTGCAGCGCCCGGGTACAGCCGTCGAGGGCGGCGGTGAGGTCGCCCTCGGCTCTCGCCCCGCGTACGGCTGCGGCTTGTCGGTTCAACTCACCGATGTCCGTGCGGGCCTCGCCGGGTACGAAGCGGTATCCGCCGCGCTCACCGCGGATCACGGATGCGGTGGGGCCGGTGCCGGGCGCGTCCAGGGCCTTGCGCAGGGGGTAGACGTAACTGGGCAGGACCCGGCGGCCTGTGCCCGGTGGTTCAAGTCCCCATACGTCGTCCAGGAGTTGTTGGTGGGTGACGAGCGTCTTCTCGCGCAGGATGAGTGCGGCCAGCACCGCCTGCCGTCGTACGGGTCCCAGGTCGAGCGGCACCTCGCCGCGGTGGGCGCCGACCGGGCCGAGCAGGGCGAGGCGCAGCCGGTCGGCCGTGGCCTCCGCGCCGTTCGTGCCGGCGCCTGCCGTCCCGTCCCCGCCTGCCGTGTCCGCTGTGCCTGTTGTGTTCCTGTCCACTTCGCACTCCCCCGTGCATGGCGCCCTTCACCGCAGCTCCCCGTTTTCCCCTGCGGCAGCCCAATCCTCTGCTTCAGCAGAATTTCATCGGCATTGCAGTGTCTCGCGAGAGGGTTCGGCGCGTCGTGTCCGGTCCCGGTCGATCCGTTCCGGCCTCTCCCCTGGGACGGGTTCCTGCCTGCCCCAGGGGCATGAACCGTAGGAAAGCGAGCCGTTCAGTGAGTGAGAACCCGCAGGTGGACCCCCGGCAGGGCTTCGGCGAAAGCCCCCAGGGGCCCGGGCAGACGCCGCCCCCGATGCCCCACCAGGCGCCGCCGCCCGTCCCGCCGCAGGCGCCGGGCGCGCCCTCGGCCTGGTCGCAGCCGGTTCCGCCGGGCGGCCCTGGAGGTCCCGGAGGCTCGGGCCCGCGCGGCGGCCTCTCTCGCGTCTGGCTGATCGGTGGCGCCGCGGCGCTCGCCGTGGCCGTGGTCATCGGGGTGGTCGTCGCCACATCTGGGGACGACAAGAAGGACACGGCGTCGGGCAAGCCCTCGGGCGTGCCGGGAGGTGTCGCCAAGCCGAAGGAGCCGTCGGGGGGCAAGGCGTTCACCAAGGTGCCCAAGGGGTGCGAGCTGATCAAGGCGTCGACCATCGAGAAGATCGCGCCCGGGGGCAAGTGCACGCCGGGCCTGATGGACGAGAAGGATTTGCCCTCGATGATCACCAGGATGCCGGAGTGGCAGCCGGACGACTACGGCGTCTACCAGAGCCTGGGTGTCAGCCTTACCGTCGGCGCGAGCGTCAAGGGCCAGTACGACATGAAGAAGAAGACCGCGCTCAGCGACCTCAAGGGCGTGCGCAAGGTGGAGGGTTCGCGGTCGGTGAGCGGGCTCGGCGAAGAGGCTGTCGTCGTCAACACCGTCGATGCCCACGACGGGACGCTGGCCCAGGCAGAGGTGCTCGTCCTGGAAGGTAATGCCGCGCTCAGCGTGGACTTCGTCTACAGCCGGGACTCCACCGACACCACGCAGAAGCAGGCCGAGGATGCCGCCATCACCGCCGCCCGTGATGTGCTCGGCTCGCTGAGCTGACCGCCGCGGCGACGACGTGCCCACACACCCCCACCAGGGCAGCGACCCGAGAGTCGCACAGCCCGCACAGCCCGCACAGCCCGCACAGGCTGAACAGTCCGCACAGGTCGAACAGCCCGCGCACACCACCGTGCCCCGGCCTCCGGCCACGCCGACCCGGCCGGTCACCGGCCTCCCGCATCCGGCCGCCCAGGTCCCTCGCCAGCTGCACCCCGCCCGGATCGGCCCCTACGAGGTCTTCCAACTCCTCGGCGAGGGCGGCATGGGCCGGGTGTTCCTGGCCCGATCGCCGGGCTCGCGGCTGGTCGCCCTGAAGGTCATCAGGCCCGAGTACGCCGAGGCGCCCGACTTCCGCGGTCGTTTCCGGCGCGAGGCCGAATCCGCTCGCCGCGTGAGCGGCTTCTTCACCCCGCCGGTGCTCGACGCGGACGCCGACGCACCGCAGCCCTGGCTGGCCACGGCCTACGTGCCCGCGCCGTCGCTGCACGACGCCGTGCGCGGCTTCGGCGTGCTCTCCGAGGCCGGTCTGCGAGCCCTGGGCACCGGCCTAGCGGAGGCGCTGCTTGCCATTCATGCCGCCGGCATCGTCCACCGTGACCTCAAGCCCGGCAACGTACTGATCGCCGAGGACGGGCCCCGGGTCATCGACTTCGGCATCAGCAGAGCGGTGGACGCCACCCAGGTGACACGGACCGGCGCCGTGATGGGGACGCCGGGGTTCATGGCACCCGAGCAGATCATGTCGAGCCGCGAGGCCGGGCCGGCGGCCGACATCTTCTCCCTGGGCTGCGTGCTGGTCTTCGCGGCCACCGGGCAGGGCCCCTTCGGTCCCGGAGGGGCGACCGAGGTCCTCTACCGGGTCGTCCATCACCAGCCCCAACTGGACGGCCTGCCCACGGCCTTGAGGCCGCTGGTCGGTGCCTGCCTGGACAAGGACCCCGCCCGCAGGCCGAGCGCCGCTTCGGTGCTGGCCGAGCTGGGGAGCGCCGATCCTGCCGCGCTCCTGACGCAGGGCCTGCGGCAGGACCTGGCGCGGCGGGAAGCACACGCAGCCGTGCTGGTGTCCGCGCCGCCCGTACCCCTGACGTCCCTCACGCCGCCCGACGCCCCCTTCGCCACCAACTCCCGAAGGCCCAGTCGCCGCAGGTTCCTGTGGATCGCCGCGGCCGGCACCACCGTCGCGGCGGGCGGAGGGGCCGCTGCGCTGGCCGGGTGGCGCTCCCAGCCCGGCACCACCCCGGCCCGCGCCGACGCGGGCACCACCGGCCGACCCCGGCCCAAGGTCCCGGCCGGCCCGAAGCCAAGGTGGTCGGTCCCGCTGAAGAAGCTGTCGAGCGGACAACTCCACCTGCACGGCGATATGGTGGTGCACTGGGAGCAGAGACGCGCGACCGCGTATGACATCACCACGGGCAAGGAGCGCTGGGCGGGGTCGCTGCGCCAGCCCGCCGGCGTCTCGGGGGACCCGAAGTGGATGGGCGTGCGCGGGCCGACGCTGTTCGCCTCGGCCTGGAGCGGCGAGCGCGGCTACCTCTTCGGCGTCGACGCCACAGGCAAGCAGAAGTTCACCCACACCGTCACCGAGCAGGGCGACGGCGCCCAGTCCGCCGACTTCGTCGAGAGCGTCCTGTCCGTCGCCGGTTCGGTGGCGGTCGTGGGCACCAGTGGTCACGAGGGGTACGGGGTGTGCGCGGTCGATGTCGGCTCGGGCGAGGTGCTGTGGTCGCGCAAGGTCAAGGGCAGCGATTTCCAGGCGTACGCAGAAGGCAGCCGCTGCTTCCTCCAGGACAACGGCACGCTCCGTGGCCTTGACCTGCGCTCGGGCACCGAGCGGTGGAAGGTGCGCGACGTCATCAAACCCGGCGCCTATCCCCACCTGTCCACCGACGGCAAGACCCTGCTCGTCACCAGCACCAAGGTGCAGGCCTTTGGCGCCGCCGACGGCGAGAAGCTGTGGACGGCCGTCAACGAGACCACCACCATCAGCGCAGCCAAGGTCCGTGGCAAGCGGGCCTACCTCTACGACGGCCAAGGCACCGTGTTCGCCCTGGACATGCGCAGCGGTGAGCAGGTGTGGCACACCGCGAGCCCGGTGCACCTGACGACCACCGGCGGCGCACAGGACCAGGGGCCCGCCGTCTCCTCATCCGTGCTGGCCATCGCCACCTGGGCCACCGGCGACGTCCCGGGGTTCATCGTCCTTGGCGCCTCCGACGGCAAACCGCTGTGGGCGCACCAGCCCTCAGGCGGCAAGACCGGTGAAAAACCCGGTGACAAAGCCGGCGAAGAGGCCGGGGGCAAGACCGAAGGCAAGAGCAACTGGCTGCTGCAGATCTCCGGCAGCACGCTCTTCGCCGCATCCGAGACCACCCTCCACGCCTTCCGGAGCGACGCGCCATGACCATGCCGCCCACACCTCCCATACCGCCCTCCGCACCGGTGCCGTCGCGGCCGACGCCACCCCCGCAAGCAGCCTCCCCCGCCCCCGCCACGTACATCGGCCCCTACCGGGTGATCCGAGAGCTCGGCGCGGGCGGCATGGGACGCGTCCACCTCGCCGCGTCGCGCAGCGGCCGTGCGGTGGCCGTCAAGGTCGTACGTCCCGAACTGGCCGCCGACCCCGATTTCCGCCGCCGCTTCAAGACCGAGGTCGACGCCGCCCGCGCGGTGTCCGGCGCCTTCACCGCACCGGTCATCGACGCCGACCCCGAGGGGCCGCAACCGTGGCTGGCCACCGCGTACATCCCCGGCCCCTCGCTCACCGACGCCCTGGACGCCCATGGCCCCATGCCGGAGCCCACCCTGCGGGTCCTCGGCGGCGGCCTGGCCGAGGCGCTGGCCGCCATCCACCGCGCCGGGCTCATCCACCGCGATCTCAAGCCGTCCAACATCCTGCTCACCCGGGACGGCCCCCGGGTCATCGACTTCGGCATCAGCCGGGCCGTCGACGGAACGGTGCTCACCGCCGAGGGGCAGGTCGCCGGCTCGCCCGGCTTCATGTCGCCCGAACAATCGCGAGGGGGCCAACTCACGCCCGCGAGCGATGTGTTCGCCTTCGGCTCCGTGCTCGCCTACGCCGCCACCGGCATTCCGCCCTTCGGTACCGGCGCGGCCCACGCGCTGCTCTACCGGGCCGCCTACGAAGAACCGCAGCTGAACGGCGTGCCCCGCACCCTGCTCGGCATCGTCACCGCGTGCCTCGACAAAGCCCCCGCCCGCCGCCCCACCGTCGAGCAACTCCAGGCCTGGCTGCGCCCGGAAACCACCGCCGGCTGGCTCGGCGCGGTCGAGGCGCAGGTGACCGAGGACCAGCGCATGCTGCAGGGCGCACTGCGCGCCCCGCTGCTCGGCCGCCGCCGGCTGCTGACCGGGGGCGCCGTACTCGCCGTGACCGCGGCGGCGGGCGGCACCGCCTGGTTCCTTCGCGCCGGCGACGAGAACGGCGAGGGCGCGGTCAGGGCCCCCGCACTCGAGTGGACCAAGGAGCTCCCTCAGCCCGGCATGTCGCTGCGCGCGGTGACCCGCTCCACGCTGCTGTGCACCGAGAAGGCCACCGGTGCCTGTTTCGACCGGAGCACCGGCAAGCCCCTGTGGAAGGATCTCGGCGGCCAGAACACCGACGCCCTCCCGGACGACAAGCGCGTCTACACCGTGCGTACGGACGGCAAGGTGCACGCGTTCGACGGCCGCTCCGGCAAGAAGCTGTGGGACGCACCCCCGGCCGGGGACGACACGGCCAAGCTGGACTTCTGCGACGGCGAGTTGCTGATGACCACCAGCGGCGGGCGCTTCCGGGCCCTGGAGGCGTCCAGCGGTGAGGTGCGGTGGACCTCACGTGACGTGAAGGACATCAGCATGATCATCGGCGCCACTCCGGCGGGCGCGCTGCTGGCCTGGGGCGGCGCGTCGAAAATCAATCCGGCCGCGATGCTCCGGGGCTACACCGCCCTCGACCGCACGACGGGTGAGCGGGTGTGGACGAAGGACCTCGTCACGCTCTACCCGCCGGACAAGAGCAAGGTGCTCTACGGGATCGACGCCGACATGAAGCTGCTGGCCCTGGACCCCGACGACGGCCGGACGCTCTGGAGCAAAGCCACCGAACTCCCGCCGACCAACAGCGAGATCCTCGGCTTCTCCGGATCCCTGAGTCTGCTCGGAGGCACCCTGTTCTGCTACCCGAGCACCGGCTTCAGCGGCTCGACCCGTGGCCTGCTCACCGCCTTCGACCCGACGTCGGGCAAGACCCTGTGGTCGGTACAGACCGCCGCCCGCGGCAACCGCGGCTACGCGCGCGCCGGGGCGACCGTCTGCTACCTGGACAAGAAGGTCCTGCACGGCCTCGACGCCAAGACCGGCGCCGAACGCTGGACCGCGGGAGCGGGCCTGGGCGACCTCGACCTGCTGGGTGCCTTGCGCGGCCTCTTCGTCGCCGCGGGCACCAAGGGTCTGTACGCCTTCCACGCCGACACCGGCGAGCGCATCTGGCACCACCGGGCAACCGGCAGCTCCGGCTCCTGGTCCGCCCAAGCCATCGGCGACAACCTGTACGCCACGTGGTCCGGGAAACTCTTCCGCTTCTCGGTGCCCGCGGCGTAGAGCAATCGCAGTCGGCCTCCCGCAGCGCCACCCGCAGAGGTGGCCTCGCACGCAACGGGGCGGAGCGCCGCCCGTATCAGCAGCGCGCCGCCCGTCTCACCACGGTCTCAACGCCCGAGTAGGTGCCCGTAGTACAGCGCCCCCCGCAGCCCGAACAGCCGTGGTGTCAGTGCCTTGGAGCCGGCCCCCGCGCCGTTGGGCAGGGTCCAGACGCCGCCCGTGCTGAGGTTCTCGTCGTACTGCGCGCTGTTCTCGTTGTAGACGCCGACCGTGACATCGCCGTCCCCGTCGCCGTCGTAGTCCCCGACCGCGAGCGCCGAGCCGAACTCGTCGTTGACCTCCGCCGCCCCCGGGACGCCGGCGGAATCCTGGTGCCAGGCCGTCGACTTCGCGGTGCCCGAGGCGTCGAGCAGACCGTCCGGACCCGAGGTCAGCACGGTCGCCGAACCGGCCCGGTCCGCCGTCCCGATGGCCTCGGCGGGCGTGCCCGCCACCAGGTCGTCCCGGCCGTCCCCGTTGAGATCGCCCGCGGCCAGATCGATGCCGAAGTTGTCCGCGTCCTCCGCCGTGCCCGCGACGCCCGGAGTGTCCTGGCTCACGGTGTGGTTGCGGGCGCCGAAGCCCTCGGCGCCCCCGCCTCCGTAGAACACCCGCACCTTGCCGCCCTTGGCGAGCTCGTCGGGGCCGCAGGCTCCGGTGGGCCGGTCGGCCTCGGCGGTGATCAGGCAGTGCCCGAGCGCCAGGTCGTCCACACCGTCGCCGTCGAAGTCGCCCGCGGCGATGCCGTAGCCGGTGGCCGGCGACTTCCAGTACTCCTGGAGCGCCGAGCCGTTCCAGCGCCACAGCGCGGTGCGCGAGTAGTCGTTGGAGTACGCGGAGATCGCCAGGTCGGTCTTGCCGTTCCCGTCGAAGTCCCCGGCCGCCAGCGTGCCGGATGTGCCCCCGAAGCCGGTGCGGAGCAAGGACGTCAGCGGCTTGTCCTCGGTGAGCGGACCCGGCCGCAGCGCGACCTCGCCGAATTCCCCGTGGGGCAGACCCACCGCGACGTCCACGGCACCGTCCTGGGTGAAGTCACCCACGGCGAGCGAGGCCCCGGCGCCGCCGCCCGCCGAACCCTGCGCGATCGTCCGGCCGCGCTCGAAGGCCCCGCCGGAGGAGCCGTACAGGACGACCACCGAGCCGTGGCCCGTCACCGCCGGGTCGCTGCCGACGTCCTCACCCGACACCCCGACGACGACGTCGGTGAGGCCGTCGCCGTCCACGTCGGCCGTCTCGACGGCACTGCCGAAGCGGTCGTTCTTCTCGCTGGTCCCGGGGACGCCCGGGCTGTCCTGGCTGACGGAGGCGGTGGACGTGCCGGCCCCGCTCGTTCCGCCGAAGAGCACGTGCAGGTAGCCGGCGGACTTCTGACCGTCGATGTCCCCTCGAGAGACGCCGACCACGGAGTCCGCGTACCCGTCACCGTTGAAGTCGGGCCCCTGGACGGCCGCCGCGGGCGCCGCGCCCGCCGTGGGGGCGAGCCCCGCCGACACGAGGACGGTGGCGGCGCCGAGCAGGGCAGCCGAGAGTCTCTTACTGCGCACAGGTACTCCACATCGCGAGGTGAGAAGGTCAGTTCACGTGCTACGACGGCAAGCGGACCTACTGCCCAAGCACCTCGCCGTACTTGATCGCGCCGTGGGGCAGCGCGAAGCCGAACGGGGTCAGCGACTTGCCCACCGGGTACGTCTCCTCGGTGCTGCTCGGCGCGAACCAGACACCACCCGACCTGGGCTCACCGGCGTTCTCCCCGGGCGCGCTGACCGCGGTGTCCCACAGTCCGTCACGGTTGTAGTCACCGACGGCCACCTGGGCGCCGAAGCGGTCGCCGGCCTCGGCCGTGCCAGGCATGTTCACGGTGCTCTGGCTGCGGGCCAGACCCCCGTGGAGGCCGTGCTCCGTGCCGTTCATGGTGACGTATCCGCCCGCGTCCTTCACGGTGCCCACGTCCTCGCCGGGCACGCCGACCACCAGCTCCGGACGGCTGTCGCCGTTGAGGTCGCCTGCGGACAGCGCGGCGCCGAAGTCGTCGCCCTCCTCGGCGGTGCCGCCGACCTCGGGGTTGTCCTGCGTGATGCACTCGTTCTCGGTGCCGAACTCCGCGGTCTTGGAGCCCTTGAGCAGGAGCACCGCACCGCCGAGCCGGTTCTCGCAATGCGTGGTCTCCGTCTCGGGGTTGGGCTGTACGAGGCCGACCGCCAGGTCGTCCGTGCCGTCCCGGTCGAAGTCGGCGGCCGCCAGCGCGCTGCCCCGGTCGGCGTCGGCCCACCACTGGGCCGGCTCGGCCTGCTCGTTCCAGCGCGTGATGAAGGTGCCGGAGTCCTCCATGGCCTTCCAGGTGGTGGCGAGGTCGTCCCGGCCGTCACCGTCGAAGTCACCGGTGGCCAGGTCGAGGGTGCGGCCGCCCATGCTGTAGGTGCGCAAGGTGGTGTGGGTCACCGGGTCGGCGGTGAGCGGGCCCGGCCTGAACCGGAGCGAACCGCGCTCCTCGCCACCGCTGTTGTACGCGAGGTCGGTGTCACCGTCGCCGTCGTAGTCGCCCGTGGCGATGGTGTCGCCGATACTGCTCCACTCGGACGTGCCCCTGGCCACGGTGGTGCCCTTGATGTTGAACTCCGAGTTGTCGAGCACGGTGATGGTGCCCTCGTCCTGGAACTGCTCGGAGGTGAGGGACTCGCCGCTCGCGCCGACGACGAGCTCGAACACGCCGTCGCCGTTCACGTCGACGGGTGCCACGGAGGAGCCGAAGCGGTCGCCCGCCTCGGGCGTGCCGGGTATGCCGGCCTCGGCCTGGCTGATGACGCCGGTGGACTGGCTCGGGCTCTGCGGCCCGCCGTAGATCACGCTGACGTAGCCGGCCTTGGCCTTGCCGTCCACCGTGGCGTCGGGCATGCCGACCGCGATGTCCGCGTATCCGTCACCGTTGAAGTCGAACCGCGGCGTCGTCGTGTCCGCCACGGCGCTCCCGGCGAGCGGCAGGGTCAGACCGGTGGCGGTGAGCGCCGCCACGACGGCGGTGGCGGCCAGGGTACGTACACGCACGGTGGAACTCCGTTGGTCAAAGGGGAAATGCGGGGGAAGGGCTTGCGGGAGTGTGACTCACGAGGCGTACGAAGGGTTGTGCGAAGGTTGCGACGCGGTGAACACGCCGTGCTGCAGGGCGAGTTCCACCGCAAGGCGCGCCCGAGTCATGCGGCGGGGCAGGCTTCAGGACGGCCGCCCTACTCTTGGCTGATGCACGCACGCCATATCGACCGCCCCGCCGATCTCGACGTCGTCCGGGAGTCCTATGACCAGGTGGCCGACAACTACGCGCACATGGTGGCAACGACAGGCATGGGCGACATCCGCCGCCACCCCTGGCTCAAGGCATCGATCGACGCCTTCGCCGACACCGTCGGCGATCTCAGGCCCGTCCTGGACGTCGGCTGCGGTCCCGGCACGGTGACCGGTTACCTCGCCGAGCGCGGACTCGACGTCTCCGGGGTGGACCTCTCCCCTCGCATGATCGAAAACGCGCGCCGGCTGTATCCGCACTGCCGCTTCAGCGTCGCCTCCGCCACCGAGCTCGACCTCGACGAGGCATCCCTGGGCGGTGTACTCGGATGGTGGTCTCTGTTCAATCTCCCCCGTGCGGTCCTCCCGCAGGTCCTGGCCCTGTTCGCACGCGCCCTGAAGCCGGGCGGACACTTCATCACCGCCACCCACGTCGGCGACCAGGATGCGGTGCGCACGGAGGCCTACGGAGGGGTGCCCGTTCGCTGGACCACACACCAGTGGCGTCCGGAACAGCTCATCGACCTGATCGTCCAGGCCGGGCTGCGGCCCGTCGCCGAACTTCGCCTTCCCGCGGACGAGGAGACCGGGCCGGGCGTAGTCGTCATGGCCACACGTCCCATGGCCACACGTTCCGCCTGAGGTGGAGGTCGAGGTGATTAGCCGCGCCGGGAACATCCAGTCCGGTCGGCACGGTTGCATCGACTACGCATTCCTATAAATCAGTACGTATTTCTACCGAAGGACTCCTTCATGACTGACCGGCCCCTGACGCTCATGGCAGTACACGCCCACCCCGACGACGAGGCCACCGGAACCGGAGGAATCCTCGCCCGGTACGCGGCAGAGGGCATCAGGACGGTCCTCGTGACCTGTACCGACGGCGGTTGCGGTGATGGACCGGGAGGTGTCAAGCCGGGCGATCCCGGGCACGACCCGGCGGCCGTCGCCCGGATGCGCCGCAAGGAGCTCGAGGAGAGCTGTGACGTCCTGAAGATCAGCGATCTGGAGATGCTGGACTACGCCGACTCCGGGATGGTGGGCTGGCCGAGCAACGACGCCCCCGGATCCTTCTGGCAGACCGCCGTGGAGGAAGGGGCGGCCCGGCTCGCGGAACTCATGCGGCACTACCGTCCCGACGTGGTCGTCACCTATGACGAGAACGGCTTCTACGGCCACCCCGACCACATCCAGGCGCACCGCATCACGATGGCGGCGCTGGAGATGATCACGCTGACGCCGAAGGTGTACTGGACGACGATGCCCCGCTCGGCGATGCAGCGGTTCGGGGAGACCCTGCGCGAGCTCGGCGAGGACATGCCCGAGCCCGACCCCGCCGAGGCCGCCGCGATGGCCGAGATCGGCCTCCCCGACGATGAGATCACCACGTGGGTGGACACCACCGCGTTCAGCGGTCAGAAGTTCGATGCGCTGGCGGCGCACGCCAGTCAGGGCGAGAACATCTTCTTCCTCAAGATGGGCAAGGAGAAGTTCGGCGAGCTGATGGGCATGGAGACCTTCGTCCGCGTCAAGGACACCACCGGCGCCGCCGTTCCCGAGAACGATCTCTTCGCCGGCCTGCGCTGACCCGCCTGGCCGCCAGGCCCCGATGTCCCACGCGTCCAGCCTCTTGGCGGTGGTAGATGTCGACCACCGACACCGTGGTCGACATCTACCACTCCCCCGCCAGGGCCGACCACGGTCGGTGGGCAGTGGTAGCAGCTACCACCACCCCGGCCACTCCACGGTTCCACGGTCAGTGGATGACCGTGGGCCAGGGTGCGTCGGTTTCGACGGCGGCGGTGTAGTCGATGCCAGGGACGGAGAAGCCGTAGAGGCGGCGGACCTCGTCGCTGAACCAGTCGAGGTCGGCTAGCGCGGTGATGGTGTCGCTGGTGGCGGCGCTCCAGCGTGCTGCGACTTCACGCTGCACGGCGGGGTCGAGCTCCCAGGTGTCCAGGCGGACCCGGCCCTCGTCATCCAGGTCGAGGGGGCGGGTCCCGGTCAACTGGTCCCACAGCTCCACCAGTTGACCGATCGGCGCCACCATGGCCTCCCCCAGGACCCCCCGCAGCAGGCCGACGTACAGGGCAATGCCGGGGATGGCGGTCGAGGACTGAGTGACCGCAGCGGCATTGACCGAGGTCACGGCCCGGCCGCCAAGCGTCTTGCCGAGGCGCTCGTCCAACGTACGTGCGGTGGCCTCCAGATGGGACTTCGCGGCGCCGATGGTGCCCTGCCGGTAGATCGCCGCGGTGAGGGGCGAGCCGATGTAGGACAGGGCGGCGGTGGTGAAGCCGTCGGCGAGCAGGGACCGGCCGGCCAGGAAGGTGATCCACCGTTCCCAGTCGGCGCCGCCCATCACCGCCACGGTCTGTTCGACGTCGTCGCCCTCGGCCGGTGCGGTGCTGACCTCATTCACCTCCGGGACGCCGTTTTCGTCGAAGACGAGGGTCTTGGTGGTGTGCGGCGAACCGATCGGCTTGAGGACAGAGGCGTAGGTGTCGCCGGTGTCGGGGTCGGTGCGGCGAGGCGCGGCCACCGAGTAGATCAGGAAGTCGAGCCGTCCCCCGAACCGCTCCGCGAGGAGGTCAGCCACCTGCTCCTTCACCGCGTCGCTGAACGCGTCGCCGTTGACGAAGACCATGTCCCGCCCGTGCTCTTGGGCCAGCCGGGCGGTCGCGGCGGTGCGATACCAGCCCGCGGTGCCGGTGCGCCGCCCGGGTGCCTTCTCCAGGCATACGCCGATGCCACGGATTCCGACGTGGGCCAGGCCCGCGACCGTGGCCGCCAGGCCGTACCCGGCGGACGAGCCGATGACCAGGGCCACCGGCCCTTCGTCCCCGGCGGGGGCCGGGGCGGGGACGGCCTGCCACATCTCGTCCACCAGTTGCCGGCAGCCGCCAGGGTGGGAATCGAGGAACAGGAAGCCCCGGCTCTTGGGCGCGATGACGCGTTCGCTCACGGTGTGGTCCCCCAGGTCTCGTCACGGACAAGGTCGCGGCTGCCACCTGGCCGCCGCGTCCTGCAAGTCTGGGGCCGTGCTGCGGAGCACGGTGATCTTGACCGGCACAACGATGCCCGGCCGAGCTTGGAGGGTTCCACCAGCTCTGCCAGGAACCGCCGGCTCTGTCCTCGAAGAAAATGCACTGCCCTGTCGGAGTGGTGCCTCCGTAAGATCACGTCATGACTGCAGATGCCCCGCTCACCCGCGAGTCGTTCCGGCGCGTCCATCCGATCAGCATGCCCCGGCCGGTGACCCAGTTGCCGGATCGGGTCTGGACTGACGAGGAATGGGACCGGATCCGGCGCGGATACCGAGCCCAGGACATGGATCAGAAGTGGAACATCTTCGCTGAGGACAACGTCCTTTTCATGCACCGGAGTTGGACCGGTCACAGGGTCTATGAAGCGACCTTTGCCCCCACGACCGGGGGAAGGCGCATCGCCTCCGCTGTCGTGGAGGCCGACCGGGAGCGCTACCGGAGCAAGAGCGACGCGTACGACTGTCTGATGCTGGAGCTGATCATCAGCGCGATCATCCTTGGCGAGCCGGCTGCCGATCTCCGGTCCGCTCTGGTGGAGTTGGCTGCCCGGGCTTCAGGCAAGGCCGATATTTCCTCGGGTGTGGTGCAGCACAGTGTTCTTGGGTTGCGCTCTGGTTCATAGGAGCCACTACGCGAGGCCGCCGTTGCTCATCAGCAGCTGGCCGTTGATCCATTCGCCTTCCCGTGAGCACAGGAAGTCCACCAGGTGTGCGGTGTCCTGCGGGGTGCCCAGGCGGCCGAGCGGGGCGCTGCGCACGCAGTGCTCCCGCACTTCCTCGGGCATCCACCCGGTGTCGATCGGCCCTGGATTGACCGCGTTGGCCGTCACACCGAGGTGGGCGAGTTCGTGGGCGGCGGCCAGCGTGATGCGGTCCAGGGCGCCCTTGCTCGCCCCGTAGGGAAGGTTGCCGACGGTGTGATCGCTGGTGAGGCTGATGATCCGGCCGGTTCCCCGTTCTGCGGCGAAGCGGCGCCCGAACTCGCGGATGAGCAGCCAGGGGGCACGCGCGTTGACGGCGAAGTGCCGGTCGAAACTCTCGACGCTGGTGTCGAGCAACCCGGAGTCGACGGACTCGCAGTGACTCATCACCAGCGCGGTGACCTTGCCCATCCGCTGCTCGACCTCGTCGAAGACGCGTGCCGGGGTGTCCGGGTCGGCGAGATCCGCCTCGATCGCGGTGGTGGACGCGCCATGCTCGGCCAGGGTTTGCCTGATCTCCTCGGTCGCTCCTGGCTCGCTGCCCCAACTCATGCGGGCGTCATACGGAGTCCAGTAGGTAAAGGCGATGTCCCAGCCCGACGCGGCCAGCCGACGGGCGATACCCGCACCGATACCGACGGTGCGGCCCACCCCGGTGATCAGAGCGAGCGGGCGGTCCGCCGCAGCGTCCTGTCCGTAGCCAGGGTGGTCATGATCGATGTTCGTCGTCACGGTCCGGAATGCTTCACGAACGACACCGCAGCGTCAATCGCTTTCTTACGGCCTCGCCTCCCTCCTCATCGCACACGTCGAAGCCGCGCTGCGGGCTGGCCACGAGGACTTGCTCGCCGCCCGCCTGAGGCTGGGGCCCCCGTTCACCGTTTACCGTCCACCGTTCACGGCTGGAAGTACTCCGACATCAACTGGCTGACCCATTCCGGCTGCTTGACGTCCACCGGGCGAAACTCCGCCATCGTCGGCTTCAGATCAATGACCGGGGTGCCGGAGACCGCATCGAGCCCAACCACCTTAAGGTCGCGTCCCGTTACCGTTTCGATGGCCCACCACTGCTTGCAGAGGCTTGCGAGCGCCCTCGAGCCCCCTCAGGCGTCTTCCGGGGCGTTTACGATGCATCAGCTCAGGCCCGGATCCATTCAGCACACCAGCGCCACGTACCCCTTGGCCTCTAGGACGGGAGCCCCCATGTCCGAGCAGACCCCGCGCGCCTCCATGTCCGCCGAGGAGATCGAAGCAGTCCACCTCGACTCCCCGCCCAAGCTCAACGGCCAGGTCACCCTGCGCGACTACGACCCCCGCTGGCCTCTGGTCTTCGAACGAGAGGCCGCGCGGATACGTGAACGTCTCAGCCAGCCCGAGCACCGGATCGAGCACGTCGGCTCCACTTCCGTGCCGGGCCTGCCCGCCAAGCCGGTCATCGACATGCTCTTGATCGTCCCGGATTCCTCCGCTGACGCCTCGTATGTGCCTGCCCTGGAGGCTCTCGGTTTCGAGCTCGTCATCCGCGAGCCCGATTGGTACGAGCACCGGGTCTTGCGCAAGTACGACCTCGATCCGAGTGCTGCCACGGCCAACCTGCACGTCCTGTCGGCGGGCTGCCCTGAGGCCGACCGCATGCTGCTCTTTCGTGATCACCTGCGCAAGCACAGCGGCGACCGCACGCTGTACGCCGACACCAAGCGCTCCCTGTCCCAGCAGAAGTGGGAGTACGTGCAGAACTACGCGGACGCCAAGTCCGAGGTGGTCGCCGGCATCCTGGAACGGGCGACAGCCGAGAGCGCCACAGATGCAGGCGCATAAGCCTTTCCCGTAGCACCGCGCTGCGCGGAAGCAGAAGCGGCAGGGCCCGGACCGCGCGTCGCGGTCCGGGCCCTGCCCCCGTGCTGTGCCGCCCTGCGGCGGCGGTGCGTCAGCTCTGTGCGGTCTCGTCGTCCGTCTGACCGGCGCCCTCGGCAGCCTGGGTCTTCTCACGCATCTTGCGCACCAGCTCCGCCTTCTGGTCGGCGGCACCCTTGCGGTCGAGGTTGCGGTGCGGACCGTTGTTCTGCCGTTCGGCGCGGGACAGCTTCTTGCGCTTGCCGCCGCCCATGCCCACGGGGTTATTGATGTTCTTGCTCACGGGTTCTCCCGGGTGATGTGAAGTGATCTACGGAGATTCATCGGTGGGGGACGGGCGCGGCGACGTCGAGGGACGTCAGCAGGGGCCCATCACGCTCTCACTCGTAAATCGGCGTCTGGAAGAACATGACCTAGACGTTACCCGGTTCCGGCGGCCCCGCACACCAATTTTTTGCGCCGCCCAGCGTCGGCCGGGCCTTCTGCGAGCACCTGCGGCCGGTTCCCGGAGGGCTTCGGGTTGATCGACGACGCGTCCTGAGCATTCCAGCGGTCAGTGGCGGCCGCGATCAGGGCTCAGGCAGCAGCCCACGTGGAAGTGGGGAGCCATCAATCACTCCGTCGGCTTGGCGCTCTTGCGCTCCTTCGCATTGAAGCGCGCCTTCTTCTGGCGATTCCCGCACGTGTTCATGTCACACCATCTGCGGGTGCGGCTCTGACTGGTGTCGAAGAAGGCGGCCTGGCAGGTCGGTGATGCACACAGGGCCAGTTTCCCGTCTCGTTCGCCCGCGATGATGCTGATCGCGTCGGCGGCGATCACGCTGAGGGCGTCCTCCACGCGTGAAGCCGAGCTGAGCTGCCATCGCCGCTTGCCCTCGGACGTCAAGATGGCCGCGGCCCGCCCCTGAGCGCTGCAGTCGTTGATGACCTGGACGGCGGATGCGGGCAGAGGGTCCTGGAGCGCGGCGGCTGTCGCGACGGCGTGAATCGACTCCCTCAGTTTCTTGGCGAGTTCGAGCTGGGCTGTGGTGCAGGAGTTCACCGCAAGGCCGCTCACTGCCAGCCAGTCGACGAGTCGGTGTGGTGTGGGAATCCGCTCCACGGCGTCGCCACGACGCTCGGTCAGAGTCGCGGTGAAGCTCGTCGCCAGGACCCTACCGAGGCGGAAATCAGGGAACTCGGCGCGCATGGAACCACCTTAGCAGGTTGCGCGCAAACCTTACGGACTGCTAGAACCGTCTAAGCCGGTTCATACGCCGGTTCACTCCAGATGTCACCGGATCCGCCACGTCCAGGAGGTCTCATGAACCGTCCGACCAGCGAAGTGCAGGCGTTTGAGGCCCACGCGGCGGACGCCGACCTCGACGATCTGCGCGCGCGACTAGGCGCGGCACGACTGCCGGAGACCGAGACGGTCCATCACGCCGCGCCCGGCCCTCGCCGATGGGCGCAGGGCGTTCCTCTCGCCGACCTCGTCGACGTCGTGAACTACTGGCGCACCGGGTACGACTGGCGGTCGTTCGAAGCGCGCCTCCACCAGATCGGACAGTTCCGCACGACCATTGACGACGTGGGAATTCACTTCCTGCACCGCCGATCCGCGCGCCCGGACGCCACTCCTCTGGTCATGACCCACGGGTGGCCGGGCAGCATTGCCGAGTTCATCGACGTGGTGGACGAGCTGGCAGATCCGAAGGACGCGGAGGCGCCGGCATTCCACGTCGTGGCCCCGTCGTTGCCGGGCTTCGGCTACAGCGACAAGCCGGCCACCTCCGGGTGGGGCATCGAGGAGATCGCGGCCGCGTGGGTGGAACTGATGGGAAGGCTCGGCTACAGCAAGTTTCTGGCCCATGGCGGCGACTGGGGAGGTGTGATCACCACGGTTCTCGGCGGCAGGTTCCCGGCGCATGTTCTCGGCATCCACACCACGACCCCGCAGGCACCGCCCGGGTTGTCGACGGACATGCTGACGGCGGCCGAACGCACATGGACCGAGGAAACCCGCGCTTTCTGGGGCGGCCCCCGCGCGGCGTACGCGAAGCAGCAGGCGGCCCGGCCGCAGACCATCGGCTACTCGCTCGTCGACTCACCGGTCGGGCTTCTCGCCTGGATCCTCGACAAGTTCGCCGAGTGGACGGATACCGAGGACAGCCCGTTCGAGACGATCTCCATGGATCGCCTTCTCGATGACGTCACCTTGTACTGGCTGACGCGGACAGGAGCGTCGGCGGCCCGTATCTACTACGAAAGCCATGACTCGCTCGACCCCGAACTTCGGGTCGACGTTCCGTCAGCAATCAGCGTGTATCCCCGCGACATCGAGAAGTGCCCGCGCCCCTGGGCACAGGAGCGGTTCCGGCGGATCGTCCGGTGGAGGTCGCCCGAAACCGGCGGGCATTTCCCGTCGCTGGAGGTCCCCGAGTTCTTCGTCAAGGATCTGCAAGAGGGACTCGCAGCAGTGCTGGCCGCAGGTCGGTGAACGCAGCCGGGTGACGGCGCGCCGTTGCCCGCCAAAGGCCCTCGCCCCTGTCATTCGCCGGGCTCCGACGAGCCTTCCGATTCGCGAAGAGTCCTCCCGATTCGGCCTCCTGATTCCACCCCCCGATTCACAGACGGCGTGGCGGACTATTGCGGATGGCCGAGCGGCGAGCCCACAGTGCGCAGGCCAGCAGCACCAGGCCGGCGAAACAGTAGGCCCATGCGTTGGTGCTGCCCCGGGCCGCGCCGACGGCCCAGGCGATCGACCAGATCGAGAGGAGGACACACAAGGCGGTCCAGGCGAGCGTCCACATCTGGTTGCGCGCCGCGAGACGCTGCGACGTACCTCGTTCCATTTCGCCCATGTCAGGCGATCCACGATGCTCATCATGAGTCGTCATACGTTGCCGGATGCCCCCGAAAACCCGCGTGAATCGCCCATGCGCCACGCGTGAGTTCGGCGTGGGTTGCGCCCCGTCCCCTCTCCCCCACCCGCGGCGCGGCAGAAGCGTCGGCACCGCCAATGGGCCGACAAATGACGGACGTTGACGTCCCGTTGACGTGCGCCGTCCATCCCGCCACGCTCGGAAGGCACGTGCGTACCTTCCCTCCTCCGCCCCCCCATGGAGTGGCCTGATGACCAGACGCACCACACGACTCATTCTCTCGCTTGTCATGCTCATTGCCGCAACTTTGGGCGGTGTTGTCGCTGCCACCGGAACTGCTCAGGCCGACGGCTGCTACACGTGGTCGCGCTCCTTGTCCCAAGGGGCCTCGGGTGCCGACGTGACGCAGTTGCAGATCCGGGTGGCGGGTCATGCCGGCAACGGCGGCGTGCTCGCCATCGACGGCGCCTACGGACCGGCGACGACCGCCGCGGTCAAACGCTTCCAGTCGGCTTACGGACTGGCCGCGGACGGGGTCGCCGGTCCGGCGACATTCAGCAAGATCTACGCCCTCCAGGACAACGACTGCACGCCGATCCACTTCACTTACGCCGAACTCAACACCTGCAACTCCACCTGGGCGGGCGGAGCGGTGAGCGCGAGCACCGCGAAGTCGAACGCGCTGCGCACCATGTGGAAACTCGAGGCACTGCGGCACGCGCTGGGCGACCAGCCCATTCGCGTGACCAGCGGCTTCCGCTCACATGCCTGCAACGACGCGGTCGGCGGAGCAGCCGGCAGCCGCCATCTGTACGGTGATGCGGCCGACCTCGGCTCGGGCCCGCACACGTTGTGCCGACTCGCCCAGCAGGCCCGCAACCATGGCTTCAACGGGATTCTCGGCCCCGGCTATCCGGGCCACGGCGACCACACTCACCTCGATCACCGCCCCAGCCGCTTCTGGTCGGCGTCGAGCTGCGGCATCTGAACCCCCCGGTGGGCGCACCCGGCCTACGGGGGTGCGCCTGCCGGTCAACTCGCAGCATTCTCCCCATGGTTCACCGGCCGCGACGCGAATCCGACCGCTCACTGCAGAACGCTTCGTCGCACTGCGGAGCGTCCACCACTCACGTGCCGGTGCGTACCGCCGTGGTCGCCAGGGTGGTGTAGGTCATCAGGAAACGTCCACCCAGTACGTCGATTGCGTCCCCGACCGCGTCCAGTACCTCGGTCAGCTGAGCGGGAGGGAGTTGGGTGAGGCCGCCGGTGGTGGGCAGCAGGTCCAGCCACTGGTCGCGCGTGTAGGACTGCTCCCAGTCGAAGCGCCACTGTTCGGGCTCGGTGAACTGCTCGGTCTCACGAATCTTGTCGGCGAACCGCGCGTATCCCGCCTGATAGACGTCGAGCGGACGACGGGCCGACTGGGCCGGCCGGCCGTTGAGCGGGGAGTCGGGTGCCACCCGGCGGTAGGCAGCGGCAAACGCTTCCGCCACCTCGATCGGCGGCTCGTACACGTGGCCGAAGATCGCCAGACGGCCCCCTGGACGCAGCACCCGCGCGGCCTTCTCCGCCCCGGCGACCGGATCCATCCAGTGCCATGACTGGGCGGCGATGACCGCATCGAACGTCCGGCCGGCCGGCTGCCAGGCTTCGAAGGTGGCCACCTCGACCCGAAGGCCCTGTGCTCGCGCGAAGTCGGCCATCCGCGCATCGGGCTCGACGCCGAGCACAGTGCAGCCGGCGGCCTGGAACTGGCGGGCTGCGATGCCGGTGCCGCAGCCGACATCGAGCACGTCGAGTTCGTTGAGCGTGTCGGAACGGGTGCTCCCGGCGAGGATGCGCTCCACCAGCGCATCGGGGTAGCGGGGCCGCACCTGGTCGTAGCGCTGCGCGTCGGCGCCGAACGACTGGGCCATCCGCCGGGCTTCATGGGGTTCCACCGGAGACGACCCCGGCTGCTCTCGAGGTAAAGTGGGCATGTGCCCACTCTAGTGGGCGCTTGCCCACTAGGCAATGGTCGCCCGACGGGCAGACGAAACGAGAGGATCGTTGAGTGCCGACTGGGGTGCACCTTCGCGACGCCCGGCAGCAGCTGTTCGAGGCTGCCGAACGCGTGCTCCTGCGAGACGGGCCGAACGGGCTGACCAGCCGGGCCGTCACCGACGAGGCGGGCTACGCCAAAGGCGTCCTGCACCGGCACTTCACCGATTTCGATGCCTTCCTCGCCGACCTGGTGCTCGACCGGGCCGCGCAGCTCGAGGCGCGGGCGACCGCGCTGCGCGAGTCCGCCGGCAGCGGCACGGTGGCCGACAACCTCACTGCCGCACTGACCACCCTGTTCGGGCCGATTCCGGTGGCGATCATCCCGCTCATCACCTTCCGCGACGAGCTGCGCGCCCGGCTGCGACAAGCCAGGCCCGGCGGCGGCATCGCGATCCTCGCCCAAGCCACGACGGCGGTCTCCGACTACCTGGGCGACGAGCGTGAACGGGGCCGCATCGCGGCCGACGCGGACATCGACTCGCTCACCCTCTCCCTGGTCGGTGGCGGACATCTCCTGTTCGCAGACCGAGACGCCGGCCCGCCGTCCACCGCGGCCGTCAGCAAACTCGTGACCGCAATCGTCGGTACGTTCGTGACACGACACCCGGGCTGAGGCCTTCCCCTCCCGTCGGGCGTGGTGCGGAAGGCACCGTTCGTACCGTCACGTGTCCAGTCCGGTGGCGGCGCCGTTCACGTGGACAGTGGCGCCCTGAACCTGGCGCCAACCACCGGTGAACTCCGTACAACCAGCCCCGCCCTTCGACGGTCACACCAATACAGACCCAAGCCCCGTCGACCGAGTGGGAGCCACCGTGCCACACCGCCGCCGCCTTCTGACGTACGCCATCGCGGCCGCCACTGCGGCCACCGCCGGGTTCGTGTTCCCGCCCGGTGCCACCGCTGCCGCACCCGGCACCGTCACGAGTGACTTCAACGGCGACGGTTACGCGGACCTGGCCGTCGGCGTCCCGGACGGAACCGTGGCCGATCAGGCCAAGGCCGGGTATGTGAACGTCGTCTGGGGCGGCCCGAAGGGCGTCGGCGCCCATGGAAGCATCCGTGTCACCCAGGCCACGCCCGAGGTTCCCGGCTCCCCGGAGGCAGGCGACCGCTTCGGGGCGTCCGTGACGCTGACCGACCTCAACGGCGACGGCATCGCCGAACTGCTCGCCGGTGCCCCCGGCGAGGACGTCACCGAGCGCGGTACGGACGCGGGCATGGTCATCGCCGTGGGCGGCTCGAAGACCGGGCCTGGGCCGGGGTCGACGGTCCTGACCGGGCCGTCACCGTCGGCCGCCTACGGCAAGTCGATCGCTGCGGCCAACCTGACCGGCGGCGACAACAAGGCGATCGTGGTCGGCGGCACGGACAAGGTCGTCGCTCGTGTCATCGTCGGCGAGGACAGCATGGTCACCACCGTCGTCGCCGCCCCCATGGGCGGCCGCGCGCCTGTCCTGGCCACCGGCGACTTCGACAGCGACGGCACGGCGGACCTGGCCACGAGGACCTGGCGCTCGGTGAGTGCCGTGAGATCGCCGACGAGAACATCGACGACCCGTGCGGCCCCGAGGGTCTCGCCAAGGGCGGCGCCATCCACGTGCACTACGGAAGCCCCGCGAGCGGCTCGTTCGGCACCCGTGACCAGACCCTCAACCAGGACACCGAAGGCGTGCCGGGGGCGGCCGAGGACGGTGACCGCTTCGGTGCCGCCCTCGCCGTCTCCGACGTCAACCGTGACGGCCGGGAGGATTTGATCGCGGGCGCTCCCGGTGAAGCCATCGGGAACGAAGCGGGAGCGGGCGCCGCGTGGCTGCTGCGCGGCGGTGCGCAGGGCCTCCTCGACGCCAAGGGCGCTGCCAGTTCCCTTACCTGGAACCAGGACACCTCCGGTGTCCCGGGCGTCGCCGAAGCGGGTGACGCCTTCGGCGCGGCGGTCGCCGCGGGCGACTACAACGCCGACGGTGCACCGGACGTCACGGTCGGATCCCCGGGCGAGAACTCATCGCTGGGCGCCGCATGGCTCTTCCCCAAGGGCGCGGCCAACGGCTCGGCAGCCTTCTCGCCCCGCACGCTCGCCCTCCCGTACCTCACGACGGCGCACAAGTACGGCAAGCCGCTGAGCAGCCACTGAGTGCGCGACGGCTGTCGCGAAGGCAGTGACTGCTGACGGGGCGGGCCGGCGGTGTCGGATGGTGTCGGATGGCGTCGGCCTTTCCGGCTATGCGGTGTCGGGAGCCTGCTGGATGGGGTGCAGTGTGACCCGCTGCTCCTCCGGCACCCAATCAGCTCCGCCCTGAAGCTCGATCGCCGCGGCGACGAACTTATCCGTGTCGAGGCCGTACGATCCGTCTTCGCCGGGCTCCTCCCGCATCAGAGCCTCGGTGACCGGGACGGAGACGTAAGCCTCCTCCAGCGTCGTGCGCTGCAAGCGCACCGAGATCGAATAGCTCGTCATGACTCCCCCAAAGTCGACCGCTGTCCCTAACGGCAGCCGAAGAATCCCCAGTGGTCGGCACCTTGATGTGCCGACTGCGGTCGATCATCCCTCACCGGGGCTCAATTGCGGTCGTGCGGAACCGAATCGCGACACTGAGGTGTTCACGGGCGGGCAGAGCGACCGCGCCCTCGACATCGTTGTCGAGGGCGCGGCCTGAGCGGATCGTTGCAGCTTCAGGGGACGAGGCAGGCCCCTGGGTTGCACCGCGCGCCGCAGCGGGCGCTCGCCCTACGGCGTGTAGACGGCATCACTGCCGTACAGCTCCCTGGTGAACGCCGAGACGTCGGCGCTGCGATCGGTGCCGTCGAGGTTGTACGTCAGATAGACGCCGTATCCCCCGCTGACGGTGCGGCGGGCCAGGTCGGCGGCCGCGCTCTGCGAGGTACGGCCGATCTCGACGGCCGCCGGGGACAGCTTCGACTTGGGCAGGGCGATGGCGGGGACCTGCCAGGTGCCGTAGTACGGGTTCCAGGCGTAGTCGAACTTGGAGGAGATGTCGACGCCGCCGTAGGACAGGCGGGATGCGGCCGGGCCGATGTTGTAGAGGCTGATGATCTTGTCGGGCATGTTCGCGCGCAGTGCCGACACCAGGTGGACGAACGAGCTGGCGTTGGGCTGGCCGGTGCCGTTGTTGCCGTACTCGGCGTACTCGTCGTCGAAGTCGATGCCGTCGAGACCGTACTTGGTCACGGTGTCCGACATCTGCTTGGCGAAGGACGAAGCGGCCTGCTGGGACGGGAAGTTGGCGAACCCTGCGCCCTGGTGGTTGCCGAGGACGGAGAGGACGACCTTGATGCCCTTCGCCTGCAGCGGCCGTATCTGCGTGTCGGCGTTGTCGAGGACACGCTGCACGTTCTCGTTGAAGTGCAGGTAGGCGGCCTTCTTGCTCGTGTCGTAGTTGATGTTCGCCGCGAAGATCACGGCGACGTCGAAGACGTTGTCTCCGCCGTCGGCGAGCTTGTACTTGCCGACGTTGAGCATGCTGTTGTTGTTCACCTCGACGTACGCCACCGAGGTCGGTCCCTGTTTCGCTGATGCGGGAGCAGGAGCCGGGGCGGGCGCGGGGGCCGCTGCCGCACCGGTTGTGGCGGTCGCGCCGAAGGCGAGGGCCGCGACGGCCGAGAGAGCGAGCGCGGCGGTGCGCGCTCTGCTCCGTACCTGAGTGAACATCGTTGATCGGTCTCCCATCGCACGGTCGGCGCTTCCGACTTGTTCGAAAGCGCCGAGTGAGCTCCCCGATCTTTTCGCTCCCGTGACCGAATCCCCAGAATGGTGCGCGAATTCTTCACGACTCCCACCCATGACTCGCCACAACCCCGGCCCTGCGGTACGGAGTTGCCGAGGACGCCGAGCGAGCCGAGGCCGGTGAACAGCGTGCGGGGCATCGAGGCCGACATCGGCGTCAGCGCCGCGGCGTACGGGCTCGGCGCGGGCGGACGCCGCGCGCAGGCTGGAGGCACCCATGTGAGGAGCCTCCAGTCTGCGGGTGGACGCGGGCTGCGGGTGGACGCGGGCTGTGCGTTGCCTAGTTGAAGACGTACCAGCTGAGAGTGATGGCCGCGGTCTTCCCCGCGCCGTCCTTGACGGTGATCCGGCTGGTGTGGATGCCCCAGGCCGTGGGGGTCCCCGAGATCGTGCCCGTGGTGGCGTTGATGGCCAGACCCGCGGGCAGGCCGGTGGCGGTGAAGGTGCGGGCTCCGGTTCCGCCGCCTGCGGTCAGGGGCAGGGAGAAGGGGCGCCCGGTGTAGACGGTCTGGTTGCCGGGATGCGCCAGGGTGAGGGTGCCGCCGCCGGGCGCGCTGATGGTCCAGGCGAACGTGGTGCTGCCGGTCTTCCCGGCGGCATCGGTGGCCGTGAGGGTCACTGTGCTGGTCCCTGCCGTGGTGGGTGTCCCGGTGACGGTTCCGGTACCCGCGTCGATCCGCAGGCCCGCGGGCAGCCCCGAGGCGCTCCACTTGTACGGGGCCGTGCCGCCCTGAGCGGTGTTGTTCAGCGTGGCGCTCTGCCCGACCGTGCCGCTCTGGTCGCTCACGGCGCCGACGGTGACCTCACCGGGCTCCGGGTTGCCGGTGGCCAGGGTCAGGTTCCACTTCTGCAGGGCTTCGTTGACCGGCTGGAAGATGGTGTTGGTCGCGCCGGAGCTTCCGCAGGTGGCGCTGCCGCCACCCGAGTGCAGCCCTACGGCCTTGCCACCGGCGGCCGTGACGTAGGAACCCCCGGAATCTCCGCCGGAGGAGCAGGCGTCCGTCCAGGAGAGGCCGTCGATGACGACGTTGCCGTAGTCGACGCTCTGGTTGACCTTGGTGATCTCTCCGCAGCGCCAGCCACTGGTCTGGCCGGAGCGGCACACGCTCTGTCCGACGACGCCCTCGGCGGAGCCGGTGACAGTGACGCCGCCCTGCCCGTGGCCGGCCACCTTCGGTGACAGGTCCCATCCGGCCTGGTCGACGGCCACCAGGCCGAAGTCGCCTTCGCGTGCGTTGATGCTGTGGCTTCCGCCTTGGTTGGAGGTGCCCAGGCGGCTGCCGTCCTTGCCGTAGGCGGGTTGGTTGGCGTCGTTGGTGCAGTGTCCGGCGGTAAGGAAGCCCTTCGTGACCCCGGAGGCGGTCACCGAGAAGCCGACGGAGCAGGGGCTCTCGCTGCCGGGTATCCACTTCTCGCCGCCGACGACGCTGCCCTGCTGCTGACGCGGCGCGTCGGTGATCGTGGAGTGGCTGACGATGTCTCCCAGGCTGCGCAGCCGCTCGATGAGCCGCCCGGTTTCCTTGGTGTGCCGGTCGGCGGCGGTGACGACGGCGATGCGGCCTGCGCGCGGGTCGACGCCCCAGGAGACGACTCCAGGGACGCCGCGGACCTGTCCGCGGACCACGGCGAGGGTCTCGGTCAGCTGGCGTGGCGTGTGGGTGGTGCGGTGGGCGATGGCTCCGAGTCGTTCGGCGGTGGCCGCGTCGGCGGAGCTGTTGAGACTGGCGTGCAACCGTCCCGACGCTCCGTCGAACCACAGGCCGACGACCCGGTCGCCGAGGGTGGAGGCGAGTCGGGTGGCCACCCCACTGGCCGCTCTCTCGTCGGCGATGCGGGTACGGGCCTGCTCCGGCGTCAGGTTCAAGTCGCGCTGGAGGGCGGACAGGAGGCCAGGAGCCGGGGGCCGGGGAGCGGAATCCTCTTGTGCAGAGGCGAGTTGGGGAAGCGCGGCGAGGGTGAGGCACGCGAGGGTGCCGGCGAGGGCAGCACGTAGCGTGGCGCTGGGAGGGGTGCTGCGGGGGGTGCTGCGAGGGCTGCTGCGAGGGGCGTTGGGCTTGGGCACGGTGGGGGCCTTTCTGCTGTGACTGTCGTGGTGCGACAGCGCTGTGGCTGCCGCGGTCCGACTGCGCTGTGACTGTCGCGGTGCGACGGCGCTGTGGCTGCCGCAGTGCGACTCGGCCGTGGCGGTCGCGGTGCGACGTGGACCGATAGCCGTGCAGCCTCGCGGCGCCAGCCATCAGCCACCATCAGAGAAGTCCCTGGCGTCACGCCCTGAGCCAGGACAGGCGAGCCGACCGCATTCACCGCCGCGGATCAGCCGGCCTCGGGCGGGCCCCACCTGCCATGTGGCGGGGTGTTCGTTCGGTGACCTTAGGATGGCGGGGTACCGACCCCCGATCGCCGGGTCGCCGACTCCGACAGGGGCCTCAGGGTTTTCCCTTGCACACGAGATCCGTGCTGGATCGGCTGCGCCGCAGAACCTAGGCTCACGGACGTGACCGAGGTGCGGGAGCCGGGCGACGCGGACGCCGTGTGGTGGCCGGAACAGGACCGGGTGGTGCGGGACGCGGAGGCCGCCCTGCGTGCGCTGGGCCGCGTCGTGGTGAGTGGGCCCTGGGGCACGGGAAAGTCGTACGTGGTGCGCGCGTTGGCCCGGCGCACCGGCGCCGCGGAGGGCATCCGGTGTCTGCCGCTGGCGGGGAGCAGGCAGCTGGAACGCGAACCATACGGACTCCTGGCGCAGTTGGTCGGGATGTTGCCGGCGTCGCTGGAAGCCGCGCCGCTGGTTGACCTGCGCCCGGAGCTGCGCGAGGCGAACCCACCGGCGGTCGCCCACGCGGCCAGGGCTCTACGGCAGTTGTGTCTCGACGACGGCGCCGAAGGCTGGACGATCCTGATCGACGACGCACACCTGGCCGACCACCTGAGCCTGGGCGTAATGGACTTCTGCTGCCGTACGCTTCCCGCCTCCCGCCTGCGGGTGGCTTTCACCCTTCCGTCCGCCCACTGCGTCTCGGGTGAGCAGAATGCCGCGCTCGGCGGGGGCCATGCCCCCTGGGTCGAGCTCCGGATGCTGACTGAGGCCGAAGTCGCCGCGGCGTTGGTGACCCAGGGCATCTCCGCCGGGCACGCCGCGTCCGTACACCGTGACAGCGGCGGCCATCCGCTGCTGGCCCGCGCTGCGGCGAGTTCCCTGAGCACGGAGCGCGGGCCCACCACCGAGCCCGCCCGCCTTGCGCAGGCATGGTGGCAGTCGGTCCCCTCCTCTTGGCGGGGCACCCTCACCGCGCTGTCACTGACCCGGTCGGCCGATGCCGCACTGTTCTGTGCCTGCGGGTACGCCGACGCCGAACGCGACGTGGATCGAGCGGACAGGGCGGGTCTCATCACCCGCGGCCCGTCAGGGACAGTCACCTTCGCCTCCGAACTACTCCGCCAGCAGGCCGAGTTCGCGATCAGCCCCACCGAGCGGGCAACCCTCCACCACGCTCTGGCCGCCGCCACGCCGGACCCACTCGCGGCAGCCCGGCATCGCCTGCTGGCCACGGCCGGTCCCGACGAACAAACCGCCCAGGACGGTGTGGCCGCGGCCCGCACGGCCCGAAGCTGCGCCGAGCCGGGCCTGGCCGCCGAGCTCATGCACCTGGCAGCGCGCCGCACCGCCGCCGGCGACCGGCCTCTCCTCTTGGAACGCTGGCTCCAGGCGTGTCGGGACGCGGCCGACGCCGGAGACGGGGACCTCGCCTCACGTGTCGTCGCCGCACTGACCCGGCTGCGCGCCCCCGACGCCGAGGCCGAAGCACTGCTGGCGCTCCTTGAGGCGCACGGCCAAGGGCTGGAGAACCAGAGCGCGACCCTGGCCCGCCTGGCGGCCCTGACCCGTTCCCATCCCTCGCTGCGCGCCCGGCTCGGGCTCTGCGCGGCCATCCGGCACAACATCGCGGGCCGCCCCCAGGAGTCCCTGGCCGCGGCCGAGCAGGCAGCGCGGGACGCGCGGTCCTGCGCACGGCCGGACATCGAGGCAGCCGCCCTGACCATGCAGGCCCGCATCGAACGCCTCATCCGGTGCGGTGACGCCAAGGCCACCCTCACCCGGGCACTCACGGTCAGCCCCGGCCTTCCGTCCGGCCAACTCCGCTACAGCCCGCACTACTTGCGGCTCCGCCACGCGCTCTACGACGACGACCACCCGACAGCGCAGAGCGGCCTGCACCATCTGCTCGGGCACGCCGAGGCCACGGGCAGCGCCGAGGACCTCCAGGAGATCTGGCGCAGTCTCGCCGAGAGCGACCTGCGCCGGGGCCACGTCGCCGCCGCCGAAGGCTGGAGCCGACGCGCCCTGCATCTCGCCCGTACGCTGCACCTCTCCCCCGGTCCCGCCTGCGCCACGCATGCCCTCGTACAGGTCGAGAGGGACGGTGCCGGCCCCGCCGCCGCCACGGCCCGATGGGGGCTGCAGCAGTCCAAGGAGGAAGAGGACAGCATCTTCACGGCGCGCAACCTGTACGCCCTGGCCCACGCACTGCTGTGTCTCCACCAATTCGAGGCGGCAGCGGCCGCTTTGAGCGAGGTGGCCGACCTTGAGCAACAACAACACACGGCCGATCTCGCAGCCTTCAAATGGCACCATCTGTACGCCGACGCACTCACCCTGGCCGACCGCCCGGACCAGGCCGAGCACTTCCTTACCGAGCTCGCCGCGGAGCACCCACAACCGGCCCCGGTTGTCACCGCGGCCCTGCTCCGCAGCCGGGCGCGGATCGACCTCCACCACCACCGGACCGACCAGGCCGCCGACCGTCTGACCGAAGCGGCCCTCGCCTTCGACGCGTCACACCTGCCTCTTGAGCACGCACACACCCTGGTCCTGCTGGGGCAGGCAGAGCAGAAACGGCGCCGGGCAGCGGCCGCACGGCGCCACCGGGAACACGCCCACGACCTCTACACGCAGGCCCAGGCGACCTACCGCGCCGAGCGCACCCACCACCTCCTCCACCGACTCGACCGCACCACGCCGACCGGCCCGGGGCAGGACCTGACGCAGGTCGAGGCGGACATAGCCCGACAGGTCGCCTCCGGGGCATCCAACCGGGAGGTGGCCAACACACTCTTCATCTCCGTCAAGACGGTCGAGGCCCACCTGAGCCGCATCTACCGCAAGCTCTCCCTGACCTCACGCACGCAATTGGCCTTGCGGATGCGGACGTAGAGGCAAGTCCTTCGCCATCCATTGAGCGCCGCCAGGTCGAGACCGCCGCGTCTTCTCACCGCTTGCCGCTCAGACCCGTGGCCCCAGGAACAGGCCGCCGCTTGCGTCGATGACCTGGCCGGTGATCCAGCGGGCGGCGTCCGAGGCGAGGAAGGCGACCACGTCGGCGACGTCGCCGGGCCCGCCCAGCCGGTCGAGCGCTGTCATGCCGGTGATCTGTTCGGTGAGGCCGGGCAGGTCGAAGACGTCTCCGTTGGTCGGCGTCCTGGTCGCTCCGGGGGCGACCGCGTTCACCGTGATCCCCCGGGCCCCGAGCTGGTTGGCCAAGGTCTTGCTCATGGTCTCGACCGCGCCCTTCGTCATCGCGAAGGAGGTCTGCGTCGGGTTGGCCATACGGGTCGCCACCGACGAGATCGTGAGGATACGGCCGCCATCGCGCAGCAGGGGCAGCGCGCGCTCGATGATGAAGTACGGAGCTCTCACGTTCACCGCGAACAGGTGGTCGAACTGCGCCCGGGTCGTCACGCCCAGCGGGCCGGCCGGCGGGGCCGCGGCATTGTTGACGAGAATGTCGAGCGGACGGTCGGCCAACGCGGCCTGCACGCCGGCGAAAAGCGTCTCGACGTCGTCGTCCACGCCCAACTCGGCCCGAACGGCGCAGGCGCTCCCACCGGCGCTTTCTATCGCCTCGACCGTCGCCGCAGCCCCGCTCTCGTCCGTGCCGAAGTGCACGATGACCATGGCTCCTTCGGCTGCCAGCCGGGACGCGATCGCCTGCCCGATGCCACGCGACGCGCCCGTCACCAATGCCGTCCTGCCGACAAGATCACTCATGTCGCCCACCCCACCCTCATGTTAGTCACTAACATTGCGGTAGTGTCTACCACATGAGTGAGCGAGAACCGACCCTGCGGGAGCGACAACGATCCGAGACACGGCGCGTCATTCAGACGCACGCGGTAGGGCTCTTCACCGACCGCGGGTACGACGCCGTGACCGTGGCCGACGTCGCCGCGGCCTCCGGCGTCTCGGCCATGACCGTCTACCGGCACTTCCCCACCAAGGAAGACCTCGTCCTCATCGAGCAGCCGGGCCGGCTCATCGCCGAGCGGGTCGCCGCGTCGCAGGCCACGCACCCCTTGGTGCGCCGCGTCGGCGGCGCCCTCATCGAGGCCGCCACGGCGCTGACCTCCGACGACGGCGCCCCACCGGACTCGCCGGACGCGGATGAACGGTTTCTGCTGGACAGCCTGCGGCTCATGGTCGCGACGCCCGCACTGCGGGCCAGGCACCTCGACAGCCAGTACGCGCTTCAGCAGGCCATCGTCGAAGCCCTAGGGCACGACACGGACGACACGACCGACGCCGACGCCGCGTTCAGCGCCCACGCGGCCACCAGCGCCTGCCTGGCCGCGATGCACACGGCACTCACCCGCTGGGCGCAGGACAACGGCCAGACAAGACTGCCCGACCTGATTACGCAGGCACTCGCCGCGTCCTTCGGCGATATCGCCGTCGTCGGCGTTCACAGGAAGTGAGCGGCAGATGCTTGAAGGCGGGCAGGAAGGGCTGACGAAGCTGTGGCAGCAGCGGTGGCCCAGTTGCCCTCCGGTGGGGTACCAGCTGCGTGATCCGTATCGGGATGTCTGGGTTCGCTTTCACAGCTTGCCGGAGTCGAAGCGGTACGCGGCGGATGAGAGCGAGTACACGATTGTTCTGGAGCGTTACAACACCGTCCTTGATGAGTTGTTCGCTGGTGCGGACGTATACGTGATCACTCCGCTTTGGACGACCGAAGCCGAGGTTCCGCCGTGCCCACCCGGCGCGGACTACTGGCAGAGCCTGCTGGTGAGGGACGATCCCGATCCTGAGTTCCGCACGTACTCCCACCTGTTCACCGTCCGCCGCCCCTGGCGGCATGGCTGCATCGACGCGTTGCTGCGGGACGTCGCCGACGAAGAAGTGGCGGGAGTCCTCATCGCCGACACTCGCATGCAGCGCATCCACCATCCCTACGACGGTGGCGCCGACGTCTTCCTCCCTACCTCCGAGGAACGAGACCGCATGCGCGATCGCCATGCCGACTGGCTTTCCAGGCATCCGTCGGGGCTGTGACCGTCAGGGCTGTTCCGACGCTTTCCGCCCCGACTTCTCGTCCCCGCGCGCTCAATCGTTCCAATGCTTGCGCGTGCGCGCGGCCGGGCCGGTCACCAAGGTGTTCGGGGGGACATCCTTCGTGACGACGGATCCGGCGCCGACCACGGCACCGTGTCCGATCGTGACGCCGGGGAGGACCGTCACGTCCGCGCCGAGCCATGCGTTGGCCCCGATCGTGATGGGCGCACGCGTGATGAAATCGCTGCGTTCCGGCATCGTGAGGGGGTGGTCGGAGGAGATGAGGTTGGTCTTCGGGCCGATCAGGACGCCGTCGCCCAGGTAGATGCCGCCCTGGTCCAGGAAGGTGCAGCTCTGGTTGACGAAGACGTGCTCCCCGAACTCGATGCGGAGCCCGTGATCGGTGTAGAAGGGCGGATAGACGGTGACGGACTCGGGGACCGGCTTGCCGATGATCTCGGAGAGCAGGGCCGCGCGGGTGACCTTGTCGTCGAAGGGCAGGACGTTGAGCCGAGAGGTGAGCGTGGTCACGTGCTCGATCCGCTCGGCTACCCGCGCCCACTCGGGAGTGCGGACGTAGAGACGGTTCAGATCAGGCATGAAAGGTCCTCGCGATGGGGCGCCCGCGGGCGCACAGCCGTTGAATGACACCTGCCGGTCACGCCAGTTGAGCAACCAGACGTTGACCGGAGGTCGACCCGAATCATCAAAGCGACCGGCCCACGTTGGAATCAAACAACGATCACTACCGGCATCAACAACCATTGGTTGTCTGACTAGACTGCGGCGCATGGACGTCATGGCCATGCGCACCTTCGTCGCCGTAGCGGACGCGGGACAATTCCAGGAGGCTGCCGCCGATCTGCGGATCACGCCGCAAGCCGTGTCCAAGCGCGTTGCCGCACTGGAGAAGGAACTCGGTGTCCAGCTCTTCACCCGCGACGCCCGCGGGGCACGGCTCACCATCGACGGGCAGGCGTTCCTCCCTCACGCCCGCTCCTTTCTCGACTCAGCGGAGCGCGCTGTCGCGTCCGTGCGGCCGGGGCATCGGGCCCTGCGCGTCGACGTGATCGGCCGCCAGCTCTCTCTGGCAGGGCTGTTGCGCGGCTTCCATCACGCCCACCCCGAGGTCGAGTTGGACGTCGTGACGCTGTTCGACTCCGATGCGGCCATCACGGCGGTGCGGGACGGGACCATCGACGCGACGTTCCGCGCCGTGAGCATGCCGGGCCGGCAACTGCCCCAAGGCGTGGAAGCCACTCCCGTCTTCGATGAACCCCTGCACCTGTTCACCGGAGCAGGGCATGAGTTCGCCGACGCCGCCACGCTCACGCCAGCCCAACTCGCCGGGCGGCACATCTGGATGCCCGGCAATCTGCCCGGCACCGAATGGGACGCCTACTACGCCGAACTCGCCGCCGACTTCGGCATCATCATCGACTCAGTGGGGCCGGACTTCGGCATCGAGGCTCTGCTCGACACCATCGCCGGCTCCACCAAACTGGCCACCTTCGTCAGCGAACAGACCCCTCTGGTGTGGCCCGTCGGCCACACCCTGCGCCGCATTCCCCTCAAAGATCCGACTCCGGTCTATCCCCACTCGCTGATCTGGCGCACGCACAATCCACACCCCTCCCTGGACGCGCTGCGCCGTCATCTCACCGCCGCGTATCCCGGCCGCCCCAAGAGCGATGTCTGGGCGCCGAATTGGAGCTACCCCGCCCAGCCCTGATGTACTCATTCGCTCTGTTGTTGCGGAGCAGTGGGCCCGCCGGAATACGGCGACGAAGACAGGTCAGACCGCGAGAGCCCAAACCTCACGGATGCCCTGCATGCTGTCCGGCGGGGTTCGACCCTCGCACTGCTGACAGAGGGCGGCACGCGCGCACGTCTGCGGCTGCGCCGTCCCGGCTTGGGCCTTGCGTACGGTCAGCCAGACCGCGATATAGGCAGGTCCGGTCGTAATCACAGCTACGGCGATCTCGGTCAAGGCCATCGGTCTCACCCCCCAGGCACGCTTTCGTCTCCTTATCACCATAGGGGTGGGGGGTGTTGACGGAAAGCGGCTTACCACGAAGGAGCCAATGGGGGCCGGATCGACCCCTGCACATGGCTCAATTGGAAAGGGTCGCCTGGTAAGGGTGCCCGTTGGTACTCAGCGAACTGCGCCGTTCCGGCCCCGCCCCTCCGGTCCCCGTACGACGCCGTACGCGACCGGAGTGCGCCCCCTCACCTCGATGGGAACCGGACGCGCACCACCGGCCGCCGTTTCACGCCCGGGTGTAGCCGCCGTCCGCGAAGAGTTCCGCGCCGGTGACGAACGACGAGGCGTCCGAAGCCAGGAAAAGGGCGGCCTCGGCGATTTCCTCGGCGTCGGCCAGCCGACCCAGGGGTACGACGGCCTCGGCGAACTGGTCGACGCCCGGCCCCGCGGCGCCCAGCAGGCCAGGGGTCCGCGTCGGTCCCGGGCTGAGCACGTTGACCCGGAAGCGGCGCTCCCGCGACTGCCGGGACCAGTTGTGCACGAGGTTGCTCAGCGCCGCCTTGGAGGCACTGTAGACCTCGAGTTGCTCATTGGGCCGCACGCTGTTGCTCGAGCCGACGACCACGATGGAGGCGTTCTCCGCAAGCAGCGGAAGCGCCTTCTGAACGGTGAACAGTGGGCCCTTGACGTTGACGGCGAGCGTCAGGTCGACGTTCGCCTCGGTGTGGGCACCGAGCGCGGCGTCCGCGACGATTCCCGCGTTGGCGACCAGCACGTCGATGCGACCGGCGTCCTCGCGGACTCGCGCGTAGAGCGCGTCCAGGTCGGCCAGGACCGAGACGTCGGATCGTACGCCGGTGGCCGCTGGACCCAACTCCTTGACTGCCGCCTCGAGGCGGTCGACGTCCCGGCCGGTCACGAAGACCCGCGCGCCCTCCCGGATGAAGCGGTGAGCGATGGCCAACCCGATCCCGCTCGTCCCTCCGGTGATCACGGCCACCTTCTCCTGCAGTACGCCTGGCATGTCGAACCCCTTCAGTTATGGAATCGATCGTCCATAACGTAGGCAGTAATGGACGATCGAGTCAAGAATGGCTACGCTGGAGTCATGCCGAGACCACGCGCATTCGACGAACGCCAAGTCCTGGAGCGGGCCCGGGAACAGTTCTGGGCGACCGGCTATGCGGGAACCCGGATGGACGACATCGCCCAGGCGACCGGCCTGGGCAAGGGCAGCCTGTACGGCGCGTTCGGCGACAAGGGCAAGCTGTTCCACCGTGTGTTCGGCGACTGGTGCACCGCAGTCGTGGAGGTGGCCGACGGGCGTCTGACGGGTGGACCGGACGCAGAGGCCTTGGCCCGGCTGTCGGCATACGTGCACCTGATGGCGGAGAACACCGCCTCCGACACCGAGCGCCGCGGGTGCCTGATGGCCAAAGGCGTGGCGGAGCTGGCCCAGCACGATCCGACGATCGCCAAGCGGTCGGCCGAGACCATGACGGCGCTGCTGACCCTGCTGCGGACGGAGATCAGCGCCGCCCAGCGCCACGGCGACATCGATGACGCTGCGGATCCTGAGCGGTTGGCGGCACTGCTGCTGACGGTGGTCCGCGGCATCGAGGCCGTGGGCAAGGCCGGCCTGGACCCGGAGACGGTGCGGAAGGTTGCAGACACCGCACTGGCGGTCCTGCCGATGCCCAAAGGGCGGTAACGCCTCGAGAACGGGCGCAGCCGACCCGCGCGAGAGCCGACTTCGAGACCTGACTCGGTGCCATCACGGCCACGTGAACAACCGACCCAGCATCCCTCCTGTGGCCCGCCGGACCACAGGAGGGATGCCGCCCACCAGACGACGAGTGAGGACCAAGCCGCTTGGCGAGTGGAGGTGGAGGTCTCAGCCGTTGGCCAGGGCCTGGTCCAGGAGATCGAGCAGGCGCTCCCAATGGCGCTTCAGTCCAGCGGCGTTGAAGGCGTCGGTGTCGGCCATGGTGAAGCCGTGGACGGTGCCGGGGTAGATCTCGGAGGTGTAGTGGACACCTGCGGTGTCCAGAGCCCGGTTGAGCTCGCCGAGGGCCTCGGGCGTCAGGTCGGTCTCGGCGTGTCCGAGGTGCACCTGTGCGGTGATCTTGGAGAGGAGGCCGTGCAGGCCGTCGGGCCCATCAGCGACCACAGGGCAGTGGAATCCGGCTACGGCGGCCACCCGGTCGGGGTGGGCCGAAGCGGTGCGCAGCGCGAGGAGACCGCCGATGCAGTAGCCGGTCACGGCCACCGGTCCGGCGGCCACCTCGGGTTGCGCGGTGAGGAACCTGAGGTAGGCGTCCGCGTCGCGCGCGACACGTTCGCCGGCGATGTGCTCCTCGATCAAAGGCATCAGCTGAGCAAGGATCGCGGGCCGTGCCTCTGCTCCGATGTATGCGGGAAGTTCGACCAGCGGTGCCGGGCCGTGCCGGTAGAAATAGTTGGGCACCAGCACGTAGTACCCGCGCTCGGCCAATTCCCGGGCCATCTCCGCCAGCACGGGCCGCATGCCGAAGGCATCCGCGTACAGCAGCACCCCCGGGTGCCGCTCGCCGTCATCGGGGAAGGCAGCGAAAGCGTCGGCCTGGCCGTCCGCGGTGGGAATCTGCAACGTCTTGGTAGGCATGAGTTCTCCTGTCGTGGTTGATGTGTAGAACCTGAGATCAACACGACGGAGGCGGGGCCCGCGCGGCAGGGCGAGACCGTGGGTCGAACAACGGGCCCACTCCGGCCCGTTCGGCGCTCAGGAGAGCACCGGGTAACCAGTCTGTGTATGGCGCGAGGCCGTCCCGGTAGTCATCGCCGCGCAGCTTAACTCACCGGACGGGCATTGCCCCACGGCCTGGCCTTGCCGCGACGGGAGGTCAGGCGTTCGTGGCTGCGAGACGGGCCGCCCGCAAAGCCCTCCGGAACCGACGGCCCTGTTCACACGACGCCTGCGTGCGACAGCGCGGGCATGATTCCACGTGTGCCAGGTACAGCTGATAGGCCGCCTGTACGACGCGGTCAGCATTCGCGGGAATGGACCTCACCGCTCTGCGTCCCTGACCGTGGTGCAGGCAAGCGTGATCAGGTCCCCCACGGCGGCAGGCTCGCATACATCGCCGACCTCGCGCGGCGGCACCACCCAGAACGTGCCCGGCGGCCTCAGCCGACCCAGGCGGGGCACGCCCAGATAGGTACCCACCGCCAGAAGCGGCGCGATGTGCTGGTACTTCCACGATGTCCTGCTCTGACAACGCATGAGCGGGTAGTAGGTGCCGCCCATGGTCCGATTGTCGTAGATGACCGGCCCGTCGAGGAGTTGCTCAAGGCATGCAGCGACGGGCTGCGGCTCGGACCTTCCCGCGGCGGCATGCACCAACTCCTCAGACAGGCGGGATGCGACGAAGCGGCTGCCAAGCGGCAGGAGAGCCACCCCACCCTCAGACCACTCACGCCAAGCCTGCGCGGGATTCTGCTGAGCGCGAGCAAGCCACTCGGCGATCTCGCTCTCTCCCTGTTGCGGATCCACGGTCTTCCCCTGCCGTCATTGCCGATCAGCTGCTGAACAAGGGTGACGACATGCGGGGGCATCAAGTGTCACTCGTCAGTGACAGCAGGAGTCACAGGCCAAGCCATGACGAGATATGGCCCAGCGCGTCAGGAGTTCGGCGCTGCTGATGTAGCAATCCTTCGACGGTCGCCCGAACTGCAGGGTGATAGCGGGTCTGTTGCGGGGCCAGCTTGCGGGCCTCAGCGATGGAGCGCAGGGCGGCTTCGTTGCGGCCCGTCTCCATCTCCGACCGCCCGCGATCGATCCATACATGGGCGCGCCGTGATGCAGGCCACGAGGGGGGCATCTTGAGTACCTTCGCCATCTCGACGGCCTTGCCGTACTCCCCCATCTCGGTGAGCGCAGAGAGCTCGTGTGCGGCGAGGTTCGTGGGTCCGAACGACAGCCAGTGAACGTGCCCCATCTCGCCGATCCGGTCAGCGATCTCTCTCGCCTGGGTCAGGTGCGTTTGAACGGTGCCGCCGTCACGGGCCCGCGCCGCGATGACGGTGGCGCCGAGGTGGAGCTGTCCCGTCACGGCGAGGGTCCCAGCGCATTTCTCCCCCTGGAGAAGCAGACGATGGCCGGCGCCAACCAGACGCAGGCCGATCGTGTGCTCGCCCTCCCGGTGGTAGACGAGTCCACGCATGTACTGACGTACGGCGGAGAGCACAGGATCGGAACCGCGTTGCGCTGCCCACTCCATCCGGTCCAGGGCGATCGTGGACAGGTCGTAGAACCCAAGCTTCACGGTGACGTCGTGGGCGGTGCGGTAGATGGAGCCGAGAGCTGCCCACAGATCGGTGGACGGCGTGCGGTATGCGGCCGTCGTCAGTTCGGTGATCAACCGGGGCAGCGTCTGCGCTGCTTTGTTGAGCTGCGTTGCTCTCACCTGCCGGCACAGGGCATCAGCGGCCTCGACGAGTGCGGAGGATTCCCGGGGCACCAAATCTGGATCCGCGCCGAGGTCATACAGATCGAGCGCTTCACGAATCGGACGTATCAACTCGGCGAGTCGATCCTGTTGCAGCTCGGTCATGTACGGCTGCCCTGTCAGGACCGTGACACCAACGTGCAGCGCCCGAGCACATGCCGCGGTGAAGTCCGGACTCGCCGCCTTGTATCCGCCTTCAACCTGATGCAACAGGCTATACGAGTAACCGATCTTCAAGGCCAGGCCACGCTGCGTAAGCCCGGCAAGCTTCCGCTGGGTCGCGATCCGCGCGCCTGGATGGTCGTCTCTGGGCATATCGGAACTCCGTTCCTGACTCGCCATCTGAACAGTACTCGCGCTGGGCGATGTTGAGCGGGTGCGTAGCCCTGACCCACCTGGGTCAGAGGCAGTTGCAGATGCCCCTCGGCGCGGGATGGGATGAGCGGCATGACCTCAAGAATGTTGTACCTGTTCGCTTCGGCCGCACCCCCTGCATTTGAACTAGAGCACGTCATCGAGAGGGCGCAGGCTGAGGGGTGGGAGGTGTGCCTGGGGCTTACGCCGACAGCTGCCCGCTGGCTGGACGAGAGCCTCGACCACCTGGCCACACTCACCGGGCACCCGGTCCGCAGCGAGTACAAACTTCCCGGCGAACCTGACGTATGGCCACAGGCCGATGTGATGCTCTTTGCCCCAGCCACGTTCAACTCCCTCAACTCGTGGGCGCTCGGCATCACCTCCACCTTTGTGGTGGGCGTGGTAGCCGAGGGGATTGGAAAGGGCGTTCCCACCGTCACGATGCCGTGCGTGAACGCCGCGTATGCCAAACACCGGCAGCTCGACCGCAGCATCACCGAACTGCGCGAACAGGGCGTCACGGTGCTGTACGGCGAAGGGGGGTTCACGCCGAATCCGCCCGGATCCGGTGCACCGAAAGGCTACCCGTGGGAAGCCGCGCTGACTGCCGTACGTCACCTGGTCGCCAGGGCATGACGACATGAGCGCTTGCCTGTGCTCCGGTAGACCAGAGCGAGCGCGCCTTACGTTGGCAGGGGTGGCGGCAGCGCCTGCCCGAGCGCCCACCCGAGGAAGCCATCGCCCACACTCTGTGGGTCAGGCCTCATCCACCGTCTCTACCTGTTCCTGGAGTGCCTGTATCAGGGTCATGACCCGCGGATGGCGGCGGCGGACGATCGTGGCAACTCCGATGTGGCGGGTCGGAGTCGGCGGTGCGATGGGGATGGTGCGTACTCCTGCCGTCTGGGGGGTCAGAGCGATGGAGGGGATCAGTGAGACTCCCACGCCCGCGGCGACCAGCGAGCGGGCGAAGAAGTAGTCGGTCGTCGTGCTGCGCACGTCCGGGTCGAAGCCTGCGCGTTCGGCGTAGCGGCGCAAGTACGCCTCGGTCTTGAGGCAACCGAGTACCCAGGGTTCGGCGGCCAGTTCGGCGATGTCGAGTGAGGCGCGGTCGGCCAGCCGATGGGCCTCGGGCAGGACGACATGCAGCGGATCTTCCATGAGCGCCGTCCACGCCAGGCTAGAGCTTGGGCCGAGCCGGCCGGGCAGCGGGCCGTCGAAGTGGTAGGCGAGGGCGACGTCAACGGCGCCCTGGCGCACCAGCGGAAGGCTGTCTTCGGGCTCGGCTTCCCTGACGTGGACCACGGTGTCGGGGTGGGCGGTGGCCAGGCCGGCGAGCGCGCCGGGCAGCAGGAGTCTGCCTCCGCTGGTGAAGGTGGCGATGGTGATCTGGGAGCGACCGCCGCCGAGTTGGTCGACCTGCTGCTTGGCGTGGACGAGTTCCGCCGCGACCGACTCGGCGGCCCCCACCATGATCCGCCCGGCCGGGGTGAGGGTGACTCCGCGGGTGCTGCGCGCCACAACCTGGGCGCCGAGGCTGCGTTCGAGTGCGGCGATGTGCTGGGAGACGGCGGAAGGGGTGAGGTGGAGGGCTGCCGCCGCCTGGTTGAAGCTGCCGTGTTCGGCCACCGTCCGCAGGACTCGGAGCCGCTGCACATCGATCAACAGTATTCCTTAATACGTAGCCAGTAAGCAGGCACTTCTACTGACGACCTTAGGTGTTCAGGATGAGGGGCATGCAAAGAATCTGCGTCATCGGCGGAAGCCGCTACTTCGGCAAGCTCTTGGTCCAGCTCCTGCACGCGGCAGGCCATCAGGTCAGCGTGGTCAACCGCGGTTCCATCCCGCCACCGGCAGGGGTCGAGCACCTTGTTGCCGACCGCGATGACGAAGCTGCCCTGACCGCCGCACTGGGCGAGCGCAGCTTCGACGTCGTCGTGGACCAGGTCTGCTACACACCGATACAGGCCGCAATCGCCGCCCGCGTCTTCAACGGCCGCGCCCAGCGTTACGTCATGACCTCCACGATCGAGGTCTACGATCCGGCGACCGCTGCACTGCCCGTCGTCGCGGCCCGGACTCCGATCCCTGAGCAGACGGTCGATCCGGGCGCGTGGCGGGTGCAGTTGGACCTGCCCTGGCACGACACGGCGTACTTGGAGGCTCACTACGCCGAGGGGAAGCGTCAGGCGGAGGCTGTCTTCGCACAGCATCGCGGGTTCGACTTCGCCTCCGTGCGCAGCGCCCACGTCCTGGGCGGCGGCCCGCAGGAGTTCACGGGCCGGCTGGCGCACTACATTGAGCACATCACCCAGGGCACGCAGATCACCGTGCACGCCCAGGCGCTGCCCACGGTCTTCATCCATTACCGGGAGCTGGCCGACCTGCTGCTGTGGGCGGCCACGGCCACCGACTTCACGGGCCCCCTCAACGCATGCTCCGACGGCCCGCTCGATGTCCGCGCCCTGAGTGCTGTGATCGCCGCACAGACCGGCACGGAAGCCGTTTTCCGCAGCGTCGGGGCGGGCGAGCCGGCCTCGCCGTTCTCCTTCGACCGCCACTACGCCATGAGCAACGCCCGCGCGAAGGAACTGGGCTTCCACTTCTCCCACACCGCACGTTGGCTCCCCGAAGCCGTCGCCGAAGCCACCCCTGCGGCCGTCGCTGAAGCCGTCGTCGAAACCCTCAACGCACCGCCCGCCTCCGCCCGTACCGCCGCCGCCAACGCTGCCACCACCGCAACCTGAGGAGCAGACACCATGCGCTACCGCACCATCGGGGATACCGCCGTGAGCGCCGTCGGCCTGGGCGCCATGCCGCTGTCCATCGAGCACCGCCCGGACGAGCAGCGGGCCATCGCCACCATCCACGCGGCCCTGGACTCCGGGGTCACGCTCATCGACACCGCCGACAGCTACCACTGGCACGCCGACGAAGCCGGCCACAACGAGCTGCTCATCGCCCGCGCCCTGGCCCTCTACGGCGGCGACACCTCCCACCTGCTGATCGCCACCAAGGGCGGCCGGGGCCGCCCCGGCGACGGCAGCTGGACCATCAACGCCACCCCCTCCCACCTCAAGCACGCCGCCGAAGCCTCCCTCCGACGCTTGGGCGGGGAAGCCATCGGCCTGTACCAGCTGCACAAGCCCGACCCTGCCGTCCCCTGGGCGGACTCCGTGGGCGCACTGCGCGAACTGCTCGACGCCGGCACCGTCCGATCCGCCGGGATCTCCAACGTCACCACCGATCAGATCCGCGAGGCGCACACCATCCTGGGCTCGGGCCTGGTCTCCGTACAGAACCAGTACTCACCCGCTGTCCGCGACAGCGAGCCCGAGCTGCAGCTGAGCACCCAACTGGGCCTGGCCTTCCTGCCCTGGAGCCCCCTGGGCGGCATCTCGCGAAGCTCTCTGGACGGCCCCTCCGGGCCGACCGGGGCCGAAACCGCCTTCCACCGCATCGCAGCCGAGCGCGGTGTCAGCCCCCAACAGATCGCCCTGGCCTGGCTGTTGTCCCGTTCCCCGGCGGTGATCCCCGTACCGGGCGCCAGCCGTCCGGCATCGATTCGAGACTCCGCCGAGGCGACCGAGCTTGACCTGACCGCAGCGGAACGGAGTCAGTTGGAGGACGCACTGGCACGGTGAACCAGTGCGGTGAACCGGTGCGAGGACGCCGGGCGGGCGTCGGTTCGGCATGGTGCGTGTCTGCCCTCTGCCCTTACGAGGCGGGGCCGGTCGGCGGGCGACAGTGCCGTAGGTCAGGAGGCGGACTGCCCGTCACGATTTCGTCCGCGATGAGCCGTCCGGCGGTGGGCGCCAGGCTGATGGCGGAATGCATGACAGCGACGTACACGGATCGATCGCGTGTCGCGTATCCGATGACGGGCCCGTGCGCAGGCATGGGGCGCATGCCGGTGCGGTAGCCCAGCAGGCGGCACCGGTCGCTCCCCCGAAAGGTTTCCTTGAGTCGCTGGAGCGTGTGGTGCGCAGCCTGCTCCGAGACCGTAGCCGCCCCTTCACCGTGCGGCAGGACCATCAAGAGCTCCCCGTCCCGAACCTCTCGGACCTCGAAGTCAGTTCTGGCTACGATGGTTTTGACCATCCCGGGTGGTGCGGTGACCCGCGCGAGGGTGGCCGGGGAGGCCGCGATGGGCAAGTCGGCTGGCAGCGGCTTGCAGAGCTTGGGGACATTGATTCCGGCCGTGAGGATCACGGTCTCGGCGGTGTGGAGACCTGTCGCCGACAGCACGCCCTCGACGCGTCCGTTGGTCACCTGCAAGGACGTGACCGCGGTGTCGTGGAGCACGGTCGCCCCGCGTGTGATGGCGGCTGCCACGAGGGCATGGGTCAAGGCTGCCGGGTCGACGCCCGCATCGCTCGGAGTGTGGATGGCTCGGTCAGGTGGGTGCAGGAGGTTGGGCTCCAGCACCTCAATGTCGTCCCGCCCTATGCGGAACTGGCCTGGCCCCAGCCGCGATTCCTCATCCGGTGGGTCGCCCCAGGACAGCGAACCGGTCCGGCGGACAGCAACATGGGGCAGGTCGGGTAGTTGGGTCAGTTCCTCCTCCAGGCGTCGGTAGTCCGCCAGGACGTACTCACGAAGATCCCGGGCACCACCGGGCCAATGGCCTCCCGCGCCTCTGATCCAGGCGAAGGAGTTTCCGGTGACCCCGGCTGCCGGTGCAGGTCCTTGCTCGAGCAGGGTGACCGGGACGCCGCGACGTGCGAGGTGGTAGGCCACTGAGGAGCCGACGATTCCCGCACCGACAACAACTACGGCTGACATGACGTCCTTTCCGGTGGGCCAACGACCTTCAAAGTCGGAACCGCGGCAGTGAATTTGCGGAGACGACCCAGCGCTCGCGCTTCCGAGTCACACCAGCGGCATGGGTTCGCTGCCGGTGCGGCACCATGGCTTCTCATACCTCCCCTCACATATCTGGCAGTACGCGCGGAGATGTGCGGCGCCGGGACCCATCCGGTCGCTGGGTTGCGCGGCGTACAGGGCGTTCTGAAAACGCGCGACCAACTGCGGGGCAGCGCAGGTGCAGACGGGGACGTCGAAAACGGGCGGGAGTTGGGCGGTCTCAGCTCCGACATACTTCGGTGCCGTCCACACCGTGGCGATGGCACGCTGCGGGGGCCGCAAGGGAAGGCGCGGGGCGTGCGCGACGATGCGACGCGTGAACGCCCAGTCCAGAAAGTCGGGCAGAGAGGCGGAGACCGCCGACCAGCCTCCGTCGGAGAACTTCACCAGGCCCTCGGCGACGGTCAGGTCACTTTCGCCATCCATCCTCTCCAGGCGTATAGACGGCACGGTGCCCAGCCAGGGAGGCCGGCGCCGGTCGCTGAACCAGATCGAGGAGACACCGTCGGCGCCCATGCGTTCGGTCCGGGTCACTATCTCGCCGCCGGTGATCGGGGACAGCTGGGCCTCGAGCGCGATCCTCCAGCCGCCCACGGGATCACTGGCCAGCACGTCGGCCCGCCAGGCACCTCCGGGGCCGGGGAACTCGAGCTCAGCGTGCGCGCCCGCATCGCGGGCAGCGGTGGCAAGTTCGAGCTTGAGCAGGTGATGGGCGACGGACTCCAGTCCGAGCGCGCAGGTGGGGGCGCCCGGAGCATGCGCGAAGAAGCGCAGGCCGCTGCGGGAGGTCTTCGCGTACATCGGGTGCCGGCACTCGTCACAGGTGATCGGTGCGGGCGGGCGTACCTTCCACACTGCCTCCCAGCTCTGCCCACATCCGAGATCGGGCAGATGAGCGAACACGGTCCCCCACTGCGCGTGCACCGCCCTGAACGCCACACCGGCCCCCTTACTGATCGACTGGTGACCAGTGTGGCGCGCCGCTCTGACATCGCGTCATGCTGCGACCGGCAGAGAGCCGCCGATCAGCGGTCTGCGCCCTCGGGCAGCCCGTCCTCAGCTGCCGGGGCGCTCCGCGTGCTGACTCTCACGGACCCGGGATTCCGCTTCGGCACGGGTGGGCCCCCAGGCGACGGCACCGGTCCTCTGGTCGAGGGCCATCACGCCGCCACTTTCGCTCTCAATGTCGTCGGCAAGGTAAATGATCTGCGCGTTCACAAGCTGTCCTGACCTGGGCGATGGAAAAAGCTTTGCGCTGCCAACGCCAGGACCGCCCATCTGGTCACGAAAGAGCGAGCAGACGGACTCCCTCGATACCAGCCACCGGTAGCGGTTGTGGCGAGGTCCTACGGGCATACGGGTCGGCGGGAGGTGCACGGTGACGAGACGATCCGAAGCTCCGGCCTGGGCCCGGCCGGGAGCACGCTGGGTGCCCTGGTTCTACTGGCCGATGCTCTGCCTGAGCACCACCGTCCTGGTGTGGCGAATCGTGGACGGCGACACAGCGGGAGAGATCGCCATCACCGCCCTCATATGCGTGGCGTTCGCCAGCCTCCTGATTGCCAACCGAAGGCATCGACGACAGCAGCACACCAAGGCCTGAAGAGCTCAGAAGGCAAGGCCCGGCATCAACCCGCCTCAAAGCAATGACCGCTTCTACGTGAACGTCAAGTAGGCGGCTGCTGCCCTCTATGCTGCCCGCAGGGCCGAGGGAGCTCCCCGCTCTTCATCGCCAAACAGGCCAGTGCCGCGCAGGCGGCCACGCTCGCGGCGAGTGCCAGGGTGCCCGGGAGGGACCACGTCACGAGGGGGCCTGCGGCCGCCGTCCCCAGCGCGAAGCCGGTGATCTTCAGGCTGGCGCCGGTGGTGAAGATCTGGCCGCGCAGGTGCTCTGGGGATTCCCGGTGGCGGATGGCGAACAACGCGGTCAGTTGCGGGCCTTCACCCATCCCCGTCATGAGGACGCCCGCGATGAGCACCGTGGGTGACCCCGATGACCCCGTGGCCGCCAGAGCCAACCCGCCGGCCTGGAGCAGGATGCCGGCCCACATGCTCGTGTCGGGGGTGACGGAACGCGGAAACCGTACGAGTGCGGCATTGGCCGCCAAGGCGGAGACGGCCGCGCAGGCAAGCAGCATCGCGCCGCGGCCTGCTCCGCCCAGGACGCGCTCCCCCAGGAGCGGGATGCACGCCATGAGCATCCCCGTGGCGACACAGGAGACGACGGAGCCAAGGGTCGCTCGGGCCAGGGCCGGCTTGCTGACGATGGTCCGCATGCCGGCGGCCAGGTCGGTGATCACCGAGGTCGCCGACGTCGCGTGCCCGCCCCGCGCCCGAACCACACGGGCAGGACCCGCAGGGCGAGCAGGCAGCACCCATGCAGCCGGTAACGCCAAGCCGATCAGTGCCACCGAGGCCACCACGGCCGACGGAGCTCCCCATGCTTCCGCGACGCCGCCGGCGAGAGCCGGGCCGGCCAGACTCGCCACGTTGAAGGTCATGGCGTCGAGTGCGTTCGCCCGGGGCAGATGGTCGCCGAGCGCCACGCGCGGCAGTTGGGCCGTCCATCCGCCCGACAGTGCCGGTCCAAGGAGTCCTGTCACCACGGCGATCAGGAGGGTGACGGTGAACGGTATGCGGCCGAGGCTCACGAGCAGCACGGCCAGCCCCGTCGCGTACATGAGCAGGGCCCCGGCCAGCAGGCGCCCCGGTCGTTGCGCTCTGTCCAGGAGGGCCCCGAGCACCGGCCCGCCCACCACTGCGGAGATCGTGATGCCCGCGAGCAGCGACGACGCCTCGACGGTCGAGCCGGCCACGGCGTATCCCGCCAGCATCAACGCCGGTCCTGTCATCTCGTCCCCCGCACGAGCCGCCACCGCTCCGGCGAGATAGAGGTGGAGGTGGAGGTGGAGTGAGCCACGCTTTCTCATCGGCCAGACGGTACGGAGGTAACTCAAAACTCGGCAAGATGCGTTACATTCCCCGAGTGTCCCCACGTAGCGACGACTGGTCCACCCGGCACTCCGTGCTGACCACGGCTCGGCGAACCGCCGCCCTGCTCAACGCCCTTGCCGACGAGCACCCTGATCCGAACGAGGTCGCCGATGTGCTCCGTGCATACGGTGAGCCCGACCCCGTCGATCTCACTCCCCGCGAGGTCGCCGGGATGCGGGCAGCCGCCGCTCTGCTGCGGCAGGTCTTCGCCGCCGAGCACGTCGACGGCGCCGCAGCCACCCTCAACCGTCTTCTGCGGGACCACACCGGAGCGCTCCGCCTGACCTCGCACGACGGCGGCACCCCCTGGCATCCGCACCTCGACCACGACGACGACGCGCCCTGGGACCAGTGGCTTCTCGCCTCCTCCTGCATGGCCCTGGCCGTCCTCGTCTGGGACCGCCAGCGCCCGCCCGGCGGAATCTGCGCCTCCCCCAGCTGCCACAACGTCTTCATCACCCAGGGCAGCGGCCCGGAGCGCCGCTACTGCTCCCGCCGATGCGCGACCCGCGAACGCGTCGCAGCCCATCGACGCGCCGCCGCGGAACCGCGAACGACAGACGTTTCATGAGCCGTTGAGTGGCAACACGGTCCGCATGGCTGACGAGAGAAGAAACTCTGATGACAACGCCGGAAACACTCGGCAGAGCGCGAAGACAGCAGCCGCCAAGGGGCGGTCCACCGCGAGTACAGGGGCGCGCAAGGTGAACACCACGGCACAGAAGGCGAAGCAGGAATCGGCTGAGGCCGCCGAGAAGGCGAAGGGTTCCGCCGGGGAGGCGGCCGACGCCGCCGGTTCCGGTGCGCAGTCGTTCGGTCTCGCGACGCAGCGCGCGAAGCAGGCGGCAGCCGCCGGACTCGAGAGCGGCGGCAAGACGGTGGCGGCAGCCACCGGCAAGGTCACTTCGACGGCGGTCGCGGGCTGGACCCTGGTGAAGAACCGCAAGGCCATAGCCGCGGGTGCTGCCGCAGGTCTGGTCAGCGTGGTCGGCCTTTCCTTCACCGCCGGGCGCAAGACAGCGAAGATCCAGGGCGGACCGTTGACGCGACTGACGCATGGCCGTCTCTGACTGCTGTCTCATACAACCAACCACTTCGGGCGTCGGGGTGGAGAGAGCCGAGCTCTCTCCACCCCGACGCCTTTCTGCAGCAGTGTGTGGTCCTCTCTCATGTCACGCGGAGGGCACCGTGTCCTCGAAGGCGGTCCCCGCAGTGCGGTAAGCGGCCACCTTGGCGGCCACCTGTGCGGGGCTCAGGACCTGGTCCTTGACGTGCAGTACGTAGTCGACCTGCTGGTCGTACGCGCGCGGGCTGGTGCTGGTCTGCCCGGCGAGGTCGATCAGCCACTGGTTGAAGTTGATGGACATGGGCCGCTCCGGCAGATACGCGGCGTCGTGCGTGCCGAACGGCTGCCCGTCGACGTAGTACTTGATGGAGCTGTTGTCGATGGTGACGACGAGGTCGTGCCAGCCGGCGTAGCTCTGCCGGCTCTCGGTGTGCTGGTTGACGGCCTGCCAGGGGTCGGGGTTGTAGGTCTCCCAGGACGTCGTGTAGAGGATGTTCGACGGCTCGCCCCAGCCGCCGTTGGGCAGGTACTCGAAGTCGTACTCGGCGTAGTCGTCCGCCATCGGTGCCTTGAGGTCGTTGATGGTGAAGAACGTCTGCACCAGGTGGTCGCCGTCCGGACCGCTCTTGGGCGCGTCGCTGAACTTCACGCGCGCCGCGTAGGTCCCGTTCTTGAACTTCGTCGCCTTGGTGAGCACTTCGGTCTGCTTGGTGCTCTCGCCCGTGCCGGCCGTCGACGTCTCCAGGTTCATCACCGAGTTGCCGCCGGAGGCGGAGAACGTGACGTTCTGCGGTGCCCAGGTCGCTCCCGGCACCCCGGGGCCGCCCGAGTTGGAGCGCACGTTCCAGCCGTGCGCCGAGATGGCCGGGTCGTCGTGCTTCGTGTAGTTGAAGTCGTCGAAGAGGCTCGCTCCGGAGCCGGGCGGGTCGGTGGGGTCGGTCGGATCCGTGGGGTCGGTCGGGTCGTTGCCCTCGGGGGCGGTGCCCCAGACCGTCGCCCCGTCCACTTGTGCGGTGACCTTCGTCCAGTTCGCGTAGGAGCTCTGCGTGGCGCCGAAGGAGTAGTCGTCGCGCTGGTTCAGCGACTGCCAGTCGGAGCGGTGGAAGCGCAGCTGAAGGTCGCCGCTGTCGGCTCCGGCGGCCAGGGAACCGGCGCCCGGGGTGAAGCCGATCTCCAGATAGCGGTCGGCGGTGGCGGTCGGGTGGGCGAGCGTACCGAAGGTGCCGGTGATGTTGCCGCAGCCCTTCACGGCCCACGAGCAGGCGAAGCGGTAGGTGGCGCTCGCGGAGTCGGCCTTGAAGTAGTAGCGCAGCTTCACGCCGCTGAGGGCCACCGGGGAGGAGCCGGTGTTCTTCACCTTCAGCCAGGGTTCGGCCTGGTCACTGCCGGTGGAGCCGGTGTGGTACTGCACCGACACGGCGCCCGCGGCGGCACCGGCCTCGGTGGCGGGCAGCGCGGCGAGAGTGGTGCAGCCCATCAGGGCGACGAGAGCGCAGCGTGCCGATCTCGTGAGCGCGGTGCGGGAGGGCCTTCGTGCAGGACTCATCTCGATTCCTCTCCGAAACGGTGGGGGACGGGGACGTACGGGTCGAACGGTCCGTGCCGCACGCCGAGTGCGGCGAGCCTGGCGCCGTGTGCGACCAGGCGGGCGCGGGCCAGGGGCCAGGGCGAGGCGCCGTGCCAGGCTCGGTCGGCGAGCGCGGCGAGCCGGGGGAAGACCAGGTAGTCGACGTGGCCGGCGGTGGGGGCGAGTTCGGTCCACAACTGGGCCTGGACGCCGAGCAGTTCGCCGTCCGCGGTGTGGTCGTCGGGTGGGTCGTGGTCGTGGACGGTGCGCAAGTCGACCACGGCGCCGGGCTGGGCGGGTGGTTCGTCCGGGGACGCGGACTGGGCGTAGTCGAGGTAGGTGGCGCTGTAGTGGCTGCTGACCACGGCGTGTCCGCGTTTGAGGGCGACGCGGGTGTGCTCGGGATCGCGCCAGGTCATGACGGTGAACTCGGGTGGCAGCCCCTCCCCTGTCTCGACCCACGCGGTGGGGATGCGGCCGCGCTCGAGGAGGTGGTCGCCGATCCGGCCGAGGAACCAGCCGCGCAACTCGCCCGGCCCCGACAGCCCTTCGGCTTTGATGCGTTCGCGTGCGGCGGGGCTGGTGGCCCACTCGGTCGTGGGGCATTCGTCACCGCCGACGTGCACGTGCGGGGAGGGGAAGATGTCCAGGGCGGTGTCGAGGACGGTGCGGCAGAAGTCGAGGGCGGGGTCGTGGACGCCCAGGACCGTGTCGCACACGCCCCAGCGGGTCCACACGTCGAGCCGGCGGCCCGGGACGTTGCCCAGTTCGGGGTAGGCGGCCAGGGCGGCGCGGGTGTGGCCGGGCATCTCCACCTCGGGCACGAGGGTGACGCCGCGGTCGGCGGCGTAGGCGACCAGGTCGCGCAGTTCCCGTTCCGTGTAGGCGCCTTCGTGCGGGGTTCCATCGAAGATATCGGATCCGTCGGGACCCACCATGGACTGTGCGCGCCGTGCGCCCACCTCGGTCAGCAGCGGGTAGTCGGCGACCGGCAGGCGCCAGCCCTGGTCGTCGGTGAGGTGCAGGTGCAGCACGTTCAGTTTGTGCAGGGCCAGCAGATCGACGTAGCGGCGCAGGAACGACACGGGCTGGAAGTGGCGTGCCACGTCGAGCATGAACCCGCGCCAGGCGCGCCGCGGTACGTCGGTGATCTCGGCGCAGGGAAGGCGCCAGGGCACTCCCGGCCGTGCGCGGCCGGACAGGGCTTCGACGGGGAGCAGTTGCCGGATGGTCTGGATGCCGCGCAGCAGGCCGGTGGGGTGGGCGGCCCGCAGCAGCACGGCGTCGGGTGAGACGGTCAGGCCGTAGCCTTCCGTGCCGAGTCCGCTCAGTCCTGGGTCGTGGGCGAGGACGAAGGGCGCGTCGGGGGCTGCGGGGAGCGGGAGTCCGGTGGCGGGCGCGATGAGGGTGCGCAGCAGGGCGGCGGCGGGTTCCGCGCCCGGTGTGACGCGGAGTGTGGTTGCCGCATCGAGGGTGAAGTGGCCGGGTCTCAGGGTCAGTTGGGTGGGTGCGGGCACGAGTGTGGGGCGGGACGCGGGCACGGCGGACCTCCGGTGCGGGCGTGGGGAGATGCGGGACAGGTGCGGTGCGGGTCAGCCCTTGACGGCGCCGGAGGCGAACCCGGATGTCACGTGTCGCTGCAGCAGCAGGAAGATCGCAAGGGCGGGCAATGCGAACAGGGTCGAGGCGGCCATGGTGGCGCCCCAGTCGGTGCCGAAGGTGTTGTGGAACGAGGACAGCCATACCGGCAGGGTCCGGTGGTCCTGCTGTTTGATGATCAGGAAGTTGGCGTAGGCGAACTCGTTCCACGCCGTGATGTAGCCGAACAGCGAGGTCGCCATCAGTCCCGGCGCGAGCAGCGGGAACGCCACATGGCGGAACGCGCCGAAGCGGGTGCAGCCGTCGACCTGGGCCGATTCCTCGAGCTCCGCCGGGATCGTGGCGATGAAGCCGCGCAGCACGACGACGGTGAAGGGCAGCGTCATCATGAAGTAGATGAGGGTCAGCGTCGGCAGCCGGTCGAGCATCCCGGTGTCCCGGGAGATGATGTAGACGGGGATGATCAGGGACTCCCACGGCGCCATCTGCGCGATGAACACCATGAGCATGAACTGGCGTCGCCCGTGCCAGCGCATCCGGGCCACCGCGAACGAGGCGCCGAGCGCGACGATCAGGGCCAGGGCGACGGCGGCCAGGGTGACGAGCACGCTGTTGCGCCAGAACAGGGCGAATCCGTCGGCGTCGACGGCTCGCCGGAAGTGGTCGAGCGTCCAGCTCTGCGGCAGCAGTTGAGGGCTGTCGGACTGGATGTCGCGGGACGGCTTGAAGGCGGTGGTGACCATCCAGTAGACGGGGAAGAGGCAGACGACGACCGTCACGGTGGCGGCGATGTTGAGCGGCAGGCGGCGCAGTGTGCGCGAGGTCGTCACAGCTCGGTCTCCTGTCGGAACATCTGGCGGAAGTAGGCGACGAGCACGCCGGACATGAGCAGCACGGTCAGCATCGACGCGGCCGATCCGAGGTCGTAGCGCTGCTGGGCCAGTGCGGTCTGCACGGCGTAGACCGGCAGGATCGTCGTGGCGTCGCCCGGTCCGCCGCGGGTCATCACCCAGATCTGCACGAACGCCTTGAACGTCCAGATGACTTCGAGGGAGAGCACGAGCATGAAGATCGGCCGGACGATCGGCAGGGTGACGGAGTGGAAGATCCGGAATCCCGATGCGCCGTCGATGCGCGCGGCCTCATAAAGCTCGGCGGGCACGGTGGTCAGCGCCGAGTACAGGGTGATCGCCGCGAACGGCACCGACTGCCACACGACCAGGGTGACCAGGATGGCGAACGCCGCCGGCCCGTGGGCCAGCCAGGGATAGCCCTCGAAGGAGCTGAAGCCGAGGCCGGTGAGGGCGTGGTTGACGATCCCGAACTCGGAGTGGAAGAGCCACTGGAACACGGTGGTCGCCGCGACCACGGGCATCGCCCAGGTGAGGACGAGTGCGCTGAGCACGGCCGTGCGGCCGAAGCGCCCGAGCCGTTCCACCATCAGCGCCACGAGTGTCGACAGGACCATGATGAGTGCGACGTTGACGGCCATGAAGAGGAACGTGCGGCGCACCACTTCCCAGAACCGCGGGTCGGACAGCAGTTCCGTGTAGTTGTCGAGGCCGGTGAAGTGCGCCTCTCCCATGATGAGTTGGCGCAGGCCGAAGTCCTGGAAGGAGATCAGGACGGCCCGCGCCAGCGGGTAGGCGAGCAGGTAGAGCATCCCGAGGAGCGTGGGCGCCACGAGCAGGTAGGGCCAGATCCCGGACATCGTGGAGCGGCGGGTGGTGGTCAGGGGTGGACGCCGAGGCGGTCGGGACACCACCGGGTCGCGGACGATCGTCACGGCGCACTCCTTTCGGTGTGGGTTCGCGGTGCGGGGTTTCGGTGCGGGGTCGTGACGCGGGTGGCCAAGGGGCGGGTCAGGAGCCGGACTTCATGGCGGTGGTGATGGCGTCGGAGGCCTCGGCGGCCTTCTTCTTCGGGTCGCCGCCGGTCAGGACGGCGGTCAGATAGTCCTTGATGGGGTTCTTGGCCTCGACGGCCGCCCAGCCCGGCGTGTTGGGCGTCGCGTGCCCGACGGCCGCTCCGACCGCCATGGCGGAGGCGCCCGGATCGTCGGCGACCGCGCCGGCGAGCGTGGTCTTGTTGGGGACGTAGCTCATGGCGACGGCGAGCTTCTTCTGCCACTTGTCGCCGGTCAGCTCCTTGACGAAGGTGTACGCGGCGTCGTGATGCTGCGACACCGTGGGGATCACCAGGTCGGAGCCGCCGGTGAAGACCGCGCCCGGGGTGTCGGCCGTCTTGCCCGGGATCGGGAAGAAGCCCAGCTTGTCCTTGAGCTTCGGATTGTTCTGGGCGACGACGTTGGCGCCGCCCGGCGTGCTGATGACCTGCGCGACCTGGCCCTTGGCCATCACCTCGGCCTGCGGCGGCTGTGCCTCGTCGGAGTCCTTGGGTCCCTTGCCGAGGGCCTGCAGCTTCTCGTAGAAGGCCATCGCGCGCAGCGCCTCGGGGCTGTCCAGGGTGCCCTTCCAGGTGTCGCCCGACTCGACGGCGAGGTCGCCGCCCTCGTCCCAGACGAAGCCGGCGTAGGTGTACCAGTTCTGCCCGGGCAGGTAAATGCCCTGTTGGGAGCCCTTGTTGAGCTTCTTCGTCGCGGCCACCCACTGGTCACGGGTCTTGATGGCGGCGGCGTCGATGCCGGCCTTCTCGAAGAGGTCCTTGCGGTAGATGACGACGCGGTTCGCCGCGTAGTACGGGATGCCGTACTGCTTGCCCTCCCAGGCGCCCGGCTCGGCGAGCCCCTTGAGCCAGGCGTCGCCGCCGAGGTCGTCGACCTTGTCGCTCAGGTCCTTCAGGCCGCCGCTCTGGGCGAACTGGGCGACCTGGGTGTTGCCCGTCTCGATGACATCGGGGGCGTCGTTGCTGGCCAGCGCGGCGGTGACCTTCTCGCCGATGCCGTCCCACTCCTGGATCTGAATGCGTGCGTCGATGTCCGGGTGCGCGGCCTCGAAGCCCTTCTCGAAGTCCTTCTGGAAGGCGGCCGAGACGCTGTCGCGCATCAGCCACACATCGATCGCTGTCTTCCCGCCGCCGGCCGAATCCCCGTCACCGGAGCCGGACGAGCAGGCGCTGAGCCCGGCGACCGCGACGAGCGCGGACACACCGGCAAGGAAACGGAACTTCACGGTTCACCTCTGGGGTGCCGGACCTAACCAGCATCTAACTGGTCAGGTGACCTCTGGTGAGGGAGAAAGCTGGCATAGACCAATGGCTGCGTCAACCCCCGTCGCACGCACGGGAGTTAATGATTTGGTTGTCGATCTCCTGGCTTTCGTGGTCAACTGGTCAGACAGCTGGTTGTACGGCAAGAGGGGGCGGACGGTGACCACCGACGCGAACGACGCGGGCGGGACGGCGAAAGCAGGGGTCGGACGGCGCCCCTCGGGAGCGGTGCTCAAGCGGGAGCGAGTCCGTGACCACCTCCTGCAACTCATCGAGTCACAGCGCCCCGGCGACCCCATCCCCTCCGAACGCGCGCTCTGCGCGGACCTGGGTGTCTCGCGCCCCACCCTGCGCGCGGCCGTCGACGAACTGGTCGCTGCGGGCGTTCTGGTCCGCGAACACGGCCGCGGCATGTTCGTCGCACCGGAGAAGATCACCCAGGAACTGATCTCACCCGCGCACGGGCTTAAGGTGCCGCGCGCGGGGGGCGCCTGGTCCAGCCGCCTCCTGGAGTTCACCACCATCCAGGCCGGCGCCCGCGTCGGCCGCAAGCTGCGCCTCTCCCCCGCCGCCCGGATCGTGTACGTGGCCAGGCTGCGGCTCGTCGACGGCGCCCCGATGGCCATCGAGCACCTGCACATCCGCGCCGATCTGGTGCCCGGCCTCTCCGCGCAGGAACTGGAGAGCGGCGATCTGTACGAGCATCTGAGCGAACACCACGACGTTCATGTCCGCGAAGCGACCCAGACCATCGAGCCGACGGTGGTGACCCGGGCCGAGGCCGAGGTGCTCGAAGTGCCCGAGCTCTCCCCCGCCCTGCTGGTCGAGCGGCTCACCTCGGACCATTCCGGCTGCCCGGTCGAGTACGTCCACTCGCTCTATCGGGGCGACCGCTACCGCATCGTCTCCCGGCTCACCCTCGGCCCGGCCGCCACCGCAGCGGAGCAGACGCCCAGCCACCACCCCGGCATCCCCCCGGGCGACTTCGCCCACCGGGACACGGTCGCCTCCTCGACGCACGGCGACGTACAAGCCCTCTGAACCGGGCATCCGCGCCGACGCCAGACCGCTGGAGAGCGTGCTCCGGCCGGCCCCGGCCAAACGCCGGGGCGCGCCTTTCCATGCCCGAGTCACGCTCCTCACACACGTCCTGCACACTCTTTGACCGGCATCAGCAACGGTCGCTACGGTCCCCGCTGCGATCTTGCAAGTCGACCGAGTGGAGCAGAATCCCGTGTCACACCAAGCGATGTCAGCCCCGGGCTGGCTGCGGGACCACGCGGTGACGCTGATAGGCGTCCCGCTGCGCATCGCGCTCATCGTCGTGGGAGCGATGATCGTACGAGGTCTGGCCAAGAAGGCCATCACCCGCGTCGTGCAGCGCATCCTGCAGCCGTCGGAGGAACAGAACCAGCCTCGCCGCACCGGCCGCGGCCCGGCCGTGCTGCACCGCGACCGCAGCCGGGCCAAGGAGCGCCGGGAACAGCGCGCCCGCACCATCGGCTCGGTGCTCAGCAGCATCGTCACCGTCGTGGTCGGCGTCATGGCCCTGGCCATGCTCCTCGACCAGATCGGCATCGCCCTCGGACCGCTGCTCGCCAGCGCCGGCGTGGTGGGCCTGGCCATCGGCTTCGGCGCCCAGAGCCTCGTCGCGGACTACCTCTCCGGCATGCTCATCATGCTCGAGGACCAGTACGGCGTCGGCGACTCCGTGGACCTCGGCGAAGCCGTCGGCGAGGTGGAGCACGTGGGCCTGCGGCTCACGCAGGTCCGCGATCTCAACGGCGGCCTGTGGCACATCCGCAACGGCGAGATCCTTCGCGTGCGCAACGACAGTCAGGAGTGGGCCCGCGCCGTCCTGGACGTCTCGGTGGCGTACGACTCGAATCTCGACACCGTCTACAGCGCCCTGGAACGCACCGGTCACGTTATGCGCCAAGAGGCGCAGTTCGCCTCGGTCATGCTGGAGGACCTCGCCGTCTGGGGGGTTCAGTCCCTGGACACCGATGGCGTCGTGGTGCGTGTGGCCGTCAAGACTCTCCCCATGCAGCAGTGGGCCGTCACGCGCGAACTGCGCCGTCGCGTCAAGGAAGCCCTGGACGAAGCGGGCATCGACATCCCCTACGCCCAGCGCACCGTATGGATGCGTACGGACAATGACATCACGGTCAGGGCAGGCAGCGGGACGTCAGCATCGAATTGACCGCCCGTGCGTGCACGCCCTCCGATCGGGAACCCGTGACGTCATGGGAATCATCAGCAATGTGGAGAACACTCTGGAGAAGTGGGTCGACCCGCTGTGGACACGTCTGCTGCCCGGACAGCACGACCAGCCGGAAGTCCTGGCCGAACTCCGTCAGGAGTGCGACGAGAACACGATCATCATCGACCGGCAACGCATCGTGGCACCCAACACCTACACGCTCGAGCTGCCCGCGGACGCGCACAGGAAGCTGGCCGCGAGCAAGGCGCAGGTGCAGCGTCAGCTCGGCGCGCAGGTCTGTCGGCACGCGGCTGAACAGGGCTACACCTTCCCCGGCCCGGTCTCGGTGCACGTGCACCCCACACAGGACGACACGGTCGACCGCTTCCGCCTGCACAGCGACATCGACCCCAGCGAGCGGACCGATCCCGAGGGAGCGGCAGAGAGCTGAGTCCGTCTCCTGCCTACCGCTTGCGCAACAGCGCGCAGACGAGGTTCTCCTCCACGGTCCGCAGCCGCTTCAGGAGATCCGGCTTGTTCGTCTTGTTGATCTGCGTGGTGAGGGAGAGGGTCAGGGACCGCTTGCCGTTCGGGGAGGCCGCGATCAGTTGCGTGTAACCGGGGAAGTTGCCCGTGTGGCCGTACACGACGCCGCAGCGGGTGGTGTACCGGAAGAGGGCCAGGCCGGCTTTGTTCTTGCCGGGGCCCGCGGGTTCGGATGCGCCATTCACCCATTTCAGCTGCTGCCGGCGTGTCCGGTCGGAGATCAGCTTTCCGCCCGCGTAACCGCGGATGAACGCCGTCATGTCCTTCGGCGTGGAGATGATCCCGCCCGATGCCCACACGCCTGACGCACTCAGCACCTCGCTGAGGTCCTCGGGCGGGTTCGACGGGGTGACGTCGTAGCCGTGCATGTACGGCCTCGGCATCCGGTAACCCTGCGGCAGGCTGGTGCTGCGCAGGCCCAGCGGGCGGTAGACGAACTCGGCGAGCAGTTCCTCGTAGGGGCGGTCCGTCACCGCCTCGGCCATCAGCGCCACGGCGATGTTGTCGGAGTTGGAGTAGGTGTACCGGGCCCCGGGGCGGAACACCAACGGCTCTTGGGCGACGAAGTCCAGCAGCCGGCGGGAGTCGAAATGACGGCGCGGGTTCTCGGTCACCAGCTCCAGGAACCTCGGGTTCGCGCTGAAGTCCGGCAGCCCGCTGGTGTGGTTCAGGAGCTGGCGCAGCGTGACCCGGTGCCATGCGCGCGGCAGCCGGGGAAGCACCTTGCCGATGGTGTCGTTCAGGCGCAGCTTCCCGCAGTCGACGAGGTGCAGGGCGACGGCGCCGCTGTACGCCTTGGCCGTACTGGCGATGCGCATGTGGTCGGTGGCCCTGATCGGGCGGTCGGTGCCGGTCTTGGCAACCCCGGCCCGGTAGACCTCGGTGCGGTGTCCGCGCTTGAGGACGGCGATGGCTCCGGGCGGCCCGCCGGGTGCGGTGGTCAGTTCCCGCAACTGCCGTTGCAGCGTGCGGTCGTCGCCCGCGGGCACGTCCGCGGCGTGGGCCGGGGCCTGCACCAGGCCCGCCGTGCAGGCCGCGGCCAGGAGAGCGACCAGGGGGAGGCGGACCTGCGGAAAGCTGGGAGCTGGCACGGAAAGACTCCTGAGGCGTGAGCGCGGCGGGACGTCAGAGCGATCAGCTGCCGACAGGGCAGCTGATCTTCTGGGCCCACAGGTGGTGCAGCACCGACGTGCTCTGCACCAGGGCACCTTCCGTTCATCCCATAACAGGATGTACAGAAACAAACGGCTGCCCGAAGACCTGCGTGACGCGGCCGTACTGCACCTCAATGAGTGACACGGAAGCCACCGGCGCACGCTTTAGGGGATCACCGTTCCCGAGCCGTTGTCGTTGCTCAGGTTCGCGCCGAACAGCGCCTGCGCCGCCGGTGCGCCGATGTCCACCGGGTTGTACGCGACCGACTGCGAGGCCGTGGCCCCTGAGGCGGAGCCACGCAGCAGCCACACCGCGCCGCCGTTCACGACGCTGCCCAGGTTCTCGCCCGGGGCTCCCGTGATCAGGTCCGCCTTGCCGTCGCCCGTCATGTCGAGCACGCGCAGCGACCCGCCGAACAGGTCACCGGACTCCGCGACTCCCGGCACACCCTCCGTGTCCTGGTGGAACGCCTGCGCTCCCGTGCCGGTCAGCCCGTTCTTGCCGCCCTTGAGCAGCACGACGGCGCCCGCCTTGGCCTTCGAGCCGATCGCCTCGCCGGGTACCCCGACGGCCAGGTCGGGGTAGCCGTCGGCGTTCGCGTCGCCGGTGGCCAGCCGTCCGCCGAACTGGTCACCCTTCTCGCTCGCCCCGGGGACGCCCGCCGTGCTCTGGGTGATCGTCTGCGTGCGGGTCTGGCTGGGGCCGGTCGGCGAGCCGTAGTAGATCTTGACGGTGCCGGGGTCCTCCTCGGTGCCCTCCGTGTCGCCGTTCGGGAAGATCCGGGTGGCGAGGTCGGCGTAGCCGTCGTGGTCGAAGTCGGCGACAGCCGTGGAGGCGGAAGAGTTCAGGCGCTGCGGGACGGTGGACAGGCCGGTCTTGGTGCCGAGCCACAACTTGCCGCCCTCGGCGTGGTTCTCGTAGACGTAGAAAGTCGCGAGGTCCTCGATGCCGTCGCCGTTGAAGTCGCCCGTGGCCGTCGAGTTGATGGAGTTGTCGGTGCTGTAGACCTTGACCTGCTGCTCACGGGCGGGGGCGCCGCTCCGGTTGAAGGGGCCGTAGAGCACGTCGTGGTAGTCGTAGTCCGTGCCGTTGCGCAGGAACAGATCCGTGTGCCCGTCGGCGTCGAAATCGCCCGCGGTGAGGTCGTCGCCGACCTCGGCGTTGGCCGGTGCGCCGATGCGGACGGCGCCCTGGCCGGAGATTCCGGTCTCCCGGCCCCACAGCACGGTCACCGAGCCGTTGACGTTGTCGTCGGGCCGGTAGTCGCGGGCGACCACCGCCAGGTCGGTCAGGCCGTCGCCGTCGAGGTCCCGGGAGATCATCGCGTAGCCGAAGACCTGATTGTCGCCGGAGGCGCCGGGCACACCGGTGGTGTCCTGGGTGATGACGGTGGTGCGGGCGGGGTCGAGACCCCGCGCCGAACCGTAGCTGACCGTGATGTGGCCGGCCCGCTCGTGGCCGCCGACCTTCGCGCCGGGGGCGGCGACGGCTACGTCCTGGTAGCCGTCGCCGTCGAAGTCCTCGCGCACGGTCGCGGCGCCGTCCGCCGCGAAGGCGCCGCCCGCGACGATCGGCACGCCGAGCGATCCGATCAGGGCGGCGGCCACGGCGGTCGATATGGCAGGTCGGCGAATGCCCACGGTTCCTCCTTGAGCGCGAGCGACGTCGAGACACGTGCGCGCAGATGTGATTCACCTTCGAGACTCACGGAAACCGCGGATGGTTGTGCGCACAACGACACCTGAACGGGCGGAGGCCGGCGGTGGAGGCGGCGTAGGCCGAGGATGCCTCAGGTGGTGATGGTGGCCACGGGATCGAGACCGTAGGTGCGGGCGTAGCCGTTCTCGGCGCCGACGAGCAGGTCCACGACCTCGAAGTAGCGGTCCCAGAAGGGAGTTTCCCGCAGTGCGTCGATGAGGAGCTGGTAGGAGTGATGACTGTCCGCTTCCCAGACCCAGACGTCGGTGACGCGGGACGAGTAGAACTCGGTGTCGTAGAAGCGTGAGCGGACCCCGGTGGTCCTGGCCTCGATGACGGGGACGACCTCGGTGGCGAAGGCGTCCACCCGTTCCTGGACGGTCATCGCGAGCCACTCGGGGCTGGTCTTGACGAGGATGAAGGCGGTCACCGTTGCTTCGGCTTCCTTGGTGGGCATGAGGGGGTCCTTCCAACTGGTGCAGGGATGCGGTGTGGTGGGCACCACCGACTCGACTCGGTGGTGCGGTGGAACGGGCCTGGGTCAGGCCAGGACGGCCGGCTTGAGGGTCTGGGCGCACCACTGCTCGAAGGTGGTGGGGGATGCGGTGTCCGCGGTGCGGGTGACGCCCGCGTCGAGGCCGTCGTCCTTGGCCTGCTTCATGTCGGCGATGCCTTGTACGAACGCTTCGTGGAGGCCGTAGCCGAGGAGGGTGGTGCGCAGATCTTCCAGCGACTGGCGCTCGTAGCGCACGGGGTGGCCCAGCTGCTCGGTCATGATGCGGGCCAGGTCGTTGGGGGAAAGGTCCTGGGGCCCCAGAACCGGGACGTCGTCGGTGCCGGTCCAGGAGCGGTCGAGCAGCAGGCGTGCCGCGACGGCGGCGATGTCGGCGACGGCGACGAGGGGGGCCTTGCGGTCGGCGTCGGCGGCGTCCGTGAAGACACCCTTCTCGCGGATCGAGTCGGCCTCCTCCAGGAGGTTCTCGAAGAAGGAGGGGTTGGCCAGGGCCCGGTAGGCGGCGCCGGAGGTCGCGATGAGGTCGTCCATGGCGAGGGATGCGGTGACGAGCCCGGCGCGGTCGGCGAGCGGAGTGCCGCGGCCGAGCGCCGAGACGCCGACGACGTGTCCGACGCCGTGGGCGGTGAGCGCCTTCGCCGCGGGGCGGGTGAAGCCGCAGTAGGCATCGGCCGGGGATAGGGAGGCGTCCGGGGGGACGAGCCAGAAGACGGCGTCCGCACCCTCGAAGGCCCGGTCGACGACCTCGGTGTCACCGTGCGAGCCGACGACCACCTCGACGTGGTCGCGTACTTCGTCGGGCAGCCGGGCCGGATCGCGTGCGATCACGCGCAGTTCCTCGCCGTGGGCGGGGGCGGCCCGGACGAGCAGGGGCAGCAGGTGGCGGCCGATGTTTCCCGTGGGAGCAGTGATGACGATCATGAAAACCTCGTGGGTCGTGCCGGATCGGTACGTCCCTCATCCTGCGGAGGAGCACGGTGATGCCACAATGGGAATCTCGGCACGCAATCATTGCCTGAAATGGAATTACCCTGGTGAACAGCTCTGATCCGGTCATCGACGCCCAACTCGCCGTCGCGCTCGACGCCTTGCTGAGCGAGCAGAGCGTCACGCGTGCCGCCGCCCGCCTGCACACCTCCCCGGCAGCCATGAGCCGCACCCTGGCCCGCCTGCGCCGCACTCTCCAGGACCCGCTCCTTGTCCGGGCAGGGCAGCGCATGGTCCCCACCCCGCGCGCCCAGGCCCTGCGCGAGGAAGCCGCCGCCGTCGTACGCGGCCTGGGCGCGCTGCTCTCCCCCGGCACCGCCGTCGACCCCGCCACCCTGCGCAGCACCTTCACCCTCCAGGCCGCCGATCTGGTCGGCGCGGCACTGGCCTTCGGCCTGCTGCGACTGACCCGGCAAGAGGCGCCCGGGATCTCCTTGCGGTTCAGGGCCGAGGAGTTGGAGGCCGGGCCTGCCCTGCGCGACGGTCGAATTGACCTGGAGGTGGGCTCCATCGACCACGTCGATCCCGAGACCCGGGTCGAAAACCTGCTCACGCTGCGGATGGTGGCGGCCGTCCGGACCGGCCACCCCCTGACCGAACAACCCCTGACGCCGGCCCTGCTCGCCGCCGCCGACCATGTCGCGGTCAGCCGCCGCGGCAGGTTCACGGGCCCCCTCGACACCGCCCTGGCCGCACACGACCTGCGCCGGCGGGTCACCGTCGTCCTCCCCAGTCACCTGGCCGCGATGGCCCTGGCCGCCCGCAGCGACGTCGTCTGCCTGGTCCCCGCGGCACTCCCCGGCGCGGCCGGTTCACCCCTCACCGCCGACGCCACCGCTCTCGGCCTGCACCTCCTCGACATCCCCCTGCCCCTGCCGCCCCTGACCCTCGGCATGGCCTGGCACCCCCGCCAGGACGCCGACGGAGCCCACCGATGGCTCCGCGACGCCGTACGCCGCACACTGCACGCACCGGAAGGCTCAACTGCCTGACGCAACCGGTCACTTCAGCGGACGATCACCGGGGCCGACGGAAGCGGCGGCCCCCAGTCCGAGGGCAACAGGGCCCACGAGCCATGCCGCAGCCACTGCCCGAAACGGATCGGCCCGGCACCGCCGACGTGATCAAGGGAGAGCGGGACGATCCTTTCGCACGTCGCCCGCCCGTCCCACCACACCGTGCCTGCCAGCGGGCCCGTCAGCACCAGCAGCGTGGCGAATCCACAGCCGTGTTCCTGTAGGACGACGGCGCCCGCCGTCTTCCAGTCCTCGAACCTTCCTACCTCGTCGTCCCAGTGGCGCCAGGCGCTCCGGTACGCGCTCTCGGTCTCGAAGGACTCGGCCCGCGGCTCGCGATCCATCAACTCGTCGTCGGCCTGCTCGTAGGAGTCGGGATGCGGAAACGGCACGGCCAGGAGTGCACGCCGCTCTTCGTCGTTCCCGGCCCACCACCAGCCGCGGTCGGACCGCATCAGCCGGGCCAGTGCTCCGCCCGCGCTGACTTCGCGCAGGTAGGTGCGGTACTCCTCGGGGAGGAGCACACCCAGCTCGCGCTCGGCCTCGATTATCTCGGCCTCGGAGAGAGGCGGTTCATTCATGGAGTGATCTTAGGAGTCGGCTCGCTGCCGCTACTGGGGACAGGACCGACAATTCCCTGCTGGGAGTGATTCGCCTAGCGCAGCACGCGATAGTGGAGGAAGACGACCTTCGACTTGAAGGTGTGGGTCTCGACGAGATCAAGGTTCACCCGGCGCTCGTGCCGGTCGAAGAACGGGATGCCACCGCCGACCAGCACCGGGCAGAGCCTGACCCGATACTCGTCGATCAGACCCGACGCGGCCGCCTGGGCTGCCAGAGTCGCGCCGCCGATCGCGATGTCGCCCTCCCCCGGCTCGGCCCGCAACCGCCCGATCTCCTCCGCCACGCTGCCCGAGGCCAGGCGGGCGTTGCCCTGCAGTTGCGACAGGGTGGTGGTGAACACGACCTTGGGGAGCGGGTTCCACTGCGCGGCCCACTCACGCTGGGCGTCGTCGAGCGGGGAAATCTGGTCGGCGGTCTCCCAGTACAGCATCGTCTCGTACAACCGCCGCCCCATCAGATAGACGCCGGTCGCTCGGATCTCGTCGGTGACGAAGCGGAGAAGCTCCTCGTCGGCGTCCGTCCAGGCGAAGTCGCCGTCAGGCCCGACGATGTACCCGTCGAGCGAGACATTCATGGAATAGGTAACGCTGCGCATCACGCGTCCTCCTCGTTGACGAGTCGACTCGCGAGTCGACGCCTGGAGGCCCGCCTCATGGGTCGGCTCACGCTTCGACACTATGACCGCCGGGCGCCTTCAGACTCATCGCAACGCACGGACACCGACATGCGACGACGGGATCACGGCGCGATGATTGAGGCATCAGCTCCACGCGCCACCTGGGGTCCGAATGCCCACGCAGAACCCGCCGCCACCTCCCCGGGGCTGGGGTTCATCACCCGGCCGATCCTCGTGGGGGCAGCGGCCGCCGCCGCAGAGGCGCGGGTGCGGGCGCGCTGTGATGTACGGGGTGCTCGGGGCCGTCGCGCTCGTCGTCGTGGTGACCGCGATCGCCCTCATGGCGGGCGGCACAAGCGACCAGGACCCTGGTCCCGGGCAGTCCCCGAAACAGGAGCAGACCTCGCCGACCCTGACCGGACCTCGTGCTGATGTCGAGATCACGAAGTGTTCGGTCCTGGACGCGGTGCGTTGGCCGACGGCCGAGATTCGGATCACCAATCACAGTTCGAAGACGTCGAACTACGGGGTCGACGTCGAGTTCCTCGACGCGAAAGGCGAGCGGATCTCCGAGGGCTTCGCCGCGACCAACAACTTGGCCCCGGACCGCGTGGCGAACGAGACGGCCACCGGTACGCGGGAGGCAACGGGGACAGTGACATGTCGGGTCACCGATGTCACGCGTTACGCGTCGCCGTGAGGAAGTTGGCGGCGCTCACGTACGATCCCCGGTTCCTTCAGTCACGCTGCACCCGGTGGACACTGACGGCATAGCCGCCGCCCTCGTAGGGGTGGGCGTCCCATGTCGCGAAGCGGTTGACGAGGGTGAGGTGTGCCGCGGCGCAGTAGGCGTCGTACTCGGGCAGGGTGATGGTGGGCGATACCGGCAGGTGGGCCTCGTCCAGGCCGAATCCCGCGACCAGGAGGCCCCCGGGGCGCAGGGCTGCGGCCAGGCGGGCGACCACCTTGGCCTCGGTCCCGGCGGCAAGGAGCGGGAAGATGTTGCCGGCAGCGACCACGAGGTCGAAGCCCGCCCCCACCTGAAGCTCGGCCGGGTCGAATGTGGCCAAATCAGCCTGGACCCAGGGAAGTTCGGGCGCCTGCCTGCGCGCCACGGCGAGCATGGAGGCGTCGAGATCGACTCCGACACAGTCGTACCCGAGCTCCGCCAACCGGATCGCGACCCGGCCGGTACCGCACCCCGCGTCCAGCACCCGCGCCCCGGCGGGCACCAGCGCGGCACACAGCCCTGCCTCGCCGTGCATGTCCTTGCCGCTGCCGGCCAGGGCCGCGAACCGGGCGGCATAGTCCTCTCCGGACGTCCCACCAGTCAATTCTTCCCAACGGCTCATGAGAACAGGGTAGACGCCGGGGGCAGGTGAGCTGCATGAGGACGCGCTTCACGCGCCCCGACCGACGTCATGGCGCGGCGATGGGTCGATCGGATGAGGACACCCACCAGAGCCGCCAGGTCCGCTGCGCCGGCCGCGTCATCCGCGTAGCGGGTGGTCTGCAAGGGGCCGGTCTGATCCAGGCGGACTTCTTCCCGTTCCAGTACGTGGCCAAGGGTGAGCATGGCGAGGCGGGCATTGCCGTCGGGGAAGGGGTGGAAGAACGCCACGTCCAGGTAGGCGCGGGCCGCACGGGAAGCCAGAGGCACGTTCGCGTCGGCGCTCTCGCGCAGGCAACGCTCGAAGTCCGCCCGGGTGTCTGGGGTCAGTGCGTAGCGTTCCCGGCCGCCTTTGGCGTAGGCATCGCCTTGCCGGAAGGCAACGTGTGGCACGCCGAGGACAGTGCGCTGCCAGCGGGCCAGAAGCGCGCTGCTGAGAGCGCGTCCGTGCGATGCGTCCGTGCGTGATCGGATCAGCGCCGCAAGCAGCCGGTCGCCGCGAGTGGGGTCGTTGGGACGAGCCTGCGCAGCGCACCACGTGGCCAGACCGTCCACGCTCGCGTCGACTGGCGCAGGCGTCGCGGCGGCCGCCGAGGTCCAGTCGACCTGGGCTCTGACCCTGTCCCAGGCGGCCAAGGCGTCAGCAGTCACGATACGGCCGCTCTCCGGTCACGCCCACGGCAAGATCCTCTCCCACGGAATCGACCAGGACGGACGACGGTTGCGTCCAGCTCTCGAAGCGTCCGCCGATCGCCCTCTTCACGGCCGCTCTCGCAGCCTCCGGCCCCATGCCGGTGGACGAAAGGAACCATGTCAGGACCGTGTGGCAGAGTCCGTACCAGCCGCATTCGGCGCCCGTGCGGTCGACGACCACCGACACCAGGCGGGTGGCAGCCCGGTCCAGATGCCAGCTTCGGTCCTCGGCGACGGGTGGTGCCAACTGCTCGAATCTGTCCGCCAGTTCCTCGAGCCAGTCGCGCCACTCCAGCAGCGAGGCCACCACCTTGGCAGCCGTGGCAGCAGGCTCACCCACGGAATGAGAGTCACAGCACCAACTGGCGACCACTCCGCCTCCACCGCCCTCACCCAGCGCCCAGTGCCATCCACAGGCCCACCGGCCGTACCGGGCAGCCACGAGCTCCGTGACCTCCTGGACGAACCGGTGCCTTGCCTCCCACCCGGCGTCGGTGGGAGGCACCATCGAGGCGATCGTGTCGGCGAGCCGGGAATGCTCTTCGTCGCTCCACGCGAAAGCGTTCAGGTCAGGGTCGGCGGCCGACCACGGCAATCCGGCCGGGGCGAGGTCGTCGTTGATGGCCGTGGCGTTCCTCCGAGGCTCAGTCGGTCAGGGCGAAGGGCCATCGTGCCAAGGGCCCTCAGCGCTGTCACGCGAGTTCTCGGCGCCACAGCCGATCGTCGCGGCGCGTACCCTCAGGCGCTGGTCCCGGTGCATACGCGGCCATGCCCGCGGATCGCGACGATGCCGGATTACGGCGTCAGCACCTGGGCACCGGGCACTGGCGCGCAGGAACGTCCTGCCGACGACGTACAGACGACGTACACCGGACGAACGGGGCAGGGCATGGGCACGGCGACGACGGTTCCACAGACGCGGGACATGGAGGGTGATGAGCTCTCCGGCGACGAGGCTTTCGTGGCGCTGCGTCACTACGGGGGCTGGCGGCTGCTGCACGACGCCTTCGTGCGGTTCCGCTACGCCGACGGGTTCAGTCACTCCCGGGCGCTGGCGCTGCAGACGGTCCTCGCGGTCGTCCCGCTCGCGATCGTCTTCGTCGGCCTGTCGAGCGTGCTGCACACGCAGGGCATCGGCCGGTTCGCCGAAGTGGTCATCCATCGTCTGGCACAGGGACCGAGCGCCGATGTCGTCGACGAGGCGCTGGCCCGGAGCCGTCGCACCGCGGACGGTGGAACGCAGGTCGCTCTCTGGTTCGGGCTCGTGTTCTCCCTGAGCAACGTCACCACGGCGATGTGTCAGATAGAACGCGGCGCCAACCGGATCTACGGCAACGAGCGCGACCGGCCCTTCCACCGCAAGTATCTGCGCGGCCTGGTCATGGCCCTGACCGCGGGCCTGCCCCTGGGGCTCGGCTTCGTCGTCATGGTGGCGGGGCGTGACCTGGCGGCCGCGGCGGTGTCGGTCTTCGGTACTGGGTCCTGGGTGACCTCCGTGTTCGGGGTGGCGCGCTGGCCGGTGGGCTTCGTGCTGGCGCTGGTGGCGGCGAGCATCATCTTCAGGCTCTCGCCGCGGCGGCGCCAACCTGGTTACACCTGGCTGGCGTTCGGCGCGGCGGTCTACCTCCTCCTGTGGACCGCTCTGACCGGTCTGCTGAGCCTGTACCTCTCCCTCAGCGGTTCCTTCGACACCGTCTACGGTCCGCTCAGCGCCTTCATGTCCTTGCTGCTCTGGGCCTACCTGACCTCGATCGCCCTCTTCCTGGGCCTGGCCTTCGCCGCGCAGCTCGAGGCGGCCCGTGCCCTGCAGCCGGGCCCCGTCGAAGCGGACCCGGGAGTCTGAACCGGCGATTTGCGAAGCTCTGCCTCGTCATTGCGGGCTTGTGCTTGTCTGGGCTTTCCCTCACCAGGAAGGCGCCCCGGCATGACCGCCAAGTACGACGTCAAACGCGAGCTCAAGAGGTGCTACGCGCCCAAGAACACCGACTGGGAGCTCCTCGACATCCCCGAGCTGCGCTTCCTCGCCATCGACGGACACGGGAATCCGAACACCAGCGACGCGTACCGCCGCGCGGTCGAGGCGCTCTACCCGGTCGCCTACACCGTCAAATTCGCGAGCAAGGGCGACCTCGGAAAGGACTTCGTCGTGGGCCCGCTCGAAGGCCTGTGGTGGGCGGACGACATGGACGACTTCCTCGCCAGGCGCAAGGACAACTGGCGATGGCGGCTGCTGATCAACGTCCCCGACTGGATCAGCGACGACGTGATCGATGACGCCAAGCGCACGGCCCTCTCCAAGAAGAACCTTCCGTCCATCGCGGACGTCCGGTCGGAGACCTTGCGCGAGGGCACCTGCGCCCAGGTCCTGCACATCGGCTCGTACGACGACGAGACACCGATCCTGACCCGGCTGCACCAGGAGTACCTGCCCGCCAACAACCTGCGCGAGACAGGGCTGCATCACGAGATCTACCTCAGCGACCCACGCAAGACCGACCCCGCCAGACTCAAGACGATCCTGCGGCAACCCGTGGAAGCGCGGGGCGACTGACGTCTTACGCCTCTATGCGCAGCCAGGTGTCGCCCGCGCGGAGCCAGAGGAAGCCGTCGCGGCCCTGACCGCAGCGCAGCACGACGCGGCCCGGCACCCGGATGTGTTCCCGGCCGGTGACTGTCCAGGCCCCGCCGCTGAGTTCGGCGCGGGTCAGTTCCACGGACCGCTTGTTGTGAACCCGGCGGGTGAGGATAGCCCGGTCGCCCCGGACCGCGAATCCGTCCGGGTCGCGGACGGGGCTGGGGTAGCTGACGACGTCGCCGGTGGACGGGGTGATGCGCGTCAGGAAGGTGCCGCTTCTGCCGCCCGCGTACCAGACGAGCCATACCCGTTCGTTCTCGGTCGCTGCGGTGCAGCCTTCCAGCGGGTGGTCGGGCAGTCGTCCTCTCGGAGTCCAGGTCGGCTGCCCCTGGGTGTCCCAACCTGCCAGGCCCGCCCCGGACTCGGGGTGGCCGCCGTAGATGCCCTCGTCTCCGTAAGCCGTCCAGATGCCTCCGTGGGCGTCGGTGACCAGAGCGGGAATGTCATCTCCGACGCAGAACTCGGCTTCAGGTGTGCCGGAGGCGGAGAACACCACGGCGTTGGGCTTCCAGAAGCCTTCGGCCTTGTTCAGGAGCGTACGACCGTTCACCAGCAGGAATCGGGAGTCGGGGAGGAGGGCGAGGTGGCAGGGCCACATCGCGATGTCCTTCACCGGGGTGCGCCGCTCCCCCGATCCCGTGAGAGTGAGCAGCACACCGCTGAACGGGAGCGACGGCCTCAGCCCTATCCATCCCTTGGGCGAGTAGCTGCCCCGCTCCAGGTGGCGTCGGTGGACCAGCAGGACCGCGAGCTCCCCGGCAGGCCCCACGCTCCACCACAGGGCCCGGAACCCCCGGGCGGCGTCAGCAAGGGGAAGCCGCCACACGTAACGTGTCGCGGCACTGGAACGAGCAGATATGCGGCGCAAATTCATGGGCGATCGCCTCTGGGACTCCAGGGGCCGAGCCGCCCGAAGAGCGCTACCTTACCGGCCCCTCCGCCAGCCGCTTCACCGCTCCCCCTCGCCCAAAAGCAGGGGGCCCGCCCGGCAACGGGCGCGCCCCCCACTCGACTCGCAAAGCTCAGGCACTCATCGGGCCTGCGCCGCCTCCAGGCCCATGGACGTCACCTCAAGACCCGTACGCACTCCGTCGATGACCTGACGGGGGTCGTCGGGAAGGTTGATGCTGCCCTCGCGGGGGCTCTCGTCGGCGTGAGCGGGTGCGGCCACGGCGAATGCAGCAGCGGCAGCGGACAGGGCGACGACAACGCGCTTCGTGTTCTTCATGCCCACTTGAACGATCACGAGGGCCACCAGGATGCGCACATCCGGGCAACTCGGAGGAAAACGGCGGCTCTGCTGTCGACAAGGCTCTGTTGTCTACCAGCGCACCGGCACCTCTCGCAGGCTCCGCATGAGGCTGGGCCTCCACTGCGGGGCGCCGTCGCCGTCGAAGGCCAGGCGGGGGAAGCGGTCGAGGAGGGTGCGCAGGGCCAGGGTCGCCTCCAGGCGGGCCAGCGGAGCGCCCAGGCAGTGGTGCAGGCCGTGTCCGAAGGCGAGGTGGGCGCGGGTCGCGGCCGGGTCGCGGTGGATGTCGAACCGCTCGGGGGCCGGGAAGCGCGCGGGGTCACGGTTCGCGGCGGCGATGGAGAGCACGACCCGCGCGCCCGCCGGTATGTCGGCACCGCCGAGGGTGACGGGTTCCGCGGTGTAGCGATAGGTACCCGCGGGCGCGGGCGACTCGAAGCGGAGGGTTTCCTCCACCGCGCCGGCGAGCAACTCGGGGTCGGCGCGGAGTGCTGCGAGCTGCTCGGGATGCCGGAGCAGCAGGTGGACGGAGTTGGCGATGAGGTTGACGGTGGTCTCGTGTCCTGCGACCAGCAGCAGGAAGGCCATGCCGAGCAGTTCCTCCGGCGTGAGCCGGTCGGCTCCGTCTCCGTCGTGGGTGCGGATCAGCGCGTGCAGCAGATCGCTCTCCGCCGCGTCCGGCAGGCGGCGCTTCTCCTCCGCAAGGCCCGCGAGGTAGACCGCCATCTCCTGCGAGGCGAGGGCGGACTGCTCCGGTTCGTCGAGGGCGACGACTTTGGTGGACCACGCACGGAAGGCGGCCCGGTCCGCTTCCGGCACGCCGAGCAGCTCGCAGATGATGGTGAGCGGCAGCGGATAGGCGTAGGCGGCCACGAGGTCGGCGCGGCCGTCGGCCTCCACGGCGTCCAGGAGCGCGTCGGCGGCCTCCTGGACGCGGGGCCGCAGCGCCTGGACGCGTCGGGCGGTGAACTCGCGGGCCACCAGCGTCCGCAGGCGGGTGTGGTCGGGCGGGTCGACCTGCAGCATGTTGCGGCCCACGGCGTACAGCCCGTCGTCCTCGAAGTCGGCAGAGTGCCGTACGTCGTTGCGGAACCGGGGGTCCGCGAACGCGGCGCGCACTTCCTCGTGCCCGACCACCAGCCACGACTCGTCGCCGGTGGGGAAGCGCACGTGGTGGACGGGCCCGCGGGAGCGCAGTGCGGCGAAGGCGGAGTAGGGGTCGGCCGTGAAGTCCTGGGTGAGGTCGGCGAGTTGGAGGGTGGGGTGTTGCGTGCGCATCGACGGCTCCCGAAAGGAAGTGGGGATTACTCCCCGCTTATCTGACAGCGGTGACCGTAACACGAAGCGGGGATCGTTCCCCGGTTTGGGGTCATCAGTACCGCTCCCCCGGCACCTGGCACGATGAGCGCCCATGGATGGTCAAGAAGCCGCGAAAGCCCACGCCCTCCGCGTGGTCACCGAACTCTTTCCCGACGCCCTGGGCGCCTTGCTCGGAGGCTCCGCCGCTCAAGGACACGCGACGGCGGCCAGCGACCTCGATGTGGCCGTACTCCTTCCGGACTCGGACATCAGCCGGCGGGAGGTGCGGCGCCACGAGGGCCGGACAGTCGAGTTGTTCCTCAACACCCTCGCCGACATACCGGAGTTCTTCGCCTGGGACCGGGCCCGGCGTCGCGCCACCGTCCTGTTCGTCTACGACCAAGGCCTGCCGCTGACGGATCCGCACGGGCACGTGGCCCGCACGCGCCAACGGGCCCAGGAGATGCTGGCCTCCGGCCCTCCTGCGCTCACCACGGCGGAGTGGGAACACGGCCGCTACGCGCTCACCTGCTTCCTGGACGACCTGCTCGACACCGCTGCGCGCAATCGGCACGAACAGCTTTCCCTCGCCGATCAGGTGCTGCGCCTGGCAGCGGACCTGGTCACCGCGCACCACGGGGCCTGGACAGGAATCGGCACATGGCTTCCTCGCCGGCTGCTCAGCGCCGACCCCGCGCTCGGCACAGCGCTGCTGGACGGCCATCTGGCCGTGGCCGAGCACGCCGATCCCCTGCCATTGGCCGCCGCGGTGAAGCAGGCCCTCGATCTGCTCGGCGGGCCACTGCTCGAGGGCTACCGCCAGCCCTGGCGCCCCTGAGCTGCCGGCGACACCATCGCGGGCCGGACCGCGCGGGGGACGCTCCGTGCGCAGCCGCTACCCGGCATCCGGGATCGGCCGCAGGAAGTCCGTCAGTGCGGCGGCCAAGTCTTCGGGGGCCTGTTCCGCGACGTGGTGGCCTGCGTCGATGCCGTGACCTTGGACGTCGGTGGCCCATCGGCGCCAGATCGCGCGAGGGTCCCCGTACAGGTCCTCCAGGTCGTCTCGCAGAGACCACAGGACCAGCGTCGGGCAGGCGATGCGCCTGCCGGCCGCGCGATCGATTTCCTCGTGCCGCCGGTCGACGGTGAGTCCGGCGCGGTAGTCCTCGAGCATCGCTCGCACCACATCGGGATCACGTACGGCCTGCCGCCACTCCTCGTGGTTTCCCTCCCCCATCGTCTGCGGGTCCCCGTGGTACCAGCTGTCGGGATCAGCGGTGATGACACGCTCGGGGATGCCCGGTTGCGCGAAGAAGAACCAGTGCCACCACTGCGTGGCGAACTCGGCGGTGATCCGCGACAGATGCTCCGTCAGCGGCAGGCAGTCCGCGAACACCACCCGGGAGACACTCTTGGGGTGGTCGAGCGCGAGGCGCAGCGCCACGGCGCCCCCGCGGTCGTGCCCGACGAGGGAGAAGCTTTGATGCCCGAGGCGGCGCATCACGGCGACCACGTCCTCGGCCACCGCGCGCTTGGAGTAGCCGGCGTGATCCTCGGTGAAGCGTGGCCCCCTGGAGCGCCCGTACCCCCTCAGGTCCGGACACACCACCGTGTGTCCGGCTCGAACGAGCAGCGGAGCGACCCGGTGCCATGTCGCCGATGTACGGGGGTGCCCGTGCAGCAGCACCACCGGCGGGCCGTGTCCCCCGTAGCGGACGAAGACGGAAGCCTCGCCGACATCGATCTGCGCTGTCTCGAATCCTTCGAACACGCGGCCTCCTTGGAGCGGCGAAGCCCGTACCGCCCATTCACCGTCGGCGCGGGACCAATCTTCCAATTGCCCCGGCCGGATTCGGCCATGTGTCGGTTCCCCTGATAGGTCGCACCGCGCAGGCTCGACATTCCGGCCTCACTCTAAACCTGAGGTCGAGGCTCAATTCGATGAGTGGTTGCGGCTTCACCCACATGCGGCACTCACCCCACGAATTCAGCCGACGCGCCGTAACGTGCGCCCGGCGCCGCCCACCCCTTCGGCGATCGCCGCAGCCTCAGGGGCACCCCTCGCGGTCGTTCCGCCACGCAAGATCCCCTCGGCGCCAGGCGATCTCCGCGGAAGAGGGGGCTCCGGCGGCGACGGTCTTGAGCCAACAGGCCCCGCAGGCGGTGGAGTTGGTGGTTCCAACGGCCCCTCAAAAGTGCCATTCTCACAGGTCACAGGATGTACGTGCCCTACCAAAGCAACCCAAGTGATCACCGGAGAGTTGAACAAGCTTCAAAGGTTGACCACAAATTACACACATCCCCTCTTCAGACCGGCGCCAATGGTCTAGATTGACCGTGCTTCACATGCGGACACGAGGCGACAAAAGATGATCTATAAGTCCGGCGCCACGGACGACCAGTAGTTTGTGTACCCCGGCGCCAGGCTTGGGGGTGATCAATTCGTGGTGCCCGGAAGAAGCCCGGGGTGTGGGGAACACCCGGGGTTTCGACGGGCTTTTGCGCGCGTTGGGAGTCTGGCAGCGCATGCAAGTCCGCTGCCGCTTGGGTGGGGTGCTCAAGTAACGCTGCATGAGCCGGGATGTCGGTTGCTGGGGGCGAAGGCCTCCCGGGGGGAGGAACAGCGTGGCGTGGCACGGGGGGCGGGGGCCTCCCGAGGGGAGGACACAGTGCGGGGGGCGGGGGCCTCCCGGGGGGAGGAACCGTGTGGAGCGAACACGTCGAGCCCACTGGCGACCTGGGGGGGTCTGTGCAGCAGGGGGAATTAGTCAGCCCGTTTCCACCGGCGCACGGGCGTCCGGGGAACGGGGCCATCAGCCGACCACCGATTGACTGGGAACAGCGCTACCGCCGTGCCGTGATCACCAGCGACGCCGTGGTCACCGCCTTCGTGGTGGCGGCGATCGGCGGATTCTTCGGAGTCCGGGACGCCGCCAACTGGCACGAGAAGTGGCGCATCCTCGCCTTCGGCACCGAGCTCCTTGTGCTGGGAGCGCTCGCGGCGAGCAGATCTTGGGCTCCGGCCGTACTCGGCCAGGGCGCGGAGGAGTTCCGCCGGCTCGGACGCTCGCTGTTCACGGCAGCCGTCGTACTGGCGCTCGGTGGGATCGCGCTCACCTCGCGCAACATCAAGCTCTGGATATTCGTCGCCATCCCGGCGATCGCGCTCGTCATCATGACCGAGCGATATCTGCTGCGCCTCTGGCTGCACGCACACCGCAAAGAAGGGCGGTGCCTGCGCCCGGTGCTCGCCGCCGGGAGCCTGGCCACCGTAAGCGACCTGATCGCCCGGACCCGGAAGTTCCCGCATCTGGGCTGGCGGGTCGAGGCGGTGTGCACGTCGGACGGTTATGGACTCGACGGCGACCATCTGGACGGCGTGCCGGTCGTCGGCCGGCTCTCGGACGTCGCCAGCCATGTCCGTCGCGACGGCTACCGCGTCGTCGCGGTCACACCGGACCCGCACTGGTCACCGGACGGGCTGCAACGACTGGCCTGGAACCTGGAGGGCAGCGACGCCGAGATGGTCGTGGCCCCCGTACTGATGGAAGTGGCAGGTCCTCGGCTGCATGTCGACGCGGTGCTCGGGATACCGCTGCTCCGGGTCAGCATGCCGACCTTCACCGGCGGGCGCCGGGTGGTCAAGGGGATCGTGGACCGGCTGGGCGCGACGGTTCTGCTGCTGCTGTTCGCGCCGCTGATGGTGCTCGTCGCGCTGCTCGTGATGATCGACAGCCGGGGCGGGGCGGTGTATCGCCAGCGCAGAGTCGGCAAGGACGGCCGCGAGTTCACCATCTTCAAGTTCCGCACCATGGTGGTGGGGGCCGACCGGGCACGCGCCGAACTGGCCGACCGCAACGAGGGCGCGGGGCTGTTGTTCAAGCTCCGCCGGGATCCGCGCGTGACCCGTGTGGGAACGGTGCTGCGCCGGTACTCGCTCGACGAGCTCCCACAGCTCTTCAACGTGCTCACCGGCTCGATGTCGCTCGTCGGACCGCGGCCTCCGCTGCCGGAGGAGTCCGCCGCGTACGGCCCGGACATCCGGCGCCGGCTGCTCGTCAAGCCGGGTCTCACCGGCCTGTGGCAGATCAGCGGGCGCAGCGACCTGCCATGGGAGGAGGCGGTCCGCCTCGACCTGCGGTATGTGGAGGACTGGTCGCTCGCCCTGGACACAGTGATCTTGTGGAAGACCCTGCGGGCGGTGCTGCGGGGACAAGGGGCCTACTGATGCGACGCATGCAACTGACGCGCGGGGACCGTGGTCCGGCCGGCGTACGGAAGGCGGGCCGGAAGGCCGCGCCTGGGGGGAGGAACGGAATATGAGGGTCAGCGTCTTAGGGCTCGGTTATGTGGGCTGTGTGTCGGCCGCGTGCCTGGCAGGCATGGGTCACGAGGTCATCGGGGTGGACGTCAACCAGGTGAAGGTCGACCTGGTCAACGACGGCAAGGCCCCGGTGGTCGAGGAGCGGATCGGCGACCTCGTCGCCGACGCCGTGCGAAGCGGAGCGTTGCGCGCCACCACCGACGTCCGCGAAGCGATCATGGGCAGCGATGTGTCGCTGGTCTGCGTGGGTACGCCGTCGGAGCCCAACGGCAGCCTGTGCACCACGTACTTGGAGCGGGTCACCGAGCAGATCGGCGCCGCCCTGGCCGAGCGGGGCGGGCGGCACACCGTCGTGTTCCGCAGCACCATGCTCCCCGGCACCTGCCTGAATCTGCTGGTGCCGATCCTGGAGAAGTCCGTCGGCGGCACGGCCGGCGTGGACGTCGGGGTCGCGGTCAACCCGGAGTTCCTGCGCGAGGGCACCAGCGTGCGGGACTTCTTCGATCCGCCCAAGACCGTCATCGGCGAACTCGACGCGGCCAGCGGCGACGTGGTGGCATCGCTGTACGAGGGGCTGCCCGGCGAGGTGTTCCGGGTACCGGTCCCGACGGCCGAGGCCATCAAGTACGCGGACAACGCCTTCCACGGCCTCAAGATCGGCTTCGCGAACGAGCTCGGAGCGGTGTGCCAGGCGCTCGGGGTCGACTCGCACCAGGTGATGGACGTGTTCCTGGCCGACCGGAAGCTGAACATCAGCCCGGCCTATCTGCGGCCCGGTTTCGCCTTCGGCGGCTCCTGCCTGCCCAAGGACCTGCGCAGCCTGGTCCACGCGGCGCAGCGGGCCGATGTCTCGGTGCCGATCCTCTCCCATGTGCTGCCCTCCAACTCCGATCACCTGCAGCGCGCGGTGGAGCTGGTCGAGCGCACCGGCAAGCGCCAGGTGGGTCTGTTCGGTCTCTCCTTCAAGCCCGGCACCGACGATCTGCGCGAGAGCCCGCTCGTCGAACTGGCGGAGAGACTCCACGGCAAGGGCTACTCCTTGCGGATCTACGACGCCAACGTGAGCCTCTCCCGGCTGATCGGCGCGAACCGCGAATACATCGAGACCCGGCTGCCGCACCTCGCCCAACTGATGGCCGACTCCGTCGACGAGGTGCTCGAGCACGCGGAAGTGTGCCTGGTCGGAACCAAGGACCCGGACGTTCTCTCGGCGCTGCCCCATGGCGACGGACCGGTGATCGTCGATCTCATCCGCCTTCCCGACGCCGACGCGCGCCGGACAGAACCGGGGTACATAGGCCTTGCTTGGTAACACAGCTTTTGGTGACACAGCTTTTGGCGACACGACCGGCGGCGACGGGACGGGCCGTCGGGCGCTGATCCTGGTGGAGAACCTGTCGGTGCCGTTCGACCGGCGGGTGTGGCAGGAGTGCACGACGCTGCGCGACGCGGGCTGGAAGGTGCACGTCATCTGCCCGCGGGGGGAGAAGCGGGACACCGAGCCGGAAGCGGAGATCGACGGGGTGCGGATCCACCGCTACCCGTTGCGCGCGGCCACCGGTGGCCCCGCCGGCTATCTGCGGGAGTACGGATCGGCGTTGTGGCACACGGCCCGCCTTGCCCGCAAGGTCGGCCCGGTCCACGTGGTCCACGCCTGCAACCCGCCCGACCTGCTGTTCCTGCCCGCGCTGCGGCTCAAGCGGCTCGGCGCGCGATTCGTCTTCGACCAGCACGACCTGGTGCCCGAGCTGTACCTCTCCCGGTTCGACCGCGGCGAGGACCTGCTCTACCGCGCCGTGTGCGCCCTGGAGCGGATGACCTACCGGGCCGCGGACATCGTCCTCGCCACGAACGAGAGCTACCGCGAGGTCGCGGTACGCCGCGGCGGCAAGCGGCCCGAGGACGTCTTCGTGGTGCGCAGCGCGCCCGTGATCGAGCGGTTCCAACCGGTGCCGCCCGAACCGGAGTTGAAGCACGGCAAGCAGCATCTGCTGTGCTACCTGGGCGTCATGGGCCCGCAGGACGGCGTCGACTACGCTTTGCGGTCCTTGGCGAAGCTGCGCGACAACCTCGGGCGTACCGACTGGCACGCGGTGTTCGTCGGCGCCGGCGACGCCTTCGACGCGATGGTGGAGCTGTCCCGGCGACTGGGACTCTCCGAGCAGGTGCAGTTCACCGGGCGCATCCCGGACGCCGAGCTGGTGCGCTATCTGTCCACCGCGGACGTGTGCCTCTCCCCCGACCCGCGTAATCCGCTCAACGACGTGTCGACCATGAACAAGGTCATGGAGTACATGGCGATGGGCAAGCCGATCGTCTCCTTCGACCTCAAGGAGGCGCGCGTCTCCGCCGGCGACGCCGCCGTCTACGCGCCCGCCAACGACGAGGCCCAGTTCGCCGAGCACATCGCGGTGCTGCTCGACGATCCCGAGAAGCGCGCCCGGATGGGCAAGCTCGGCCAGGAGCGGGTCGGCGGAGAACTTTCCTGGCAGAACTCCCAGAGATCGCTGCTCGCCGCCTACGCCGCCGCCTGCCACGGACGCACCCGTGTCGGTGGCGCCCCGAGCCGGATGGGGAGGAGGCGGCGACGTTGAGCGAAGACACGATACGTCTGGTCACGATCGGGCGGATCTTCCGTGCGCGTTGGCGGTTGCTCGCCGCCGTCGCCCTGCTGGGCGCGCTCGTCGGCTACGGCGCCTCGGTGGCGGTCTTCCCGCCGCGCTACACGGCGTCGGCATCGGTACTGCTGCCGGGGGCCTGGGAAGAACGCGAGCTGGTGACCCAGGTGAACGTCGCGACCAGCTCGTCGGTGGTCGACCGGGTGGCCGACACGCTCGACTGGACCGGCGGCGACGGCAGCGAGCTCATCGACCAGGTGAGCGCCAAGGCCGCCGAGGGCAACATCGTCAAGATCTCGGGTACGGCCGAAACCCCGGAGCACGCACAGGAGTTGGCCGACCAGGTCGCCAAGGAGTTCGTCACCTTCGCCACGCGCGTCGCGGGCGGCAGCACCGACCCGGCAAGGGCCTCACGGCCCGAGGCGCTGCGCAAGAAGGTCGAGGAGACCAACCGACGCATCACCGAACTGGCCAAGGCGGCGGACCCCGGACAGACCGTGGAGAGCGTGCAGGCCCGCACCTCGCTGGAGAAGCTGCGCAGTTCTCTGGAGGAGGCCATGCAAAAGCTCGAGGAGGCCGATCCGGCGACCGGCAAGGCCGGCATGGTCGTCATGGGCCCGGCGGCCCTGCCGACCGGCGAGGCACCGCCGACAAGGACGCAGCTCATGGCCGGCGGGGCATTGCTGTTCCTTCTGGTCTCGGTCATCGCCCACCTCACCGCGGCACGGTCGAATCGGCGGCTGCGCACCGAGGCGGAGATCGCCGCGGCGCTGCGCTCGACGGTGATCGGCACCGTCGATGTGCCCGGTGGACGGACCGCTTACCGGTCGCAGGGCCAGGGCCCGTGGGCCTGGGTCCGCCGTTTCCTCGGCGTCGACTCCCGCTGGGACATGCCGACCCCGGTGGCGACCGGCGACGAGGCCGGCAGACAGCTCCGTTACCGGCGGGTGTGCGCCCGCATCCGTATCCAAGTGCCCGGCTCGCGCAGGCTGTTGCTGGTCGTCCCGGACGGCGACGAGATCGGCCGTCAGGCCGCCGGGCAGCTCGTCGCCGAGGCCAAGAGCGATCCGCAGCTGCGGATGGTGGACGTCTCGGTGGCCCGGCCGACGGTGCCGGACCGGGACACCGAGTCCGGCGCCCTGGTCGTCCTCAGCGCGGGCAGTTGGACCGCGAGTGAGCTCACCGGCATCGCCGAGGCGTGCGCGGACGGCAGGCACGAGGTCGTCGGCGTCGTCGTCGCCGGCACGGTCCGGACCCGTCCCACGCGGTCGGTCGAACACCCTGCGGAGCAGGCCGCTCCGGCGCTCGCCGCTCGCGGCCAGGCGACGGGAGGTTCGGCATGACGACGAACACGACCTCGGAGTCGTCGACAGCCGCTCCGCTGCTGAACCTGCAGGCGTTGGTGGTGTCGGTGCGCAGGCGCCGTCGCCTCTGGTGCTCCCTGGCCCTGATCGGGCTGCTCATCGGCGCCGCCGTGGCCGTCCTGCGACCGCCGCCGCCGGCCGCCATGGCCAAGGTGCTCGTCGCGCACCAGGACGATCAGCCGAACGACACCGGGACGCTGATCCGCACCGACGTCGAGGTGCTGCAGACCACGCGGATCGCCGACAAGGCCCTGAAGTCCCTCAAGTCCTCGGTGAAGCCGGAAGACTTCTTGCAGGACTACCGGGGCACCGGCCTGACCAACAACCTGCTGCAGATCGACGTGACGGGCGACAGCGACGCGGAAGCGGTGGCCCGCGCCAAGGCGTTGGCGGACGCGTTCATCGCGGATCATGTGCGGCGGATGCAGGAAACCGCGAAGGCCGAGGCCAAGGCCCTGCGCGACCAGCGCGACCGGATGCGCAAGGAACTCGCCCGGGTCAACGAGTCGATCGGGGGCAGGACGCCGGAGACCGACCCGGAGTCCTCGGCGAGCATGGAGTCGCTCTTCGCCCGCCGGGCCGAGCTCACCTCTCGGATCGCCGACTTCGACCAGCGCGCCGAGGACGCGCGCGTGGGCACCCCCCGGATCATCTCCGGCACGCAGATCGTGGACGACCCGCGCGCGGTGCGGCACTCGGTGCCCATGGCCGCCGTCACCAACGGCGGCATCGGCTTCGCTCTGGGGCTCGTCCTCGGGCTCGCGGTGGCCGCGGTCGGTTCGGTGGTGGCGGACCGTCCGGTCCTGCGCCGGGAGATCGCGGCGAACCTGGGAGCCTCGGTCATCGCCGAGCTGCGCCGCGTGCCCCGGCGGCCGGTCACACTGTGGCAGCGCCGACGCACCCGCGCACAGCGCGAGCGGCTCATCGCGACCCTGGCCCGCACCGTGCGGGACTCCGGGGAATCGGTGTCCCTTCTCGAACTGGGCTGCGCGCACACCACGAGCGTGCTCGCCCTGGACCTCGCGGGGGCCCTGGCGGCGGACAGCCCGGTGGTGATCATCGACGATCTGCCGGCCCTGCAGCGCGCCGCCCGCCATCAGGAGCCGGGCGGCCCGGCCATCGTCAGCGGCGATCGTGCCGCGGACGTGCCGCCGCAGATGCGCAGGCTCGGCGTCGGCTCGGTCGCGCCCGGTACCGCGTGGACCGGCCTGCAGGACCTCGGTTCCCAGACCGTGCTCGTCGTGCGTGCCGGGCACGGCAGCACCGCATGGCTGCACACCGTGGCGCGGCAGCTCGCGGACCTTCTCATCCCGGTGATCGGCGTGGTGCTGATCGACCCCGATCCGCGGGACCGCACCGACGGCACCCTGTGGGATGGCCAGCACACCGCGCTGCGGGGCCACAACGAACGTCTTGCCCGGCAGAACGCGGCAGGCCGGCAGCTGACGGAGCGGCCGTCATGGGCAGTACGAGTCCCCGACAGCGACCAGGAGGCGCGGTAATACATGTGTGGCATCGCAGGCACATACCGGTGGCCGGGCGGGAAGGTCGTGGCCGACCGGCTCACCGACACCCTCGCCCACCGCGGTCCGGACGGGGCCGGCCGCTACAGCCACTCCGTCGGTGACGGCGAAGTACATCTCGGGCACCGCCGGTTGGCCATCATCGACCTGTCCGAGACCGGCGCCCAGCCGATGGTCTCGAACGGCCTGTCGCTCACGTACAACGGCGAGCTGTACAACGCGCCCGAGCTGCGGGCCGAGTTGACGGCCGCCGGAGTGCGCTTTCGCGGCACCTCCGACACCGAGGTGCTGCTTGAGGCATGGCGGCGCTGGGGCACCGACTGCCTTCCCCGGTTACGCGGCATGTTCGCGTTCGGGATCTTCGACGAGCGCACCGGTGAACTGGTGCTCGCCCGCGACCAGCTCGGCATCAAACCGCTGTTCCTGCTCCGGCGCGGCCAGGGTCTGGTGTTCGCCTCCGAACTCAAGGCGCTCGCCGCCGTGACCGGCGGTTCCCTCGAGGTGGACCCTGCGGCGATGGTGGCATCCCTGCTGTACTACTGGGTGCCGGACTCGCGCTGCGCGTTCCGCGAGGCGGAGAAGCTGCCCCCGGGGAGCTGGCTGCGGGTGCGGCCCGACGGCCGGGTGGAGCGCGGCCGGTACTGGCACCTGAAGGACGTCGCCGCCGAGGGCCGGGAGCGCGCCCTCAGCGGTGAGCAGCCCGATCTGGCCGCCATCGTCGAGGAGTCGACCCGGCGCCACCTGCTCTCCGACGTGCCCGTGGCGACCTTCCTCTCCGGCGGCCTCGACTCCAGCTACCTGACCGCGCTCGCCGCCCGCGACCGGCCCGGGATCTCCGCGTACACCATCGGGTTCCGCGCCGAGGACGCCAAGTTCGAGGCGATGCCCGACGACCTGCGCTATGCCCGGCAGGTGGCCGAGCAGTTCGGCGTCGACCTGCACGAGATCGAGATCGCCCCGAACGTCCTCGAGCTGCTGCCGCAGATGACCTACCACCTGGACGAGCCGATCGGCGACCCCGCGGCGATCAACACCTACCTGATCTGCTCGGCCGCCCGGGAGGCTGGGGTCAAGGTGATGCTGTCGGGGATGGGGGCCGACGAGCTGTTCGCCGGTTACCGCAAGCACCTGGCCAACCTGCTCGCGCTGCGCTACCAGCGCGTCCCGCGGCCCCTGCGGCGCGGCCTGTCCGCGGCCGTGGACCGGATGCCGGTAGCCACGGCCCGCCGTGGCTACCGGTCGGTGCGCTTCGCCAAGCGGTTCCTGTCCTTCGCCGACCTGCCGGAGGAGACCGCCTTCCGGCGCAGCTACACCATGTACGACCAGGACGAGTTGCTCGCCCTGGTCGACCCGGACCTGGCCGGGACGGTCGAGGACGTGGTGACCGAGCACGCGGACATCTACCAGGACAACGACCTGGACGACTTCGTCAACCGCATGTGCCTGGGTGACGCCCGGATGTTCCTGCCGGGCCTGAACCTCGCCTACACCGACCGGTCGAGCATGGCCGCCTCGACCGAGGTACGGGTGCCGTACGTGGACGTGGAGGTGGTCAAGGCGGCGTTCGCCGTGCCCGGCGACCGCAAGATCGTCGGCCGGCAGGGCAAGGCCGTCCTCAAGGAGGCGGCCACCTCCGTACTCCCCCGGGAGATCGTGTACCGGCCCAAGGGTCTGTTCAGCGCGCCGCTGCGCGCCTGGATGAGCCGGGATCTGGCCCCGCTGGTGCGCGAGGTGGTGAACGACGGTGTGCTCGTCAACTCCGGTCTCCTGCGCCGCGACGCGCTGGCGCGGATGGTGGCCGAGGACGCCGCGGGGCAGCGGGACTTCTCCAAGCATCTGTGGCATGTGCTGACCCTCGAGTACTGGTATCGCGGCGCGACCTCTGGTTCCGGCCAGAGCCAAGCGGCCTGACGACGTTGAACGCAGAAATAAGAGGAGCTCGGGTGAAACAGGTCGTTCAGAACTACAAGAGTGGCGAACTGGCGCTGCTCGACGTGCCGGTGCCGGGGTGCAAGCCGGGCGGCGTGCTGGTGCGGAGCGCCTACTCGCTCATCTCCACCGGAACCGAGCTCATGAAGGTGTCCGAGGCCGGCATGTCGATGGTGGGCAAGGCCCGCTCCCGGCCGGACCAGGTGGCCAAGGTCATGCAGAGCGTGGCCACCAACGGGGTGCCCGCCACCTACCGCAAGGTGATGGGCAAGCTGGACTCCTACACGCCTCTGGGCTACTCGCTGTGCGGGGTGGTCGAGCAGGTCGGCGCCGGGATCGATGACGTGAAGGTCGGTGACCTCGTCGCCTGCGCCGGCAACGAGCACGCGCTGCACGCCGAGCTGAACTGGGTGCCCAGGAACCTCTACACCCCGGTGCCCGACGGCCTCGCGCCGCGGCACGCGGCCTTCGGCACCGTCGGGTCCATCGCGATGCAGGGCGTCCGCCAGGGTGAGCCGCAGCTCGGCGAAGTGGCCCTGGTCATCGGCCTGGGTCTCATCGGACAGCTGGTGGTGCAGCTGCTCACCGCGTCGGGAGTCCGCGTCGTCGGCGTCGACCCCGACCCGGTGCGCTGTGAGCTCGCCGAGCGCGTGGGGGCCGCGGCCTGCGGCGATCCGTCCTCCGCGGCCGTGGAGAGCGCGGTCGCCGAGCTGACCGGCGGGCACGGCGTGGACCAGGTGTACCTGGCGGCCGGCGGCGCCAGCAATCAGCCCGTCGAGCTGGCCGCCCGGCTCTGCCGGGACCGAGGCCGGGTCGTCGACATCGGCAAGTGCCGCCTCGACCTGCCGTGGAACGCCTACTACGAGAAGGAACTCGACGTCCGGTTCTCCCGCTCCTACGGCCCCGGGCGCTATGACCCGGAGTACGAGCTGGAGGGGCGCGACTACCCGATCGGCTACGTGCGCTGGACTGAGCGCCGCAACCTGGCGTGCTTCCTGGATCTCGTCGCCCGCGGCCGCGTCGACGTGGAGCCCCTGATCTCCCACATAGCCGACTTCGACGACGCCGTCGAGACGTACCAGAGCCTGAAGGACGGCGACCTGAAGGCCGTGGCCGTGCTGTTCCGCTACCCCGGCGACACGGAAGCCGCGCCGGAAGCAGTGGCCCCGTCGGTGGCCGTGCCCGCGGTGAAGCGGACCGGCGGCCGCGTGTCCACGCCGGGCCGGGCCGCCACGCCGGTGCGCCTGGCGTTCGTCGGCGCGGGCAACTACGCGACGTCGATGCTGCTGCCGCACCTGGCACAGCGCGACGGCGTACGGCTGTCGACCGTCGTCACCACGACGGCGCTGTCCGGAGCCAACGCGCAGCGCAAGTTCGGCTTCGCCGAGGCGACCACCGATCTCGACGCGGTGCTCGGGGACGCGTCCATCGACGCGGTGTTCGTGGTCACCCGGCACAGCTCGCACGCCGAACTGACCCGCAAGGCCCTCCTTGCCGGCAAGGCCGTGTTCGTGGAGAAGCCGCTGGCACTGACCGAGGACGAGCTCGCCGGCGTACTCGCGGCGGTGGAGGAGTCCGGCAACGACCGGCTGCAGGTGGGCTTCAACCGGCGCTTCGCGCCGCTGCTGCAGGAGGCCAAGAAGCAGTTCGGCGCCCGCACCGGCCCGGCGAACCTGCGCTATCTGGTCAACGCAGGCCGCCTTGGGCACGGCAGCTGGTACCTCCAACAGGGCACCGAGGGCTCGCGGTTCATCGGCGAGGGCGGCCACTTCATCGACACGACGAGCTGGCTGCTCGGGGCCGACCCGGAGTCGGTGTACACGGTCGCCTCGTCCGGCAACGACGACCTTCAGGTCGTGCTGCGCTACCCGGACGGGTCCACCGCCACCATCAGCTACGTGACCACCGGCCCGTCCGGCTTCCCCAAGGAGACGCTGGACCTGGTCGCCGACGGGCGGGCGCTGCGGCTCGACGACTTCGTGCGTGCCTCGGTGTACTTCGACGGCACGGCCGGGCGCAAGCGGTGGGTCAGTTCGCGGCTGCCCAAGGCCCGGGACAAGGGCCAGGAAGCCCAGCTGGCCTCGTTCGTCAAGGCCGTGCGGTCCGGCGGGCCGATGCCGGTGCCACTGGAGTCCCTCGTCGCCACCACGGCCGCCACCCTGGCCGTGCCGGCCGGCCTGGCCGGCGGTGCGCCGGTGATGTTGGCGAGGGCGTGATGACCTCGAGCGCGGGCTGGTACCTGCGGCGGCTCTCCCGGATGGGGCCGCGGGAGGTCGGCGGCCGGGTGGGCGACACGGTGCGCAGGCGGCGGTGGCGTGCGGCGCGGCCCACCTGCCCGACCGTGACCGGCGCCCGGTTCACCGCGGTGCTGCCCGCGGGGACGATCGGCGCCGTGCCGCCGGAGGCCGCGAAACGTCTCGTCGCCGAGGCGGACCGGCTGATGGCCGGGCACGTCGAGTTCTTCGGCGTGGTCCGCGACGACCTGGCCGACCCCGACTGGTGGCACGACCCGAAGACCGGGCGCCGGGCTCCGTGGGGCTACGCCTTCGACGTGCCCTACCGCAACGAAGACGCGGTCGGGGACATCAAGCAGATCTGGGAGCTGTCCCGGCATCAGTACCTCACCGTGCTGGCCGCCGCCTACGCGGTCACCGGGGACGAGCGGTACGCCGAGCGTGTGGCCGAGCACTTGCGCTCGTGGTGGGCGGCCAACCCACCGCTTCGCGGCGTGCACTGGATCAGCGGCATCGAACTGGGCATCCGGCTGCTCTCCTGGGTGTGGGTCCGCAGGCTGCTCGACGGGTGGTCGGGGGCGGCCGGTCTCTTCGAGGCCAACCCGGTGGCGCTGCACCAGATCTGGCACCATCAGCGCTGGCTGGCCGCCTTCCCCAGCCGGGGTTCCTCGGCGAACAACCACATCATCGCCGAGGCCGCAGGGCAGTTCGCCGCGGCCTGCGCCTTCGGCTGGTTCCCCTCCTCGGCGCGGTGGCGGGACGAGGCGCTGCGGTCCCTGGAACGACACCTGCGCGCCAACACCTACCACTCCGGCCTCAACCGCGAGCTGGCCACCGAATATCACGGCCTGGTCCTCGAGCTCGGCCTGGCCGCCGTGGCCGAGGCGGATGCCGCCTGCGTGCCGGTCCCCACAACGGTGCGCCTGGTGCTGCTGCGGATGACCGACGCGCTCGCGGCGATCGTGGACAACCGCCTGCGCCCGCCGCGCCAGGGGGATGCGGACGACGGGCACGGTCTGGTCGTGGACGGCGCGGGCACCGACCGCTGGGCCTCGCTGCTCGCCACCGGGGACGCCGTGTTCGGACGGCTCCCCTGGTGGCCCGCGGTGAGCGGCAGCGATGTGCGCACCCCGCTGCTCGCCGCGCTGATCCGGCCGTACGCGAAAAAGGGAAGCGCGAAGGAGGGAAGCTCACCGGCCGTGTCCCGGCCCGCGAGCAGGCCCGGCCATTTCGCCGACGCGGGCATGACCATCCTGCGTGGCCCGGAGGAGATCTGGTGCCGCTGCGACGGCGGCCCGCACGGCTTCCTGTCGATCGCCGCGCACGCCCACGCGGACGCGCTGTCCGTGGAGGTCCGTCACGACGGGGTCGACGTGCTCGCCGACCCGGGGACGTTCTGTTACCACGGGCAGCCCGAGTGGCGGCAGTACTTCCGCTCGACCCTCGGCCACAACACGCTGCAGTTGGACGGCGCCGACCAGTCCGTCTCCGGCGGCCCGTTCCTCTGGACCCGGCACGCCCGCACCCGCGTCCTGACCGCGGACGTCACAGACACCTCCGACGAGGGGGTGACCCGCTGGAGTGCCGAGCACGACGGATACGGGCGCTCCACACATCGCCGCCGCGTGGAACTCAATGCCGCCAGCCACGAGCTGCGGGTGGTCGACGAGGTACGCGGCCCGCGCCGGGCGGCGGTACGGCTGGCCTTCCACCTCGGGCCGGCGATCGCCGCGGACCTGGTGGGGAACTGGGCGGTGCTGACCTGGACCCGCGAGGGCGAGGACCGCTTCGCGGTGCTCGACCTGCCCGAGCAACTGTCATGGCGCGCGCATCACGGCGAGAGCGAACCGCCCCTTGGCTGGTACTCCGCCGGATTCGGGCGCAAGGAACCCGCCACGACACTGATCGGCACCGGTTTCGCCGATGGCACACAGGGGTTCACGACCGTGCTCAGGTTCCGGGGCTAGGGGGAGAGAGGACTGTGGGGATGAAGTGGCGGAACTGGGCGTTACCGGCGGCGGCGCTGGCCGTCCTGGTGGCGACCGGCTGCGACGGCTCGCCGGGCGACCGGACGGAGCAGACCTCCGCGCCGGCCAAGTCCGGGGCGCGAGCCGTGGCCAAGGTGTGCGCCAAGCCCCAGGCCGGGCCGGCGAAAGCACCGGCGGGCGCGGTGACCGTCGACCCCAAGGTGCTCAACGACCTGGCCGCGAAGACCAAGAGCAGCCCCGCGGGCACCACGTTCTGGCTTCGGCCGGGCAAGCACCGGCTCGAACCGGACCGCCACGCCCAGATCATCCCCAAGAAGGGGAACCGTTACCTCGGCGCGCCGGGCGCGGTGCTCGACGGCCGGAAGAAGAATCAGTACGCGTTCGGCGGCGACGCCCGCGACGTCACCATCCGCCATCTGACCGTGCAGGGTTTCGTCGCGCCGCACGACCAGGGCGTGGTCAACCATGACTCAGCCGACGGGTGGGTGATCGAGCACTCGACCATCCAGCACAACTCCGGCGCAGGTCTCATGGCCGGCGCCCGCCAGCAGGTCCGCGGCAACTGCCTGCGCGAGAACGGGCAGTACGGCATGAACGCCTACAAGGGCACCGGCCCTCTGCGCGATCTGGTGGTGGAGGGCAACGAGATCGTGGGCAACAACACCGGCGACTGGGAGAAGCGCCGGGAAGGCTGCGGCTGCACCGGAGGCGTCAAGTTCTGGGCCGTCGACGGCGCCGACATCCGTGGCAACTGGGTGCACGACAACCGCGGGACCGGGCTGTGGGCGGACACCAACAACAACGACTTCCGCATCGAGGACAACGTCCTGGAGGCCAACGACGGTGCCGCGCTCATCTACGAGACCAGCTACAACGCGGTCATCCGGAAGAACACCATGCGGCGCAACAACTGGGTCGAGGGCCGCAGAGGAGCCTCCGGCGGCGACAAGTTTCCCTTCGCCACCCTCTACCTGTCGGAGTCCGGCGGCGAACCACGGGTCCGGGCCCGCACGGACAAGATCGAGGTCTACCGGAACCTGATGGAGGACAACTGGTCCGGCATCACCCTGTGGGAGAACGCCGACCGGTTCTGCAACAGCCCCGCCAACACCTCCTCCGGTGACTGCACGTTGCTGGAGAAGAACACCGACCGCTGCGCACAGCCGAAGATCGCCACCAAGCCGCTCTACGCCGACTGCCGCTGGAAGACCCAGCGGGTGGACATCCACGACAACCGCTTCGTGCTGAACAAGTCCGTCGTCAAGTGCGCGGCGATGTGCGACCGCATGGCGGTCCTGGCCAACTACGGCACCTACCCGAAGTGGTCGCCGTACAAGGGCGACCGGGTGGCCGACGCGATCACCCACAAGCAGGGCAACCGCTGGCGCGACAACGTCTACATCGGGCCGTGGAAGTTCGTCGCCCACGACCCCAGCCAGGTGCTCGACTTCGGGCAGTGGCAGAACACGCCGTACGAGCAGGACGTGAGCAGCACCCTGCGTGTACGCGTACCGGACGGTGATTGAGATGAGCCAGGACCTGCGGCAGAACGGGCTGCCGGGCGAGACGGACACGACGGGCGCGCGGCCCGGCGTCGAACCGCGCACCGGCACGCCGAAGCTCGTCGGGACCGTGTGGGGGCTGCTGATCCTCAACACGCTCGGCTCCGCCGGGGCGGAGACCGTCATCCCGCTGCCCCGTTCCCTCATCCAGCTGGTCACCATGGGCGCGCTGGTCCTCGCGTTCACGCTGGCACTCGCGCTCAACTGGCGGTTGCGCATCCACGCCAGCGCCTTCCTGCTGCTGCTCACCCTGCTGCTCGTGCCGAGCGTGATCTCCAGCCTGCAACTGGTGTCCGGATTCGGCGCCCTGTTCCGCTGCACCCGCTTCGCTCTCTTCATCGGCACGCTGTGGCTGCTCAGCCGCTGGTGGGACGGCAGCGAGACGTTCGTCCGGCACCACATCCGCATCTACTTCGCGGTGCTCGGGTCGGTCATCGCCGGCGCGGTCATCTCCCCGGGCGCGGCCATGCCCGACGTCTACGGCGGGCGGCTCGTCGGAGCGCTGTGGCCGCTCACGCCGCCCCAGATCGGCCAGTACGCCGCGGTGATCATCGGGCTCACCGTGCTGCTCCTCCTGGGGCGCCGGACCGACCGGGTCAGCGCGGCGGTCATCATCGTGCCCTCGCTCGTCCTGCTCGCGTTGACCCACACCCGCACGGCCACGCTCGGCATGCTCATCGGGCTCGCCCTCGCCATCGGTTCGCTCGTCCTGACCAGCGCCGCCGCCCGCCGGTTCTTCACCTGGGCGGTGGTCGTCACCACGGTGGCCGCGGTGGGCTTCGCTCCCCTGCTGCGGGCGTGGTTCCTGCGCGGCCAGAGCCAGGAGTACCTCACCAGCCTGACCGGGCGGGCCAAGGTCTGGGACGCCCTCCTTGCCGCACCCCGCACGACGGGAGAGAAGTTGTTCGGCATGGGCCTGGGCGACAAGTCGTTCGGCGGACTGCCGATCGACAACAGCTGGCTGGCCGTCTACCACGAGCAGGGCTGGACCGGCATCACCCTCGTGGCGGCGCTCATCGTCATCCTCGGCGGCGTCGCGTTGCTGCGGCCGCCGTCGCTGGCGAGGGCCTGCGCGATCTTCCTCATCAGCTACTGCGCGATCGCGTCGTACACCGAGGCCGGTCTCGGAGACGCCTCGCCGTATCTGCTGCATCTGGCCCTGGCCGCCTCGCTCTTGGCGGCTCCGCCGGCAGCCGCGCCCCTCGCCAAGCCCGCAGTTCCCCGACGCCGTATCCCGCGCTGGGCCCAGGATCGGAGGCGACTGTGAGCATGCACGTCCTCGTGGTGCACAACCGCTATTCCTCGGCGCAGCCGAGCGGCGAGAACAACGTCGTCGACCAGGAGACGGAAGTGCTGCGCGCGGCAGGCCACCGGGTCGAGGTGTTCGAGCGGCGCAGCGACTCCATCGGCGCCAAGTCCCTGCCCGCCAAGGCCGCAGTGCCGCTGACCGTGCCGTGGAACCCGGCGGTCCGCACGGAGCTCGCCGCCCGGCTGCGCGCCACACGCCCCGACGTGGTGCACGTGCACAACGTCTTCCCGCTCCTGTCGCCCGCGGTCATCGCCGCCTGCGCCGACGTGGACGTGCCCGTCGTGGCCACGCTGCACAACTACACCCAGATCTGCCCGCCGGGCACACTGCAGCGCGACGGCCGGCCGTGCACCGAGTGCGTCGGGGGAACGCCGCTGCCCGCCGTCCGGCACGGCTGCTACCGCGACTCCCGGCTTGCGACGGTGCCGCTCGCGGTCAGCCTGGTCGTCAACCGGCGGCGCTGGTGGTCCGGCGTGGACCGGTTCTTCTGCATCTCCGCGGCGCAGCGCGACGTCCTGGTGCGGGCCGGCATGCCGGCCGAGCGTCTGGTGGTGAAGCACAACTTCGTGCCCGACCCGGACGCCCGCCGCTCGGGCGCCGGCGAGCACGTGCTCTATCTCGGCCGCCTCGCGGAGACCAAGGGCGTGCGGCTGCTCATGGCCGCGTGGGACGCGATCGCCGCGGCCGGTGGGGTGGGCGTGCCGCTCGTCATCGCCGGCACGGGACCGCTTCAGGACGAGGTGACCACCTGGGCCGCTGGCCGGGACGACGTGCGCTACGTCGGCCTGTACGACCCTGCCCAGTGCCGGCAGGCCATCGCACGGTCGGTGGCCGTGGTGGCTCCCTCGACGTGGCTGGAGGCGTTCGGCCTGGTGGTCGTGGAGGCGATGGCGGCGGGGGTCCCGATGGTCGCCGCCGGTCACGGCGCTTTCGTCGAACTCGTCGAGGACGGGGTGACGGGGCTGCTTCACCGACCCGGTGAGGCCGGCTCACTCGCGTCCTGTCTGCGCCGGATCACGGCCGATCCGGCGCGGAACCAGGAGATGGGCCAGGCGGGCCGACACCGATACGAGCAGGGTTTCAGCCCGGCCGTCGGTCTCGAACGCCTGGTGGAGGGGTACCGCGCCGCGATCGCGGGGCGGTCAGCACTGACTCGCGGCGGGGGCACCGCCGCGAGCAGAAATGGGGGGAAGTAGATGTCTCGATGCCGACTCTGCGGCTCGGACGCGACGGCAAGCGTCGTCGATCTGGGGGCGACTCCGCCGTGCGAGAGTTTCCTCGCCGCGGACCAGTTGGAACAAGCTGAACCGGCGTATCCGCTGCATCTGCGGGTCTGCACCGACTGCTGGCTCGCGCAGATCCCTCCGCTGATCACGCCGGAGGACACGTTCAGCGAGTACGCGTACTTCTCGTCCTTCTCGACCTCCTGGGTGGAGCACGCGCGTACGTTCGTCGCCGACGCCGTCCAGCGTGTGGGACTCGGCGCCGACAGCTCCGACGCCTTCGTGGTCGAGGTCGCGAGCAACGACGGATACCTGCTGAAGCACGTGGTGGACCGGGGGATCCGCTGCCTGGGCATCGAGCCGTCGGTGAACGTCGGCGCCGCGGCGCGCGACGCGGGTGTGCCCACGCTCACGGAGTTCCTGAGCCCGGCCACCGGCGCGGCCGTCCGCGCCGAACACGGCCCGGCGGACCTGGTCGTGGCCAACAACGTGTACGCGCACATCCCCGACGTGGTCGGGTTCACCGAGGGGCTGCGCGCCCTGGTCGCCGACGACGGCTGGGTCTCCATCGAGGTGCAGCACCTGCTGACCCTGATCGAGGAGAACCAGTACGACACGATCTACCACGAGCACTTCCAGTACTACACGGTCGCCTCCGCGATCCGCGCGCTGGCCAGCGGCGGACTCGCCCTGGTGGACGTCGAGCTGCTGCCCACGCACGGCGGGTCCATCCGGCTGTGGGCCCGCCCCACCGAGGCGGCCGGCGAGCCGTCCCAGCGGGTGGCCGAGGTGCTCGACCGGGAGAAGGCCGCCGGGCTGCAGGATCTCTCCGGGTACACGGAGTTCTCCGCCCGGGTGGCCAAGGTGCGCCGCGACCTCCTGAAGTTCCTCATCACGGCGGCCGAGGAGGGCAAGACGGTCGTCGGCTACGGCGCCCCGGGCAAGGGCAACACCCTGCTCAACCACTGCGGCATCCGGCCCGACCTGCTCGCCTACACGGTCGACCGCAACCCGTACAAGCACGGCAGGTACACCCCGGGCACCCGTATCCCGATCCTGCCGCCCGAGCAGATAGCCGCCGACAAGCCCGACTACGTCCTCATCCTCCCGTGGAACCTGCGGGCCGAGCTGGTCGAGCAGCTGTCCTACGTGCACGAGTGGGGCGGCCGCCTTGTCTTTCCCATTCCGGAACTGAGCATTGTCGAGGGCGCCTCGGGGGGCACAGCATGAAGGTCGTACTCTTCTGCGGCGGTTATGGGATGCGCATGCGCAGCGGCGCCGACGACGACGTGCCCAAGCCGATGGCGATGGTCGGCCCACGGCCGCTGATCTGGCATGTCATGCGCTACTACGCGCACTTCGGGCACACCGAGTTCATCCTGTGCCTGGGATACGGCGCCCACCACATCAAGAACTTCTTCCTCAACTACGAGGAGACGACGTCCAACGACTTCGTGCTGCGAGGCGGCCGGACCGAACTGCTCTCCACCGACATCTCGGACTGGACGATCACGTTCGCGCAGACCGGCATCGAGTCCCCGATCGGAGAGCGGCTGCGCCGGGTGCGCCACCACCTGAACGGCGACGAGATGTTCCTCGCCAACTACGCCGACGTGCTCACCGACGCCCCGCTGCCCGAGATGATCGACCGGTTCGCGCAGCGTGACGCGGGCGCGTCGATGATGGTGGTGCCGCCGCAGTCCTCCTTCCACTGCGTGGAGCTGGGCGCGGACGGCCTGGTGGGGGGCATCACCCCGGTGAGCGAACTGCCGATGTGGGAGAACGGCGGCTACTTCGTGCTCCGCCAGGAGGTCTTCGACCACATACCGGAGAACGGCGACCTGGTCGCCGACGGATGCGCCCAACTGGCCAAGCAGGGACGCCTTGCCGCGCACCAGCACCGCGGCTTCTGGAAGCCGACCGACACCGTCAAGGAGCGGGCCGCCCTCGACGACGCCTACGCACGGGGCGACCGGCCGTGGGCCGTGTGGGAGCGGGACAGCGCCGGAGTGGGCGCGTGATCCGGCTCGGGTCCGGGCACCTGGACCGGATCGTCGCGGTGGGCGCGCACTGCGACGACATCGCCATCGGCGCGGGCGGCACGCTGCTCGCGCTGTGCCGGGCACGGCCGGGTGCCCGCGTCGACGCGCTGGTGCTCACCGGCGGTGGCGGCGAGCGGGAGCAGGAGGAACAGGCCGCGCTCGCCGCGTTCTGTCCCGGCGCCGATCTGCGCCTGACCGTGCTCAAGCTGGCCGACGGCCGGCTGCCCGCGCAGTGGGACGAGGCCAAGGCGGCCGTCGAGGACCTGCGTGAGCGGACCGAGCCGGATCTCGTCCTCGCCCCGCGCACCGACGACGCGCACCAGGACCACCGCGGTCTGGCCCAGCTCATGACCACCGCGTTCCGCGACCATCTCGTGCTGTCCTACGAAATCGTCAAGTGGGACGGCGATCTCGGCCGCATGACGGCATACCAGCCGCTGTCGCCGGAGATCGCCGAACAGAAGGTGCGGCTGCTGCAGGAGCACTACCCCTCGCAGCGGCACCGGCCCTGGTACGACCGGGAGGCCTTCCTCGGTCTCGCACGCATCCGGGGCATCGAATGCCACGCGCGGTACGCCGAGGCGTTCGCCGTCACCAAACTCACGCTCGATCTCGGCACTTTCGACCAGGGGGAATGAACCTTGCGCGTACTGCTCACCGGACACCAGGGCTACTTGGGCACCGTGATGGCCCCGGTCCTCACGGCCGCCGGACACGAAGTCGTCGGCCTCGACGCCGGTCTGTTCGCCGACTGTGTGCTCGGCCCGCCGCCCGCGGACCCGCGGGGCCACCGGGCGGACCTGCGTGACGTCACGGCCGAACACGTGGCCGGGGTGGACGCCGTGATCCACCTGGCCGCGCTCTCCAACGACCCGCTGGGATCCCTCGCGCCACAGCTCACCTACGACATCAACCACCACGCGTCCGTGCACCTGGCGCGGCTGGCCCGCGAGGCCGGGGTGCGGCGCTTCCTGTACGCGTCCACGTGCTCGGTGTACGGCGCCGCGGGCGGCGGGGACCTGGTGGGCGAGGACGCCCCGCTGCGGCCGGTGACGCCGTACGCGGAGTCCAAGGTGCGGGTGGAGGACGACCTGCACGCGCTGGCCGACGGCGACTTCAGCCCGGTCTTCATGCGCAACGCCACCGCCTTCGGCTACTCCCCCAGGCTGCGCGCCGACATCGTGCTGAACAACCTGGTGGGCCACGCCCTCCTGTCGGGCGAGGTGCTCGTCCTCTCCGACGGCACTCCCTGGCGCCCGTTGGTGCACGCCGCCGACATCGCGCGGGCCTTCACGGCCGCCCTTGACGCGCCCCGGGAAGCGGTGCACGACCGGGCGTTCAACATCGGCAGCGAGGTCAACAACGTCACGGTCGCCGAGATCGCCGAGCAGGTCGCCGAGGCGGTGTCCGGCGCCAAGGTGCGGATCACCGGCGAGAACGGCGCCGACCCGCGGTCCTACCGGGTGGACTTCTCCCGGTTCCGCGCCGCGATTCCCGGCTTCGACTGCGAGTGGACGGTGAAGCAGGGCGCGCTCGAACTCGCCGACGCCTACCGGAAGTTCGGGCTGACGCGGGAGGACTTCGAGCGTCGCTTCACCCGCCTCGCCGTGCTGAGCGCGGCGTCCGAGGCCGGCACCGTCGACGACACCCTGCGGTGGCGCCGATGACCCAGGCCGGCGAGGAGATGCACGCTCTGGTGGAGCGGTTGTACCCGCTCTGCCGGAGCATCACCGGCGACGGTGTGCGCGCCACCCTGGACATCGTCGGCGAGTACATCCCGCTGCAGGTGCACGAGGTGCCGACCGGGACGCAGGTGCTCGACTGGACGGTGCCCCAGGAGTGGAACATCCGGGACGCGTACGTCGCCGACAGCGCGGGCAACCGGGTCGTCGACTTCGCCGCGTCCAGCCTGCACGTGCTCGGCTACAGCGTGCCGGTGCCCCCGACGACCATGCCGCTGGAGGAGCTGCGCGGGCACCTGCACACCCTGCCGGAGCAGCCGAGCTGGGTGCCGTACCGCACCAGTTACTACAAGCCGGAATGGGGTTTCTGCCTGGCCCAGGAGACCCTGGACGCGCTGCCGGACGGCGAGTACGAGGTGTGTGTCGACTCCACGCTCGCGGACGGGCACCTCACCTACGCCGAGCACGTGGTCCCCGGACAGGTGCCCGACGAGGTGATCGTCTCCTGCCATGTCTGCCATCCGTCGCTGGCCAACGACAACCTGGCCGGCATCGCGGTGGCGACGTTCCTGGCCAGGGCGCTCGCCGATACGAACCCGTATTACACCTACCGGTTCATCTTCGCGCCTGGGACCGTGGGGGCCATCACCTGGCTGGCCCGCAACCAGGAGCGGGTGGAGCAGATCAAGCACGGCCTGGTGCTGGCCTGCGCCGGTGACTCGGGCCAGCTCACCTACAAGCAGAGCAGGCGCGGCGACGCCGAGATCGACCGGGTGCTGCAGCACGTCCTGACCGCATCCGAACGCCCGCACAGCGTCACCGAGTTCACTCCCTACGGCTACGACGAGCGGCAGTACTGCTCCCCCGGGTTCAACCTCGGCGTGGGCTCGCTCAGCAGGACCCCGTACTCGCAGTACCCGGAGTACCACACGTCGGCGGACAACCCGGACTTCGTGCTCCCGGAGGCGATGGCCGACACGCTCGCCGTCTGCCGCGAGGCGTTCGCGGTGCTCGACCGCAACCGGCGCTATCTGAATCTCAGCCCGTACGGCGAACCACAGTTGGGCCGGCGCGGGCTCTACGACGCGCTCGGCGGCCGCAGCGACACCAAGCAGGCCCAGATGGCCATGCTCTGGGTGCTCAACCTCTCCGACGGCGAGCACAGTCTGCTCGATGTCGCCGAGCGGTCCGGGCTGGCCTTCGACGCCGTCGCCGTCGCGGCCGACGCCCTGCACGCCGCCGGGCTGATCAAAGCGTGACGCCGATGACCACCGGGGAGGAGAAGACGGCCCGGCCCACCGCCAGGCGGGCCATCCTCGGCCGGCTGTCCTGGGGCCTGGCCGACCAGGCGGCCTCCAGCCTGTCCAACTTCGCGGTGGGGATCTACGTGGCCCGCTCGCTCGGGCTGAACGCGTTCGGCGTGTTCAGCCTGGCCTGGGTGACCTACGGAGTGGTCCTCAGCGTCTCCCGCGGACTGGCCACCGACCCGCTCGTGGTCCGCTTCAGCGGTGTGTCGGACGCGTCCTGGCGCGGGGCGGTGGCCCGGTCCTCGGGTACCGCGGTCGGTGTCGGTGCCGTCATCGGCGCGGTGTGCCTGGCGGTGGGCCTCGCTCTCGGCGGCGATGTGGGGCCGGCGTTCGCGGGCCTCGGCATCATGCTGCCGGGGCTGCTGTTGCAGGACGCCTGGCGGTACTCGTTCTTCGCCGCCGGCAACGGCCGCAAGGCGTTCGTCAACGACGTCGTGTGGGGCATCGCGCTCGTGCCGGCCATGGTGGTGGCGGCCCGCGTGGGCACCGTGACCGCCTTCGTGCTCGCCTGGGGCGCGTCCGCGACGGTGGCCGCGGTGTACGGCTGTCTCCAGTCCGGCATCCGGCCCCGGCTCACCCAAGGACGCGAGTGGCTCCACGAGCACCGCGACCTCAGCTACCGGTACCTGATCGAGAACGTCGGCGTCAGCGGCGCCAGCCAACTGCGGGCGTACGGGCTCGGCGTGATCGTCGCGGTCAGCGCGGTGGGGGTGATCCGGGGCGCCGAGCTGCTCCTCGGCCCGTTCCTCGCCGTACTGATGGGGCTGACGCTGGTCACCGTCGCGGAGGCGGCGCGGATGCTGCGCCAGGCCCCGGACCGGCTCGGCAGGTTCTGCCTCTACCTCGGCGTCGGCCAGGCCATCGGCGCGCTGCTGTGGGGCTCGGTGCTGCTCCTGATGCCGGACCGGCTCGGCGAGCTCATCCTCGGTGACGTCTGGAGCTCCGCTTCGGCGATCATCGTGCCGGTCACGCTCGGCGTCGCGGGCGCCGGACTCGGCACCGGCGCGGCGGCCGGCCTGCGCGCGCTCGCCGCGGCCCGGCGCAGCCTGCGCTGTCAACTGTTCGCCTCCACCTTCTACGTCTGCGGCGGGCTCGGCGGCGCGGTCCTGGCCGGTACGGCCGGGTCGGCCTGGGGCGTTGCCGCCGCGGCCGCCTGCAGCTCCGCCGTGTGGTGGCAGCAACTGCGGTCCGCTCTGCGCGAGCGCCGCGAGAACCCCATTCCCGAAGTGAGGACGCAATGACCGCCCATCCCCGGTTGAGCATCGGCTTGCCCGTCTACAACGGCGAGGAGTACCTCGCCGAATCGCTCGACGCCTTGCTCGGCCAGACCTACGAGGACTTCGAGCTGGTCATCACCGACAACGCATCGACCGACAAGACCCAGGACATCTGCCGCGATTACGCCGCCCGGGACTCTCGCATCCGCTACATCCGGCTGCTCAAGAACATCGGTGCCGCGCCGAACCACAACTACGTCTTCACGCAGTGCCACGGCGAGCTGTTCAAGTGGGCCTCGCACGACGATCTGTACGCACGGGATCTGCTGCGGCGCTGCGTCGAGGCGCTCGACGAGCGTCCGGAAGTGGTCCTCGCGCACGCCGATCAGGCCGTCATCGACGGCGACGGCAAGGTGACGGTGCCCTACGAGTACACGCTGGCCACCGACTCGCCGCGCGCGCCGGAGCGCTTCCGCAGCATGCTGTTCGAGCCCGGCGGCGACGACTTCTACGGCGTGCTGCGGGCCGACGTGCTGCGCCGGGTGAAGCCGCATGACAGCTACCACCACGCGGACCGCACCTTCGTCGCCGAGATCGCCTTGCACGGGCCCTTCCACCAGGTGCCGGAGTTGCTGTTCTTCCGCCGCGACCACCCCACCCGCGCCGAGCGGGCGAATCCGTCCAAGCGATCCCGGTGCGTCAACCTGGACCCGCGCCGGGCGGGCCCGCTGCACCCGACGCCGCGGCTTCTTGCCGAGTACGTCTGGGGCTTCGTCTCGGCCATCCAACGGGCGCCGCTGTCCGCGGCCGACCGGCGCGCCTGCTACCGGCACCTGGCCGCCTGGATGACCAGCCGGACCCGGCCCGGCACCGGCGAGCGGGTCGAGGACCGCGCCCCCGTCGATCCGGACCTGATCACCGTCTCCGTCGACGCCCTGGTCGCCGGCCGTGAAGGGAGGCAGGGGTGACGTCCAGAGACAAGACTGCGGTGCGTGTCGGGGTGTTCGGCCTGCTCGGCTCCGGCAATGTCGGCAACGACGGGTCGCTCGAGGCCGTGCTCGGGTACCTCCGCGCCGAGCACCCCAAGGCGGTCGTGGACGCGCTGTGCGGCGGCCCCGAGGACGTGACGACCCGGTACCGGATCCCCGCGACGCGCATGAACTGGAACCGCGGGGAGTACCGCACCGCGTCCCGTGCGGGTGCGATCGCGACCAAGGGGCTCGGCAAACTCGTCGACGTCGTCCGCACCGCGGCCTGGGTGCGCCGGCACGACGTGGTGATCGTGCCGGGCACGGGCGTTTTGGAGACCACCCTGCCGCTGCGGCCGTGGGGCTTCCCCTACTCGTTGTTCCTGCTCTGCGCGACGGGCCGGCTCTTCGGCACGCGGGTCGCGCTGGTCAGCGTCGGCGCCGGAAGGATCGGCAACCGGCCGACCCGGGCCCTGGTGCGCTGGTCGGCGCGGCTTGCCTCCTACCGGTCCTACCGGGACGAACAGTCCCGTGACGCGATGCGGGCGATGGGCGTGGACACCGCCCGCGACAAGGTCTACGAAGACCTCGTGTTCGCCCTGCCGACACCATCCGCGAGCGCCTCCCCGGGAGCTCCGGGCCCGGTCTGCGTCGGCGTCATGGACTTCCACGGCAGCAACGACGAGCGTGCCCGAGCCGCCGAGATCCACCGCCGCTACATGGAGGGGACGACCGCGTTCGTGCGCGCGCTGGTCGAGGACGGCAGGCCGGTGCGCCTGGTCACTGGCGACGAACTCGACCGGCCGGTGGTCGCCGCCATCCTCGACGCGGTGGACTCACCGCTGGTCACCGAGGCCGAGACGGCCTCGCTCGACGACCTGATGAAGGAGATGACGGCTGCCGACACCGTGGTGGCGACCCGCTACCACAACCTGATCTGCTCGCTGAAGGTCGGCACACCGACCCTCGCCATCAGTTACTCGGCCAAGAGCGACGCGCTCATGGCGCGGATGGGGCTCGGCGCGTACTGCCACCCGGCCCGCGAGGTGGACACCGCACGGCTGCTCGAGCAGTTCCGGGCGCTGGAGCAGGGCTCGGCCGAGGTGCGGCGGGACCTCACCGAGCAGAATCTGCTCGCCGCCCGGCGACTGGAGGACCAGTTCACCGCCTTGTCCGCGGCCCTGTTCCCGACGAACGACCACACCCTGCGGAAGGCCACATGAAAGCGACCGAAGTCCCGGAGATCCACGGCGCGTACCTGTTCGAGCCGACGCCGTACGCCGACGAACGCGGCTTCTTCTGCCGCACCTTCGACGCCGACGTGGTCCGCTCGGTGGGCCTCGACCCGGACGCCTTCCTCCAGGACAGCCTGTCCCGCTCGGTGCGTGGCGTGCTGCGCGGGATGCATCTGCGCTCCGGCGCCGGCGAGGCCAAGCTGGTGCGGTGCTCGTACGGGCAGATCTTCGACGTCGTCGTCGACCTGCGGAAGGACTCCCCGACGTACCGCAACCGGGCGTTCTTCGAGCTGTCGGGCGAGACCCAGGTGACCCTCTACATCCCCGCGGGGTGCGCGCACGGCTTCCAGGCGCTGACCGCGACCGCCGACACCTCGTACCGCATCGACCGTCCGCACGATCCGGCGGAGGACGTCACGATCGCCTTCGACGACCCGGAGCTCGCCATTCCGTGGCCGCTGCCGCCCACATCGATGTCGTCGAGGGACCGGGAGGCGCCAAGCCTCGCCGAGGTCCTGAAGCAGAGGGAAGGGTGACACCGGCGTGACCACTCAAGACACGGAAGAGTTCGACCTGCCCCGGTCGCGTACGGCGAACGAGCGGCTGCACGCGCTGATCCCGGGCGGCGCGCACACCTACGCCAAGGGCGACGACCAGTACCCCGAGAACCTCGCCCCGGTCATCAGCCACGGCCAGGGCGCCCATGTGTGGGACGTCGACGGCAACCGCTACATCGAGTACGGCTCCGGTCTGCGGTCGGTCAGCCTCGGCCACGCCCACCCGCGTGTCGTCGAGGCGGTGCGGCGCGAACTCGACCGGGGCAGCAACTTCGTGCGGCCGTCCATCGTGGAACTCGATGCCGCCGAATGCTTCCTGGCCACCGTGCCGACCGCCGAGATGGTGAAGTTCGCGAAGAACGGCTCCGACGCCACCACCGCCGCGGTGCGCCTGGCCCGCGCCGTCACCGGGCGCCGGCGGGTGGCCATCTGCGGCGACCATCCGTTCTTCTCCGTCGACGACTGGTTCATCGGGACCACGCCGATGTCCGCCGGTATTCCGGCGGCTACCACCGAGCTCACCGTGGCGTTCCCTTATGGGGACCTGGCCGCCACGGAGGAACTGCTCACCCGGTACCAGGACGACGTCGCCTGCCTGATCCTCGAACCCGCGGGCCACGCCGAGCCGCCCCCCGGGTATCTGGAAGGCCTGCGCGCTCTCGCCGACCGGCACGGCTGCGTGCTGATCTTTGACGAGATGATCACCGGCTTCCGCTGGTCCGAGGCGGGCGCCCAGGGGCTGTACGGCGTCGTCCCCGACCTCTCCACGTTCGGCAAGGCGCTGGGCAACGGATTCGCCGTCTCCGCGCTTGCCGGGCGCCGCGCGCTGATGGAGCGGGGCGGGTTGCGTCACTCCGACGAGCGGGTGTTCCTGCTGTCCACCACGCACGGCGCGGAGACACATGCGTTGGCCGCCGCGATGGCCGTGCAGACCACCTATGCCGAGGAGGGCGTCACCGCCCAACTGCACGCCCTGGGCGGGCGGTTGGCCGCCGGGGTCCGCGAGGCCGCGGCGGGCATGGGCGTCGGTGACCATGTCGTCGTCCGGGGCCGGGCCAGCAACCTGGTGTTCGCCACCCTCGACGAGAACCGGCAGCCGTCGCAGCCCTACCGCACCCTGTTCCTGCGCCGCCTCCTCGCGGGCGGGGTGCTCGCCCCGTCGTTCGTGGTGAGCAGCGCGCTCAGCGACGCCGACATCGATCGCACCGTCGAGGTGGTGGCCCAGGCATGCGCCGTCTACCGCAAGGCACTTGACGCCGGTGACCCCACTGCCTGGCTCGCGGGGCGACCGGTCAAGCCCGTGTTCCGCCGCTTGGCGTGACGCGGGCCGTCGCGGCTTGACGTGATGTCAGCGGCGCTCGCGCCGCTCGGCGTCGGCCGACCGGTCGGCCAGCGAGTCGGCTGACCGGTCGATCAGCCATGCCGTGGGCGGAATCACCGCGAGGGCGGTGCACCAGCCGCCGAGGACGTCGGTCGCGTAGTGCGCGCTCAGCGCGACCTGCGCCCAGCCCATGGCGGCTCCGGCGACCACGGTCGCGGCGAGCATCAGCAGAGCTCCCGCAGTCCTGCCCAGGCCGAGCCTGCCGGTCGCGAGCAGCGCCACCACCAGGGCGAGCGCGGTGATGAAGGCGGTGTGCCCGCTCGGGTAGGACAGGTTGTCGGCGCCGTGGATGCTGCGCCCCACCAGAGGTTTGATCACTGTCGTCGTCACGACGGTCATGCCGACACCGCCCACCACGAGGACCGCTCCCCGAGGCAGCCGAAGCAGCAGGCATCCCGTCACGGCGGCGATCATCACCATGGCCGCGCCGATGGGCTCCGCCAGGAAATCGACGGCCAGCGCGAGGTACCGCCACGGCGGCCGCACACTGTCGGCCGTCGGCTCGACGAACCACCTGTCCACCCTGCCGGGCTCGCTGTGCCCTGCGTACAGAACCCCGAGCGCGACGACTGTGGCCGCGGCGAGCAACGCGGTGAGCCCGAGCCACACGCGCAGCGCGGGGACCGGCACCGCGGGCGTCGGCCGGCCGGTCACCCGCGCCTGCCGACGCGGAGTTCCGCTCTTTTGCCCAGGCGATCCAATGCGAGCCCCCCGTTGTCTCCGACTCCCCGTCCAGCGGCACCCTAACCAACAACCCGGCCGCTCCACAGCGACATTGGCCGCACCCGGAGTGTGAGGTGTCCAATACCTGGTTCGGGCAGAATCGATACCTGGATTACCCGGGCTCAGTACGTGGTTCGGGCTGGCTCGATCAGATGGCTTCGGGCATCACCTAATCGGGGCCTCGTCCAGAAGAATTGCGCTCCCTGTGCGTGCCGAGCACGGAGTGACCGGAGCGCACGGCATCACCCATCGGGTCAACCCTCATTATCGGCCAACTGGGCGCCGGTTGCCGGAACCTGACGTCTGTAAAGCCGACGGACTGTTTCCCCTGCGGGCGTGCCCGTGCGTCCTCGGAGAGAGGCGAACCGGATGGCGATCGACGTTTCGGGACCCGTACTGTCCGGCCAACTCCCGTACTCTGTAACAAAGTTAATGTTTTACAAGGAGTGTTCTCAGTCATTAGTGTGAGCGCTTGGTAAGAGATGACCGACCAGGATCACAAATGCAGGTTCGGACCTTTTGGCCCGTACCGCTTGATCCCAGACCGGCCGGTCAAAACGGGGAGAGTGTAAAGGTATGTTCGAGAACCTTCTCGAGGTGACTCAGCTCATAGTCCGACGCTGCTGAGGCCTTCTGAGCGCTGACGGGGAACCGCGCGCAGTCGCGACTTCTTTCCCTCCGGCATGCACCGTGTGCGCGCCGGCGCGCTTTCCGGGTGAGACGAAACACGCGCACCGAAGCGCCCTTCGTCGCGCCTTCTTTGATTCCAGCCCTCCCTGGCTGCTTTCGCACGACGGTCAGCGGCCGACGGCCGATTCCGGCTGCCATTTCGGCATGACCCTTTCGCGCCCGGCTTACGCGTAGGCCGGCGAAGCCTTTCCAATGACGCACCCCCATAGTTAACGGATTCCAGGTCAGAGAATGATGACGAAGCCCACGGGGCCCAAGGAATTGTCCCTGCCAGACATGCTGCGCGCGGCCATGGTCGCCCAGCCCGACAGGATCGCCGTCACCTGCGGCGCAAAGAGACTGACTTTTCGGCAACTCGGTGAGCAGAGCGCGAACATGGCGGAGCGCCTGCGGCACCTCGGCGCGTCGGCGGATGAACCGGTCGGCATCTTCATGCAGCCTTCCGTCGACCTCATGGTGAGCGTCTGGGGTGTCCTTGGCGCGGGTGCGGCCTATCTGCCGCTGTCGCCCGAGTATCCGGACGATCGCGTGCGCTACATGGTCACGGACTCACGGACCAAGGTGATCCTGACGGAAGAGTCCCTGGTCTCCCGGCTGGCCGCCATGACACCGCCGGGCACGAAGATCGTCACCCTCGCCCAGGCACGCTCCCACGCTGCGACGGTGACAGAGACATTGTGTGCGGAGCCGGTACGGGACGACGACCTCGCGTACGTCATCTACACCTCGGGGAGCACGGGAAACCCGAAGGGCATCGGGATCGAGCACCACAGCATCGTCCATCAGATGCGCTGGCTTGCCGACGAGCAGGGCCTTGACCGGACCAGGACGGTGCTGCAGAAGACACCGCTGAGTTTCGACGCGGCCCAGTGGGAGATCCTCGCCCCGGCCTGCGGCGCAGGTGTGGTGATGAGCGAACCGGGGGTGTACGCCGACCCCGGAGGCCTCGTCGACCTGATCCTGGCGAACGGGGTGACCACCCTCCAGGGGGTCCCCACCCTCTTGCAGGCCCTGGCCGACACCGGCCGGCTGTCCCAGTGCACCTCGCTCACCCGGGTGTTCAGCGGTGGCGAGGCGCTCACCAAGAACCTGGCCACCGAGCTGCTCGACGCGCTGCCCGGCTGCGAACTGGTCAACCTGTACGGCCCGAGCGAGTGCACCATCAACGCCTCGTCCCACCGCGTGGACCGGGATGCCGTACAGAACGGCCCGGACCACGTGTCCATCGGCCGGCCGGTGCGCGGCATGACCTTCCACATCCTCGACCCGGCCCGCCGGCCGGTCGCCGTCGGCGATTCCGGTGAACTGTACATAGCGGGGCGGCAGTTGGCTCGCGGCTACCTGAACAACCCCGAACTGACCGCCGAGCGGTTCGTCACCGCTTCGTTCACCGATCCATCCACCGGCGATTCCCGCCCCACCCGTCTCTACCGCACCGGGGACCTGGCCCGCCGGAACGACGACGGCACCGTACAGTTCCTCGGTCGCACCGACAGCCAGGTGAAGCTGCGCGGCTTCCGGGTCGAGCTGGACGAGATCAAGGTGTCCGTCGAGAAGCACGACTGGGTCAAGTCCGCCGTCGTCCTGGTGCGAGACGACGCGCGGACCGGCGCCAATCTCGTGGCCTTCGTGGAGCTCGACCCGGACCGGGCCGCGCTGATGGACCAGGGCAACCACGGCGCACATCACCAGTCCAAGCAGAGCAAGCTCCAGCTCAAGGCGCAGCTGGGCAACCTGGGTACCCGCCAGGACGAGGGCCTGCCTGTCGTCGAGCTGCCGGGACGGACGCCGACGGCCCGGCAGCGGCGTACGGTGTTCGCCCGCAAGACCTACCGGTTCTACGAGGGCGGCCCCGTCACCCGCGACGACCTCCTGGCCCTGCTCGCCCGCCCGGCGGACCGCCCGGCAGCGCCGCGCCGTCCGGACACCCTCACGCTGTCCGAACTCGGCTCGCTGCTGCGCCACTTCGGCCAGTTCCCCAGCGCCGAGCGGCTGCTGCCCAAGTACGGCTACGCCTCACCCGGTTCGCTGTACGCCACCCAGCTGTACCTGGAGCTGTCCGGCATCGCCGGTCTGGAGGCGGGCCACTACTACTACCACCCGGTGCACCACCGCCTCACGCTGATCGCTCCCGCTCCCGGTGGCAGGCCCCGGCTGCGCATCCACTTCGTGGGGCGCCGGTCGGCCATCGAGCCGGTCTACCAGAACAACATCCAGGAAGTCCTGCGGTTCGAATCAGGTCACATGGTGGGCCTCTTCGACCACGTGCTCCCGGCGTACGGGCTCCGCGTGAACGCCCGCGCGGACGAGCCCGGGCTCAAGGGTGTCCTGCGCTGCCCGGAGGAGGACCTCTACCTGGGCACGTACGAGGTGGAGACGGCCGCGGCCCCGGCCGTGCCGGACCCGGTCGAGCTGTATGTGCAGGCCCATCCCGGACGCGTCACCGATCTGGCCGAGGGCCAGTACCGGTATCGCGACGGGGACTTGGTGCCGGTGTCCGACGGTCTGATCCGCAAGCAGGACGTCATCGCCATCAACCAGGAGGTCTACGCACGGTCGAGCTTCGGGATCAGCCTGATCGGCAGCGCGCCCTCACCATGGCAGCGCTACGCCGACCTCGGCCGGGAGCTGCAACGCCTGCAGATGAACGACCTCGGTCTGGGTCTGATGTCCTCCGGCTACAGCTCGGAGACCGGCAACCCCCTCGCCTCCGCCCGGCGCATCGCGGACCTGCTGGGCTCACGACCGGACGGGGCCTCGCGCCCGGACACGGCTTCCTACTTCGCCGTCGGCGGCCGGATCAGTGCCGAGCAGCGGCTCAGCGAGGGCATGAAGGAGGACTCCGTCCACATGCGGGGGCCCGCCGAGATCATCAAGGACAACCTCGCCGAATCGCTGCCGCCGTACATGGTGCCCAACCGGGTCACCGTCCTTGACTCCTTCCCGCTCACCCCCAACGGCAAGATCGACCACCAGGCCCTGCGGGAGCAGGACAAGGCCGCCGTCGACGACGCCGACGCGCCGGTCGTACCGCCGCGCACGCCCACCGAGGAGGCGATCGCCGCGCTGTGGTGCGCGGTGCTGCACCAGGAGAGGGTCTCGATCCGGGACAACTTCTTCGCCGTCGGGGGTCATTCGCTGACCGCGGTCAACCTGGTCGGCCGGATCAACCGGGAACTGGGCAGCTCGCTGCCGCTCCAGGTCCTCTTCGACGCGCCGACCATCGCGGGCCTTGCCCGGCTGGTCGACCGCGCCCCGGACACGGCGCTCTCGCGCCTGGTGCGGCTGCGCGGCGCGGACGGCGGCCGGCCGGTCTTCTGCTGGCCCGGCCTCGGCGGCTACCCGATGAGTCTGCGGCTGCTGGCCGGCCGCCTTGCACTCGACCGGCCGTTCCTCGGCGTCCAGGCCCACGGCATCAACCCGGGCGAGAGCGCCTACCCGACGTTCGAGGAGATGGTCGCCAAGGACATCGAGCTGATCCGGCAGGCACAGCCGGCCGGCCCCTACACCCTGTGGGGCTACTCCTTCGGATCGCGGGTGGCCTTCGCGGTGGCCCGCGAGCTGGAGCGGGCCGGGGAGCGGGTCGACGAGGTGATCCTCCTGGCACCCGGCAAACCGCCCGTGGAAGCCCGCGCGGGAGCGCTCAGCGAGCCGACGGTCGGCTTCACCGACCCCGTCTTCGTCTCGATCCTCTACTCCGTGTTCGCCGCGAACCTCGAACCGGCGGCCGTCGCCCGATGCCTGGCGTCGACCCACGACGAGGAATCCTTCATCGCCTGCGTCTGCGACCGGTTCGAGCATCTGGACCGCGAACTGGTGCGCCGGATCGTCGACGTGGTGCGCACGACGTTCCTGTTCGAGTACGCCTCCCATGACGTGGCCGGGCACCGGCTCTCGGCGCCGGTCACGGTCCTGCGGGCCGCGGGCGACCAGGACTCCTTCATCGACCGCGACCCCGCACTGGCGAGCACGCATCCCAGGATCAGTCGGCTGCGGGCCGACCACTACGCACTGCTGCGTGCCGGCGGGGTGGACGAACTCGTCGCCGCCCTCCGGGCCGCTCGACTCTCCAGGAAGGTCATCCAAGTGCCCCACGTCAACATCAAGCATTTCCCGGACAACCTCGAGGAGGCCCAGATATCGGCCCTGGTGGACGCGATCACCCGCGCGGTCAGGACCGCCTTCGCGGTCGACGAGGACGTCGTCTCCATCGCCCTCGAACCCGTGGCCCAGGACGTGTGGAACGAGCGGGTCTACATCCCCGAGATCGTCGAGGACCCCGGCCATCTCGTCAAAAGTCCGAACTACTGAGGCGGGTAGACCAGATGCGCAGGACACTCACGCGGATGGGGCAGGACCTCGCCATGATCGTGGCCCGGGACCCGTCGATCCACACCCGTGCCGAGGCACTGCTGCACCCCGCCCTTCCGGCCCTGTGGGCCCACCGCGCGGCGCACGTCCTCTACATGCGCGGCCACCGTCAACTCGCGCGCGCCCTGGCCTACTTGGCGCGGGCGGTGACCGGCGGCATCGAGATCCACCCGGGTGCGCGCCTGGGCCGGCGCGTGTTCATCGACCACGGGGCCGCCGTCGTCATCGGGGAGACCGCCGAGATCGGTGACGACGTCACGATCTTCCACCAGGTCACCCTCGGCGCGGTCGGCTGGTGGCGGGACGAGCGGCGCGAGCCCGGCGCCCGGCGCCATCCGGTCGTCGGCGACCGGGTGGTGCTCGGCACCAACGCGATCGTCCTCGGCCCCGTCACCGTCGGCGCCGACGCGCTGATCGGCGCCGGTTCGCTGGTCCTGGGCGATGTACCGCCCCGGGCCCGCGTGACGGCTCCCGCGGCCGGAGTCGTCGTACCGCTGTCGGCCGCGGAGCGCGCGGCCTCGGAGCAGTTGCTGCGCACCCTGGCCACCGCCGGGTGCTGGTGACGACCGCTCCCCCACCCGTAGCTCGCCCATCACTCGCTGTTTCGACCGGCCGCGCGCCGGAATGCCAACGGAGGCACACATGATTCACGTCGGAGTCCTGGAGAGCAATCTCTCCGGTTCCGGCTTCGAGGGCCTGCAGATCATCAAGGAACTCGACTGCCGCGTCACCTTCTTCACCCGCGACCTGGACCGCTATCTCGAAGTCCCGGGCGGTCCGGCCTACTTCGACCGCTACGTCGACGACATCGTCCAGTGCGAGACGAACGTCTTCGAGGAGCTCTTGCCGCATGTCCACGAGGCAGCGGCCGAGCATCCCTTCGACGCCTTCCTCACCCTGGCCGAGTACGACGTGGTCGTGGCCGCCGAGGTGGCCGTCCACCTGGGGCTCCCCACCGTCAGCGTCGACGGCGTCGCCACCGCCCGCAACAAGGCGCTGATGCGCCGCCGCTGCGCCGACCTCGGCGTTCCCATACCGGAGTTCCGCACGGTGGGCACGCCCGCCGAGGCGGCGAAGGCCGCGGCGGAGGTCGGCCTTCCCTGTGTGGTGAAGCCGGCCGACGAGACGAGCAGCGCCGACGTCCGCCTCGTGGACAGCGCGGATCAGGCCGCCGAGCATGTCGCCCTGATCCAGTCCCGTGCGCAGAACACCCGCGGTCAGGCCCGGTATCACGAGCTGATGGTCGAGGAGTATCTGAGCGGCCCCGAGGTCAGCGTCGAGGTCCTTGCCGACGGCGACCGGTACGAGGTGTTCGGGGTGACCGACAAGTCGGTCGTGGGTATCGGCTACTTCGTCGAGCTGGCCCACACCTTCCCCTCGCGTCTGCCCGAGCCGCTCGTGCGTGCCTGCGGTGATCTGGCCGTGCAGGCGCTGCGCGCGGTCGGGTTCGACCTGGGCATGGCGCATGTCGAGGTCAAGCTGACCGCGTCGGGACCCAAGCTCATCGAGATCAACCCCAGGCCCGCCGGCGGAAAGATCACCTATCTGGTCGACCGGGCCCTGGGCATCAAGTCCCTGGAGCTGGTGGCCCGCCAGTACCTCGGCCAGCCGCTGCCGGCCCCGGTACTTCCCCTCCGGCCGGTGGGCGGCGCCGCCATCCGCTATCTGACCGCGCAACCGGGCCGGGTGGTGTCGGTGACCGGACAGCAGCGCGCCGCCGCGCTGCCCGGCGTCGAGGAAGTCGTCGTCAAGCCCACCCCGGGCTCCGTGGTGCGCGAGTTGCGCCGCAACGGCGATCGCGCCGGTCATGTGCTCGTGGTGGCCGAGAGCGCCGAGCTGGCGGCGCGCACCGCGGAGGCCGCCGCCCAGGAGATCGGCATCCGGACCGAGCCGGTCTCCCGGCGTCCGATAGCCAACTCCCTGTCCGACCTGATCGGCGGTACACCGCTGTTGCGGCTGCCGATGGAGCGGATCGTGGACGGCGCCCCGGCCGATGCCGAGGTGTTGGCGAAGCTGGAGCTGTTCAACCCCTGGTCGAGCAGCAAGGACCGGGCCGCCCTGTCGATGCTGCGCGGCGCCGAGGAACAGGGGCTGCTCGTCCCGGGCACCGGCACCGTGATCGAGGCGACCTCCGGCAACACCGGGATCTCGCTGGCCGCGCTGGCGGCAGTCAGCGGCTACCGCTGCGTGATCGTGCTGCCGGACAACGCGACCGGCGAACGCGTGGCCATGCTGCGCTCGCTCGGCGCCGAGGTGGTGCGCACCCCGCATACCGGCGGCTATCAGGCAGCGGTCGACAAGGCGGAGGAACTGCACCGGCAGACTCCTGGGTCGTGGTTCTGCCGCCAGCACGACAACCCGGACAACACGCGGGCCCACTACGAGACGACCGGACCTGAGATCTGGAACGACACCGACGGCCGGATCGACATGCTGGTCTGCGGCGTGGGAACCGGCGGTACGCTCAGTGGCGCGGGGCGTTATCTGCGCCAATGTCACCCCGCGGTGCGGATCGTGGCGGTGGAGCCGGCGGGCTCGCCGCTGCTGTCCGGCGGCAGGCCCGGCACGCACGGCATCCCGGGCTTCAACGGCGGCTTCATCGCGCCGACGACGCAACAGAGCCTCATCGACGAGGTGATCACGGTGTCCGACGCGGATGCCATGGACACCACCCGGCGGCTCGCACGGCACGCCGGTCTGCTGGCCGGTGTCTCGGGCGGCGCGGTCGTCCACGCCTCCGGCGTCCTGGCCGCCCGCCCGCACTACCGTGGCCGGCGCATCGTGACGCTCCTGCCCGACACCGGCGAGCGCTATCTGAGCCTGCTGGGCCGCGAGAGCGCGACGGCACCGGGCGGTGCACGATGACGGCGCCCCGGCCCGCCACGGGCCTGCCCCCCGACGACCGGCCGCGCCTGCTGATGGTGATGCCCTACCGCCAGTTCGTGCGCAAGGCGCAGGCCGCGGGGTTCTGGGTCGGCGCGATCTGGGATCCGCGGCTGCAGACGCCGGAGTATCTCGACGACGTGCACGCCCTGGCGGACTTGTTCGTGACGACCGATTTCCAGGACCCGGTGCTCCTTGGGCACACCATCCGCGAGGTGGCCCGGCAGCACCACGCCTCGGTGATCTACCACATCGGGCGGGAGGAGACGATGGTCACCGCCCACGAGGTGGCCGAGGACCTGCACGCCGAGGTGAACCCGGCCGCGGCGATTCGCTGCCTCGCCGACAAGCACGCGATGCGGGATCTGCTGGCACGGCACGAACTGTCCCCGGTGGCCTACGAGTTGGCCCCGACCCGGGATGACGTGCCGGCCGCCGTCGAGCGGATCGGCCGTCCGGCCGTCGTCAAGCCGGTCGCACTCGCCGGCAGCCGCGGTGTGTTCCTGTGGCAGGAGGCGCGGGACCAGGCGGCCTGGACGGAACTCGTCGACGCGTACGGCTACGAAGGTCCCTTCCTCGTCGAGGAGTATCTGCGCGGCCCCGAGTACAGCGTGGAGACGCTGAGCCAGGACGGCAGGCACCACGTCGTCGGCATCACCGAGAAGCTTCTGGGCGCGCCGCCACTGTTCGTGGAGGTGGGGCACGTCCATCCGGCACCGCTTCCCCCGGCCCGCGAGCAGGCCATCGAAGAACTGACCGTCCGCTTCCTCACCCTGTGCGGGTACCGCTTCGGCCCCGCGCACACCGAGGTGATCTGGACGCCGCAGGGCCCGCGCATCGTCGAGTCGCAGGCCCGCCTCGGCGGCGACCGGATCCCGAGGCTCGTCGAACTGGCCGGCGGCCTCGACATCGAGCAGGCGATCTTCGCGGGCCTCGCGGGCGCACCGGTCGACGTGCCGGAGCCGACGGCGACGGCAGCCGTGCGGTTCTTCACCTTCCCGCCCGGCCGCGTCGACGAGGTCCGTGGCCTGGAGCAGGTCCGCAGGCTGCCGTACGTCGATGAGTTGACCCTGCGGCTGCGCCCCGGCGACACCGTGGCGGAGGTCCGCGACTCCAAGGGGCGCCAGGGGCACGTCATCGTCTCCGGCGCCACTCCCGAGCAGGCCCGTACCCGGTGCGCGGACGTGCTCGCCGCCATCGAGCTCGTCATCGACGGAACGCCCGTACGAGCGGACGGCCGGGCCCAACAGCCGCCCGCACCCCTACATACCCGCATCAACGGCCAGGAGGCCGTCATGACCGACCAGAAGGTGGCCATGACCACCCCCGGCACCGACCCCCGGGTGGTGTTCGTCGGCTACAACGCGGCCTACTTACGCGCCATCGACGGGAGCGTGCCCGAGGGGTCCGTCGTGGTCCTCGAAGAACCCGACATCATCCGCAAACGGGAACTGAGCGACGCGGCGGCGCGCTTCGGCTGCCTCGACCGCATCATCCCGGCGAGCTACCAGCAGTCCTCCGGGGCCCTCGACCTGGCCGCCACGCTGGAGGCCGAGCGTCCGGTGTCCGCGGTCGTGCCCGGCCTGGAGTACGCGGTGCCCGCGGCGGCGGCCCTTGCCGAGAAGCTCGGCCTTCCGGGCGCGACTGAACAGGCCGCGCAAGCCCTGCGCGACAAGGTCCGGCTGCGCGAGGTCTGCGACGCCGGCGGCGTCCGCGGGCCGCGCTGGCGCGAGGTGCACGGCCCCGCGGACATCCTCGACTTCGCCGACGGCGGCCCGGTCGTGGTCAAGCCGGCCAACCGGCAGGCCAGCGTCGGCGTCCAGCTCCTCGACTCGGTCGACGCGACCAGCGCGGCGCGGGCGTGGGAGCGCACCTCGTCCGCCGCCGAGTACGAGCAGGTGCCCGACCGGAGCCTGACCTGGCGCTTCCTGGCCGAGGAACGCCTGCGCGGGCCCGAGTACAGCGTCGAGGCGCTGGTCCGGCAAGGCGAGATCATCTTTCACAACGTCACGGCCAAGACCGTGATCCCGGGCCCGTACCCGGTGGAACTCGGTCACCTGCTGCCCGCACCGCTCGAGCAGGACACACAGGCCGCGTTCGAGACGGCCATGCGTGCGCTCGTCACGGCGACCGGCTACCGCACCGGCATCCTGCACGCCGAGTGGATCCTGACCGGGTCCGGTCCGGCGCTGGTGGAATGCGCGGGACGCTGCCCCGGCGACTATCTGATCGACCTGAACGACCTGGCCTACGGCACACGGATCAGGCTGGCCCTCATCGACCTGCTGGCCGGCCGCACGGTCGTCCTCCCCCGCACCGCGCAACAGACCTCGGCGATCCGCTTCCTGGCCGCCGAGCCGGGCACCGTCACGGCGGTCGCCGGGACAGTGGCGGCACGGGTCCTGCCCGGTGTCCGGGAGGTGGAGGTCGACGTCGAGGCAGGCCAGGAAGTCCGGCCGTGGGCGTCCTCCTGGGACCGCGCCGGACACATCATCGCCACCGGTCCTGACGCGGAGACCGCGCAGCGACGCGTCCTCACCGCCGACGCCCTCGTCCGCATCACCACACAGTGAGGAAGCAGATGTCTGTCCTCTGGCAGCGCGTCCGCGGATGGCCGAGGTCCGTCCCCGGAGGCCCGGTCGGCCTGCGCCTGTCCGTGATGGCGATGATCGACGCCGTCGGCACCGGCGCCTTCCTGGCCGTCTCCGTACCGTTCATCACCCGGTCCGTCGGTCTGTCGGTGGGCGAACTCAGTCTCGGTCTGACCCTGTCCGCCGCGATCGCTCTGGCCACGGCGGTACCGATCGGCATCCTGGCCGACCGGATCGGCCCGAAGAAGGTTCTGGTCGGGGTGAGCCTGTGGCGCTGCGCCTGCTTCGTGCTCTACCCCTTCGTCCAGAACCTGTGGCAGTTCCTCGCGGTGGTGTGCCTGCTCGGCCTGGCCGACAAGGCGGCGGCGCCGATGGAACAGGCCCTGGTCGGACAGGTGACGGCGACCGACGACCGGGTCAGGGTGGTCGCGGTCCTGCGGTCCCTGCGCAACGTCGGCTTCACCGTCGGCGCCCTGCTCGGCGGTGTCGGCCTGCTAATCGACACCCGCGCCGGTTATGGAGCGATCCTGCTGCTCAACGCCGTCTCGTTCGCCGTACTCGCCTTCCTGGCCCACCGGTTGCCGCTGCTCGGCGGGCCGGCGAAGAGCCTGCGGCGGCGCTTCTCGGTCGACGCGCTGCGCGACAAACCGTTCCTGTCGTTCACCGGGATCAACGCGGTGCTCACCATGCACATGACCCTGCTGAGCATCGGCATCCCCCTGTGGATCGTCGAGCACACCGAGGCCCCTGCCGCGGTGATCTCGCCCCTGGTGGCCGTCAATACGGTGCTGGCCGTCGCCCTGCAGGTCCGCGCCAGCCGGGGCACCGAGACCATCGCCGGTTCGGCACGGGCGCTGGTGCGGGCCGGTCTGGCCCTCGCGGCGTGCTGCCTGCTGCTCGTCGCGGCACCGAAGCCGCCCGTCGTCGTGGCCGTCGGCGTGCTGCTGCTCGCCATGGTCGCGCTGACCGCGGGCGAGCTGTTCCAGTCCGCCGGGGGCTGGGGCGGGTCGTATCTGCTCGCGGCGCCCGGCCAGGAGGGCGTCTACCTGTCGGTCTTCTGGCTCGGCGTGGCCGTCCAGCAGATCGCCGCACCGCTCCTGATCGGCCTGGTCATCACCACCGGCACCACCGGGTGGGTCGTCCTGGCCGCACTGTTCGCCGCATGTGGCCTGGCGGCGCCGGTCATCGGCCGCTGGGCGCAGGCACAGGCGAACCGCCCGCCGCAACAGGACCCGGCCCTGGCCGAGGCCACGTGATCACCTCCGCGCACCGGTCCGGTGTGCGGCTCAACAAAGCGTCACCTCGAACATCACTTTGGAGGGAAAAGTGTCTGTTCCGCTGTACGTCCCCGCTGGTGAAGGCGAATACGTCGACATCCGGGACACGAAGAGGACGTATCTGAAGCTCACCACACCTGACTCCAACGGCGAGTTCGGCTTCTTCGAGCATCACATGGCTCCGGAGGCCAAGGGCGCGTCCCCGCATATCCACAAGCAGTCCACCGAGATGTTCTACGTGGTCAAGGGCGAGATCGAGTTCACCATCGGCGACCGCAAGGTGGTCGGTGAGCCGGGCGCGTTCGCCTACGTCCCCAAGGGCGAGCCGCACGGCTTCACCAACCGGGGCACCGAGGACGCCACCCTGCTGATCATGTTCTACCCGATCTACGACCGCGAGGACTACTTCCGCGGCCTTGGCCGCCTGACGGCCAACGGGCGCAACCCCAGCATGGAGGAACTGCGCGAACACATGGCGAAGTACGACCAGTTCATGGTCTGACGCCACGTGCCGCGACTCCGCGGAGCCCGATCCGCGCACGCATGGGACAAGCCGGGGCCCGGCAGCGCACCACGCTGCCGGGCCTTGGGACTGGCTGCCCCGCCCTCAGTCCTCCGCGCTCTTGCTCTTACGGAAGCGCCACTGCAACTCCCGCACCTCATCGGCAAGTTCCGGCACCGGGCCGGCCACCTCCAGGCCGGGTACGACGTCCTGGATGCTCAGCGGGCTCAGGGGCGAGGTGAGGGGCACGCCCCACTCGGCCTTCCATTCCCGGGCCTGCCGGGATGAGCTGGCGTACACGATGCGGCCAAGGCCGACCCACCCGTGCGCGGCCGCGCACATCGGGCAGTGCTCCCCCGAGGTGTAGACGGTCGCCGTGGCCCGCTCGTCGGGCGTCAGATGCGCCGCGGCCCAGCGGGCGAGCGCGATCTCCGGGTGCGCCGTCGGATCCTTGGTCGTGGACTCGCGGTTGCGGTCCTCGGCCCTGATCGTGCCGCCCGCGTCGACGAGCACGGACCCGAACGGCCAGTCACCGGCATCGAGCGCCTCCGCCGCCAGTTCGATGCAGCGACGCAGATAGGGCAGATCGGCCCGGGTGACCGTCGTGCCGGCCGACACGGCGTCGGCTCCGGAAAGGTGGTGGTCATGAGGTGCCACTGCTGCTCCCTCTCTGTCCGTCGGTGTTCTTGAATTCCGGCGTCTCGACGCAGCTGCCGGAGGGATTCCGCTACCGGTGGGATTCCGCTAGCGCCGGTGTGCGGCCACGGTGGCCAGCGCCTGCCAGGCCACCTCGGGCCGCAGGGTCTCGTCCGGATCGCCGTGGTACGGGTCGAGCAGAATGCTGTCGGCACCGGCCAGGCGCAGTTCCTCGACGTCCTCGAGGAACTGCTCCAGGGTGCCTTCCCCGGCGCGGCGATCGGGGTGGTCGACCGGTTGATCCGTGAGGTTGAGCCGAATCCGCGGCGCCAGACCCGGCACGGGCCGACCGAGCTGGGCGGAAATCCCCTTCAGGCGGGGCAGCGCCTCCCTGAACCAGGGCATCGTGAATCCCAGCGGATGCCAGGGAGCCCCGAAACGCACGGCCCGGCGCATGCCCGCGTCGCTGTTGCCGCCGATCCAGAGCGGAATCTGCCCGCACCGATAGTCGGCGTCGTTCTCCCACGCGGTGCGCAGCGTGCGCAGATGTTCGTCGGTCAGCGCGCCGCGCCGTTCGAAGGGCACACCGAGGGCCTCGAACTCCCCCCGGGCCCAGCCGACCCCCACCCCTAACACCAGGCGGCCACCGCTGAGTTGCTGCAGATTGGCGGCCATGCGGGCGACCAGCAGAGGGTGCCGGTAGGGGGTGATGAGGACGGTCGTGCCCAGCTTGATCTCGCTCGTGAGCCCGGCCATCCAGGCGAGCGTGGTGAACGGCTCGTAGAAAGGCGGGGGGTACTGCTCGGCCACGTCCGGCGTGATCGCCACGTGATCGGACATCATCAGCAGATCGAAGCCGAGGCCCTCCACGGTCTCGGCCCAACGAGCCAAGTGATCGGGATTCGCCCCGGGCCCGAAGTTGGGAACGTTCACGCCCATCCGCATGGGCGTCAGCCTAGCAATGAGCGCCGTTCAACGTGCCTGCTCTGCCTGCCCGTCGAGCCACGGCCATGTGCCCCTGTTTGACCTTGACACGGTGGCAAGGTCTTCACTGATCGGCGAGGAGGCGATCTCGATGACGGTCACGGGACAGGACACAAAGGCACTCGACACGGAGGCGCTACGAGCGCTGCGCGGGCTGGAGGACGGGCGTTCGTCGGTGCGCCTGCGAGCCGCTCTGGCGGTCGGCACGGCGCCGGACCCGCGCTTCGTCGCCACGCTCGTCGAGCGGTGCGCGATCGAGCCCGAATTCTTCGTCCGGGACATGCTGACCTGGGCGCTCACCCGCCATCCGGTCGCCCTGACGCTGCCCGAGCTGCTCCGCGAGCTCCGCTCGGAGCGGGCACAGGCCCGGAGCCAGGCGCTGCACACGCTGTCGAAGATCGGGGACCGGCGGGCGTGGCCGGCGATCACGGGGGCGCTCTTGTCCGACCCCGAGGTGGAGGTGGCGCGCAGCGCCTGGCGGGCCGCGGTCATCCTCGTACCGGAAGGCGAGGAGGCCGCGTTGGCCACGGTCCTCGCGACGCAACTCGGGCGCGGTGAGCGGGAGACGCAGCTGAGCCTCAGCCGGGCCCTGGTCGCGCTGGGGGAAGCGATCCAGCCGGCACTGCACGCCGCGGCGACGGCCGCGGACCCGCGCACGCGTACGCACGCACTGGCCACGACCCGGCTGCTGCGCGACCCGGACACGGGGTTCGAGTTCGCGATCGAGGAGGCGAAGCGTGTGGTGGCCCTCGGCGGGGGCGGCCCGGAGGGACAATGAAGCGTGTTGATCGGTGAGGTGGCGCGACGGTCCGGGGTCAGTGCCCGCATGCTGCGGCATTACGAGTCGCTCGGTCTGGTGCGGCCTTCCGGCCGTACCGGTTCCGGCTATCGGGAGTACTCCGGGCAGGACATCCGGCGGATCTTCCATGTCGAGAGCCTGCGGTCCCTTGGACTCTCGCTGCGGGAGATCGGGCGCGCTCTCGACGAGCCCGGCTTCACGCCATCGGCGCTCGTCGGGGACCTCGTCCTGCGGACACGCGAACGCATCGCGGCGGAGACCGAGCTGCTCACACGGCTGCGCCGGATCGATGCCGCGGACCCCGCCGACTGGGAGGACGTCCTTCAGGTCGTCGCGCTGCTCCAGGCACTGGGCTCGCAGAGCGCAAGCGCGCGCCAGCGTGCGGCTCTCGCCTCGGACGAGGAGGTTCCGGTGCCGGTGGAGGCCTTGGTCGAGGCGGCTCTCGGCGAGACGGATCCGAACGTCGCCGGGGCCCTTCGCTGGGCGCTGGCCCGATCGGGCGCGGACGGTGTGGCACTGCTGGCGGAGGGCCTTCACTCGCCGACGGCCGCGGTACGGGAACGTGCTGTTCGGTCCCTCGCCGAAATGCCCGGCGACGAGGCCGCCGCACTGCTGCGACAAGCCCTTGCGAGCCCTGACGAAGCGGTCCGCGGGCCTGCGGCTCTGGCGCTCGGCGCACGGGGTGCGGCCGCTGCGATCCCGACGCTCATCGACATGATCGTCGACGGCAGGAACGACACCGACGCGGCCGATGTGCTGAGCGTGCTGGCGAGCGACTCCGCGAGGGCGGATCAGATCGCGACCACGCTCGTCGACCGCCTCGCCGACGCCACCACGAGCGCGCCCGCACGCGGCCGGCTGACCCAGGCGATGGCGGGCATTCCGGGCACGACGACATCACGCGCCCTCGTCGAGCTCTCCCACGACGAGGACCGCGCCGTGGCGGTGACGGCGGCCTACCTTCTCCAGCTGCGCGAGGCGCGGTGAGAGATGGCCCGGAGGCCGCGTACGCAGAAGACGCCGGGCGACCGCACCTGATCTCGCTTGCTCTCACTTGCTCTCACTTGATCTCGCATCGTGGTCGCACCCTGGACCCGGATGCTGGTCAGTGTGTTTACATGCGCGTCATACATGAGTGTCACGCGCGCGGCAACGGCGCCGAGCGTCCCGACCGGATTGGACCGGAGTACGCCACCACTGCGCGGCGCACTCCGTACCGCTTTCCCGGTGTCAGCCGTGCCAGAAAGGGCTCCCTTGACCACGCGATCCGAGACGAAGACCACGCTCGCGCAGCTGCTCGGCGAGATCGAGCACCGCAACCCGGCCCAGCCGGAGTTCATCCAGGCCGTACACGAAGTCCTGGAAACGCTGGCGCCGGTCATCGCAGCCCGCCCCGAGTACGCCGAGCCCGGCCTGATCGAGCGGCTGTGCGAGCCGGAGCGGCAGATCCTGTTCCGGGTGCCGTGGCAGGACGACCGGGGGCGCGTCCACGTCAACCGTGGTTTCCGGGTGGAGTTCAACAGCGCGCTCGGCCCGTACAAGGGCGGCCTGCGCTTCCACCCGTCGGTGAACCTCGGCGTCATCAAGTTCCTTGGCTTCGAGCAGATCTTCAAGAACGCGCTGACCGGCCTCGGCATCGGCGGCGGCAAGGGCGGCAGCGACTTCCAGCCGCACGGCCGCAGCGACGCGGAAGTCATGCGCTTCTGCCAGTCGTTCATGACGGAGCTGCACCGGCACATCGGCGAGCACACGGACGTGCCCGCGGGTGACATCGGCGTCGGCGGCCGGGAGATCGGCTACCTGTTCGGCCAGTACCGGCGCATCACCAACCGCTGGGAGGCCGGCGTCCTGACCGGCAAGGGCCAGGGCTGGGGCGGCTCGCTCATCCGTCCGGAGGCCACCGGTTACGGCAACGTCCTCTTCGCGGCGGCGATGCTGCGCGAGCGCGGCGAGGACCTGGAGGGCCGTACGGCGGTCGTCTCCGGCTCCGGCAACGTCGCCATCTACACCATCGAGAAGCTGGCCGCCCTCGGCGCCAACGCCGTGACCTGCTCGGACTCGTCCGGGTACGTGGTCGACGAGAAGGGCATCGACCTCGACCTCCTCAAGCAGATCAAGGAGGTCGAGCGCGGCCGGGTCGACACCTACGCCGAACGCCGGGGCGCCTCGGCCCGCTTCGTCCCGGGCGGCCGGGTCTGGGAGGTCCCCGCCGACATCGCGCTGCCGTCCGCCACGCAGAACGAACTGGAGGCCGACGACGCGGCCGCCCTGATCCGCAACGGCGTCAAGGTGGTCTCGGAGGGCGCCAACATGCCGACGACCCCCGATGCGGTACGCCTGTTCCAGCAGGCCGGCGTCGCCTTCGGGCCCGGCAAGGCCGCCAACGCGGGCGGCGTCGCGGTCAGCGCCCTGGAGATGGCCCAGAACCACGCCCGTACGTCGTGGACGGCGGCAAGGGTCGAGGAAGAGCTGACGCACATCATGAACGACATCCACGCCACCTGCCACGAGACCGCCGAGCGCTACGACGCCCCCGGCAACTACGTGACAGGCGCCAACATCGCAGGCTTCGAGCGAGTCGCGGACGCGATGCTGGCCCAGGGCGTGATCTGAACGCGGTGCCTTGACGGCAGCGAGGAGCGGGGCGCCCGGGACGACTGGCCGGGGCGCCCGGCTCAGCCACCCTGAGACTGAAGTCTCCGCCGACAGTTGCTCAGGGCAGGTCACATGGGCGTCGTGGGCTTCCGCGCCGGGCCGGGCTCAGCCATGGCGGCGGTGAAGAACTGGAACGCCTCCAGTTCATAGCCCCTGTGCCCGGTCGCCCCCGCGTGCTTCAGACACCACAGTTGGGCATCTTCTCCTGCCTCCATGTCGACGCATCGTTCCGAGCAGGCGAGACATTTGCCGACGTGACGCACGGTCGCTTCCTGCTCGGCTCTCAGTGTCCACCCGGCAAAGCGGTAGATCCTGCGCGGGAGTCCGCCCGCGCTCATCCGAACGCCTCGGCCGGTAGCCACGGACCTTCTCCGCCGCCGGAATCGTCCTCCTCCTCATCGACAGTGCCGGGATCGTCGTCCGGCACGGGCAGCCGCGTGCCCCTGCTGTCCGCGATCCGCTTCGTGTCGCGCAGTGCCTGGCTCATACAGCCCAGCGCGAACCGGAGTTGATCAGGAGTGGCCTCCCCGTCGGTGAGCAGCTCGCCGACATGATCGAGCAGGTCACCCGCCATGCCAAGCTGCACCGCTTCGACGTTGTCCGCCACGCGGGTCACATAGCCGTACCCATCGCTGGACAGGTAGCACGGCTTGCCATCGGGGGCAGACCAAGGAAGCAGTCGCACGGCGCGCGTAGTGATCGTCACGCCCTCACCCCGCCCTCTGCCACAGGAACATCGCTCGAAGTCTGCCGACAGGTTGAGTCATGTCGTCAACCCCCTTCTGGGTTGCGGGCCACGCCCCCGGGCCCGTCCATTGCGGTCGCGGGGGAACTTGTGCAGCAAGACCCTTACGCCGAACACTCGTTGATCCCATCCCACGGCCCTATGGACCGGCCCTATATTGGAGATATGGGAGACACTCCCGGAAACCTGTGGTCCCACCCACAGCTGGCAACGGCGGTCGCCGGCGAGGACTGGGGCGCCGTCTTCCGCACGTATCGCAAGCTCACCAGCTTGAGTCAAACGAAGCTGGGGGAACGGATCGGCCTCGCGCAGTCGGACGTGTCCGACATCGAGCGTGAGCGTCGCCGGATCACCTCCGTCGAGGTACGGCAACGCATCGTGGCCGGGCTCGGGATTCCGGCCGAACTCCAGGCCGTAGCAGGCTTGACAGAGACCCCGGTTCCAGGGCTTTCGCTTCCGGGGGCCACGCCGGACGAGGATCTGTTGACCCGCGTGACGAGCGTGATCGATTCCTCCCATCGAGTCGACGCGGCCACCCTCGATTGGCTTGACCGCCTGCTCGCCGAGCACCGTCGCGCGGAGGACCACATCGGGTCACGGCCGCTCGTCGGCGTGATGCGCCAGCAACTCCGCACGGTCGTCGACCTCTACGCGGGTGCGCGGGGCCCGCTCGCCGACCGCGTCGTACGGCTCGCCTCCGAACACGCGCAGTTCCTTGCGTGGATGTCCCAGGACCAGGCACAGACCGCCGCAGCCTTGGCTTGGTACGACCGTTCGCACGAGTGGGCGTTGGAGGCAGGGGACGCCGACATGGCGGCCACGACGCTCAGCATGAAGGCACACATGGCATGGTCGGGAGGCCGCGGAACCAGGTGCGTCCGTCTCGCGGAGGCCGCCCGCTGGTCTGCGCCGGGCACGTCTCTCGGAGTGCAGGGCATGGCCGCGCAGATGGCGGCCAGAGGGCAAGCGCTCGAAGGCGAGGCCAATCATGCCCGCCGTCTCCTCGACGAAGCCCAGGTGCTCATCCGTCGAGCCTCCGAGCACCCCGAGGACGAGCCGGTCTGGATGTACTTCTACGACGAGACATGGTTCACCCTTCAACGTGGCATGGCAGCACTGCACCTGCGTGACTGGCAGGGAGCGGCGGACCAGATCACGGCCGGGCTCGAAGCGCTGCCGGACGAGTACCGACGCGACAAGACGTGGTACCGGGCCTGCCTCGCTCACGCTCTGGCCGGCGCCGGAGAGGCGGCACAAGCGGCATCGGTCGCGGTGGCGAGCGTCCCCGACGCCGCCGACATCGGGCGCCCGCATTCATGGAACGAACTGCACGCCACTGCTGCTGTGCTGATACGTCAAGCGTCCAAGGAAGGACACCACTTGGCGGCCGCCCTCCGAGAGTACGACTGAGGCTGCCGCCCGAGACCGGGCCTTGGTGGTATCCGAAGCGGCCCGGAGTTTCGTCGGGGCCGCCCATGGGTCAGCTCTCGCGTTCGTTGTAGGCGTCAGCGGCACGTTCGTTCAACGCGCTCCCCCATGTCTGGAAGCGGCCGCTGACCGCTCCCTTCGGCGGGTCGACCTCGGCGCCGCGTCGCAGCCGCGGGCGTCCGGAGGGGGCCTGCGGCAGCAGCCGTGCCACCACGCCGTTGAGGCGCGTCGTCACGGCGGGTGCCAGGCCATGGGCCAGGTCGGCCGCACGAGCCAGGGGCGTCAGGACCAGCCGAGTACGGCGCCGGACGACGCCCTTGACGATGCGTTCGGCAGCGCGCTGCGCGTTCATCGAGACCAGCGGCGCCCCCGCCGCCGCGGAGAACCAGCCGTACTCCTTGCTGCGTACGCCGCCGAACTCGGCCTGCAGATGCGACCCGGTCCGCATCAGCCCCGGGTACACCGCGGTGACGCTGACACCGCTCGCGGCGGCTTCGGCGTGCAGGCCTTCCGCGAGGACACCCGCGGCAGCTTTGGCACCGGCGTAGGGCAGCAGGTGGGGCACGCCCATGAGCCCGCCCACCGAGGAAATGACGCCAAGCCGCCCTCCCTGCTCGCTCTCCCTGAGGTAGGGAAGCGCTTCGAGGCAGGTGTGCACGGCCCCCATGTACATCGTGTCCATCGCGTCCCTGAACTCCTTGGCGCCGATGGCTTCCACCGGCGCCACCTGGATCACGCCGGCGTTGGCGATGACGATGTCCGGCCCGCCGCAGGCGTCGTGGGCGGCCCGGAACATCGCGTGCACCGCCTCCTGGTCGCGCACGTCGCAGACCGAGGTGTGCACGGCGACGTCGGGCCGGCGGTGGAGCAGCTTCTTCTGGGCGGCCGCGAGCTCATCGGCGTCACGGGCAGCGATGATCACTGTGCAGCCGCGGGCAGCCAGCCGGTCGGCCATCAGCAGACCAAGTCCCCGCGACCCTCCGGTGACGAGCGCGGTCTGCCCTGCCAAGGATTCTTCGGTGGTGTGTGCCATGAGCGCTCTGCGCTCCCTTCCTCGGATGGCGTCTCGGTCGTCGCCGGGTTCCCCGTCGGAACGCTTCGACCCGCGCGGCATCGGGATCTTCCTTCCGGGTCCGCCTTCTGGATCTGCCCTCTGGCGTGCCGGGCGTTACCCGTGTGCCTTCTGTTTCACCCGGTGTGCCCAGGGAACCCGGCCCTGAGTTGAGCGTGGACACAACACAACCAATCTGGCGGCGCGGTCGTGATCCGGCGCCGCAAGGAGGCGTCATGGAGCTGTGGTGGCGGCAAGCCGCCTGTGCTGACGAAGACCCCGAGATGTTCTTCCCGGTCGGCACGTCGGGCCCCGCCGAGGAGGACCTGCTCGCCGCGAAGCGGGTGTGTCATCGCTGCCCGGTCCTCGACCGGTGCCGGAACTGGGCACTGGAGACGGGGCAGGCCTCAGGTGTGTGGGGCGGAATGGGCGAGGACGAGCGGTCGAGGCGGCGACGCAACGCGAACAGGGCCGCGGCCCGCAGAACTCCGGCCAGAACCTGACCCACGGGCGGCGACGGCGGCAGATCCTGGTGCCGCCCGTGCCGCTGCCGGGCCGAGCCACGGCACGCGGGCCTGCCGTTCACCTTCTCCGGCCCACCTTGTCAGCCACGACGGCCTCTCCTTCCGGGGAGCCCCTCTGACGGTTCTGACGCGGGGGCCTGGGCCTTCAACGTAAGCCGGTCACGAGGACGTCGCCTGCTCAGCGGCGGCGGCCGCTGAAAGGGATCGCGTACGGCGAGGCCCTCACCTGAACGCAGGCCTCACCTGAGTTCAACGGCGTACGAGGCTCCGGGGAAGTCCCACCCGTCGGTGCCCTCGCCGATGTCCTCGACGATGACGTCGTCGATGAAGTGATCCTCGAACGCTTCGTCGGTGAGCTCGCCCGCCGCCCAGAGCGTCTCGATGTCGTCCCAGTGCCCCCGGCGCCCGTCGATCCGCAGGGGCGCGGCCCGTCTGGTCCCGCGGACGCGTTCGTCGGCACCGGTCTTGACCGTGCCGCTGATCTCGAATTGGCCGTTCTTGACCTGTGCGGGGATCGGTTCGGCGGGGACGAAGGCGGCGTTCTCGTAGGCGGTGTGGATCACATCGCGATAGCTGCGGCGGACGCTGTACTCGGGGTCCGACAGCCAGTTGACGAGGGTCTTGGTCGTGACGTGCAGCCCGGCGTCCTCCAGGATCCGGTAGCCGCGGTGGGTCTTGGTGAGGTGGCTGAGCTGGGCGTGCCAGTGCCGGGCGGTGTAGGAGGACAGGCGGTGGCGCGGGGTGACCTGGGCGCGCAACAGGTCACCCAGGGCACCGCCCAGCGAAGGACCGTGCCCGGTGGGGCCGGCCATCAGTCCTCACCCTCGGGGATGATCTCGCCGCGTCGGACGAACTTCACCTTCACTTCGCCGAAGCCGGTCCCGACCCGGTAGGGGGCGGGAGGCGTGGCGTCAGGCATGAAGAAGACGGCCGCATCGACGTTGCGCAGGGCGATGAGCCGGTGGCCTTCCTGGACCGCCTTGAAGGCCGTGATCCAGTGGCGTACGGACGCCTCGGCGACCATGCTCATGCGCCAGTCGGGGCGCCAGAACGGCGAACGCTGTTCCTCCCGCTTGGGCCACAGCAGACGCAGCGCGATCGACAGCCGCGTCTTGTACGCCTTGTAGGGCTCGCCACCGTCCTGGACGAGCTCGGCACGTGCTTCGCGGGCGGCCGTGTAGAAGGGCTTGAAGAGCGATTCGTTGGCCTTGCCGGTCCAGGAGTCGTGGAAAGTCAGCGGGGTGTCGATGTGCCCCTCGCGGATGAGCCGTTCGAGCTGCCGGATGTGCGGCGTGGTGACCCACACACGGCCGTGCTCGTCGGCGCTCTCGACGACCCGCCCCAGAGGGTGGGGCATGGCGGGGTGATCCCACTGGGGGATGTCGATGAGGTAGATACCGGCCTGGGCCTTGTCGAACGCCTCGAGGGGGCCGGTGTGCAGGAGCTTGTTCGGGGCCAGCGGGACGGCCGAACAGGCGGAGGGGTAGGAGCCGTTGCGGTCGATCAGACACATCACGCCGTCGCCGAACGAGTCGGGCACCAAGAGTTGGTCACGCCTGACACGCTTGCCGTTCGCGTTGATGTGGGCGACGCGTTCGCTGGTGACCTCGGGGTGGACCCAGCGCGGCTCACCGTCCATGTCCTCGCTGATCAGAGGCCAGGGGCCACTGTCGCGTTCCTCGGTACGGATGGCTTGGATGGGGTGCATCTTCGACCGGGCGACCGCGTCCTTGAGGATCACGAGCGCGGGGAAGACCACTCCTTCGGGCTCGTCCTCCTCGTCCCCCGGTGCCAGGCCGTCGGTGTCGTCATCGGCCTCGTCGTCGGCCTCGGCGCTTTGTTCGGTCGGGGATTCGGTGAGCGTCTCGGCCGGTCGCTCGGCATGCGCCTGAGTCGGTTCGCCGCCGGTGGGCTCCACCGCTGCCGCGGTTTCAGTGGCGGAGCCGGGCCCCGTGGTGGTGTAGGCGTGCAGGGCGTCGGCCAGCCGTCGGCCCTGGGCGGTGTCCGGATACGACGGATCGGCGGCGGCCAGGTCGTGCAGCGGACCGCGCAGTTCCGCGAGGGCGCCCGCGTCCCCGTCGGCCACGGCCGTGCGCAGCGCCGCGAGCAGGCGGGTGGCCTCGGCGGGCAGACCCTTGAGTGCGCCGGAGGTGAAAGGGAGCCCGGCATCGGCCAGTTCGCGCTCGGCGTCGTGTCCCCTCTCCTCCAGCGTGCCGGAGGAAACGGCGACCGGGTCTTCGGCGGCGGGAGCAGGGGCCGCGGGAGCAGGGGCCGCGGGGCCTGCGTCCAGGAATCGCGCATGGACGAGGTCGGGCCGCAGATGGGCGCGGCCGATGATGCCCAGATCCCGTTCGGCGACCGTCACACCTGTCAGGGATGCCCCCGGGGTGAGGGTGAGGATGACGTCCGCGTCGAGCAGATTCACGATGGCAGGCTCATCGGTGTCCACGACCACCAGGACCGGCACATCAAGGGTGCGGGCCAGTTCGCCCAGGACCTGGACGGCTTGCGGGAGGTGCTCTCCCGACAACGGCAGACGCGGGTTGGGGGCCCGCTGCAGGCGATCGACCACGACGAGTGCCAGGTCGTCGGCCAGCGGTGCGGTCTCCGCGATGGCCTGTGCGCTCAGGTCGGTGCCGTCGTCGATGAGCAGCGGTGCGTGCCTCAGCCGGTCGGCGACGTCCTGCTCGTGGGGGGTGAGGGTGCCGCGCTTGAGGCGTGCGTAATCGCCGCCGGCCTCCGCGGCGATGACGCGGCGGGTGATGTCGGCACTGCTGGGTCCAGAGGCCGCGTACAGGACGCGGCCGCCCTGGACGAGTGCGGTGTGGCGGGCCGCGGCGAGACCGATGAGGCTGCCGCCCGCCTGCGGCGGAGCAGCCACCAGGACCAGGCGCCCCGGGTGCAGGCCACCGGTGGCGTCGTCCAGACCGGCGAGGCCGAACGAGAGGCCCGGCACCGAGGCAGAGGTGAAGACATCGCCGATGGCGTCGCCGAGCGTGGCAAGCCTGCGGCGTGCTGTGGGCTGGGTGTTCACCGCGCCTCCTGCCAGGGCCGCGTCAGAGGCGGCCGCATCGGATGGGGTGCTGCTGATGGGGCCGTCCGCGGGCAGCAGGACGGCCACGGGGGTGGCGTAGCGGCGCAGCACCTGGGGCTGCCCGCCCGCCGCCAGCGCGACGAGCTCGCCGAGTTCCTTCTGCGCCGCGCCCAGGGCGTGACTGGCAAGGCCGTTGCTCTCCGGGCGCCGGGCGGCGGGAAAGCGGTCCAAGGGGGCAAGCACCGCGCGGACACCGCGATTGCCGATCAGTGTCGACCTGGCGTCCTGCCCCTCGGCCAGCTTCACCAGGGCGTGCAGTTCCTCACGCGCCTCGGTCACATTCCTGATGCCCGGGGCGCGTTCGCTCTCGGGTGCTTGGTCCATCCCCACAGCCTCTCTCAACTCACCACCACCCTAGCGACAATCCACCACTCCCCAGTCCAGGCTCACCACTCTTCATGCTTCAAGTCACCCTTATGCGTGCGCGTTCCCGCCAGGGGAGCCCGAGGGCTACAGATCCTGTACCGCAACCCGAGCGGTCGCGACGAAAGCCAGGAGGGATTGCCAGAAGGGGTCGTAGTACTGGTCGAAGGCTGCGAGGGCGTCGGGGTTGTCCGTGATCGCCTCGTCCAGTACGCGATACGGGGGCCTGGTCGCGAGCCTCAGTGTCTCCGCGGCCTCGGCGACGTCGTCCGGTCCTTCAAGGCTGATCACCCATATGCAGTGGCGGAGCCTGCTGTACGCCTCCCGAAGGCCGACCCGTATCTCCTTCAGCGCGGGCACCTGCTCGGCGCGGGTGCCGCCGGCCGCGTGAATGTCGGACACCGCCCAGTACAACTCGGCCATCTTGTGCGCCTGCTCGATGAGGCGCACATAGGCGGCTCTTCGCACCTCACTCACGTGCACGGAGCGCTGCATCCGCTCGGCGGTGGCCGCCTGGATCTGTGCGGCCCTGGCGGTCCCTCTGCTGGTGACCCAGCTGGCCATGACTGCGGTCCCGGCGGTCAACGATGAAATCCAGAGGGCAGAGTCGACCATGCCGGAGATCATCCCAGGCGCCGGCTCGCCGCCCTAGATCGAAACCGGCCCCGGCCCCTGCCTCTCAACACGCCTTTCACCGCGCTACGTTCCGCGCTCTCTAGGGTGGCTCGGTGCAGAGGAAACAGCCCTCCCAGTACGGGAGCGCGCTGAGAATCCGGTGCAGTGCGCAGGAGGCAACCGCACGTTCGTCCGCTCCCGGGAAATCTCCGGCGCGACGAACTTCTCCGGTCGGCTCGAAGGACTCGACCATCGCTTGGAACTGGCGCAGGTAGTCACGGGCGAAGGGAGGTTCGTAGTCCAGCTCGCTCCAGCGGTGGCCGCTCAACGCGAGTGCGGTGGCGCGCAGCACGAACTCCTTCGACCTGACACGTTCGCTATCCGTGGTGCCCCATGCGATGTCTCGCAGGTCGAATCCGACAGCCCCGCGCCCCATCATGTTCTGGTCCTGCAGCGACAAGAGGGAGGCGAAGCGGTAGTCCCACTCGTCATCGACGAGATCGGACACCGCCAGCATCAGCACGTTGACGAACACCGCTGTCCCGCCGTTGGACAGGTACAGGCTTTCCGTAGCGTCACTGAACACGTTGCCCACAGGCACACCGTACGACGAGGCCTGCGCACACCCGGAGAGTGCGAGTCCGATGACGGCCACCAGGACGGGGCAAGGGCGGTACGGGCCTACACGTCCATGTCCCGTCGGCGGTGTGTCGGCGAGGCGTCACGATGGCTGAGACTGTCTGTCGCCGGCGCCGTTCCGTCGTCGGGATGGAGCGCGGCCACGTGCCGGGGGGACAGTTCGGGCGGGGTCTCCCCCGCCGCCAGGTGCTCCAAAACCTCCGCGAGTTCCCCGCAGGCACTCTTCACCGACCGCCGGGTGGCGCGCTGTTCCGCGACCATGGCGGACAACAGGAGCGCCGTCAGCGCAGTGGCGCCGTTGAACGCCTGCAGTTTGGTCATGACCTCAACAGCAGTCAGGTCCTGGAAGGCGCCCTGCTGCTTGTTCGCCTCGAAGGTCGTCAGCACGGACGCGAACAACGCGCACAGCATGCTCCCGGCCAACTGGAAGCGCAGCGCCACCCAGATGAGCAGCGGGAAGACGAGGAAAAGCAGGCTGAGGTGGCCGAGCACCGCCAGTGGTACGACGACCACGGCTGCGAGGCCCAGGCACAGCATCTCCTTCCATCGCCTCAGCCGCAGCGGCCCAGCGGCGCCCACCAGCACGAGCAGAAGCGGAGTGACGAGCAGGACGCCCATCGCATCGCCCACCCACCAGGCCAGCCACACCGACCAGAACTCCCCCGTGTCCAGGCCGCCGGTCAGCACCTGCAGCCCGACCCCCGCCGTGGCACTGATCAGCATCGCGCCGAGCCCGCCGAGGAAGACCAGGGCCAGGCCGTCACGCAACCGTGAGATGCCTAGCCGGAAACCGACCCGGCGCAGCATCAGGTAGGCGCACAGCGGGCCGATGGTGTTGCCCGCCACGGTGACGAGCGTGGTGAGCTGGGGTGTGGTGAGGGACGCGATCACGAGAAAGGAACCCGCGGCGAGCCCGGGCCAGATCGACACGCCGTAGACGAGCAGCGCGGCGACGGCGACGCCGGTAGGCGGCCAAATGGGTGTGACGATCACTCCCTCGACGGTGAGCCGGCCGAGCAGCCCCAGACGCCCGGCCACGTAGTAGCAGGCGGCCACGGCCAGTGTCTTGAGTACTACCTCCAGGGACAGCCGGAACCGCCGGAACCGTCGAGTCACCAACACAGGGCCATCAGACACCGAGGGGACCACTTCGGCCATGTGAGGACCCCTGTCCGGGTCCAGCCGCGACGCGTACGCAGCCTCCCTCAGCGATCCGACACCGGCCCCGGCCCCGGCCCCGGCACCAGCACCAACCCCGGCACCGCTACAGCGCCCCACCGTCATGGCCCACCACAAGCACGGCGGCATCGTCCTCATGCCCCACCGTGTCCGCCAGCCGCATCACACCGCCGACGAGAGCGTTGATGCCGAGACCGGCAGCGGTGGTGATCTCGGCGAGCCGCATCACCCGCCGCAGGCCCTCGTCAAGGCTCAGCGACGGTCCCTCCACCACTCCGTCGGTCAGCAGCACCACGACCCCGTTCGTGGTGAGCCGGTGGCACACCACGGGGTACTCGGCGCCTTCGAGCACGCCGAGCGGAGGCCCACACTCTCCTTCGTCGACACCGGACCGGCCGTCGGCCGTGGCCCAGATGTGGGGGATGTGGCCGGCCCGAGCGCACTCCAGTACGCCGGTCGCCGGATCGAGCCGCAGAAAGGTACACGTGGCGAAAAGGTCCGCGCCCAGGGAGATGAGCAGGTCGTTGGTACGCCTGAGCAGTTCCCCCGGGTCCCCCGTGACGGAGGCCAGCGCACGCAGGCCTACACGGACCTGTCCCATGAACGCGGCGGCCTTGATGTTGTGCCCCTGCACGTCTCCGATGGACAGCCCGATACGGCCGTCGGGCATGGTGAAGGCGTCGTACCAATCTCCCCCGACATTGAGCCCGTGGTTGGCGGGCATGTAGCCCACGGCCAGCCGGACGCCCGGGGGCTCCGGGAGGTCGTGCGGGAGCATGCCGCGCTGCAGGGCCACCGCAAGCTCGACGCGGGAGCGCTGCATCTCCGCGAGCTCCCGGGCCCGGGCGGTCAGGGCCCCGAGCCTGGCAAGCAGCTCGTCGCCGTCGTCGGCCGCCTGCGTACGGAACATCGATCGCCCCGGTTCCGCGAGAGCACCTCGCGTCGGTTCAGCTGTCTCTCGCCTGGTGCACCACTGGCACAACCTCGCCATCAACTCTGCCCGGAGATGACCGGGCACGCACCCTGTCGGGCCTCCACCCTCAGTCCGACGGGTGTCCTACGGCAGTCCGACAGCAGTCCGACGGGAGTCCGAGCCGGCTGCGGTGGTCACAGGTAGTCGCTGCGGGTACGGCAGAAAAAAGCAAAGGCAAGGAGAGACCTCTCCTTGCCACTCTCAAGATATATCCCAGTGGGGGGCTTGCCACAAGGCCCCCATCACGGCGCAGAATCATCCGCCGACGCCACCACCTGCGGAAATCAGGGCACGACATCCGTGTCCCGTTGTCGACCGCACGGCCGCGTGGTGACGTCGAACCAGTCTCACCCCAGTACGTCGAACAAGTCCCACCCCAGTACAACGCAGCGCGGCTGCCCCGGAGGTAACGCAGTGACTGAGCAGTACGTGTTGGATCTGCAAGAAGTCGACGAGACGCAGGTCGCGGTCGTCGGCGGTAAGGGTGCGCACCTGGGCGGGCTCTCGCGGATCGAAGGCATCCGCGTGCCGCGAGGCTTCTGCGTGACGACGCACGCCTTCCGGCGGACCATGGCGGAAGCGCCGTCGCTCGAGGAGCGGCTCGACCGGCTGGCGCGTGTGAACCCTGACGACAGGGAAGAGATCCGCACGCTCAGTGCGGAGATCCGTCGGACCATCGAGGACACTCCCCTCCCGGCCGATCTCGCGACGTCGATCACCCACGCGCTCGCCCGGCACGGCGAGCAAGCCGCCTACGCCGTCCGGTCCAGCGCGACGGCAGAGGACCTGCCCACGGCCTCCTTCGCCGGCCAGCAGGACACGTACCTGAACGTCGGGGGCCCGACGGCGATCCTCCAGCACGTCAGCCGGTGCTGGGCCTCGCTGTTCACCGAGCGGGCGGTCACCTACCGCCGGCGCAACGGCATCGACCACCGTACGGTCCACATGGCCGTGGTCGTGCAGCAGATGGTCTTCCCCCGTGCGGCCGGGATCCTGTTCACGGCCGACCCCGTCACGGGCGACCGGAAGGTCGCCACGGTCGACGCGGGCTTCGGTCTCGGCGAAGCCCTGGTCTCCGGCCTGGTGAACCCCGACACCTTCAAGGTGCGCCACGGCGAAGTCGTCGCCAAGACGATCGCCGCCAAACAGCGTGCCGTGCAGCCCCTGCCCACCGGCGGCACGCAGGAAGTGAGCGTCGCCGCACCGCAGCAGGAGCAGCCGGCACTGACGGACGACCAGGTCCTGGAGCTCGTACGGATCGGGCGGCGCATCGAAGCGCACTTCGGCCGCCCCCAGGACATCGAATGGTGCCTGACCGAAGACGATGACGGTGACAGTGACGGCGACGGCGACGGCGACGGCAAGACCGTGAGCGAGGCATTTCAGATCGTTCAGAGCCGGCCGATCACCACCCTCTACCCCATCCCGGAGGCCGATGACCAGGACCATCACGTCTACGTCTCGGTCGGCCACCAGCAGATGATGACCGACGCCATGAAGCCCCTCGGGTACTCCATGTGGCAGCTGACGGCCATGGTGCAGATGCACGAGGCAGGGGGAAGGCTGTTCGTCGACGTCACCCGGCGCCTGGCCTCGCCCGCGAGCCGCACCGTCCTCCTGGATCTCATGGGGAAAGGTGATCCGCTGGTCAGGGACGCTCTGGAGACCGTCATCGACCGCGACGACCTCATCCCGTCGTTCGTGGAGGTCCCGCCGCCCCCGAAGGCCCCACCGCTCGCGGACGCGGCCCCAGCCGGGCCACCGGCCGGCGCTGCGCCCGCAGCCCCGATCGCGACCGACCCAGCCCTCGTCACCGAACTGATCAAGCGTAGCGAGGCGTCTGTCGCCGCCCTGGAGCGCGACGTCCGGACGAAGACCGGACCTGCTCTGTTCGACTTCCTCCTGGAGGCCTTCGAGGAACACAAGCGAGTCCTCGGTGACCCCTTGAGCATGCAGGCGGTCATGGCGGGGATGGAGGCCACCTGGTGGCTCAACGAGAAGCTGCAGGAGTGGCTGGGCGAGAAGAACGCGGCCGACACCCTCACCTTGTCCGCCCCCGACAACATCACGTCGGAGATGGGACTGGCGCTGCTCGACGTCGCGGACGTGATCCGCCCGCATCCGGAGGTGGTGGCCTTCCTGCAGGGCGTCCAGGACGAGAGCTTCCTGGACGAGCTGCCGAAGCTCGCGGGCGGAACCGAGGCGCGCGACGCCATCCAGGCCTACCTCGACCGGTACGGCATGCGCTGCGTCGGCGAGATCGACATCACCAGGCCGCGTTGGAGCGAGTGCCCCACCACGCTCGTGCCCGTGATCCTCGACAACGTCAGGAACTTCGAGCCGGGCGCCGCCGAACAGCGCTTCGAGCAGGGGCGGCAGAGGGCGCAGCAGAAGGAACAGGAAGTGCTGTCGCGCTTGCGGGCCCTGCCGGACGGGGACCGGAAGGCCGACGAGACCAAGGAGATGATCGACCGGATCAGAACCTTCATCGGCTACCGGGAGTACCCCAAGTACGGCATCATCTGCCGCTACTTCGTCTACAAGAAGGCCCTCCTGGACGAGGCGGAACGCCTCGTGCGCGCAGGCGTACTGCCCGAGAGAGAGGACATCTTCTACCTCACGTTCCAGGAACTCCACGAGGTCGTGCGCTCGAAGCAGCTGGACGACCAGCTCATCCCGCAGCGCAAAGACGCGTTCCGGTCGTACCAGGCGCTCACCCCGCCCCGCGTGCTCACGTCGGACGGGGAGGCCCTCACCGGGGCGTACCGGCGCGACGACGTGCCGGCCGGCGCTCTGGTCGGCCTGCCGGTTTCGGCGGGGACCATCGAGGGACGGGCCCGCGTCATCCTCGACATGTCGCAGGCCGATCTCGAAGCGGGCGACATCCTGGTCACCTCCTTCACGGACCCCAGTTGGTCCCCGCTGTTCGTCGGAATCGCGGGCCTGGTGACGGAGGTGGGCGGCCTGATGACCCATGGCGCGGTGATCGCCCGTGAGTACGGCTTGCCGGCTGTCGTGGGCGTGGAGCAGGCCACCCGCCTGATCCGTGACGGGCAGCGTATCCGCGTCCACGGAACCGACGGGTACATCGAGATCCTGCCTTGACCGACCCCGTCAAACCGAACCGCACCAAACCGGCCCCGCCGAGAGGTGGTGCCGTGCTCCGGCGGACCTGACCTCATCCGCGAGGCCGGGTGCCGGTCTCGCGCATACGGGGCGGGCAGGTCGGGTGCGGATCGATGTCCCTTCCCCCGGGGAGCCCAAGTTCCCCGGGGGAAGGCCGCGTTCGGGCCCGTGAGCCGCGGGACAGCAGGTATCCGGCCAGTGCGGCGGCGAGGCCGGCCAGCCCCGCCGCCGCGAAGCCGCCCCCTGGCACGGAGGCGTCGATCGCGACCCCGACGATCGGCGTTCCGAGCGCGAAACCCGCGCTCAGCGCCGAGGACTGCAGGCCCGTCGCCTCACCACGTACGCCGGCCGGCGCGAGTCGCATCACCGCGTCGGCCACCGTGGAAAGGGTCGGCGCGACGAGCAGCCCCGAAAGGGCGACGGCCACGCACAACCAGGGCCAGTCGTGGGCCAGTCCGGCCGGGATGGTCGCAAGGCCGAGCAGACCCAGCAGCAGCCATGTCGGCACCGGCCGGGACAGCACGCCGTAGACGAGCCCGCCGACGACAGAGGCAGCGCCGTACGTCGCCACGACCACGGCGGCCCAGGACACTTGGCCGGCTTCTTTGAGGGTGGCGACGATGGCCAGGTCGGTACCGCTGAGGAGCATCGTGGTGCCGAATGCCATCATGAGCATGGCGATCATGCCCGGGCCGAGCCACTCCCGGCGACGCGGGCGTACGACCGTGCCGGCGCCCGCCTCGTCCTTGGTGCGCAGCGGCGGGTTAAGAAGGGCGATGCCCGCGCCCCCGACCACGATCGCGGCACCGACACCCCAGGCCACCATCTCCGGGGACCATTGCGCCGCGCAGAGGATCACGATCGGCGGGCCCATGATGTACGACAGCTCGCCCTGCACGGATTCCAGCGCGAAGGCGGGGCGGCGCTGTTCCGCCGTCGTCATCGCGGCGATCGCCTGCCGGGTCACCGGCTGAGCCGGCACCATCAGCAGCCCCGCCACGAAGGCGGCGCCCAGCAGGGTCCCGTACGGCAGGATCGGCACGCTCAGCCAGAACACGACCTGGACCACGACAGTTACCGGCACCACCACGCGCAGGCCCCGCCGGTCGATCATGCGGCCGAGCAGCGGCCCGCCGAGCGCCAGTCCGGTGGTGAGCGCCGCCGCGACACCGCCGGCCGCCGCATAGCTCATGTCCAGACCCAGCACGACGTACATCGTCAGCGCCATCACGTCAGCCGTGATCGCGGCTCGCGCGAGCAGGGAGATGCCCAGCAGCGGTGCCATCCCTGGCACGGCGAGTATCTGTCGGTATCCGGTCACGTGTGTGACGCTAATTCCCGCGTCACGACATAGGTAGAGGTTATTTCGCTGGAGCTGCCATAGTAATTATTTATGGCCAAGGACCTTGAGACCGCGTTGCTGCGGTCATTCGTCGCCGTCGTTCGGGCGGGCAGCATCAGCCGCGCAGCGACCACGCTGGGCAGGACCCAGCCGGGGCTCAGTCAGCAGGTCCGCAAGCTCGAGAGCGCCGTCGGCCGCCCGTTGCTCTACCGATCGCCGTCCGGTGTCTCACTGACCCGGGCGGGCGAGGAGCTCCTGCCGTACGCCGAACGCATCCTCTCGCTCAGCGCCCAGGCCCTCACCGAGACCGGGCGCGCGCTGACCGGCCGTTGCGGCGTCGGGCTGCTCGAAGACCTCGCCGCGGCCCAGCTTCCACAAGCTCTCGCCGACCTCGCCCGACTGCACCCCGGCGCGACGCTGGAGGTGCTCAGTTGTTCCACCGCCGAGATGCGCGAGGCGTACGAGGCCGGCCGCGTACAACTCGTGCTCGACGAGGTGCCGGTGGTGCCCGCACCCCCGCGCTGGACGGTCCGCCGCCCGCTGGTCTGGGCGGTCGGCCAAGGCGTGGACGTGACCGCCGATCCCCTGCCCGTGGTGCTTTTCTCGGGTCCGTGCACCTGGCGTACGTCGGTCCTCGAGACCCTGGAACGGGCCGACCGGAGCTGGCGGGTGGCGTTCGAAAGCAACAGCCTGGTCGGCGTACTCGCCGCGGTACGGGCCGGGCTCGGCGTCGCCGCACTCATGCCCACGAACCTCGAACCCAGCATGGTCGGCCACGACACGAACGCCCTGCCCACCCTGCCGGACATCGAACTGGGCCTCGCACGACACCCACGAACCGAGGGCGATCCACTGATCGACGCGGTGGAGACGGCGCTACGACGCACACTCTGAGGACGAGCGCGGCAGTCAGCGAACGCGGCGGATACGGATCGGACCGCGAGCTTTGTCCAGATCGACGGTCCGGCCGCCCTGGGTGATCTCCACCTCGCCGGCCGTCACCAGCCGCCGGGCCGCGCGACGGGCCGGCTCCATGAGCTCACGCCAGCCGTCACCGTCCCCTTCGTACACCGCCCGCGCGGCATCGGACGGGCAGATGGTCGCATCTGCCGCACGCCCGTCAAGCAACTCCACGATGACACGCTCCAGGCGCTGCTCGATCGGCCGTTCCTTGTCGCTCACGACGCCAGTGTGGCACCACCAACACCGAAAGCCGGGCACGTCCGCCCCCCTCGGCTCGCGACGGGACTGTCACAACAGTCCAAGATCGCTTGACCCCACCCCCGGGAGTCGAACAACAGTGTCTTTGTTGATCACAGGAGCGGGCGATCAGTGGATGCTGAGTGCGCTCTACGGCGGAAAGAAGAGGGGGCCGCATGAGCGAGACCTGCGTCATTCTCGACATCGGTGGCGTGCTGGAGGTCACGCCACAAACGGGGTGGATTCAACGGTGGGAAGAACAGATGAAGTTGCCGGCGGGCTCAGTGCATGAGCGGATGCACGACGTGTGGCACGCCGGAAGCATCGGGAGCATCAGCGAACGTGAGGTGCACGAGCAGGTAGCTGCGCGCCTGGGTCTCGACGAACCTCAGGTATCGGCTTTCATGACCGATCTGTGGGCGGAGTACCTGGGGATGCCGAATGGCGACCTCATCTCCTATGTGCGGGAGCTGCGGGGAAGATGCCGCCTGGGCATCCTGAGCAACAGCTTCGTCGGCGCCCGGGCGCGGGAGACGTCGCTGTACCACTTTGACGACCTGGTGGAACAGATCGTCTACTCGCACGAGATCGGCATCGCCAAGCCGGACCCGCGAGCCTTCGAGGCCGCATGCGCCGGTTTGGATGTGCTCCCGGAAGACTGCCTGTTCATCGACGATGTCGCGGTCAACGTCGAAGCCGCCGAGGCGGTGGGCATGCAGGGGCATCGGTTCGAGGACAACACCCGGACGATCGATCGCATCGCAGCTCACCTTGCTGCCGGTCCTCGAGCGCCACAAGGTGCCTCGCCCCTCTGATCTCGGCCCGGCTTCGGCACCGGTCGATGTCAGACCTCTCTGCCACGATCTCCGCATGGGATTCTTCGATGATCTGGTGTTACCCGAGGAACCGGCCGCAGAACGCACCGCGTTGGTCCGGCTGAGTCCGCCGGGAAGTGACGCTGCACGCTTCACACCGCCCACCGAGTGGTTCGCACCGGTGCTGCACTCGCAGTTGGCGGTGGTCGGTTCCGGGGCGCACGCCCGGGTGGCGATGACGGGCTGGTCCCTGTGGCCGCACGCGGCGACCTTGCATCTGTCGGTCTTTCGCAGCGCCAGATGGTCCAGCACTGAGGGCGGACGGCAGTCCGGGCTCCGGATCGGCCTGCTGTTCTGTGACGGGCGCCGGGTGACCTCACTTGACGCCAAGGTGCAACGCCCTCTGCAGTGGACGAGGCCGGACGGCCAGGAGACCACGGTTGTCACGGATCAGGCCGTCGGGCTGATCCGGCTGGACACCGGGCTGCACAGGTCCCGCCGCTCTCTCTTCAAGAGCGACATCGATCTGTATCTGCCGGAACTTCCCCCGCCCGGCGAGGCACAGTTGGTCGTCGAGTGGCCGGACGAGGGCATCACGGAGACGCGCACGCCGATCGATGCCGCTGCGTTGGTCGCCGCGTCGGCGAGGGCTCTCGAAATCTGGCCAGGCCTTGAAGCACCCGATCCGGCGGAACAACCGGAGACCTTCGCGACCTTCGAGACGGACGGACCGCCCGCCTTTCTGGCTCCGCCGCTGACACGACACCAGCGCACGATGCTGCGCCGCCAGGAGGAAGAACGGCTGCGCTACCTTCCCAGGCCCGACTGGGAACGCATGGCTTACGGGGATTGGGGGGACGCAGCGGTGGTCCGGGCTCGCCTGCACGCCGGCGCGCCGCCCAACGCACGCGTCCAAGGTACGACTCCTCTGCACCTCGCGGCGGAGCGCGAGGCAGCTGAAGCGGTCACCGCACTCCTGTCCCACGGCGCCGGAGCCGACTCTCACGACGAGGAAGAGCACACGCCACTGTGGTACGCCGCCTGCACCGTGAACGAGGCCAGTGTCCGTGCGCTGATCGCCGCTGGGGCCGACGTGTGGACACCGCAGACGGGACCGTGGTCGCCGGGTCGGCTACTGATGACCACATCGCTCGCAGGACTTGTCGCGGAACTGCCCGGGAGGGTGGAGCTGCCCGCCGACGAAGCCGCTGCTTTCCGGGAGGCGGACGCGCTCATTGCGGCCTGCGGCGAGCAAGAACTGTGGACCGAGGGACTCGGCCTCTGCTTCGTACGGGGACTGAGTGAGGAAGAACTGATCCTCCGCCTCAGCGCTGACCCCACCCGATGCCCGACGGCGGGTCTTGAGTACGCCCCCTTCGCCCTGACGGACCATGACGCGACCCTCCGCTATGTGGGGGTGACAAGCGTGGCCGGCACACCGGGCGGCTGTGTGATCACCCAAGAGGGATACATGCCGAGCGACGACACCCTGCTGCAAGCGATATCCGCGGACACCGTGGCGTACGGCATTTACTTCAACCCCAAGGGCGGTACCTACGGAACCTTGGCCCGCAACGGTGAAGTCGTAGTGCGCGAGGAGATCGGCCTGCCGCCGGGTGAGTCGGATCCATCGAGCCACTGGCACTTCCGCTTCTGGCAGCGACAGCACACCTTCCCGCACGACGCCAACATCCTCGCCTACGCCGCCGCGTCAGCCGGTCTGCGCATCAGTAACGCCCAGGAGGCCCTGGACCGCCGCTCGCCGCGCCGCTGGGTGGAGCTGCCTGCACGACTCCGCCGCTGAGAGATCCGCCGCCGAGAAGAGCACCTGCTGAGGTGCACGTCTGAGGTGCACGACCTGCCTGGTCGCATACCCTCAGGGGCACACCTTCGCCACCAGGGTCGCCAGCGCCTCGCCCAGTGGTAGTTCGATGCGTTGGGTTGCCCAGCGGTCGCCTCGGGTTGGGCCCTGGTTGACGATCAGGACCGGCGTGCCTGACTCTGCCGCCTGGCGCACGAAGCGCAGGCCGGACATGACGGTGAGGGAGGAGCCGAGGACGAGCAGGGCGGCGGCGTCATCGACCAGGCGGCGGCAGTCCGCGACCCGTGCTGGGGGGACGTTCTCGCCGAAGAAGACGACGTCCGGCTTGAGCACCCCGTCGCCGCAGGCCGCACACGCCACCACCCGGAATTCGCGTACCGCCTCATCCGGCAGTTCCACGTCGCCGTCCGGATTGACCCGCGCGGCACGATAGCGCTCGGCGGCGGCCTCGAACCCCGGGTTGGCCTCCCTCAGCCGATGGTCGAGCTCCGCTCGGGTGCTGCCTCGCCCGCAGGTCAGGCAGACCACCCGGCTCAGGCTTCCGTGGAGCTCGATGACGTTTTGGGCCCCGGCCGACTGCTGCAGCCCGTCGACGTTCTGGGTGATCACGCCGGTGACGAAGCCCGCGTCGGACAGCGCGGTCACGGCCCGATGACCGGCATTGGGACGCGCCTGCGTCATCGCCCGCCACCCCAGCTGACTGCGCGCCCAGTACCGCCGTCGAGCGTGCTCGGCGCCGATGAACTCCTGATACGTCATGGGCGTGTGCCGGCGCAGGGAACCGTTCTCGCCGCGGTAGTCCGGGATGCCCGACTCCGTGGACAGCCCCGCACCGCTCAGCACCACGACCTGGCCCGCGCGCACCGCCTCGACGACAGCAGTGAGGTCGTTCGAGGCCGGGAGCAGACCGGCAGTGGGCTCCCAGGTCAACGTGGGTCGCATCCGCATGCCTGCCAGCTTACGTCCGCGCTCACGCCGGGGCAGGCAGGTCCATCAGCGCGAGCTTGGCCGGGTCGGTCACTGCCGTCATCTCGGTGATCCGCCCGTCGACGACGGTGAACGCGAGGACCGACAGCGGGGTGCCGTCCTCGTGCCAGGAAATGACCCCGGGCAAACCGTTGACGATCGCCGCATGCCCCACTGCGGCCGCACCGGCGGCCAGCTTCGCGCCCGAGGCCACCTTGGAGGCGCCGAGGACGACGGCCACACCGTCGGGGGTGTCGACGGTCAGTTGTACGTCGGGGTCGAGCAGTCGCAGCAGCTCCTCGAACTCACCGAGCCGAGCCGCCGCCAAGAACGCCTTGACCACCTCACGCTGTCCTGGCCCGACGCCCGACGGCCGCTCGGTCGACCGCACCTTTCTGCGGGCGCGGCTGGCGAGCATCTTGGTGGCGTCGGTCGACTTGCCGAGGATCCGGCCGATCTCGTCGAAGGGCACCGCGAACAGGTCGTGCAGCACGAAAGCCAGCCGTTCGTTCGGCCGGAGCGACTCGAGTACGACGAGGAGCGCGAGCCCGACCGAGTCCGCGAGCATCGCGTCCTCCTCGGGTACCACCCCGTCGTCGAGGGTCACCACGAGCTCGGGGAGCTGGTCGCCGTAGGGCGCCTCGGGGCGGGAGCGGCGCGAGCGCAGGACGTCCAGGCTGATCCGGCCGACCACCGTCGTCAGCCAGCCGGCGAGGTTGTCGATGGCCGCCGCGTCCTGGCGGGAGAGCCGCAGCCATGCCTCCTGGACGGCGTCCTCGGCGTCGGCGTGCGATCCGAGCATGCGGTAGGCTACCGCGCGCAGCCGGTCCCGCTGGGATTCGAACGCCGCGGCCATGGGGTCTGTCGGGTTCGCCGGGCTGGTGTCGCGCATCTTGTTACCTTCCTCAGAGCTGCTCCGTCGTAGGTGATGACGGGCCCGAACGGGCTCAGGTAACCGATGAAGGAGCAGACCGATGGAAGCACGTTTGAAGAGCGCGGTAAGTCCCGACCTGATCACCGCGATCCAGCACCTCCACAAGGTGATTGCCGCCGGTGGTGTCGACCAGCACCTGCTGACGCTGGTCCACCTGCGCGCCAGCCAGATCAACGGCTGCGCGCCATGCGTCTTCGCCAGCGTCACGGGGGCGAAGAAGGCGGGCGAGACGGACGACCGGCTGCACCACGTGGTCGCGTGGCGCGAGACCCCCTTCTACACCGAGCAGGAGCGCGCAGCGCTCGAACTGACCGAGGCTGCCACCCGCCTCCAGGACGGCGCAGCGGGCGTGACCGACGAGATCTGGGATGCCGCCGCCGAACACTTCAGTCAGGAGCAACTGGGCGCGATCACCATGGAGATCGCGCTGACCAATTTCTTCAACCGCATCAACCGCACGACCCGGGAACAGGCCGGCAAGACCTGGTGAGGCGCACGGGGCACGGCCCTGTACGGAGGGCCTGCTAGAAACGGCGTCATGACCTACCGTTTCGTCGCGTGTGAAGCCGGCACAGAGATAGACCCGGACGGCGACTTCATCGAGGCCGGCATCTCGGACCGCGATGGCTTCCGCGCGGTCCTTGCGAAGGTGCTCGCCTACGGCCGCGCGGACGCTCGCCCACTGCTGGTCGCGGTCTGAGAGGGCGTACGTCCCTGCCCAGCCCCGCGGTTCACGTCGCCAGCACGTCCACCTTCGGAAGGGAACGGTGCCGGTGGTGCGCCTCCGCGATGGCCTCCAGCGCGGGGCGGTCCAGCGCGCGATAGGCGAGGACGAGGAGTTCGTGCGCCAGGGCCTCGCGGTCCGGGTCGCCCGCCGACGCCCAGTGCAGGTCGCGCCCCAGGAGCAGCGCCTCCGTGGGATCGCCCTGCGCGCAGCGGCGGCGGGCGTCCTCCACGTTCGCCCGCAAGGCGGCGGCATCGTCGAACAGGTCGTACATGTAGGTCGCGAACTTGTACTCGTCGGCGCCGCGGTGCCCGGGGCGGTCCAGGGTGGAGGCGCCTGAGGCGAGCCCGCCGGCTCCGTCCAGCGTGGTGATCCGGTCCGGGTCCACGGGTCCGGTGGCCCTGTCGTACTTCGAGGAGTAGGCGAGACCGACTTCGGGCCGGTCCCCCGTCTCCTCGGCGGTCAGCGCGGCACGCAGCTGGGCCAAGTGATCGCGTCGTACGTCCGCCTCTTCGTCTCGTACGTCGTCCTCGATGTCACGCCAGACTCGTTCGAGGAGGGCGCGTACCGCCTCCAGCGGCGTGCTCGCGGTGGTGTCGATCCCGTCGCCGTCGTTGTTGTAGTAGGAGGCAACCGTGCTGCAGGTGCGACCGTCGTCGAACCACAGGCCGTAGTGCAGGCCGTCCGTACCACCGTGCATGAAGGTCAGGAACTCGGGCGGGTCCCGGTAGTAGCGGCCGTGCACGCGTACGTCGATGTTCTCGACTGGCATCCGCTCAGGGTCGGCGAACAGGTCCATGATGCCGAACGGCCTGATCCCGATATCCCCCAGCGCGCGCTCTTCCACCGGGCCGAGTGACTCAAGGAACCGCCAGAACCGGAAGATCGACTCGGGCAGCTCCAGGCCCCAGTCCCGCAAAACGCGCGCTTCGACGGCGGCTCGTGCTGCCGGATCCTGTGAGTTGCCGCTCATCGAAAAGCCCCCATGTCGTGGCGTACGTACGCCGAATCTCTGCGCTGAAAGGTGAGGTTATCGAAACCCCGCGCACGGTCGACACGGCCTCCTCCTGCGTTGCTGACCCCACCGTGGTCAGGTCGCATCAGGCAGGCGAAGAGAGCCGACCCGGTGAGCGCCTGTCGGATGGCTCTCTCAGAGGGGGTCAGTCCGGCTGCGGTCGACCAGGGAGTCCGTCACGCCCCAGTAGTGGACGCCTCTGACAAACAAGCCCGGGGAATGATCGCCCCGGCGCGCATGGATCCCGCGCGGCTGGGCACCCGGCGAAGGCTGGAAGGGGAGGGCTGTACGCCTGGGGAGGTCGAAGGACCTCCCCTTCCACCACCGAGTCGCCGCAAAACGCGTTTCGCCCCGGAGCAACTGCGCTCGCCGCGTCAGCACCCATTGCTTCGCATCAGTCACCAGTAGCTTCGCGTCAGTCACCACTTGATCCCGGCCGCCACCGGCAGGTGGTCGCTGCCCGTTTCCGGCAGCACCCACGCATTCGCCGGCTCCACACCCCTGACCAGGATCTGGTCGATCCGCGCCACCGGGAAGGACGCCGGCCAGCTGAAGCCGAGGCCATCGCCGGCCTCGTCCTGCGCCGACCGCAGCTGCGAGGTGATGCCGGCCAGCGCGCGGTCATCCGTGGTGCCGTTCAGGTCGCCGAGCAGGACCACCCGCTCGTTCCGCTCGGCGGCGACGGCCTCGGCGAGCGCCTTCGCGCCGCGATCCCGGTCGTCCGTCGTGAAGCCGTCCCTGGGAACCACGCGTACGGAACCCAGGTGGGCCACATACACCGCCAGCGGACCTTGGTCCGTGGCCACCGTGGTGCGCAGCGCGCGGTTGTAGGCCAGCTTGACGTCGGCCGGCTTGCTGTCCCCCAGCGGTCCGTAGTCCATCTCGGTGTCGACCGGCCGAGTGTCGGACAGCGGCAGCTTGCTCCACAGCCCGACCGTCCCCTTCGCCACGTGATACGGATACGTCTTCGCCAGGGCCTTCTCGTACAGCGGCTTCGCCTGGGCACTGATCTCCTCCAGGGCCAGTACGTCCGCCTCGGAGGCGGCAAGCGCGCGGGCGGTGCCGGACGGGTCGGGGTTGTCGGCGCCGACGTTGTGGCTGGCCACGGTGAGGTCGCTGCCGGGGTGGGACTTGTCGGTGAGCATCCCGCCGAAGAGGTTCAGCCACACCGTGACCGGTACCAGCAGCGCGACAACCGCGGAGGCGGAGCGACGCCACAGCGCACCCGCCAGAAGCACGGGGACGAAGAGGCCGAACCATGGCAGGAAGGTCTCCACCAGGCTGCCGAGGCCCCCGTAGTTCGTGATCTGTGTGTGCAGCAGCATGAACAGACCCAGGAGCAGGGCCAGGGCGGCGAGCACCGGGCCACGCTTCCAGGGGCCCGCCCAGCCCGGCCCGCCCGGCCGGCCGCGGACACCCTGGTCGCCCTGGTCGCGCTCGTGGCCCTGGCTGGCCTCTTCCTCCGTGTCGACCTGCACCACGCTCTGTTCTCGCTCGCTCACGTTCACTGCTGCATCCTCGGGTCCTCGGTGGGGTCGGCATACGTACGCGGGCAGCCGTGATCGACCGCTTCGGGGCGTAGTTCGTAGTGCCACGGTTCGTTCTTGTAGATCTGGCACAGCCCGTACTCGGCGCCATGCTCGGTGAGCCACTTCGTGGCTTCGGAGTGGCCGAGGTCGGCCGCATCCCCTGACACGTGGGGAGACGTCGCCGCGGTGGCCACCCATCGGGCCGCCTCGTCCTCAGACCCGTGCTCGGCGACCGCTTCGCGAAGAAGCTGGTTCTGATAATCCGCGGAGCGCCAGCCGCTGTTGACGTAGACCTTGACGCCGTCGTACGACGCTTCCGTCGCGGCCCGGCGAAGGGCCTTGAGCAGCTCCGGGTCCAGGCCGGTCACGGCCGGCGTCGTGTCGTCGAAGACCGTCACGCCGTCGGGGACCACGCCGTCCTCCTCGCCGAGCGCATCGCGGTGACGGTCCCCGTCCCGGTCCCGGTCCCGGTCACGGTCACGATCGCTGCCGAGCGAGTGCAGGGGTGATGCGGCCGAGGAGGACGAGGGCTTGAGTAATCGCCCGCCGAGGGCCGCGGTGATCGCCGCTATGACGACTGCCAGGCCGAGCAGGCCAAGCAGCCCTACGGCAAGGCGCCGGCGCATCCGTCGAGGCATCCGTAGAGGCATGCGTCGAGGCATCCGGCCGGGCATGGTGCGTGCTGATGGTGGGGTTCGCGTCATGCCGCCAGTCAAGGCAGCAGAGTGTTGCCGGCACGTATGCGGTTTTCGATACGCCGGCGATATGCGCCCACTCGTAGCATCGAGAGCATGCGCGTGTTGATCGTCGAGGACGAGCCCTACATGGCGGAAGCCATTCGCGATGGCCTACGCCTGGAAGCGATCGCGGCCGATATCGCGGGTGACGGCGATTCCGCTCTGGAACTGCTGAGCATCAACGCCTACGACATCGCCGTACTCGACCGCGACATCCCCGGGCCTTCCGGCGACGAGATCGCCGAGCGCATCGTCGCCACCGGCAGCGGGATGCCGATCCTCATGCTCACCGCGGCCGACCGGCTTGACGACAAGGCATCGGGGTTCGAGCTCGGCGCCGACGACTACCTGACGAAACCGTTCGATCTGCGGGAACTTGTCCTCAGGCTCCGGGCGCTCGACCGTAGGCGTGCCCACAGCCGGCCTCCGGTCCGTGAGATCGCGGGGCTGCGCCTTGATCCGTTCCGACGCGAGGTCTACCGGGACGGCCGTCACGTCGCGCTGACGCGCAAGCAGTTCGCCGTCCTCGAGGTCCTGATCGCCGCCGAAGGGGGTGTCGTCAGCGCCGAGGGACTCCTGGAGCGCGCATGGGACGAGAACGCCGACCCGTTTACCAACGCCGTCCGCATCACCATCTCGGCGCTGCGCAAGCGGCTCGGCGAACCCTGGATCATCGCCACCGTGCCCGGCGTCGGCTATCGCATCGGAGGCGACGGTGGATAGATCCCGCGGCCTCAGCGTCCGACTCAAGCTCACCCTCAGCTACGCCGGGTTCCTCCTGCTCGCCGGTGCCTTGCTGCTCGCCGCCGTGAGCTGGTGGCTTCTGAAAGTGGGGTGGTTGCAGACCAACAAAGCGGGGGCATGGACCGCGACTCCGGGCACCACGTTCGTGCGTGGGTTCGCTCCCATCGCTGCCGCGGTCATGGTGTTCCTCCTGGTGTTCGGCCTCCTCGGAGGATGGGTCCTCGCGGGCCGTATGCTCGCCCCTTTGACCCGTATCACGGAGGCCACCCGCACTGCCGCGACAGGGTCGCTCTCGCACCGCATCCAGCTGCCCGGCCGCCAGGACGAATTTCGCGAACTCGCCGACGCCTTCGACGCGATGCTCGCACGGCTTGAGGCACATGTCGCCGAGCAGCGGAGATTCGCGGCCAACGCCTCGCACGAGCTGCGCACCCCGTTGGCCATCTCGAAGTCACTTCTCGACGTGGCCCGCAGCGACCCTTCACACGACACCGGCGAAGTCCTTGACCGCCTGCACGCCGTCAACACCCGAGCGATCGACCTCACTGAAGCATTGCTCGTGCTCAGCCGGGCCGGCCAGCGGTCCTTCACCCGGGAACAGGTCGACCTGTCCCTCATGGCGGAAGAAGCCACCGAGACACTGCTCCCCCTCGCAGAAAGGAACGGCGTCACCATCGAGACCCGCGGTGACGTCACCCCCGCGAGCGGTTCGCCGGCGCTTCTGCTGCAGCTGACCATGAACCTCGTGCACAACGCGATCGTGCACAATCCGTCCGGGCGGGGCAGGGTGTGGGTCACTACCGGCGCCCGTCCCGGCACCGTGCTGCTCACGGTCGAGAACACCGGCGAGAAACTGACTCCGCACCTGGTCGCGACACTCACCGAACCGTTCCAGCGCGGCACCGAGCGCCTTCACACCGACCACGCGGGCGTCGGCCTCGGCCTGGCCATCGTCGAGACCATCACCCACGCGCACGACGGCACACTCACCCTCACTGCACGCCCGGAGGGTGGACTCCGCATCACCGTGGAACTACCGGCGGCAGCACCGGACACGGACCGCTAGTAGGACTCCGTTAAGTTGGTGCTGATCTGCGGTTTCTGGGCAGCGGCTGCTGGCAGGTGGTGCAGATACCGGTCCAGCACCTCAAGGTGTC
>NZ_JBFBAT010000014.1:0-12143 GCF_040682375.1 Streptomyces sp. NPDC051214
ACCCCCCAGGTCATGCCTTCGACAGGGGGACACAGTCATGCCGGGCCCGGAAGCCAGCGACCCCGTTGCGGAGCCGCGGAAAACATAACGGGGGCCGGGGCCGTCTCGGCATGCCCTCGCGCATCCCGGACGTATCGCATCGGAAGCCAAAGGAACGTCGGTCCGATCGAGTGGATTCGTCAGGACGCCTGCCGCAGGAAGGCCTCCCAGTGGACTCCGGATGGTGCCGTTGCACCCCAGCCCCGATCCGGAAGAAGTGCACCACCATGCGACGTACTCCCTCCAGACGCCTCTTCGCAGCTGCGATCTTGGTGGCGTCCGTACTGGCCCCGATGGGGGCGGTTCCCGCTACAGCCGGCACTGCCGGTACTGCCGCCAGCCTCGCGGTTGGCGACCGCCACGACCAGGACGGGCACCAGGCGGGCGGCTTCAGCCGTGCCATGACCGCGCGGCTGGACAAGGCCGTCGAGAAGGTCCGCCGGGAGGCCAACATCCCCGGTGTCGCCGTCGGGCTATGGATGCCGGGCAAGGGACGCTACGTACGCGCCAGCGGCGTCGCCGACACCACCACCGGCCAGCCGATGAGCACCGACCTCTACACGCGGATCGGCAGCGAGACCAAGACCTTCACGGTCACCGCCCTGCTTAAGCTCGTGGACGACGGGCGGATCCGGCTCGACGACCCGATCTCCCGCTACGTCCGCGGTGTCCCGAACGGTCACCGGATCACGCTGCGCCATCTCGCCGAGATGCGCAGTGGCCTGTTCCCGTACACCGAGGACCCGGACTTCGTGCGCGATCTGCTGAGCGACCCGGGACGCTCGTTCGGCCAGCGGGAGGTCCTCGCGTACGGCTTCAAGCACCGGAACACCTTCGCGCCGGGCAAGCAGTTCCAGTACTGCAACAGCAACCTGGTCCTTCTGGGTCTGGTGATCGAGAAGGTCACCGGTCATCGCGTCGCCGACGTCATCCACAAGCGGGTGCTCCACCCGGCCCATCTCGACCACACGCTGTTTCCCAGTGGCCCTGAGTTCCCCGAGCCGCACGCGCGCGGCTACACCAACCAGACGCTGAGCGGCAAAGTCGAGGACTCCACCGACTGGAACCCCAGTTGGGCCGGTGCGGCGGGGGCGATGATCTCGAACATGCATGACCTGCGCCGCTGGGCCAAGACCGTCGCCACTGGGACGCTGCTCAGCCCGGAGACCCAGAAGCAACGGCTCCGGATGCTGCCGACCGGCCACCCCGGTACGAGCTACGGCCTCGGCATCTTCAAGAGCGGCGGCTGGATCGGACACAACGGCTCCATCCCGGGCTATGAGAGCGTGACGGTCTACCTGCCCTCGCAGAAGGCGACCTTGGTTCTGCTGCTCAACACCGACATCACGCATGACGGCCAGGAGCCGTCCTCGCTGGTCGCCCGCGCGATCACCGAGATCGTCACCCCCAAGAACGTCTACGACCGCCCGGTCCCCCCGCGTTAATAGCTGCTCGGAGTCGCCGGCCTGCACGCACTCTCACCACGCGTACGCGCCGGCGTCGGCCAGTTCAGCGCCTCCCGGCGGCTCCCAAGCGAACGAGCCGTACCACATGGACAGTTCGGGCTGTTCGCGAACTCCAGCCGAGTGGTTGTCCGGTGTCCGGACGGTGGAAGCCTCGGGTCCGACGGATGAGGCGAGGGAGCTTCCTGCGGTCGGCGGGGTCCTCGGCTTCGGGTCGAGGTGGTCGGCTCCAGGTGCTGGCGGGCAAGGTGGGCCACCACCGGTCCATGGGTGCCCCGGCTGTCCGGCGTGCACGTCCGCTGACCGGAGTCCCCATCGGGACGAGATGGCCGGTAGCGCGTCTGGGGGAATATGCGCGTCGGTGCTGTGGTGAAGGCCCAGCGTTCGCGTGCTTGAAGCCGCGACCTTTTCAGAGAGGGGACGCTCATGGCGTTCCTCAGGCACAAGTCCACGGGGTTCCGCTGCGCGGTGGCCTGCCCGACTGCTCAGGGGTGGTCCGCGATGTTCCTGCGGCCCTCCGCCGCAGCGGCCATCAGCGAGACGGCGCTGCTCTCCGAAGCGGCCACGCACGAGGTGTACGAGAGCCAGTTCACCGCGCTGCAGCAGACGCAGTACCAGGACTTCAAGCTGTACCCGCACGCCGTAGTTCAACTGCCCGCCCACACGGACGGCTCGGCACAATACTTGTTCATTACCGGCTCTGACAGTCTGCTCTATCGCGTGGGCACCGGCGTGGTGAAGCGCGAAGGTCTGGTCATGCGCGGCTGGCTGCCCGCCGACTGGCAGAACAACGTCGACGCGCTGCTGCAGGCGCCCAACTCCGCGGCCAACGAATGGCGTACGTACGTGTTCAAGGGCAGCCGCGTCCTGACCTACAACTGGGGTGTCAACGCCGAGTCCGTCGAACGCGATGTGCTGATCACGCAAGGCCCGTCCGCGGACGCGCCCGGTTGGGCCCAGCTCCCGGCCGACTTCCGCTCCGACCTCGACCACGTCGTCGCGCTGCCGCCGGCGGCCGGCGTACGCCGCACGTTGCTCGTCAAGGGCACGCAAGGGGTCATCGTCAACTGGAGCACCGGCGTGGAGAAGTCGGGCACGCTCACCTCCCTCATCACGGGCCTGGGCAAGCTTCCGGCGCACTACACGGCGCAGTACCTCCCTCTGTCCGGGACCTATCGGGCCGCCAACCCCGGCCAAAGCATCGAGGCGCGCGTCGACGTCGACGGCGTGGGCACGCTGTCCACAGTCAGCGGCGACCTGTTCACGGTGTCGGGCCAGACCACCACCTACGCCAACTCCTTCCGCTCCACCAGCGTCGAAGTGCAGTGGACGCATGATTACGTCGTGCTCGTGGCAAAGGGACTCACGTGGGCCACCCCCTCCCCCGACCTCGTCCAGGTCCGGATGCTGATCAATCTCACCACGGCCGGTCAGCCGCAGCGGACGGCCGCCTGGCTGACCCTGGAGGACTCAAGCTCCTACTACCGCGCCATCTGGCGGGAGCTGCCCAAGGCGTCCGCGTACTTCCGCACGGTGGACTACGAGGTCGACACCGTGGTCGGGGAGGCCGAACTCGTCAGCTACGACACCTCGAAGGCCACCACCCCGCCCGGATTCACGAACCGGATACTCACTGTGCCCTCCTCGTTCGCCGAGGCGGGCGTCGAGCTGCGCACCGCGGGCACTCGCAACGTCCTGGACACCACCGGGTCCGGCGCGGACCTGTTGTGGTCCAAGGCCGAACTGCACGCGGCGATGGTGGCCAACTTCAGCGAGTACCGCGACATACCTCAGTGGAAGCTGTGGACCCTCGTCGCGCGTGACTACTCCGACGGAAAGTCCGTGGCCGGCGTCATGTTCGACGCCACGGGCCTGCAACGCCAGGGCATCGCGGTCTTCACCAAGAACAACGTCCTGGGCACCAACGACGAACTGCACACCTACATCCACGAACTCGGCCACGCCTTCAACCTGCTGCACTCCTTCGGCAAGGACGCGGCCGACCCGCCCGCACCGCTGAATCCCCGCGGCCGGTACAGCGACCTGTCGTGGATGTCCTACCCGCACCTGTACGACGGAGACCCCAGCGCGCCCGAGGACGGGCGGGCCGCCGCGTTCTTCCGTGCCTTCGCCTTCAGCTTCACCGACGACGAGATACGCCACCTGCGGCACGGCTTCTACCGCAACGTGATCCTGGGCGGCAACAACTTCGGGACCGGCGCCGCCAAGGAGCAGCCCTCCCTGGAGCCGGTCGCGCAGCCGCTGACCGACGAATCCGGTCTCGCACTGGAGCTGGAGGGACAGGCGGCCTTCGCCTACGGCGAGCCGGTCGTCGCACAGCTCAAACTGGGCCGCACCGGCAGCCGCAGCCAGGTCACCGTGACCCCCGACCTGAACCCGGAGGCAGGACACGTCACCGTCGCCATCACCGACCCCTACGGACAGAGCCGCCTCTTCAAGCCTCTGACCCACACCTGCGGGCACGAGACCACCACGCTGACCGCCGAGACACCCGCTCTCTACACCAGCGTGTACCTCGGATACGGCGCCGATGGTCTCTACTTCAGTGAGCCCGGCCTGTACAAGGTGACTGCCGCCTACCAGGCCCCCAACGGATCCCGCGTGGTCTCCGCGCCGCGCACCCTCCGCATACGCCAGCCGTTGGCCGCCGCCGACCAGCACATCGGCGAGCTGCTGCAGGGCGACGACCAGGGACAGCTGCTGACGTTCCTCGGCTCCGACGCGCCGCAGCTGCAGGGCGGCAACGACGCCCTGCAGGAGATCATCGAACGGTACGGCGACCACCCGCTCGCCGCGCACGCCCGCCTGGCCCGTGGCGCCAACGCCGGCCGCCACTTCCAGTACATCCGCGACGGCCGGCTCGTCGTCCGCGAACCCGACATCAAGGAGAGCGTCCAGCAGCTCGGCGCCGCCATCAACGCCTCCACCGGCGACGAGGGCCTGGACAACATCACCCTCAACAAGGCGATGCGCCGCCTCGCCCGCGTCCATGCCAAGGACGGAAATCTCGTGGAAGCCGACGCCGTCCTCAACAAGATAGTCGACACGTTCCGCGGCAAGGGCCTGCCCCCGTCGGTCCAGAAGACCATCAAGGCGCAGGCCGAGGAGACCCGCGCGACCATCCACCAAGGGAAGACGCGGACCACGCACCGCAAGAAGAGGTAGCTGAGGACAGCGGCAGGACACACCTGCCCCGCGGCTGCGCCGGCCGGGAGAGCGGATCACTCCCCCGGCCGGCGCGAGCGGGTGTCAGTCGCCGCCCTCCAGGTCACCCTCTGTCTCCAAGTACGCCTGGCGCAGCGCGTCGAGAGCCGCTGGGTCCGGCTTCTCCCACATGCCGCGCGACTCCGCCTCGAGGAGCCGTTCGGCGATGCCGTGCAGCGCCCATGGGTTGGCCTCTTGGAGGAACTGGCGGTTGACCGGGTCCATCACGTAGGTCTCGGTGAGCTTGTCGTACATCCAGTCGGCGATCACGCCGGTCGTGGCGTCGTAACCGAACAGGTAGTCCACGGTGGCGGCGAGTTCGAAGGCGCCCTTGTAGCCGTGGCGGCGCATCGCCTCGATCCACTTGGGGTTGACCACGCGGGCCCGGAAGACGCGGGAGGTCTCCTCGACGAGGGTGCGGGTGCGGACCGTCTCGGGGCGGGTGGAGTCGCCGATGTACGCCTCGGGGGCGCTGCCGCGCAGGGCACGGACGGTGGCGACCATGCCTCCGTGGTACTGGAAGTAGTCGTCGGAGTCGGCGATGTCGTGTTCGCGGGTGTCCGTGTTCTTCGCGGCGACCGCGATGCGCTTGTACGCGGTCTCCATCTCCTCGCGAGCCGGGCAGCCGTCGAGCTCGCGGCCGTAGGCGTAGCCGCCCCAGACGGTGTAGACCTCGGCGAGGTCGGCGTCGGTGCGCCAGTCACGGGAGTCGATGAGCTGGAGCAGGCCGGCGCCGTAGGTGCCGGGCCGGGAGCCGAAGATGCGGGTGGTGGCGCGGCGTTCGTCGCCGTGCGCCGCGAGGTCGGCCTGGACGTGGGCGCGCACGTGGTTGGCCTCGGCGGGTTCGTCGAGGGAAGCGGCCAGGCGTACGGCGTCGTCCAGCAGGCCGATGGTGTGCGGGAAGGCGTCACGGAAGAAGCCCGAGATGCGCAGCGTCACGTCGATGCGGGGGCGGCCCAACTCCGCGGACGGAATGACCTCCAGACCCGTCACGCGGCGGGAGGCATCGTCCCAGACCGGGCGCACGCCCAGCAGGGCCAGGGCTTCGGCGACGTCGTCCCCGGCGGTGCGCATCGCGCTGGTGCCCCACAGGGACAGGCCCACGGACGTGGGCCAGTCACCGTTGTCGGTGCGATAACGCTCCAGCAGGGAGTCCGCGAGGGCCTGTCCGGTCTCCCAGGCCAGGCGGGAGGGGACGGCCTTGGGATCGACCGAGTAGAAGTTGCGGCCGGTCGGCAGGACGTTGACCAGGCCGCGCAGGGGGGAGCCGGAGGGCCCCGCCGGCACGAAACCGCCGTTGAGGGCGTGGACGGCGTGGTCGAGTTCATCGGTGGTCGCCGACAGGCGGGGGACCACCTCGCGGGCGGCGAACTCCAGGATGGCGGCGACCTGTTCGCCGTGTTCGGTGGGGACGGCGGCAAGGTCCCAGTCGGCTTCCTCCATCGCCTCGACCAGGGCGCGCGCCTTGTCCTCCGCCGCGTCCGCGGTGGTGCGGGTGGCAGCCGACTCGTCCAGGCCGAGAGCTTCGCGCAGCCCGGGCAGCGCCGTCGTGCCGCCCCAGATCTGGCGGGCGCGCAGGATGGCGAGCACGAGATTGACCCGGTCCCCGCCCTGCGGCGGCGCACCGAGGACGTGCAGGCCGTCGCGGATCTGGGCGTCCTTCACCTCGCACAGCCAGCCGTCGACGTGCAGCAGGAAGTCGTCGAAACCGTCGTCGTCGGGGCGGTCGGCCAGGCCGAGGTCGTGATCCAGCTTGGCGGCTTGGATGAGGGTCCAGATCTGGGCCCGGATGGCCGGGAGTTTCGCCGGGTCCATGGAGGCGATCTGGGCGTACTCGTCGAGGAGCTGCTCCAGGCGCGCGATGTCACCGTAGGAGTCGGCGCGCGCCATCGGCGGGACGAGGTGGTCGATGAGGGTGGCGTGGACGCGGCGCTTGGCCTGCGTGCCCTCGCCGGGGTCGTTGACGAGGAAGGGGTAGATCAACGGCAGGTCGCCGAGGGCCGCGTCCGGGCCACAGGCGGCGGACAGGCCGGCGTTCTTGCCGGGCAGCCACTCCAGGTTGCCGTGCTTGCCGAGGTGGATCATGGCGTCGGCGCCGAAGCCGCCGTCTTCCTGCGCGGCGGCGATCCAGCGGTAGGCGGCCAGGTAGTGGTGCGAGGGGGGCAGATCCGGGTCGTGGTAGATGGCGATGGGGTTCTCGCCGAAGCCGCGCGGCGGCTGAATGACGATCAGCAGATTGCCGTGGCGCAGGGCGGCCAGGACGATGTCGCCCTCGGGGTTGCGGCTGCGGTCGACGAACATCTCGCCGGGCGCCGGGCCCCAGTGCTCCTCGACGGCCTCCCGCAACTCCTTGGGCAGGGTGGCGAACCAGCGCCGGTAGTCCGCCGCCGGCACGCGCACGGGGTTCTTGGCGAGCTGTTCCTCGGTGAGCCAGTCCTGGTCGTGTCCGCCCGCCTCGATGAGCGCACGGATCAGGTCGTCGCCGTCACCGGAGGCGAGGCCGGGCACATCCGTCGCGCCGAAGTCGAAGCCCTCCTCGCGCAGGCGGCGCAGGAGCGCGACCGCGCTGGCCGGGGTGTCCAGGCCGACCGCGTTGCCGATGCGGGAGTGTTTGGTCGGATACGCGGACAGCACCAGGGCCAGCCGCTTCTCGGCGGCCGGGATGTGTCGAAGCCGCGCGTGGCGCAGGGCTATTCCGGCGACGCGGGTGGCGCGCTCGCGGTCGGCGACGTAGGCCGGCAGACCGTCCGCGTCGATCTCCTTGAAGGAGAACGGCACCGTGATGAGACGGCCGTCGAACTCCGGGACGGCGATCTGACTGGCGGCGTCCAGCGGGGACACGCCCTCGTCGTTCTCGGCCCAGGCGGCCCGCGAGCCGGTGAGGCACAGGGCCTGCAGGATCGGCACGTCCAAAGAGGCCAGGGCGCCCGCGTCCCAGGACTCGTCGTCGCCGCCGGCGGAGGCCTGGGCGGGCTTCGTGCCGCCGGCCGCGAGGACCGTCGTGATGATCGCGTCCGCGGCCCGCAGCGTCTCGATGAGCTCCGGTTCGGGAGAGCGCAAAGACGCCACGAACAGGGGCAGCGCGCGGCCGCCCGCCGCTTCCACGGCATCGCACAGGGCGTGCACGAAGGCGGTGTTGCCGCTCATGTGGTGGGCGCGGTAGTAGAGCACGGCCACGGTCGGGCCATCGGGTGTCTGGCGCGTGGGCCGCTCCAGGGGACCCCAGGAGGGTGCTGGTGCGGGGGCGTCGAAGCCGTGGCCGGTGAGCAGCACCGTGTCGGACAGGAAGCGGGCCAGCTGCTCCAGGTTGGCCGGGCCGCCGTGGGCCAGGTAGGCGTGGGCCTCGGCGGCGATCCCGACGGGGACCGTGGAGGCGGCCATGAGCTGGGCGTCCGGCGCCTGTTCGCCGGTGAGGACCACCACAGGACGGCCGTCGGCCAGCAGCAGGTCGAGGCCGTCCTGCCAGGCGCGGATGCCACCGAGCAGGCGTACGACGACCAGGTCCACGCCGTCCAGGAGTGCGGGCAGCTCGTCCAGGCTCAGCCGGGAGGGGTTGGCGAAGCGGAAGCTCACCGGGCCGGTGGCGGCCCGGGCGCTGAGCAGGTCCGTGTCGGACGTCGACAGGAGCAGGATGGAGGAATGCGTGGGGTGTCCCCCGGAAGAATGCGGCATGCGCTGGCGGCCTTCCTCGGGGTGTCCGCGCCCCGGGCGGTGTCGGACGGCGGGAGTTCCTGGCTCGCCCGACCCTCACGGATCGGGCTCACAGTGGCGGGACCGCGCCGGGTTCGCACCGGGCTTCCTCCCTGTCGCCGTCGTGGCGATGGCGGACCTGATGATCCACCAGGAGCATAGTAAGGGTCGTCGAGCTGACGCAGGGAGTACGGCCGGTGTGATGGTCGGTATGCTCGCCGCCATGCCCTCGGCCCCCCTCCCTCCGTCGTCCCAGGCCACAGCCGCCTTCCGGGACCGCGATGACGCATGCCCGGGCGCCTTGCGGCTGCATTCCGCGAACGACGGGGCGCTCGCCCGCGTACGCCTGCCCGGTGGCGTTCTGGCCACCGATCAGGCCGCGGCCCTTGGACGTGCCTCCCTCGAACTCGGGGATGGTGATGTTCATCTCACCTCACGCGGCAACGTCCAGTTGCGTGGCCTGGACGCCGCCGACGGCGCAGAGCTGGCGCGGCGGCTGGCCGCTGCGGGACTGCTGCCCTCGCCCCGACACGAGCGGGTCCGCAACATCGTGGCCTCGCCGTTGTCCGGTCTCGACGGACGCGAACACCACGACGTACGGCCGTGGTTGACCGAGCTCGACGGCCTGCTGTGCGCGAGCGACACGGCGAGCGCGCTTTCGGGCCGGTTCCTGTTCGCCCTGGACGACGGCCGCGGGGACGTCGCCGCGCTCGACGCCGATGTCACGCTGCGTGCCACGCCGGACGAAGGAGCCCTCCTGCACATGGAGGGCTGCGGCGTGCTGCGCGTGGCCGCCGAGGACGGGCCGCGCTCCGCCCTGCTCGCGGCCGAGGTCTTCCTCGATGCGAGCGGCGGGCAAGCGTGGCGCGCCGCCGAACTACCCGCCGAGATAGGGGACTTGACCGATACGGTCGTACGTCGCCTGGTGTCGTGCGGCATCCCGGTTTCCGGACCGGACCAGACCCCTTGGCCCCTGGCGGCCAAGCCGGAGCCGGAGCCGGGCATCGTCACCGCACCGGAGGGCGCCACGACCCTGTCCGTCCTGGCCCCACTTGGCCGCATATCGGCCGCCCAGTGGGCCACGTTGACGACCACCGCCTCCCGGGAGCTGCGCCTGACACCCTGGCGCGGCGTGGTCCTGCCCCACTCCCCCGCCGCACTCCTGCACGGCCTCGCCGCGGCCGGGCTCATCACCTCCCCCACCTCCGCCTTGGTCGGCGTCGGCGCGTGCATCGGGCATCCGGGATGCGCGAAGGCGAAGGCCGACGTCCGGGCTGACGCCGCCGCGACGAGTACCGACGCGGCGGGCGGGGGCCTCCCGGTGTACTGGTCGGGATGCGAGCGCCGCTGCGGACACCCACGCGGCGACCACGTGGACATGGTCGCCGGGCACGACGGCACCTACCAGATCTCCGTCCACCGTGCCGGCCGCACGCGGACCGTCACCACGCACGACAACCCCTCACAGCGGGCCGCCGCCCTGGCCGCGGCCCGCCAGGACAACGCATGACTAGGAGCACGGTGTTCGAGTACGAGAAGGACGGCCCGGCGATCTACCGGCAGTCCTTTGCCATGATCCGCGCCGAGGCCGATCTGGCGGGCCTGCCCGCCGATGTGGCCCAGGTCGCCGTTCGGATGATTCATGCCTGCGGGATGGTCGACCTCGTCCGCGATGTCACCTACTCCCCCGACGCGGTCTCCCGCGCCCGTGCCGCCCTGCGCGCCGGGGCGCCCATCTTCTGCGACGTCCAGATGGTGGCCAGCGGCGTGACCCGCAAGCGGCTGCCCGCCGACAACGACGTGCTGTGCACGCTCTCCGACCCGGCCGTCCCCGAACTGGCCGCCACGCTGGGCACCACGCGCAGCGCGGCCGCCCTGGAACTGTGGCGCGACCGCCTCGAGGGCTCCGTGGTGGCCATCGGCAACGCACCCACCGCGCTCTTCCGTCTCCTCGAGATGATCGAGGAGGGGGCGCCCCGGCCCGCCGCCATCATCGGCGCCCCGGTCGGCTTCGTCGGCGCGGCCGAGTCGAAGGACGCACTGGCCGACCATCCCTTGGGCCTGGAGCACTTGGTGGTACGCGGCCGTCGCGGCGGCAGCGCCATCGCGGCCGCCGCCCTCAACGCCATCGCAAGCGAGGAAGAGTGACTGTGAGCGGCAAGCTGTACGGCGTCGGGCTCGGCCCCGGCGACCCGTCCCTGATGACCCTGCGGGCCGTCGAGGTCATCGCCGAGGCACAGGTGATCGCCTGCCACAGTGCCCGGCACGGCCGGTCCATCGCCCGCTCGATAGCGGCGAAGCACCTGCGCGCCGACCACATCGAGGAAGCGCTGGTCTACCCGGTCACCACCGAGACCACCGACCACCCCGGCGGCTACAAGGGCGCCATGGAGGACTTCTACACCGAGGCCGCCGCCCGCCTGGCCACCCACCTCGAGGCGGGCCGCACCGTCGCCGTGCTCGCCGAGGGCGACCCGTTCTTCTACGGCTCCTACATGCACATGCACAAGCGGCTCGCCGACCGCTTCGACACCGAGGTCATCCCCGGTGTCACCTCCGTGTCCGCCGCGTCGGCCCGCCTCGGCACGCCGCTCGTCGAGGGCGAGGAGGTCCTGACGATCCTGCCGGGCACCCTGCCCGAGGAGGAACTGACCGCCCGCCTCGCCGCCACCGACACGGCCGTGATCATGAAGTTGGGGCGCACGTTCCCCAAGGTGCGCGCCGCCCTGGACAGCTCGGGGAAGCTCGGCCGGACCCGGTATGTCGAGCGGGCCACCATGAGCGGGGAGCGCCTGGCCGAACTGGCCGACGTGGACCCGCAGACCGTCCCGTACTTCTCGGTCGCCGTACTGCCGAGCCAGGTCGACGCCCCCACTCCCGAACGGGAACGCGGCGAGGTCCTCGTGGTCGGCACCGGTCCCGCCGGCCCGCTGTGGCTGACCCCGCAGACGCGCGGCGCCCTCGCGGACGCCGACGACCTGGTCGGCTACACGACCTATCTGGACCGCGTACCGGTGCGTCCCGGCCAGCAGCGGCACGGCTCCGACAACCGCGTGGAGGCCGAGCGCGCCGAATTCGCCCTGCAACTGGCCCAGCGCGGACGTCAGGTGGCCGTCGTCTCCGGCGGTGACCCGGGGGTGTTCGCGATGGCCACGGCCGTCCTGGAAGCTGCTGCCGAGAAGGAGTACGCGGACGTCGCGGTGCGCGTCCTGCCCGGCGTGACCGCCGCCAACGCGGCCGCCGCCCTCGCGGGCGCCCCGCTCGGGCACGACTACGCGACGCTGTCGCTGTCCGACCGGCTCAAGCCCTGGGAAGTGATCGCCGAGCGGCTGCGTGCGGCGGCGGCTGCCGACTTGGTGCTCGCCCTGTACAACCCCGGCTCACGCAGCCGCACGTGGCAGGTCGGCAAAGCCCGCGAGCTGCTCCTTGAGTACCGCGCGCCGGACACCCCGGTCGTCATCGCGCGGGACGTCGGCGGACCCGACGAGCGGGTACGCATCGTGCGCCTGGCCGAACTGGACCCCGACGTGGTGGACATGCGCACGATCCTGCTGGTCGGCTCGTCCCAGACGCAGACCGTGCGGCGCGCGGACGGCGAGGAGATCGTCTGGACGCCGCGCCGCTACCCAGAGGCGTAGAGCGGCGGTGTGGGGGGGGGGGGGGGGGCGGCCGCCGCCCCCCCGCCCCCCCCGCCGGGGGGGGGGCCGCCCGCGACCAAGCCCCGCG
>NZ_JBFBAT010000014.1:12153-245726 GCF_040682375.1 Streptomyces sp. NPDC051214
ATCAGGGACGAGGGTGAGCGCGCGGCGGCGGACGCCGGGATGAAGCTCACGGTCACCGGCGCCACACGGCTCCTGCTCGGCGTCAGCCGCTCTCCGGAAAGAGACCGGAGCCCTGCACGTCCCTGATCCAGTCCAGTGCCTGCTCCGGCTCGGCCACGACGCGCACGGCCTCGGGCACGGGCGGCCTGCGCACCACCACCACGGGCAGCCCGGCCTCGCGGGCGGCCGTCAGCTTGGGCGCCGTGGCCGCACCCCCGCTGTCCTTGGTCACGACGACGTCGATGGCGTGGCGGCGCAGTAGTTGCCGCTCTCCGTCCAGGGTGAAGGGGCCGCGGTCGAGCAGGACCTCCATCCGGGCCGGGTGCGGGGGCTCGGGCGCGTCGACGGACCGCATGAGAAACCACAGCTCGTCCAGGCCCGCGAAGGCCGCAAGCCCCATCCGCCCGCTGGTCAAGAACACCCTGCGGCCCAAGGCGGGCAGCAGCTTCGCGGCTCCCTCGAGCGAGTGGGTCTCGTGCCAGTCGTCGCCCGCCACCGGGACCCATCCGGGGCGACGCAGCGCGAGCAAGGGAACATGGGCGGTGGCGGCGGCGTGTGCCGCGTTGAAACTGATCTTCTTGGCGAAAGGATGCGTGGCGTCGATGAGTGCGTCCACCGTGTGCTCACGCAGCCACGCGGCCAGCCCTTCGGCCCCGCCGAAGCCGCCCACGCGTACGTCGCCGGGCGGCAGCCGGGGGGCGGTCACCCGGCCGGCCAGGGAGTTCGTCACCCGGAGCCCTGGCAGGGCGGCCGCCGGCGGTGCAGCCAGAAGTTCGGCCAGGCGGCGGGCCTCGGTGGTGCCGCCCAGGATCAATACGTGCACGAAAGCTCGGTTCCCTTCATGAATGAGCCCAAGGGCGGTCGTGGCGCCCAACTCAAGCACACCGGCCTGCGGCCCGGCTGGACCACCGGTGCCTGTGCGACCGCCGCGGCCACCGCCGCGTACACCGCGCTGCTGACCGGCGAGTTCCCCGACCCGGTGACGATCACGCTGCCCAAGGGGCAGACCCCGTCGTTCGCGCTGGCGGCCGAGGAGCTGACCGGCTCGCACGCCATGGCGGGCATCGTCAAGGACGCGGGCGACGACCCGGACGTCACCCATGGCGCGCTGGTCCGCGCGACGGTGCGGCGGCTGCCCGCGGGCGCCGGAGTCGTGTTCAAGGCGGGTCCCGGCGTGGGCACGATCACCCGGCCCGGCCTGCCCCTGCCGGTCGGCGAACCGGCGGTGAACCCCGTCCCTCGCCAAATGATGCGCGACCACATCGCCCTGGCCGCGCAGAAGTACGGCGGTACCGGCGATGTCGAGGTCATGGTCTCCGTCGACCACGGCGAGGAGATCGCCCGCTCCACCTGGAACCCCCGGCTCGGCATTCTCGGCGGTATCTCGATCCTGGGCACCACCGGCATCGTGGTGCCCTACTCCTGCTCGGCGTGGATCGACTCCATCCGGCGCGGGGTGGACGTGGCGCGCGCGGCCGGACGCACCCATCTCGCCGGGTGCACGGGGTCGACGTCCGAGAAGACGGTGGTCGCCGAGTACGGCCTGCCCGAGGATGCCCTGCTCGACATGGGGGACTTCGCGGGTGCCGTACTGAAGTACGTGCGCCGGCATCCGGTGGACCGGCTCACGATCTGCGGTGGCTTCGCCAAGCTGTCCAAGCTGGCGGCGGGCCACCTCGACCTGCACTCCGGCCGCTCCCAGGTCGACAAGGGCTTCCTCGGCGAACTGGCCCGCCGCGGCGGCGCGAACGAGACGCTCGCCGCCGAAGTGGCCACGGCCAACACGGGCCTCGCGGCGCTCCAGCTGTGCCAGGCCGCCGGGGTGCCGCTCGGTGACCTGGTGGCGGCCGCCGCCCGCGACGAGGCACTGGCGGTGCTGCGCGGTGCGCCCGTCACCGTCGACGTGGTCTGCATCGACCGCGCGGGCACGGTCGTGGGCCGCAGCACGCTCCGGTAGTCCACGGTGCCGCCGCTCGGCCCGCAACCTGCCCGTCGGGACCGTCAGCAGGAATGCCGCTCCCGCTCGGGCGAGTACAGGTGGCTGTCCCGGAAGTGCTCCGCGCCCAGCGAACGCCCGACCATGATCACCGCGGTGCGCAGTACGTTCGCCTCCTTCACCTGTGCGGCGATCTCGTCGAGGGTGCCGCGGATGATCACCTCGTCGGGGCGGGAGGCGTAGGCAACCACGGCAGCGGGGCAGTCGGCGCCGTAGTGCGGCAGCAGCTCGTCCACCACACGGTCCACGTACTGGGCAGCCAGGTGCAGCACGATCAGCGCGCCACTGCGACCGAGGGTGGCCAGGTCCTCGCCCTCCGGCATGGCAGTGGCCCGGTTGGCGACGCGGGTGAGGATGACGGTCTGACCGACGGTCGGCACGGTCAGTTCCCGCTTGAGGGAAGCCGCCGCGGCGGCGAAAGCGGGCACGCCGGGCACGACCTCGTAGGGCACTCCCGCCGCATCCAGCCGCCGCATCTGCTCGCCGACCGCACTGAACACGGACGGGTCCCCGGAGTGCAGCCGGGCCACGTCGTGCCCCGCTTCGTGGGCACGGAGCAGCTCGGCGGTGATCTCGTCGAGGTTGAGCTGCGCGGTGTCCACCAGCCGTGCGTCCGGCGGGCATTCGGCGAGCAGTTCACGCGGGACGAGGCTGCCCGCGTACAGGCAGACCTGGCAGGCGGCGAGCGTACGGGCGCCGCGCACCGTGATCAGATCGGCGGCGCCGGGCCCGGCGCCGATGAAGTACACGGTCATCTGTCTGCTCCTGCAACGGGATCGGTCGGGTCGGATGTCTGGTGAGCTTGAGCGGCCGTCTTCTGCACGGCCCACTGGGTCACCGGCATGGCCTGGCGCCAGCCGGTGAAGCCGCCCACCGGCACGGCGTGCGCGACCGCGAGCCGCACCAGGTCACCGCCGTGGCGCCGGTAGGCGTCGGCGAGCAGCGCCTCGGACTCCAGCGTCACGGTGTTGGCGACGAGCCGCCCACCGGGGGCCAGCGCCTCCCAGCACGCTTCGAGGAGGCCGGGCGCGGTCAGGCCGCCGCCCACGAACACGGCGTCCGGGGGCGGGAGTTCGGCCAGCGCGGCGGGTGCGGCGCCGGTGACGACCCGCAGCTGGGGCACGCCGAGGCGGGCGGCGTTGCGCGTGATGCGCTCGGCGCGCACCGGGTCGCGCTCGACGGTGACCGCCCGGCACGAGGGGTGGGTGCGCAGCCATTCGACGGCGATCGAGCCCGAGCCGCCGCCGATGTCCCAGAGCAGCTCCCCGGGGGCCGGCGCGAGCGCGCCGAGGGTGGCGGCGCGCACATGCCGCTTGGTGAGCTGGCCGTCGTGCTCGTAGGCGGCGTCCGGCAGGCCCGGCACCGCCCCGAGGCGCAGCGCGTCCGGAGCGCGGCGGCATTCGACGGCGACGATGTTGAGAGGGTCGCCGGGCGGGTGCTGCCATCCATCGGCAGGGCAGGCTTGCGTCGTACGTTCCCGCTCTCCGCCCAGCTGCTCCAGGACCCGCATCGTGCTGGGGCCAAAGCCCTGTTCGCGGAGCAGCGCGGCCACTTCGGCGGGCGTGGCGGCGTCGGCGCTCAGAACGAGGATCCGGCGGCCCTCGTGCAGCGCGGCGGCCAGGCGGGCCAGCGGCCGGCCCACCAGCGTGACGACCTCGGTCTCCTCCAACGGCCAGCCGAGCCTGGCGCAGGCCAGCGCGGTGGACGAGGGGTGCGGCAGGACGTGTACGGCCCCGGGGCCCAGCTCCTCGACGAGGGTGCGTCCGATCCCGTAGAACATCGGATCCCCACTGGCCAGCACCACAATGGCGCGCCCTGCGTGTGCGGCGAGCAGGCCAGGGACGGCCGGCCGCAGAGGTGAGGGCCAGGCGACCCGCTCCCCGGCACAGGCGGCGGGCAGCAGCGCCAACTGTCGCCCGCCGCCCACCAGGACGTCGGCGGCGAGCAGCACCGCGCGCGCGGACGGGGAGAGCCCCTCCCAGCCATCGGCTCCGATACCTACGACGGTCACGGCGGTATCGGCTGCACCCGCTGACTGGGACGGTGCAGATCGTGCGGGGGCCACTGCTCGATACCTCGGGGCTCAGGGGGACAACGAAGGCGCACTTTACTGGGCATGGTCCTGCACGTCAGAGCCCGGGTGCCATCAAGGCAACCCCCCGTCGGCCCCACTGAGCAGTTGCTGATCATGCGCTCAGTCCTACCGTGCGACAAGCGGTCCTACGGTGCGACAAGAGGAGCAGGGCCGGTCAGCCCAGAGATACCGGTCGCACGACCTCCGCGCTGACCCGTACCGTGCCGCTGTGCTCGAAATGCAGGTCGAACGCGATCCTGTCCCCCACACGCCAGTCGCGGTCGGCGGGCACCGTCACATCGCTCGATCTCGGGGTCATGTCCAGCGTGCCCTGGGCGGGCACCTGGAGGCGGTTGGCGGCCGCACGGTAGGCCGCGCCCTTGGGGGTCATCCGGTGTCGGCTCAGGGCGATCCCGTCCGGCACCGCCGGTGACGTCACCTCGGTCAGCTCATCGGCCGAGCTGCCCTGGTTGGTGATCCGGAAGAAGGCCGCCGTTTCGGTGGCCTCGCCCGTCGGCTGGAACACGTGGGCCCGGGTGACCCGCAGGTCGGGCGGCGTGCCGGCGTGACCGAGGGAGGTCCAGGCGGTCAGCCCGCCCAGAGCGACAAGGCACGCGGCCACCGGCGCGGCGACGGCGAGCGCGGACTGCTGGAGACGCTGCACCGGCCGGGCAGGCCCGGTAGTGGTTCCGGACGTGGTCACCAGCTGCTCCTCGCCCGTTGCCGGGGCTTGTGCGTGCGGGCGGGGGTGGGGCCTGGCTGCCAGGTCCGCAGGCGCAGGCTGTTGAGGACGACAAGGACCGAACTGACGGACATGGCCGCGGCGGCCAGCATCGGATTGAGCAGTCCCACCATGGCCAGCGGCACGGTCACCACGTTGTAGCCGAACGCCCACATCAAGTTGGCCCGGATCGTGGCGAGCGTGGTGCGCGACAGACGGACCGCGTCGGCCAGAGCCTCGATGTCGCCGCGTACGAGGGTCACGTCGGCGGCGCCGATCGCCGCGTCCGTGCCCGCGCCCATGGCGATTCCGAGGTCCGCCGACGCGAGGGCTGCCGCGTCGTTGACGCCATCGCCCACGACCGCGACCCGGCGGCCCTCAGCCTGCAGCGCGGCGACCAGGGCCGCTTTGTCCTCGGGTGAGCAGGCGGCGTGCACGGTGTCGATGGCCAGGTGGGCGGCCACTGCCTGGGCCGGGGCCGGGCGGTCGCCGGTGGCCAGGACCGGGTGGACGCCCAGGCGGCGCAGCCGGTTCACGGCCCGGTAGCTGCCGGGGCGGATGACGTCCCCCACGGCGATGAGCGCCATGACCGTCCCGTCGATGCTGACCTGCACGGCGGTGTGCGCGGCTTCCTCGGCGGTCCGCAACGCGTCGGCGAGCGTGTCGGGCACCTCCTCGGCGACGGCGGACACCTCGACGAGGTGCTCCTCGACCCGGCCGCGTACACCGAAGCCGGGCACTGCGACGAAGTCCCGAACGGGAGGCAGGACTTCATCGGCGAGCGTGCGCACGGCGTGCACAGTGATCGCCCTTCCCAGCGGATGTTCGGACGCTTCCTCGACCGCCGCGGCCAATCGCAGCACCTCGCTCTCGGCCAAGGCGTCGGGGACGACGGTGACCTGGGCGACGCTCATGAGGCCCGAGGTGAGCGTGCCGGTCTTGTCCAGCACGACGGTGTCGATGTGCTGCAAACTCTCCAGCGCCTGCGGTCCTGTCACCAGCACGCCGAGCTGCGCACCGCGCCCGGTCGCGGCCATCAGTGCCGTCGGCGTGGCAAGTCCCAACGCGCACGGACACGCCACGACCAGCACCGCCACACACGCGGTGACCGCGGCCTGTGCATCGGCGCCTGCCCCGAGCCAGAAGGCCAGCGTGGTCACCGCGAGCGCGAGGATCACCGGGACGAACACGCCGGCCACGGAGTCCGCGAGCCGCTGCGCGCGTGCCTTGCCGGCCTGCGCCTCGGTCACCATCCGCGTGATACGGGCCAGTTGGGTGTCCGCGCCGACCGCGGCGGCCCGTACGACCAGCAGTCCGCCGGCGTTGACCGCGCCCCCGATCACCGTGTCTCCGGGGCCCGCCTCCACCGGCTCGCTCTCACCGGTCACCAGCGCCTGGTCAACAGCGGAGCTCCCCTCCACCACGACACCATCCGTGGCCACGCGCTCGCCCGGACGGACGAGGAAGGTGTCACCGACGGTCAGCCGCTCCACGGGGATCAGTCGCTCATGCCGCCCCTCACGGACGGCGACGTCCTTCACGCTCAACCGGGCCAGCGACCGCAGCGCGGCCCCCGTCCCCCGCCGCGCGCGCCCCTCCAGGAACCGGCCAACGAGGACGAACAACGGCACGCCGACCGCCGCCTCCAGATACAGATGGGCGACCCCGTCAGCGGCGGAGGGCATCAGCGTGAACGGCATCCGCATGCCCACCTGGCCCGCGCCACCGAAGAACAGCGCGTACACCGACCAGCAGAACGACGCCACCACGCCGAAGGACACCAGCGTGTCCATCGTCGCCGCCGCGTGCCGCACCCCGCGCAACGCCCGCTCATGGAAAGGCCAGGCCCCCCACACCGCGACCGGCGCGGCCAGCATGAAGCAGAGCCACTGCCAGTTGCTGAACTGCAGCGCCGGGGCCATGGAGAGCACGAGCACCGGAACCGAGAGCAGCGCGACCACGATCAGCCTCGACCGCTCGGCGCGATCCGCCGCCGACTCCTGGCCGTCGTCGTCCGTGTCGCCCGCCCGCTCTGGTTGGGGCAGCCGGGCCGTGTAACTCGCCTGTTCCACGGCGGCCATGAGCTCATGCGGGCTGACCTCGCCGGGGTGACTGACGCGCGCACGGCCCGTGGCGAGGTTCACGCTCGCCGCGACCCCGTCGAGCTTGGCCAGCTTCTTCTCGACGCGCCGCACACACGCCGCGCACGTCATCCCGCCGACCGCGATATCGGTGACCGTCAGGGACGGCACAGAAACGGCTCCCATCAGTGACCGCTCCCGTGGTCCATGTCCATCCCGCCCGCACCGCCGGAGTCCGACCCGCCGCCATGCCCGCCGGAGCCGTCGCCGCTGCTGGTTTCGTGCATGCCTGGAGCGACCGGACCGACCGCATGCCCCACGGCGTAGGAAACCCCGAACATCACGGCGAGCAGCAGGAGGAACCCGAAGAGCGCAGGCGGCGGGAGCCATCGGAGCTTCGAGCGCTCGGATGACGGTGACGCGGAGGCATCAGCGCCTCCGTAGGCTTGGCTCACTGCTTCTCCCGGTCGTCTCGGCCACCCGCTCCCCTGCGTCGTGTCAGGGCGCAGTACACGCGGTGTCTTGCCAGTGGTCGGATACGGGAACGGACACGTTCCCGGCTCACGCCGTGAACCGCATCACTTCCACCCGTCCGGAGTACGTGGCCACGCCACTGCGCCGATCGTCACCGTGCCGGCACGGCCGCTCATCTCCTCGTGCGTCCATGGTGGTTGCTCACGCGCCCAACGCCGTACGGAGTCGTCGCTGATTCTTCGGGCAGGCTGAACGCATGACCGACATCTACGAAGGCCCTGTCACACTCGTCATCAACGGAGAGGCGACCGAGGTGATGGCCGCTCTGCAAGCCGTCGACCACCAAGCGTCCAGGACCTGGTCGGGCACGGTGCACGCCGACGGGCTGCAGGCATCGTTCTGGGCCGCCGTGCAGAGCAGCAGCGTCACGGTCCGCATGCCGGACGGTACCCAGGGCACCGCCCGGATCGACATGGACGCGGAGAGTGGAAGCGCCGCGATCACGGGCGACGGCCCTGCACCCTTCTGAGCCACCCCTGCCACCCGTCCTGGCGCGCCCGGCGGGTGCCGCAGCTCGCTCGCGTCAGCTGCCGTGCCCGAGTGCCTGTGCGCGTCGGGCGTGCAGCTCCCGCTGGACGCGGTCCACGTCGTCGGCGTAGGGGCGGTAGAGGAACGTCAGGAACACGACGTTGATCAGCATGAGGATCACCAGGGCCCACAGGAAGACCGTGCGCAGGCCGATGGCGTCACCGAGGAAGCCGGCGCCGAGACTGAAGGTGGCCCAGGCGATCGCCTCGAAGATGGACACGTAGAGCGCGAAGGCAGCACCCCGCAGCTCGGGTGGGGTAATGGCCATGGCCATGGGCCGGTTGATGCTGGGGTTGACCCCCTGTGTGGCGCCCATGAGGGCGAAGAAGACGCCGAACACGGCAATGCTGCCGTGGTCGAACTGCGTGCCGAAGAAGGCGATCAACGCGAAGACGAACTGGGCAGCCTGAAGGACCGCGACCAGTCCGTGGCGCGGGCTGCGCCGGGTGGCCCAGTCGGCCGCGACACCACCCAGCAGCGTGCCCAGGAAATAGCCGATACCGAAGGGCAGCAGCACGATCGACGCCCTCTGCGTGCTGAAGCCGTACACGTCCCCAGGAACACCACCCCGAAGGTGCCCACCAGGAGGTGTCCCAGAGGAGGCGTGAGACTGGGGCGACGAGCTCACCCCGGCCGGACGCTGGTTGTGCAACATCTGGCAAGGACCGTTCCCCCACGCCAACACCGGCGACGACGGCTGGCTCGCGACCGCGCCCGTACGCACGTATCCGCCCAACGGTTTCGGCCTGTACGAGGTCGCCGGAAACGTGTGGGAGTGGTGCGCGGACTGGTTCGCTGCCGACTACTACGCGCACTCCCCCGCCCTCGATCCCCCGGGCCCCCGCGACGGCGAGCGCCGCGTCATGCGCGGCGGCTCGTACTTGTGCCATTCCTCCTACTGCCACCGCTACCGGGTGGCTGCCCGTTCGGCCAACACGCCTGCCTCCAGCAGCGGCAACTGCGGGTTCCGTACGGTGAGTGCGTGACGGGGCGCCACCCTGGGGTCAGGAGGTGTCGTGCCTGCCCGCGGGGGCGGCTGACCGCACCGGCTCCCGGCGTACGGCCGCGGAGGATTCCGCCCACCGCACCGGCTCACGAGCGAGGCCCCGCAACCACTCCCGCTCGCGCGGTCCAGGTCGACGTGGTGGATTGGGTCTGGCCCTCGCGGGGCACCCGTGCCTGCCGAGGCGACACTCCTCTTGGAAAGCAGGCACACACTCGTGACGCACCCCGATGACGTACTCCCCGGCCGGCACGAATCCTTTTGGATGGACACCAGCCCGGCCACGGCCCACCCCTCCCTGGACGCCGCAGCCGAGGTGGATGTCGCCGTGGTCGGAGGCGGCATCGCGGGGTTGAGCACGGCATGGGAACTGGCCAGGGCGGGGCACCGCGTGGCCATACTGGAGGCGGACCGGATCGCGGCCGGGGTCACCGGCTACACCACGGCCAAGGTTTCCGTGCTGCACACGCTCGTCTACGACCGGCTGCACCGCACGCGTGGCCTCGATGCCGCCCGTTCCTACGCCCGGTCCCAGCAGGGCGCGCTCGACCGGCTGCGCGAGATCGTGGCGGAACTGGACATCGACTGCGATCTGGAACAGTGCAGTTCGTTCACCTACGTGGCCCAACCAGGTGACGCGACGGGCGAGAAGACCCTGCGGGCCGAGGCGAAGGCCGCCGCGGAGGCAGGGCTGCGGGCCACGTACGTCGAGGAAACCGGGCTGCCGTTCGCGGTCGGCGGGGCCGTGTGCGTCGCCGACCAGGCACAGTTCCACCCCCGCAAATACCTCCTCGCCCTCGCGGAGGACTTCGGCCGACTCGGCGGGGTGATCTACGAGCGGACCCGTGTCACCGACCTCTCGGAGGGCTCCCCCTGCCAGGTCACCACCGAGGCCGGTCACACCGTCACCGCCCAGCACGTCGTGGTCGCCACCCACTACCCGATCTTCGACCGCGCTCTGCTCTTCTCACGGCTCACCCCCTCCCGCGAACTGGTGGTGGCGGCACCGCTGCCCGCCGGCGATGATCCCGGCGGCATGTACATCACCGAGGACGAGGGCAAGCGGTCCGTGCGGACGGCCCCGTACGGCGACGACGACTCGCAGCGGCTGCTCATCGTCACCGGAGAGGGCTTCACGCCTGGCACCGGAGACCCCACGGAGAGCTTCGCCCGCCTGGACGCGTGGCTGCACGAGCGCTTCCCGACCGCCGGTCCGACCGCATACCGCTGGGCCGCCCAGGACAACTCCTCCACCGATACCGTTCCGCTGATCGGCCCCCTCCACAAGGGCTCCCGGAACACCTACGTGGCCGCCGGCTTCGGCGGCTGGGGCATGACCAACGGCATCCTGGCGGGGCAGTTGATCACCGCCCAGATCGCGGGAGAGTCCCCTGCCTGGGCGGACCTGTACGACCCACGGCGGTTGAAGAGCGTGGCCAAGGAGGCATCCGGATTCCTCTCCGCGCAGGCGAAGGTGGCCAAGCACTTCGTCGGGGACCGGCTGAGCACCGGTCATGTCGACTCCGTGGCGGAGATCGCGCCCGGCACCGGAGCGGTGGTACGGGTCGACGGTGAGCGGTGCGCGGTGTACCGCGACCCGGACGGCACCACGCACGCGGTCTCCGCACGCTGCACCCATCTGGGCTGTCTGGTGGCGTTCAACGAGGCGGAGACGTCATGGGACTGCCCGTGCCACGGATCGAGGTTCGACGTCGAGGGGGCGGTGCTCCAGGGGCCCGCGGTCCGGCCGCTGGAGCGGGTGGGTGAGTTCCCTGACCGAGACACGAAGGGCACGGACACAGGCGGAGGCGCCACGCCGAGCTAAGGCCGGCCTGCAGGAGCCGACCGAGAAAAGGTCCGCGCGGTCACATGGACCGCGCGGACCTTTTTCGGTGCGAGGTGGCCCGGCCGTTTCACCCCTGAAAGAGGGTCAGACCAGCGTGGGGAAACGCTCCCAGACCCGATGTGCGCCCATCAGGTCGGTCAGAGCGTCCAGCGTGCCGGTGCCGGTGTCACCGCTGACCACGCCCGGCGCATCCGCCGGGATGCCTGCTGCGGCCAGTGTGGTCTGCGCACCGTTCCAGCCGCCGATCGCCTTGCCGTGCCGGAAGGCCTCGGACAGCAGCAACAGGACCCGCGGGTCGGTGGTGGTGGGCGCGGTCGTCTTGCGAGCGCTCTTACGGCCCTTGCCCGCCTTCGCGTCCCTGGCACCGAAGGCGTCCGCGCCCGCGCCGGGCGCCCCCGCCAGGAGCAGCGCGTCGAACTCGATGGACCTCGCGGTGGTGTACGTGCGCTGCACGGTGACCGGGTCGCCCGTGGCGTCCAGTTCGCCGCCGGCCGGGGCGATGACCAGGGGGACCATCCCGCCGTCCAGGATGGCCCGACGCGCCGCGCGGACCCCGTCGAGGTCGCAGCCCGCATCGGCGACGATGCCGATGATGCGGCCGTCCAGCGGCCAGGTGTCTCCGACCTGGGAGAGCGCCGGGCTGGGTGCGGACTTCGCCAGCTTCACCGTCGCGGACGGGGCGGGCAGGCCAAGACCGGTCGCCACCTGCTCACACAGCACGGGATCGATGTTGGCGAGGACCTTCAGCGCACGCTCCTTGATCGACTTCTCGTAGCACTTGCCCAACTCGAAGGTGTAGGCGGCGATGATGTGCTCGCGCTCCACGGCCGTCATGCTCAGCCAGAACAGCCGGGGTTGGCTGAAGTGATCGTCGAACGAGGCGGGAGCCTCGCGAACCTTGCGGCCCTGCGGGACCGTCACCGGCCGCTCGACGTAGGCTCCCATGTCCTCCCCGGCCATGAACGGGCAGCCGCCGTCCAGGGAGTTGGGATGGTAGGGAGCCACGCCCCTGTGATCGGCCGTCTGATGCATGCCGTCGCGCAGCATGTCGTTGACGGGCGCGTGCGGGCGGTTGATGGGCAGCTGGCCGAAGTTGGGCCCGCCGAGCCGGGTGAGCTGGGTGTCGAGGTACGAGAACAGGCGGCCGGCGAGCAGCGGGTCGTCAGTGACGTCGATGCCGGGCACCAGATGCCCGACGTGGAAGGCGACCTGCTCGGTCTCGGCGAAGAAGTTCGTCGGGTTGGCGTTGAGGGTGAGCAGACCCACCGGCTGCACCGGAGCCAGCTCCTCGGGAACAATCTTCGTCGGATCGAGCAGATCGATGCCCTCGAAGGTCTGCTCCGCGGTGTCGGGGAACACCTGGATACCCAGCTCCCACTGCGGGTACGCGCCGGCCTCGATGGCGTCGGCGAGGTCACGCCGGTGGAAGTCGGGGTCCACGCCGTTGGTGATCTGGGCCTCCTCCCAGACCAGGGAGTGCACGCCCAGCTTCGGCTTCCAGTGGAACTTCACCAGGGAAGTCGCCCCGTCGGCGGCGACCAGCCGGAAGGTGTGCACGCCGAAGCCCTCCATCATCCGGTAGGAGCGCGGGATGCCCCGGTCGGACATGTTCCACAGCGTGTGGTGGGTGGCCTCGGTGTGCAGGGTGACGAAGTCCCAGAAGGTGTCGTGGGCGCTCTGGGCTTGGGGGATCTCCCGGTCGGGGTGCGGTTTGCCGGCGTGGATGATGTCGGGGAACTTGATGCCGTCCTGGATGAAGAACACCGGGATGTTGTTGCCGACCAGGTCGAAGGTGCCCTCGCCGGTGTAGAACTTCGTCGCGAACCCGCGGGTGTCGCGGACCGTGTCGGCGGAGCCGCGCGAGCCGAGCACGGTGGAGAACCGCACGAAGACCGGGGTTTCGACGCCCTCGCCCAGGAAGGCCGCCTTGGTGACGGCGGCGGCGGTTCCGTAGCCCTGGAACACGCCGTGTGCGGCGGCGCCGCGGGCGTGCACGACGCGCTCGGGGATGCGCTCGTGGTCGAAGTGCGTGATCTTCTCGCGCAGGTGGTGGTCCTGGAGCAGGATCGGACCCCGCTCGCCGGCCTTCAGCGAGTGGTCGGTGTCGTACAGCCGCGCGCCCTGCGCAGTGGTCAGGTACATATCGCCCTGGGCCAGCTCCTCGGGGGACCCGGCACTGGCCTGCCCGGTCGGACCGACCACGGCGGGACCGCTCTGGTCAGGCTTGGGCGGCAGCGGCGGGCGGGGCGTGGTGGGCTCGGCGACCGTGGGCGACTCGGCACCGGGCTTGCCGGGAACACCGTCGGCGGGGCCGGCGCCCGGGGTGAGAGCGGCAACGGCCTTCTTCGCCACGGCCTTCAGGGGGTTCTTCGTACGCCCGCCCTTCGGTTTCTTCGCCGCGATCTTCTGCGTCTGGGGCTTCTTTGTCGGGGGCTTCCTCGTCGGGGGGTTCTTCGGCGCAGTCGCCGTCTTCTTCGTCGCACCTGCCGACTTCTTGGCCGCCGTAGCCGTTTTCTTGGCCGCCGTAGCCGTCTTCGTCGCCGTAGCCGTCTGCTTTGAAGCAGTCGTCTTCCTCGTGACAGCCGTCGTCTTCTTGGCCGTGGCCCCCTTGGCCCTGGTGGCCGTCGGCACGGTCTTCTTGGCGGTCCCCCTGACGGCTTTCGGGGCCGCCGTGCTTCCCGCGGGTTTGTCCGCGGCTGTCTTGGACCGGGTGGTCTTCGTCGACAGCTTCTTGGCAGGCTTCTGGCTCGGCATGCGCTCTCCAACGGTGGGGGGGGGTACGTGGGTGATGCTGTGCAAGGGGATGCGGACTACGACGTGCCATCGCCTATCGGCTCGCGCAGTGCGCTGCGGCCGTCACGCCAGGAGGCGAGCAGGTGCTCGCTCAACTGGCCCTCCAGGAAGCCGGTGGAGCGGATGCCGAACGCGATGTCGGAGGCGAGCGCGGGCTCGTCCTCGAGGAGACCGCCGATCACCTCGCGGCGGACGATCTGCTCGTGGACGGCATCGGCCTCCACGTGCTCGTCGTAGAAGAGCTGGGCAGCGGGGCCCGCGCCCGCCTTGCGCAGGGCCTGGGCGAGACGGCGGGACCCCGGTGGCGAGGTGATCTCGACGGCCGCGAAGTGCCCCACCAGGGCACCACGCAATCTGCGGTGCAGACCGAAGAGGGACATTTGGTTGACGGTCGCCAGAGCCTGCGCGGGGACCGCGTCGAGATAGCGGCCGTAGAGGGTGTCCAGGGCGAGGTCTGCCATCAGGTCGGCGTAGAGCTGGGCGTGGATGTTCTCCGCGCGCCCGCCGCCGAACTCGTCGAACTCGATGGCGACCATGGCGGCCTTGGCGCGACCGCGCAGCCGAGGCACGACCCACAGGTGCGGGTCGGCCTCCTTGAGGTGATAGATCGAACGCAGCGCGACGTACTCGCGCAGCTGCCAGAGTTCGCCGGACTTCTTGAGGTGGTGAGTCACGCTGTGCCCGTCGTCCCCGATGGGTTCGACGAGCAGTTCACCGACCGCTTCGTCCACGCTCGTCGCGGTGGGCGTGTCCGCACGCAGCGCGGTGAGGAAGCGGTCCTCGGCGGCGGCCCGGAACCTCAGCAGGTCGGGGTCCCATTCGCACAGTTCGTCGACGCCGTCGAAGCCGCGGTAGTGCAACTCGTAGAGAACATAGAGGCAGAGCTGGAGATCGTCGCCATACGGTTCGGCCTGAAGGACATCTGCCGGGCCGGGCAGCGTCCCGGTGTTTCCGCGCAGGGCACGCAGCACCGCGCGCGAGAGCTCACCGCGCGGCATCGGCAGGACCGGGGCCATGGCGCGAAGCTGTTCCGCGGCGGTCACGACCGCTCTCCTTGTCCGCGGGCGAGGGCGGCGTCGAGGTCCACACGGCTGTCAACGAGGACCACTCCGGCCGAACCCGCGACCCGCGGAGACCCCATTAGGCCGACGGTGTCCCGGCGCCGGCAGTCAGCGTTTGACGGCACGGATGACCACCAGTTCTTCCTCGTTTCCCTCGGAGCCCACCAGCCCGCGCTCACGCAACCAACCCAGCCGCCCCCGCATGACGGGGCCCAGCGGGACCTGTACGCGATCGCTCACACCGGCCCGCAGTCCGGCCTCCTTCAGACGCCGTACGGTCGCCTCGGGCCCGCTGACCCCGGAATGCACCAACAGCAGAACCCCGCCGGGGCGCAACGCGACGGGCGCGACGGCGCAGATCCGGTCCAGGAGGGCACGCCCGTCGAGACCGGCGTCCCAGGCGCGGGCGAGACCCACGCGGGGCAGGGCCGATCGGGGAGCCGGCACGTAGGGCGGGTTGCTGACGATGAGGTCGAAGGACCGTCCGGGCAGGGAGCCCAAGAGGTCGCCGCGGTGAACGGCGACATGCTGCCGTGCAAGCAGCGCGTTCAGGCGAGTGGTCAGGACAGCACGACGGGATATGTCGACAGCACTCACCCTGGCGCCGAGCCTGGCAGCGTGAGCCGCCAACACGCCGCTGCCCGAACACAGGTCGAGGACATCCAGACCGGACACGTTCTCCCGTCGGATTGCTTCGGCCAGCAAACGGGTGTCGGCCTGCGGCGCGTAGACACCCGGAAGTATCAGCACTCTGCCGAAACCCGGCCGCGCGTGCGGGGCGTGGACGGTTGTCACAGGGCCTCCGAGCTGGTCTTGGATGCTCATGAACCGTGGCACGCAGCAGCCGGTTCAGATCAAGACTCCCCCTCCCCCGGGAGGGCCACCACTCGGGAGCCGCCGCGCGCCCGGGCTGTGCCGCACGCGTGGCCGGCGGGCGCGGCTCCCCTCGGATACGCCTACCGCCTCAAGACGCCTCTGTGCGGGGCAGGCACCGCGAAGGCCTGCCCCGCGGGGGACTGCACCGGGCATTCCGTGCGGTCAGAGGCGGAAGATCCTGCGTGCGTTGCCGGACAGGAACAGTTCGGTGGCTTCCTCGTCCAGGCCCAGCTCGCCGAGGTGTTCCAGAGCCTGAGCGGGCGTGATCATGGGGTAGTTCGAGCCGAACAGCACCTTCCTACGACCCCGACCTCGCAAGTAGTCGGTCAACTCGGTCGGGTAGCGGCGAGACGTGTAGGCACTGGTGTCGATGTAGACGTTGGCGTGCTTGTCCGCCACCGCGATCATCTCCGTGGTCCACGGGTAACCGATGTGTCCGCACACGATGATCAGTTCAGGGAAATCGAGCGCGACCTGGTCGATGTAAGGGATGGGGCGGCCGGTCTCCGACGGCCGCAACGGGCCTGTGTGCCCGACCTGCGTACAGAAGGGGATGCTGAGGTCGACGCAGGCGGCGTACAGCGGGTAGTACAGGCGGTCCGTGGGCGGGAGCTGCCACAGCCAGGGCACCATCCGCAGGGCCACGAAGCCGAGCTCCTGCACCGCGCGGCGCAATTCCCGTACTGCCTCGACCGGTCGGGTGAGATCCGCGCCGGCCACCCCGCGCAGCCTCCCGTCGGCCTGAGCGACGAATGCAGCCACCTCATCGTTGCTGATCAGCGGCCCCTGCGGCCCGTACCAGGCCGCCGAAAGACCGATCTCCACGTCGGCGTCCGCCATCGCCGCCACCGTGGCCTTGACCGGCAACGGCTCGTCCAGCAGCCGACCCCCCGTCCAGCGGCGCAACGACTCGAACATCTCATGGTTGGAGTGACGGAGCGTGGGGTGTTGCATCCACGCATCGACGATCGACATCAGATCTCCTGCCTCTCCGCCGACGCTGCAGCCTCGCCGCCGCCCCAGCACCTAAGCAACCGCTTACCCGGAACCTAGATGCTACGTGTCATCGCTGCGGAAGAGGGCTCAAAGCGCCACCGCGCAGACGCCGGTGAGGAAGGTGAGGAAGGAGTAGGGCGCGACGCCCGTGCGCGCCCCAAGCCCCAGTGGGCGCTCATGACGATGAACTCGGGTGATCCTGTTTCACAGGCGCCCCTCCTGGTCACCCGATCCTGACAGCCTCCGGCGCGGAGGCTGCCGAGCATCCCAAGACAGAGAGGACGGCACTTCACCATGGCCACGAAAAGGGCACGGGACATCATGACCGGCGGCGCGCAGTGTGTTCAGGGGCACGACAGCGCCCTCGAAGCGGCGCGCAAGCTGACGGAACTTGAGGTGGGTGCGCTGCCCATCTGCGGCGAGAACAACCGGCTGGTCGGCGTTGTGACCGACCGGGACATCGTGGTGAAGGTCCTTGCGAAGGGGCTCGACCCCGCAGAAGTGGAGACGGGCACCCTGGCGCAGGGCGAAGCCGTCACGATCGGCGCAGACGACGACGCGGAACAAATCTTCACCACAATGACCCAGCACAAGGTCCGGCGCCTGCCCGTGATCGACGGCACTGCCCTCGTCGGCGTGGTCGCGCTCGCGGACGCCGCCCGAGCTCTCGACACCCCCGACGCGGGACGCCTCCTGGAGGCGCTGTCGACCGACTGAAACTCGCCCGCCCGCTGCAACGCGCCCACCGGCCGTAGTCCAACTCCCCCACCATTTCAAGGCCGTTGCCCGACGCGTTGGCTCCGTGAGGTGGGCCTCCTCAGGGCAGCGGGAGGAGGGGGGTGCGGGGCGTGCACGTCCAAGTGGCGCGGTGTGCGGGGTCGAGGGCGTCCAAGGTCAGGTTGATCACGTTGGGCGAGTACAGGGTGTCGAGGTGACCTGACCTGTCGGTGGGGCACACGTGTTGGAGCGTGATGTTGTCGACCGCTCCCGGGCGGTTGGCCGGGGAGCTGAGGAAGCCCGACGTGTAGGGGGTGACCATCTTGTCGTAGGTGGTGGCCACCACTGTGTAATCGACCCCGGGCATGGTGTCGCCGCCCGCGTTGAGCCGCTTCAAGAACGGTGACCCCACCATCTGTTGCCGCGATGAGGGGCCTACGACCACGTCGGTCGCCGGGGCCACCGCCTTGACCAGGACATCGAGGCCGTTCGCCGTCGTTCCGTGATTGTCCGGGGCGAGCCCGATCAACCGGTGCACCTTGTCGGCACCGCCCTCGAACTTCAGGTACTGGCGCGGCATGAGCCCGCCCAGCGAATGCCCGACGAGGTCCACTGTGCGGGCTCCGGTGGTGCGCAGCACGCGGCTGACATAGGTGGCCAATTCCCTGGCCGAGTCCTCGATCCGGCCGGTTCCCTTGGCTCCCAGGGCATTGAGCGGGCTGCCGTGGGCGCCGTAGTTGAGGGCGTAGACGCAGTAGCCCGCATCGGCGAGGGCGGGCGCCATCGCGTTCCAGCTGTTGTACGCGTTCATGGCCGTCCCGTGCACCAGCACCACGGGCCGGGGGTGGGCGCGCAGGTCCGCGCCGGTCGAGCAGGGGCGCTTGGGGTCACCCTGGGCACCGGGCGGACTGGAATTGGCGGTCGCGGGCGAGAGCAGGGTGGGCACCGTGGCCCCGAGCGCGGTGTCGTGGTGCGGCCGGGGTTCGTCAGGCGCGCTCGCCGCGGCGGGCGCGGGCGAGCAGGCGAGCGCAGCAAGGAAGCAGGCAGCGGCGGTCGTGGTGGCGAAACGCGAGCGCATGGGGGGACCTTTCCGGCAGGCGGAGGGGACCCAGGCAATCTGCAGGGGCGCACCCGGGCACCTCCACCAACAACGGCGTGACCGTTCCGGGGTAACGACGCATCACCCAGGCGCACCAGGTTCTGTGATTCCCGCAGGCAGTTCCTGTGGGCCAGGCGCACGTGCACGAGCTGGTTCGCGCATGGCGCAGGAGTGCGCCGGTTCAGTCCGTCGCGCCCCACTCGCCGCCCATACCAGCGCTATCCCACGCGCACGCGATGCGATCGGCCGGTCACGCCTTGCTGACATTGACGGGCCGGGACCACACTTCCGGGCCGCCGCCCTTCCAGTGGATGAACATGCAGGTCTCGACCAAGTAGGAGTCGGCCTCGTCCATCCCGGCGCTCCGCAGCAACGCAACGATGTCGGCGATGGTGTGCGCGAGCCCGAGGATCTGGCCGTCCACGCGGACGCGGCGGCCTCCGGTCATGGAGGGCGGGGATACGACGACGGGCAGCGGCTCGACCATGCCGCCAGCCTCACCCCTGACGGCCGCATCCGCATCCGCACGCAACCACAGGCCCTGTACGCCTGCCCCTCCCCCACAGCCCTGACGCCGACAACAAATCTTACGGAATCACGTCCGGTTTAGTGACATTTTTGCCGTCTATGCGCCGTATGACTGTTACATCTCCTATGGGGCGTCTTGATGTGAGATGCGTAACTTCGTAAGTGTCGCCGCACCGAAGCGGACATCCCCCACCGAAAACGACCCGAGAGGGCCCCACTCACCATGCGTACCCCCCGCACCCTGCGCACCACCGCCATCGCTCTCGTCGCCACCGCAGGCATCAGTCTGGGAGCCGCTTCTGGCGCCATGGCCGTCACCGCCCCCCAGACGGCCGGCCCCAGGCCCATCAGCGTCGAGTCCGTCGCGCATTCCAAGGCCAAAAAGGCCAAGACAGTCAAGCTCCGCGACGGCTCCACCGCCCGGGTCTACAAGCTCGGCAAGAACAAGGCCAAGGCCGTCATCTCCGGCCCCAAGGGCACCACGCTCATCGCCAACCGCAAGGCCGTCCACGTCAATCACAACGGCATGCACATCAAGCTCACCCCCAGCGGTTCCATCACCTCGTGGATGGACAAGGCCAAGCCCAAGCCGAACCCGCACAAGCGTGTCCTGGTCGCCACACCCAAGCTTGCCGACGGCACCACCGCGAAGGTCTACAAGCTGTCCACGAACCACTACCAGGCCGACGTCGCGGGCGCCGGTTCCCTGGACGCCAACGGACGCGCCGCCTACGGCCAGAACAACGGCATGCACATAGCGCTCCAGCCCGACGGCAAGCTCACCTCCTGGATGGAGAAGGCCGGACAGGACGAGCCCGCGCCCGCGCCGACCCCCGACGACGAGGTGCAGCCCGACCCCGAGCCCACCCCGGACGACGAGGTCCAGCCCGACCCGAAGCCCACCCCGGACACCGACACCGTCAAGCCCGCCCCGAAGCCGGACACCGCCAAGCCCGACGAGCAGCCGGCCCCCGCCACCGGCGCCGTATTCACACCGGCCGCCTGAGGCAAGAACCGGAGCCGAGGGCCCGCCGATGCCCCTACCGATGCAACGTCGGGCCCTGGCACTCGTCCTCGGCACGTTGCCGCCGTCGCCTTGCCGACGGCGGCAACGTTCGCTGAGCCCGCCGGCATGCAGAACCCGCGACCATCTCCGCAGTCACCGAAGGGCCCGTCCCCCGCCCCGCCACATCAACAGCGGGCCCGGTCTCGGCACTCGGTCGGCCCTGTCAGACGCGCGGCAGGCACGCACCCAGTGTCGGATGGCAGCAAGCGCGGCGGGTGCCCCTTCCTCTCCCCCCCAGGCGGGGGCCTCGCCGCGCGTCGACCATCCGTACGGCCCCGGAGATCCCTGACATGCGCCGCATAGCCTGCACTCTTGTCGCGTCCGCCGCTTTGACGCTCACCACGACCGCCACGGCGTTCGCCGGTGACGGAGTGACCGCCTCGGTCTCCCCGACCACTGCCGCCCCCGGGGCCAAGGTCGAGATCACGGTCTCCTGCCCCAAGTCGGACGAGGAGGCCATCAGCGCCAACAGTCAGGCCTTCTCCGGCGGCGCTGTCCAGCTGACCATGTACGGCGGCGGTGGCGCGAACCTCTACGGCGACCAGACCAACTACCGTGGCTCCGCCGTTCTGGCCGGTGCCTCCGGCTTCAACGGCCACGGCCCCAACGGAGTCGGCAAAAGGTCCTCCTGGGACATCGACGGAACCTGTCCCACGGGTGAGCAGTGGAACACCAGCATCACCGTCACCAACAAGGCGTGGCACGGCACCAGAGCCGGAGTGGGCGGCAGCAGCACCGAGGGGAACGCGGGCACCATCGCCATCGGCGCCGCGCTGGTAGCCGGAGTGGGTTACATCGCCTGGCGGCGTTCGAAGACCTCCACGCCCGCTGGCTAGATCGCCTGAAAGATCTCCTACTGCTCGCCGAGGACGCCGGGGGTGTCGTGCACGACGACACTCTGTTCCAGCGCGGCCCGTTGCATGCGGAAGCCGTTGGCCGGTGCGGCCTCGTCGCTGGCGCCGAAGGATATGCCGAACAGCAGCTTGAGGCCTTGGGAACGTCCAGGAACACGCGGACCGTGTCGGCGTAGAAGCCCAGCATGGTCTGCGGGATGCCTGGCGTACGCGTGCGACCGCGTCGCAGCCGGCGGCAGGGGATCGTTGTCTCGGCTTGTGGCGGAGGGCCCTTGATTGGGAGCATCGCCGCATGTTCGAGCTGCTCCCCGACGTCGGTCTCCGGCTGCCTGGCCGTGCCGGCACCCTAGGTTTCGGCATCGACGAACGCTCCGCCCAGTGGGCCGTCGCCACCGTCGCGGACGTTCGCGAGGGGTGGGTCTGTGGCGCACGGTGGGCCTTCAGTGCGCAGTACCAAGGCTTGACGCTCGAGGCTTACGGCGACACCACGGACCGCAGCGGCCGACACCAGGACACCCCTGGCCTGGCCCACATCAGTCTCACTCGCGACGCCCACACGCTCGCGGGCCCCTCTGCCTGCCCAGTGATCTTTGATGGCATCGACCTCTTCGGCTACCCGGCCACCGAGGTTTCGGACGCCCTCAGTGAGGGCTTGCCCACGACGCTCCGGCTCAGCGGCGACGGTCTCTACCTCGCCGCCGTATCCGTCCACGCACAACCCGTACCTGTCGAAGGCTGATCAGCACGGCGAGCCCGCTCGACGAGATCGCGCACTCCTCCACCGACCTCGCCTGAATCCGACCACCCGCCTGGCACCTGACGTGCAGGCATCGCGGCCCTCTGCTCGCGCGCAACCTCGTTGCGACCCTTGCGCCCGCCATGAAGACGGGTGATCTCGGCGCATCCCTCGTCGGTGACGCGCCGCATGCCCTTGCGTACGGCCATCAGCCACCTCCTGCATGTGAAGGCCCGGCCTCTCACGAGAGAGACCGGGACGATTCAACGGGAGGCGGTCAGTAAGGTCAGTACTTGCCGTTCGACAAAACCTCGCCGCTCTTGTCGTAAACGGTCACCAGACCGTTCTCCGAGTCGTAGCAAGAGCCGAACGCGCTCGCAATGAGCTTCCCGTCAGACGCGTGCGGCCCCATGATCCCGCCGGTGAAGTCGGTGAACACTTCGGCCGCGTCGAGTACGTCATTGTTCTTGTCCGCGCCGGAGACCTTGGTGACGTGTTTGGCAGCTGCTTTCTCGCTCGTGCTGCCGCCCTTGGCGACGCACGCCTTGAACTGGTCTGCCTGGCTTCCCTTGTTTTCGGCGGGCGGGTCCTTCTTCGCATCGCCGGACTTGGGCTTGTCGTTGGTCGTGGCGGCTTTGTCGCTGCCGGCCCCGTCCGTGGAGTCGCCTCCGACGGCGGCGCCGATGGCAGCGATCACGACGATGAGAGCGACGACGCCGAGGCAACCGAAGCCAAGGATCTTCCCGGTCTTGGACTTCTTCGGGGGTTGGGGCTGGGACGTCTGCTGAGGCTGCGTTCCCCATCCAGGCGGTTGCTGCGGTTCACTCATGGTTCCCCCCTGGGACTCTGCGATGAGGGGAGCATCATGTGCCGGACGTGCCGTCGGCGGAGGCGGTACGGCGGGCTATGACACGAATAGGTGGAGCCAAGAAGCGCCGGTGTTCTGGAATCGAGCCCGTGTTTGGCTGACCTCCTGGCGGGGCGTATCCCGTGCCCGAGTCGGACGTTCCGTGGAACGGCGGGCACGCGCACTCGGGTACGTCGGCAGCACTCCCCCACACCCCTCGTGCGGCGCCCCCAGTTCATCCTGTCCGGCGCCGACGCTCAGCCCCGCACGTGCAGCCCGAACCCCGTGCGGCCCGCGGGCTCCAGCCCCTCCTTCAGGTGCAGCGAAGGGATCTCGTAGTCACCGAAGTTCTGCTGCCGGAACGCGAGCGGCTCGGTCGACTCCAGGGTGAGCAGGCGCTGTTCCCAGGCTTTGGCGACGTCCGGGTACTCCTCGTCGGTCAGCCGGTCGGTGCCGTAGAGGACGAACGGCGGGAGTACCTCGATGCCGGGGTAGTAAAGGATGCCGTGGTGGATCGGGAACAGCAGGTCGTCGATAGGGCCATTGATCCCGCGGGCGGCGTAATGCGACTCCGGGCCGCCGGCGGTCACCGACAGCAGGGCCCTGCGGCCCGCGAGGGTTCCCTCGCCGAAGCGCTCGCCGTACTTGGTGTCGCTGTGCTCACCGACGCCGTACGCGAAGTGGAAGGTGAACACCCGGTCCACCCAGCCCTTGAGAATCGCGGGCATCGAGTACCACCACAGCGGGAACTGGAAGATGATCGTGTCGGCCCACAGCAGCTTTTCCTGCTCGCTGCGGACGTCCGGGGTGAGCGCCCCGGCGTCGAAGGCCCGGCCCGAATCCCGCGCGACCTGCAGCGGACTTGAGGCATGCGGGCCATAGTCCGCGGCGTCCACGACCGCCTTCCAGTTCATCGCGTACAGATCGCTCACCCGCACCTGATGCCCGGCGTTCTCCAAGGTGGACACCGCGAGGTCCTTCAGCGAGCTGTTGAGCGACTTCGGCTCCGGGTGGGCGTAGACGATCAGCGTCTTCATGAGAACTCCTTCGGATCGGATGCCTTCGATTCTGGGCACCGGGGCGTCCGGTGTTCAGGGGCGCCGCTTCCGTCGGACGGGTCTTCCTGGTACCGGCAGTACCACCTTCGCGGGGCCCGCCGCGGCCATACTGGACGGCATGGACGATCTCGCGAGCTTCCTGCGGACCCGGCGTTCCCGGGTCGACCCGAAGGCCGTCGGCATCCCCACCGGCAGCCGCCGCCGGGTCGAAGGGCTGCGCCGCGAAGAGGTCGCGCACCTGTCCGGAGTTAGCGTCGATTACTACGTACGCCTGGAGCAGGGACGCGCGACCCAGCCCTCCGAGCAGGTCCTCGACGCGCTCGCCCGCGTCCTGGGCCTGGATGAGACCGAACGAGAGCATCTCTCCCGGCTCGCCCGGCAGCGCCGCCGGCGCGCGAAGGCGCCAGGTGGGCGGGTCCGGCCGGAGGTTCTGCGCATCCTCGACCTGGTCACCGACGCCCCCGCGCTGATCATGGACCATCGTCTTGACGTGCTCGCCGGCAACCGCCTCGCGGGGCTCCTCTTCGGCCGACCGCTGCCGGGCCTGAACACCGCCCGGCACATTTTCCTCGAGGAGGCCGAACGCGGCCTGTACGCGGAGTGGGAGAGCTGCACCCTCGACGTGGTCGGACACCTGCGCCTGGCCGCCGGCAAGTACCCCGATGACCCCCGCCTGGCCTCGCTCATCGGCGAACTGGCGATGGGCAGCGAGCGTTTCCGTCGCCTCTGGGCCCGTGCGGACGTGCGCGCCCGCACACATGGTCGCAAGGTGTACCGGCACCCGCTGGTCGGACTGCTCGAGTTGCACCAGGAGAACTTCGCCCTGCCCGACGCATCAGGCATGGAGCTACTGGTCTTGACCGCGGCTGCCGGCAGTCCCGCCGCGGACGGGCTGCGCCTGCTGGCGGGCCTAGCCGGCCCAGGCGCGGACAGCAGTGACGTACTTCCTACGGCGAACGCGCAGATCCGCGAGTGACGCAGATGTCAGGCGGATACCGGGCGGGCGGGATGCTCGGCGTCGAGGATGAACGCCATGGTGTCATTCACCGGCGGCAGGCCGAGGACCGCGCGGGCGGCGGCCTCGCCGAAGACCGGTGCGTTCTTGAAGCCCTTGCCGGAGAACCCGGCACAGACGAAGACCGAGGGCATGGCCGGGTGTTCGCGCATGAACTCGATGCGTGAATGCGTATAGGCCTCGAAGTACGCCTGGGCACGCATCGGGTAGTCCTCCAGCGTCGGGAAGAGGTCGCGCGCGACCGCGCGGATGGGCTCGAGGTCCTCGTCGGCGATCCGCAGGGGCGCGGTGTCCGGGGACTCGACGGGCAAGTGGTCGCGGAAGCCGACGCCGAGCTTCATGGCCAGGCCGTCGGCGGTCGGCAGCCCGTAGGAGTAGTGGGGTTCGGTGCGCAGGTAGGGGAGCATGCCGTCGAGTGTGCTGCCGGCCTTGGGCAGGTACCACGAGGAGATGAGGCGCCGCGTCGCGAGGTAGGGGGCCATGTCCGGGAGGAGGGTGGCGGTCCATGCGCCTGCCGCGACGACGACCCGGTCGTAGCGTTGCGTGCCGTTGCCCGTCACGATGTCGACCTGGCTGCCGACTTGGGTGATGGCAGTGACGCGGCATTCGCGCAGGATGCGTGCGCCGCGTGCGAGGGCCGCGTCCGCGGCGGTACGTACGGTGCGTTCGGGAAAGATGATCCCGGCGCCCTTGTCGAGGATGGCGATCTCGTCCTCGTGCAGCCGGTAGTGCGGGAACCGGTGCTGTGTTTCCTCCCGAGTGAGTACCTCGGCGCGGCTGCCGAGCAGGGCGGCGCTCTCGAGCGCGGTCTGCGTTGCGGGGCTGGCGGTGCTGCCGATGGCGAGGGCGCCGGTCAAGTTGCGCAGCGTGCGCCCGGATTCCTCTTCGAGCTCGCGCCATATGAGGTCCGAGCGCCCGGTGACGGGCAGGTACCCGAGATGTTCTACGTCGATGTGGCGGAACAGCCTGGTTTCGCCCCCGGCGGCTCCACGTGAGTGTCCGGGGCTGAAGAGTTCGTAGCCGGTCACATCGGCGCCGAGCTTGGCGAGCTGCCAGAGCGTCTGCGCTCCGATGGTTCCCGTTCCGATGACTGCGATGCGAGGAGTGGGCATGTGGATCACCTCTCGATTCCGGCGTACAGGCTGCGGTGGATGGGCCTGCGACACGCGAACAGGGTCAGGCCCGCAGCCACTGCTCCGAGCGCGAGCGTCAGGAAGTAGGTGTTGTTCGAGACGGCGGTGAAGTACTGGCCCAGCAGGCCCGAGAGAGAGGAACCCAGCGCCAGGGTGAGGAAGTTGATGGCGACCATCTGCGCGGTGAAGGCCTTCGGCGCGATCTGTGTGGCCAGGGAGAGGCCGATGGGCCCGACGAAGATCTCGGAGCTGCCCATGATGAACATGAACACGATGATGTACGCGAACGGAATCGTGGTGCCGTCGTACAGCGCCGAGATCACCATGATGAACGCGAAGCCCAGGCCTATCTGCAACAGGCCGATGGCGAATTTGGTGCCGGCCTTCGGCTGACGTGCTCCCATTTTCTTCCAGATGGCGGCGCCGACCGGAAGCATGGCCACGCCGGACGCGGACGAGATCATGGTGATCCAGCCGACGGGGAACGACCAGTCACCGATGTCGAGGTCCACGCGGCTCTTGACCAGCAGCGAGATCGCGGTGAACTTCGCGAAGAGCAGCCCGAAGTACAGGGATGCGCTGAGGAACAGCGGGATGTAGGAACTCACGCGGCGGCGTTCGAAGGCATCCACATTCGTTGAGCGCAGGATGAGCGTGAAATAGACGGCGGCGGTGAGGAGGGTCCCCACCGTGACGATCATGGAGAGTCGCTCGGCCTTGAGGAGGCCGGACAGGGCCGCCAGCGTGATGACCACGATCGAGACGGCAGCGATGCAGAGGGCTTTGCGCAGTGCTGTGGTGGGCAGCGGGTTGACGACCTGGCGGGCACGAGGCGGCAGGGCCGGTGCCGAACGGACGTACTGGACGAGGGCGATGACCATGCCGACCGCGGCGAGCCCGAACCCGACGTGGAATCCCCACTGGTTCTGAGCGAGGCCCGTGGTCAGCGGGCCGAGGACGGCTCCCGTGTTGATCGCCATGTAGAAGTAGGAAAAGCCGGCGTCCTTCTTGGCGGCGCTCTCGCTCGCGAGGATGAAGCCCACGATGGAGGTGATGTTGGTCTTCAGCGCGCCCGTGCCGGCGACGATCAGGACAAGACCTGTGCCGAGCCCGAGCAGCCCCGGCGTGACGGCGAGCACGATGTGGCCCAGGGCGATGACGATGCCGCCACCGAAGACGAGCGCATGGGGGCTGACCAGCCGCTCGCCGGCCCAGGCGCCCAGCAGTTGGGCGAGATAGACGGCGCCGCCGTAGGCGCCCGTGATGCCGACCGCCGCGGCGGCGGGGAGGGCGAGCCCTCCCTCGCTCAACGCATCGAGGAGGTAGAAGGCGAGGATGCTCTGCAGGCCGTAGAAGGAGAAGCGTTCCCAGAGTTCCGCGAACGCCATTCCTCCGACACCTCGGAGTTCGGATTGCGCGTTGTGGGCACGCTGCGGGGACGTAACAGACAAAACGACTCCCAAGGTGTCTCAGAAGGTGAGCGCGGGCTGTTGCCGAGTGCTACGTCGCCAGGGCGCGCGGGTGCGCCGGCGTGCCGGACGGGAGGTCGTCCGTCCGGCGTGGCGTTGCGTGCTGGTCAGTAAGTGGGGGGCGCCATGGCCCACATGACCTTGGCGGGGTGGCTGCCCGTACGTTCGCTGACCTTGTGGGGGTGACCACTGTTGTAGCTCACCGAATCGAGCGGGCCCAGGATGTGGGTGGTGGTGCCGACCTGTAATTCGACCTGGCCTTCCAGCACCACCAGGAGCTCTTCGGAAGCGCCGTGGGTGTACTGGTCCGTGCCGGTGTCGCCGCCGGGCTCGAAGGTGCCGAGGAGCACTTCGAGGTGATCGAAGTGCGTCGGGGTCAGCTTGACCTTCGATGCCTTGTTGCCGAACTGCCTGCTGGTGGCGTCCGCGAAGCGCAGAACCGGCCGTGTCGGCGTACTGCTGGACGCGAAGAGATCACCGACGTTGAGCTTCAGCACACCGCAAATCTTCTGCAAGGTGCTGACGCTCCCGTTGGCGCGCCCGCGCTCGAGCTGCGAAAGGTAGCCGACCGTGATGCCGGTGGCTTCGGAAACCTGCTGCAGCGTCAGCTGGAGAGCTTTCCGACGACGCCGGAGGCGGTCCCCGAGCGTGACATCGGACTCTTCGGTCTCGGACATGCGAGGGACGCTACACGAGACTTTGAGATCTGTCTCAAAAAATTTTACTCCGAGTGCGCTCCACTATGACTGGCGTTGCGTCGGATCCATTCCGCCATGGGATTCGGCAGGTCAACTGACGTAGCGTTGCTGCCTGTTCGTCGCCCGTGGCGGGCCTGTCAGGCGCGATCAGCGATTCCCGCTCATGACGACGCGCTCGGCGAAGCCGCCGCGCTCCTTCGCCTTGGCCTCACGGATCTTCTCCAGCTGCTCCTGGGTGACCCCCAGATCCGCGGCAAGGGCGTACACAACCTCCAGCACGTCCGCGAGTTCCTCCGGCGCTTGGGCGTCGTCGGCGCCCAAGAACTCGGCAACCTCCTCGCCGAGCTTCTCTCGCAGCCGGGCCCGGTACTCCTCCGCGTCCGCGGTATGGATAACGGGCTCCGCACCGGCTTCGCGGATGATCTGCGGAATCCGGTCCCGCACCAATTTGCTGTGCTCCCTGTAGCGCTCCACTGCTTGCCCCTCTCGTGTCGTCAGGCGCCGCCCCAGGCCGGGGCGTTGGTCCCCCACAGGCCCGGCGGGCGTACCCAGTTCGTCGGGCCCCCCTCGTACGAGAGGGGCGGCAGCGCGTGCCGCAGTCGGCCCATGGGGCTGTCGGTCTCGGTCAGCCAGCGCTCGGCGTCGAAAATCTCAACCTCCCCCGGAGCGGGAGCCAGGTCGTGGACCAACCAGTGCACGGTCTGCGTCAAAGCCAGGCGGATCAGCCGGGTGCCGCCCGTTCGGTGCTGCTCGGTGAGCGCGCGCAGGACCCCGGCCGCGAGCAGATAGCCGGTGCCGTGGTCGAGCGCCTGGGCGGGCAGCACACCCGGCGAGTCCGGCGAGCCCTCCAACGCGGCGATGCCGGTAGCCACCTGGACCAGGCTGTCGAAGCCGCGCCGCTCGTGCCACGGCCCGTAACGGCCCCACGCGGAGAGTTGGGCGATCACGAGACCCGGACGACGCTCGGCGAGCGCCTCGGGCGTCAGGCCGAACCGTTCCAGCGCGCCCGGCCGGTAGCCGGTGACCACCACGTCCGCCGTGTGGAGCAGGTCGCCGAAGACGTTGCGGTCGGTGGCCTGTGCCAGGTCCAGTGTGGTCGAGCGTTTCCCCATCCCTGTGTCGTTGTGGGCTTCCTGGCTTTCCGGCAGGTGCGGGGCGTCGATCCGCAGTACGTCGGCGCCGAGCAACGCCAGCGTTCGGGTGGCGACCGGTCCGGCCAGCACCCGGGTCAGGTCCAGGACGCGCAGCCCCGCGCACGGCAGTGCGGCATTACCGAGCATCCGCTCGGGGGCTTCATCGATGCGCGTCGTCGTCAGCAGCGGCTGGCCCGCGACCATGACCCCCTGCTCACTCTGAGCCCAGTCCTGAGGGCCGCGCGCCGCGACGGCCAAACCGCCCCTCGCGTACACCTTCTCCTCCACCTCGAGCGCGGTAAGGCCCGCGATCGTCCGGGCCACCGTGTCCACTGCCTCTTCGCCGATGTCCCCCGGCGCCCCGAGAGCGTCGAGCAATCGGGCCCGGTGGTGCGGGTAGTTGGCGTGCGTACGAACCCATCCGTCGGCCGCCCGCCAGAAGCGGGACAGCGGCGAGAAGGTCGACCACGCCTTGCCGTCGACCCGCACCAACCGGTCGCTGAGGAACGCCGTCGCGACCGCCTCGTCGTCGACCCGCACCCGTGGCACGGGCCGTCCCGTACGCAGGGAAGCAAGCTCGGCAGCCGCGATCGAGCAGACCGCCACCGTGGCCCGAGCCAGCTCCATGACGGGCAGCCGCGCCGGCAGCCCTCCGGACGCACCGCCGTAGGACACGCGCTCGAGCAGCGCGGCATCGGCACCCAGTGCCGCCCAAGCCTGCGAAGTCCCAGCCATGATCGGAGAATTCATACCCGCACTGTGGCACTGAGGGCCATCTGCGGGAAGAGCGTCGCCATCGGGCACCCGGCAGGCGGCGTGTTGTCAGTGCGCCTGTCAGGATGCGGCCATGGAGGCATCGAAGGTCGTTGAAGCGTTGTGGGACCGCATGCAGGCGCGGGACTGGGAGGGGCTACGTGGATTGCTGGCCGATGACGTCGTAGTCGAGTGGCCCGTGAGTGGAGAACGGATCGTGGGCCGCGACAACTTCATACGCATCAACGCGGAGTATCCGGAGGGGTGGTCGATCCACGTCCTTCGGATCGTGACGGACGGCGAGAGTGTGGTCTCTGAGGTGGAGGTCCCGCACGACACCATGGGGGTCCACCGCGTGGCGTCGTTCTGGACCGTTCACGACGGCCACATCGTGGCTGGGCGAGAGTACTGGACCGAGCTGGCTACGGACCCCTCGCCGGAATGGCGGGCTGCGTACGTGCAGCGCATGTAGGTCGGTTGATCAGCCCTAGGCCTCGGCTGCTCAGAGATCGCCCGGCAACACTCCGGCACACCTCTCCATAAGGGGCCGTGGACAGTGAAGTGGCCGGTGAACACGGTGTGTTCGGTCGGGTGATGGTCCCGGCAGTCTGGCCGGTTCGTACACTGACCAGCGTGGAGCACCATACGGCTACCAGGATCGCTGCACCTCCGGCGCCCGCCCTGCGGCGGTACGTCGGCTCGTATATCGGTTTCGACCTGCGCGGGTTCCCGGCAGGGGTGCACTGTGGTCCGCCGGGACGCATGCTCACTGCGGTGATCAGCCTGTCCGACCCGTTGGAGGTGGCGGCGGGCGTCGACGACGGCTCACCGCTCACCCGATTCGACAGCCTGGCCGGCGGCCTGATGTGCCGCTCCGTCGCGATCCACCACGACGGACGCCAGCACGGCGTGCAGGTGTCCCTGACGCCACTGGGAGCTCGGGCCATCTACGGCATGCCCGCCGCCGCGCTCACCCATCAACTGATCCCACTCGAGGAGCTCCTTGGAGCACTTGGCCTCGAGCTGGTCGACCGGCTTCGGGCCGCGCAAACATGGGCCGCGCGGTTCGCCCTGCTGGATGAGTTGTTCCTGCGCGCCGTGGCCCGCGGCGCAGGCGGCGACGGCGTGCCCCGGGTGCGCCCCGAGGTGGCCGAGGGATGGCGCCGTCTCGTCGCCGCGCGGGGCCGCCTCCCGGTGGGAGCCGTCGCCGCAGAACTGGGCTGGAGCCGCCGCTACCTCACCGACCGCTTTCGCGGTGAGGTGGGCCTGTCGCCCAAGACCTTCGCCCGCGTTCTGCGCTTCGAGCACGCCCACGAACTGGCGACGGCGCGCGACCCGCTTCCCTGGGCCGAGCTGGCGAGCGTCTGCGGCTACGCCGACCAGGCCCATCTCGTCCGGGACTGGCGCGAGTTCACCGGCCGAACGCCGACAGCCTGGCGTCGCGGTGAACTCCTCCTCGGCACCGGATAGTCGCCAAGGGTTTCGCTCCAGCGGCCCGTCGCGCCCACTTTCCGTTCCGTTCCCTTTTCTTCAAGACCACTCGATCACCGTCCTGTGACGATGGCCGGCATGAGACTCCTCAACCACGAACACAACGCCATCGACCTGCGCAGCACCCCCGTGCACCTGGGACTGGGATCGCGAGCGAAACCCATCGAAGGCTTCGCCTGGGACCCGCAGATACTCCAGGCATACAGCGCCGCGGTCGCAGCCGACGGCGCCGAGGGCCGGATCGTGACGATCTTCGACGGCGAAGGCCGCGGTGACGACTGGGAGCGCCACCCCGTCGGCGACGAACTCATCGTCTGCCTCAGCGGATCGGTCACCGTCACCCGCGACGTGAACGGCGGGCCCGAGCGCGTTGAGCTCGGCCCGGGCGAGGCCACCGTCAACCCGGCCGGAACATGGCACGCGGTCGACATGACGGGACCGTCGTCCATCCTGACCATCACCGCTGGTCTCGGCACCGACCACCGTCCCCGGACCGACGCCCGCCCCACCGAGCACGCCGGCACGCCCGGCACACAAGCCCTGTGACAACCCGCGTCGCCTGCCTCGGCGACAGTCTCACCCGCGCGCAGCTCAGCGTCGACTACCTCGGCCTTCTCGAGCGCCGACGCCCTCCCGGCGACGTACGACTCACCCGCTTCGGCGCCAACGGCGACTTCACCTACAACCTCTTGCAGCGCCTCGATGCCGTCATCGCGGACCCGCCCGACGTGATCACTGTGTTGATCGGGACCAACGACGCCCGAGCGAGCCTCGCCGGCTACCCCGTCGAGCAGGCCATGAAGCGAAAGCATCTCCCCGAGCGCCCGTCGGCCGGCTGGTTCCAGCAGTGCCTGGGAGCCGTCGTCGAAAGGCTGCGAACGGAGACCGACGCGACGATCGGTCTGCTGTCGCTCCCGGTCCTGGGACAGCAGCTCGACGGAGCGGCGGCGCTGGCGTCACAGACGTACAGCCGGATGATCGCTGAGGTTGCCGCCGCCCACAAGGTGACCTGTCTCCCGCTCCACGAACGCCAGATGGAGGAACTACGCCAAGCAGGCCCGCCGCCGATCCCGTACCGGGAGCCGACGCTCGCAGCGGGCGTCGGCGCCCTCGTCCGGCACGCCGTGCTGCGCCGCAGCCTCGACGCGATCTCGCGGCGCCGAGGTCTCGTGCTCACGGCCGACCACATCCACCAGAACAGCCGCGGCGCCGCCCTGGTCGCCGAGGTCATCGACACCTGGCTGGCGTCCCAGGGCGCGAAGCCGGCTCACGCACCTGAGGACATGGGAAGGTGAAGGGGTGGAGACCGTCGGTCAGCCGTTCGCCAGCGCTTGCACGCGGTCCAGGCCCCCGTTGAACCGGTCGTGGTCGCCGACCGTGGGTCCCTTGGACGTGTACTGCCAGATGGTCTGGTACTTCCAGCCGCCGGGCAGGGCTCCGACAGACGAACCGTAGCGCGGCACCCACAGCGGATTGGTCTTGCCGAAGCCGGTGTAGTTGCCGGTGCAGTTCTTCCACCAGTTGGTCGAGGTGTAAATGACGACGTCCCGGCCGGTCCTGGCCTTGTAGGTCCTGAAGAAGTCCCTGACCCAGTTGACCATGGCCTGCTTGCTCAGTCCGTAACAGGTGGCGCCGTAGGGGTTGTACTCCATGTCCAGCGCACCGGGAAGTGTCTTGCCGTCCTTGGACCAGCCACCGCCGTGAGCGAGGAAGAAGCGGGCCTGGGTCGCGCCACTGGAGGTGTTGGGCAGGGCGAAGTGGTAGGCACCCCGGATCATGCCGACGTTGTATGCCCCGTTGTACTGCTGGGTGAAGTACGGGTTCTTGTAACTCTTGGACTCCGTGGCCTTGATGTAGGCGAATCTCACCCCGGACTTGCGCAGCGTGGACCATGCGACTTTGCGCTGATGACTGCTGACGTCCACGCCCTCGGTTCCCGCGGCGGCGGTGAGTCCCACGCCGCTCCTGGTCGTTGCCTCATGCTTGAGGATCTGGGAGCCGGCGTAATCATCGTCGGGGTGCGTGGGCTCGGGAGCTGCAGGTGCGGCATCTGCCGTGCCGGACAGGACCAGGGCAAGAGCGCAGACGCCGCCACCCACGGCGGTGAGGGCAGTCGACATCCGGCGAGGTGTACGGGCGGGCACAGACACAGACACAGACATGAGACTCCTCCTCTAGGGCATTTCAGCCTGCATGGAGACGGGGGCCATCCAGCGCTGGGCGCGCGGAGAATGCACTCTTATCACCTGAAATGCCCTACGCGTGGCGCATTGCTCCTCGGTTTCAGCGACGGTTGTCTGCGCACCGCTGCCCGGCTGGTGGGTGTTCCCACTCGGCGGGCTCCGCCCGGTCACGTCTACTTTGGAAGAGGTCGTAAAAGCATCAAGACGGGATCTGGGCTATGCCACATGCTGTGATGTTCGAGGACGACGACCCGTTCCTGGTACGGCTGCGCACGGTGGCGCTGGCGTTCCCGGACGCGGAGGAACAGATCGCCCATGGCCGGCCGGGCTTTCGGGCCGGCAAATACTTCGCCTGGTACGGCGGTTCGACCAAGGGCTCCGCTGACGACCGTATCCGCTACGACCGGGCTCTGATCGTCTTGCCGGACGACGCGGACCGTGCAGCCCTCGCCGGGGACAAGCGTTTCTTCGTCCCCGCCTACCTCGCTCCGTCCGGCTGGATCGGCATCGACCTCGCAGCCGGCGGCACCACGGCCGCCCAGGAGGTGGACTGGCAGGAGGTGGCCGAACTCCTCGACACCTCCTACCGTCAGGTGGCCGGCGTCCGGCGGGTGGCGCGCCTTGATGCGGAAGGCGGCCCGGCGGGCCCGCAAAAGTGACCTCCGCCAGTCCTGGCCGAAGCCGCCGGACCCGCGTCGCTCTCGCGGGTCCGGCGGCCGGCTCAGGGTGTAGCTGTTTCTTCCCCGTCGCTCCTCACTCGTAGGGAATGACCACCACGGTGTCCGCGGCACCTGTCTTCAGCTTCGCCGTGCCGTTGCCGATGGCGTTCCAGACCTCCAGGCGGACGCTGCCGCCTTTCAGTTCGCCGAGGCTGCCGGTGGCGGACTTCAGGCCCTTGGCCTGGGTGTATTCCTCCCAGCCGGTGACCGGGTCACTCGCGAAGTACTGGTACGTCTCCACGCGGTCGTAGGTCCCGTCGCCCGTCAGGTCGTAGGAGACGCGGGCCTGCTGGCCGAGGGCGACGGTCGTTCCCGCGTCGACCTGGAGTCGGAAACTGGTCGAACTGCCTGACTTCACCTTGCCGTTGACGTTCTTGATGACGTAGGTGAGGGGCTGGTTCGGGCTGCCGTCGTGGTTCGCGCCGCCGGCGGAGGCGATGGTGTCGGAGCCGGTGGTGGTGGAGGTGGAGGTCGTCAGGGCGCCGCCGGTGGTGAGGCGGAAGGTGTTGCCGGTGGGCGGGTCGGTGGGCTCCTCCGGTTCCTCGGGGGCGGTGCCGTTGCCGGTGGCCGTGGAGCGGGCCGGGACGTTCAGCTTGCCTCCGTCGGAGAAGGTGACGGTGACGACCGAGGAGGTGTAGTTGTGGGCGGCGTACGTACGGGTGGTGCCCTTGGTGAAGACGGCGGAGGTGGGGATGGAGCCGGTCACCGAGGGGGTGGGGGCGCCCAGGGCGTCCAGGGTGGTGAGCCAGTGGTAGGTGTGGGCCTTGGACTCGCCGGCCTCGGGGGTGTAGGAGCCGTTGCCCGCGTCCCACTTGGACTTTGCGGCGGCGGGGTCGGCGAGGGACTGGAATTCCCAGAGGATGTCCCGCCATTCGACGGCCGGTCCCCCGTTCTCGCGTTCCATCTCGGCGAGGTTGCGTTTGATGGCGGCCGGGTGGGCGGCCAGGTGGAGGGAGGAGCCGGAGGTGATGGGCAGGGCGTTGATGCCGTGGATCTCCTCGGGGTTCGCGGTCCACCAGGTGGAGTAGGCGCCGCCGCTGCCCCAGACCATGCCGACCGTGTCGTGGCCGAAGCCGGAGGGGAAGACCTGCTCGTCGGCGTCGAACCAGTACTGGGCGATCGCTTCGGACTCGGTGGTCAGAAGGTGCGAGCCGAGGTCCCGGAGTGAGGCGTCGCCGGTGGCCGAGCCCCACAGGACGAGCGCGGCGCTGAGCTGAGTGGACTCGGAGGAAGACTCCTGGTTGTTGCCGGCGGCGAAGCCCTGGTGGCCGGAGGCCCAGCTGTGGCCGGCGTAGACGTCAAAGCCACGCAGGAAGGGGTAGGCGGAGTCGGTGCGTGAGGGGTTGGCGGTGTCGCGGATCAGCGTCTTCACCATGCCGCCCCAGGCGGAGTCGGCGGCCCAGGCCTGGTCGTACTGGGCGACGATGGCGGCGGCGTAGATGTAGTAGCCGTAGTGGAAGTGATGGTCGTTCAGTTCGGCGTCGCTGCCGTACGAGGCCGGGTAGCCGATCAGCGTCCGCCAGTCCTTGTCGTAGCTGAACTCGTGTCCGCCGCCTGCCGTGAACCAGGCCTGCAGTTTGCCCTTGAGCAGGCCGATCAGTTTGTCACGGGTGCCGGTCTGGCCTATCTGGTCGGCGACGGGGACCAGTTGGGCGAGACGCCCCAGGGCCTTGCCCGTCCAGTACGTGTCGGTGGCGCCGTTGAACGGGTCGGAGGCGTTTGCGACATCGTTGAGGTAGCCGGTGAGGCGGGCCTTGTCCACGGCGGAGACGGACGGCAGCGTCGGCAGGACCGGGGACGCTTTCTGGGTGGTGGTGAAGGAGGTGCCCTCGCGGACCTTCATCGTGCCGCGCGGGGAGACGTAGGTGAGGTTGGTCAGCGCGGAGTCGGTGGCCTGCCATTGGTGGCGGTAGAGCGCCTGGAGGGTGCCGGTCTCGGTGCCCTCCTTCGGGGTGGTCTCCAGGGCGTAGGTGGCCTTGGTCTGGCCGGATGCCGTCGAGGACCAGGAGACCTTCGAGCCGGTGACGAAGGAGTACGCGTACTTCTTGTACGTGGCGAGGTCGCCGGTCGACGGGAGGACGGCGACGGAGAAGTAGTTTTTCGCCGAGGTCAGGGGCGCGGTGAGGGTGGAGCCGGAGAGGGACCAGTCGGTGCCGGAGGGAGCGAAGAGCGCGTAGTGGTGGCCGCCGACGGTGATGCCGATGACGTTGCCCTGGTCGGAGAAGACGGTGGGCGCGTTGGCGGTGGTGACGCGGGCGTCGCCGCCGGAGCCGGTCGCGTAGACGAAGGGCAGGCCGTGGCCGATGGTGGTGCGCAGGGTGCGGGTGCCGTCGGACCAGTAGGGGGTGACGGTCCAGTCGGACCACGAATCGGCTTTGGTATCGGGCGAGTTGAGGCCGGTCAGCCCGAGGGTGAGGTCCCTCTTGTGGGCGTACTCGTACTGGCGGCCGTCGCCGACGATCGCGGCCGAGGTCGGGTAGCCGACGTCGAGGCCGCCCGAGGCTGCCTGGTAGGTGAGGGGGTGGCCGTACATCGGGGTGGAGTACGGGTTGTCCGGGTAGCGCTGGAAGGCGAGAGAGGACCACCAGTCGTTGGTGGGTACGGGCTTGTCCTTCGCGGCGGCGGTGACCTTGGGGGTGACGGCGCCGCCGACGTTGTTGGTGGGGCCGACGGTGCCTGCGGGGCGGGTGTCGGAGTAACTGCCGGCGCCGACGGGGATGGTGGCGGCGGAGGCGGGCGCGGCGGCGAGGGCAATCAGGCCGGTGGCGGCGAGCGCGGCCGAGGCGAGGCCGGCGACGGTGCGTCTGAGGGGTGGCCACACGCGGGACGTGCGGCGGTTGGTGGGCATGGGAGGCAGCTCCTCGAAGTCTTGACCGGACGGTCTGCTGAGAGCGCTCTCAGGCGCGGTGAACGTAGGACTCCCGAAGGGAGGGTGTCAATATCCGTGACAGAAATAGGAGTTGGCGATCACGGGGTGAAGCGGTGAGTTCATGAGATGACGGCAAGTAGGTGCGGCCTCCAGGTTTCCGGAAGGCCACGGCCTGCTGCGGCCCTGTACGGCCTGCCGCGACCCTTACGCCCGGCCCGTCCGGCCCGTCTTGCCCAATCAGCAGGTGCTCACGCGTCGCGTGTCGGCGCGCAACGCCTCGAGCACCGATCACGCTTGCGAGATGAGCACGAACGGCGGCATCGACGGGCGGCGGGTCCTCGCCGGCGCGCAACTCAGGCGCGCACAACGGGGTCGTATCGCGGGCTCGCATCGCGTCGCGGGAGCCCCCGTCGGGCCATCCCCGCACGGGCGCCGTACGGGTCGCACCGTCCGGTCATTCTTGGGATGCTGGTTCAACTGCCCTACCTGAAGGCGGAGTTGAAACCATCGAACCGCGCGCGGAGCGCCGTGCGCGGTAGGTAAGCAGTCGCACCTTCGGCCGGAGGAGACATCGTGGACCGCACCGGCGAGCACCCCTCGACACCGAGTCACGGCAGCAACATCAGCACCGGAGAGCAGGACGACGGCGCTCAAGGGCTCGCCCTGCCCCACGCCCGAGCGGCCGAGAGGCGCCGTGACGTCGCACGCATCTTCCGAGACATCGATACGTTCGACCCGGACAAGTTCGTCGCCCACCTCACCAAGGATGTGGTGTTCCGCTTCGCCAACAGCCCTGAACTGATCGGCCGCCCGGCGGTACGGCAAGGGGTCGCCGACTTCTTCGCCACCATCGCGGGGCTGTCGCACCGTCTGCTGCGCAGCTGGGAAATGGGCGACATCGTCATCGTCCAGACCGAGGTCACCTACACCCGGACCGACGGCAAGCAGGTCACGGTACCCAATGCCGACATCCTCACCTTCCGCGGCGACAAGGCGCGGCAGTGGCGCATCTACATCGACCTCGCGCCGGTGTACGCCGACTGACCGATCGCCCCCCGACCGAGTGTGGTTCCTCAGCCCCCGCACAGCGCCCTCGTGATGTCAGGCGGCGCGCTTCACGTGACGGACCAGCCACATCAGCAGGGCGTCCAGGTCGGCAGCGGCCGAGAGGACCCGGTCGACCGCCTCGGGGGTGTGCAGCCACGCCTCGCCCCCCAGGTGGCGGGCGGCGATCAGAGAGCGGTGGCGCAGCAGGTCCGTACGGGGATGGTCTGTCGGGTAGCCCCGCGGAGGGCGTTTCATCACGTCCCCGGAGATGTCGTACCCCCTCGTGCGCACGTCCTCGACGAGGGTGGACAGTTCGCGCCCGCTCCCCTCGGCGGCCACCGCCTTGCGGAACATGTCCACCTGTCCGGGATCGGGGTACCACCAGGCGCCCTGGATCCGCAGGCCGTCCAGGGAGAACTGAAGGCCGATCTCGATCTTGCGGCCGAGCCGGATCACCGCGCTCTGGTGCTGCCACCACCAGGAGTCGGTGCGGTAGTGCCAGACGGAGAAGTCCTCGTACCGGGGGTCGGTGTCCGCGACAGCGTTGAGCAGGGCGATCATCGGCTGCCGGACCAGGCGTTCACGATCCGCACGGTAGCGCTCGCGAATCGCTTGGGACGGCTCGCCCTGGAGCTGGACCAAGACGTCCATGGCTTGCTCCGGCCAGCCGGTGAACTGCTCACGCATGCGCGCAGGATAGCCCGCAGGGAGGGCGGAGGGGTGGGGTCCGGTGCTCAGTGGCGGTACGCGGCTGTCGCCGTCTCGACGAACGATCGGATCAACGGGTTGGCGTCGCCTTTGTTCCACACCGCGACCACGCGGCTCGGTGCCATGTCGATCAGCGGCACCACGGCCAACTCCGCGGGCAGGTCGTGCCCGAGCGGGGCCAGGCCGATCGTGCCGCTCCACAGCACGGCCTGTAGGCACTCTTGGACGGCGCGCACGATGGGGCCCTCGCGCGGCCTGCCGCCGTTCCAGTACGACTGCCAGATCGGGTCGGTGCCCTGCGGAAACTGGAACCAGCGGCGCTCGCTCAGCTCGGCAAGCCGCAGCCGGTCGCGGCGGGCCAGCGGATCGTCGGCGCGCAGGACTGCGCCCACCGGATCACTTCGCAACGCACGCACCGTCAGGGCAGACTCGTCGAACGGTGCTCGCGTCAGGGCGATGTCGACCAGACCGGCGCGCAGCCCACACGTCGGATCGGTCAGATCGGTGTCCCGGATGTGGATGTCGACGCCGGGATGGGCTCGGCGGTATGCAGCGGCCAGCCTGACCACTCCCGGGTCCGTGCCGTCGCCCAGGATGCCGACGGTGAGGCTCGCCACGCCGGCCGCCGCGCTGACGCGTACCCGGACGCGGTCGGCGTGGTCGAGCAGAGCGCGCGCCTCGTCGAGCAGCACCGCGCCCACCGCAGTGAGCGTGACGCCGGTGGGTGAGCGGGCGAAGAGCAAGGCCCCGATCTCGGCCTCCAATTGCTTGATCGCCCGGCTCAGTGGCGGCTGACTCATGTGCAGGCGGGTGGCGGCCCGACCGAAGTGGAGTTCCTCGGCGACGGCAATGAAGTAGCGCAGGGTTCGTAGCTCCACGCTGCAACGATACCCATCAGGTATCGGCTTTGCGGGACAGGTCTTGGACACCGACAGGGCCCTGGCGGTGGACTCGTGAGCATGACCGAAGAAGCGAAGCACCGTAAGTCGCAGGCCGCCCCCGCCGTATCGGTGGTGGGTCCAGGCGACGGCGAGACGATCGTTCTGGGCCCCACGCGTATGCGCGTCCTGGAGGACGGCAGCCACACAGGGCACCGCCTCGCGATAGCCGAGTCCGTCCTCGCTCCGCACACCCAGGGACCGCCCCAGCACCGCCACGCCCAACACGACGAGGGCTTCTACATCCTCTCCGGCACCGTGCGATTCACCGTCGGGGACCAGGAGTACGACGCCACCACAGGCACGCTCGTCATGGTTCCGCCCGGTACCCCCCACACCTTCGCCAATCAGACGGACCAGCCCGCCGTCATGCTCAGCACCTTCACCCCCGACATGTACGTGCAGTACTTCCGGGACCTTCAGGACGTGCTCACCGACGGCCGGCCGCTGACACCACAGGCCAACAGCGACGCGATGCACCGATACGCGACCGAGCCTGCCGTGGACTTCACCTGAGGTCGACGGGGGGGACGGCCAAGTCGCGCTCCTTGCAGCAGCGAGGCCCTGGCGTCCAGACAACTCCCGAACGTCGACGTACTCGACAGGTCCCCGTGAACCGGTCACCCATGAACGGAAGACATGAACATCGCCTACTGGATCGTCGCGGGCCTGCTCGCACTGTTCTACATCTACGCGGGCACGCTGAAGGTGCTCCGCAGCCGCGATCAACTGCGACCCATGATGGCCTGGGTCGACCGCGTGCCCTTGCCCGCCCTCAGAGCTCTGGGAACGGTCGAAATACTCGGCGCGATCGGCCTGGTCCTCCCCCCGCTGACCGGCATCGCGCCCTGGCCGGCGACAGCCGCGGCCATCGGCTTCGTCCTCCTGCAGGCCGGTGCGATCGCCGTGCACCTGACCGGGGAAGACCGTCGTATCGCACTCAACGCCGGGCTCATCACCACCGCGGCCGCGACCATCTGGCTGTCCACCGCGCTGTGACCAAGCACGACCCTCACCCCGGGGAAGCGACTCCACCCGTGTGCTGGCCCAGGAGCATGGCATCCGGCAGTCACTGGACAGGCGCCGTCCGCACAGTCGAGCAACTCAGCCCACCTCGCCAGGAATTGGGCGGTGCTGCCGTGCGTGAGCGAGCGCGGTGCTCGGACCCACGGCGATGCGAGTGTCCGGCGCATGCGAGAACCGTGCGGGTGACACTGATCCCTGCTCCGGCCGCGGCCGGAGCAGGGATGAAGGGGCCGCGGCGACAGCCCCTACGGAGGAGACGAATGCCGTCAGCACCAGCCTGCCCTGCTGACCACAGCGGGAGCGGCCATGATCACGGCGCAGGGAGCGGTGACGGTCTCAGGACAACCGCGGTCACATCCCGCAGACTCGAAGTAGGGCTTCCGGTCGACCGCGTCTGAGAGGTCAGATCGTGTACGACGTGCCGCTGTGGTTGTGGCTGGTGTTCGCCGTCACCGTGCTGGTGTCGCTGGCGGTCGATCTGCTTGCGCACCGGGAGGCGCACGTGATCGGTTTCCGGGAAGCCGCCGGCTGGAGCGCAGTCTGGGTGGGCCTGGCGATCACTTTCGGCGCCGTCGTCTTCCTCGTAGTCGGGGCGGATGCCGGTGTGGAGTACACGACCGCGTGGCTGCTGGAGAAGAGCCTGTCGGTCGACAACCTCTTCGTCTTCGCCCTGATCTTCGGCTACTTCAGGGTGCCACGCGCCTACCAGCACCGCGTGCTCTTTCTCGGAGTCCTCGGCGCCCTGGTCTTCCGCGGCATCTTCCTCGCCGCCGGCGTGGCGGTGGTCAGCCGCTTCACCGCCGTCCTGTTTGTCTTCGCGGCCATCCTCTTCTACAGCACCTACAAGATCCTCAAGGGGGAGGACGACAGTTTCGACCCAGGCAAGAGCATCGCCGTGCGTCTGCTGCGCAAGGCCATTCCTGTGCGGGACGAGTACGCAGGGGCCCATTTTTTCGTCAAGGAGGCCGGTCGGCGCGTCGCGACCCCGCTGCTGGCGGTCGTGGCCGCAATCGAAGCCGCTGACCTCGTTTTCGCCGTCGACAGTGTCCCCGCGGTCCTGGCCGTCAGCAGCGACGCTTTCATCGTCTACACCAGTAATGCCTTTGCCATCCTGGGGCTGCGCGCCCTGTACTTCATGCTCGCCGGCCTGCTCGACCGCTTCCATTACCTCAGCGTGGGCCTGGCGATCATCCTGGCCTTCATCGGCGTCAAGCTCATCCTTCAGGCGTCCCACAAGACGATCAGCGGCGCCGTACCCGAGATCCCCTCGCTCATCAGCCTCGCGGTCATCGTCATCGTCCTGGCCACGTCCGTCGGCATCAGCGTGCTGCGCCCTCCGCCTGACCACGCCCCCGTCCCACCTCCGGACACGGCCGAGCACGCGGACCCCATTTCGGACGAGAACACCTCCGGCGACCCCCCGCAACCGCCGAGCAGGCCGCGCGATGAAGGCAGCCCACCTGACCTCAGGTGAGCGCAGGATGCCCGCCGCCGAAACTCGCCCGCCAACCCCTTGCCGAACAAATTGGGCAAAACCCTAACAAAAGATCTTAAAGTTGTCGTAAAATCTCGTCTATGAAAGCCCAGCCGAGATCCAGACCGAAGCCGTCGCCCCGATACGTCTGCCGCTCGTGCAAACAGCCGGTGGCCGCCGTGTTGGAGCGGCACAAAACCATGGGTGTCTACGTACCTCTCTGGGTCGCCGGCCCCTGCCACCATCCGCAGTGCGACCAGTACATACCGGAGCAGGTGCCGATCAGCTCAGTACGCAGTGCCACCTGGAAAAACCTGACCGGTTGGACAGGGCACCCCTGACCGCCCTGGGCCACACCGGCCCAACGGCTTGCCCCATGAGCTCGGGCGGGACCTCCCGGGCCCGGTAAGAGCCTGGGGTTCCATTCGCCGCCTATGCGCCGACTGAGCCGCGATGGGAGGGGGCTCTTTTCCCTTGACGTATGCCGTTATCGGCATACGATTGATCCATGGCACGAGCAGCGACGACATCGGACGTCTTCAACGCGATCGCCGAGCCCCAGCGCCGGGAGATCCTGGCACTCCTGCGGGCGGGCGAGCGGTCGGTGACCGAGCTGGCTCAGGAGTTGGGGATGACCCAGCCCGGGGCGTCCAAACACCTGCGGGTGCTCCGGGAGGTGGGGCTGGTGCATGACCGCAAGGCGGGCAAGCAGCGCCTGTATGGCCTCGACGCCAGCGGGCTGCGGCCCGTCCACGAATGGACCGGCGGATTCGAGCAGTTCTGGAACGAGAGCTTCGACCGGCTGGACGCCTACGTGCAGGACCTGAAGCAGACAAGGGAAGCGGAGTAGCTGATGAGCTCGACAGAGCACGGAACGACGGCGCAGACCGAGACAGCCGACCGCGAGATCGTCATTTCCCGGATCATCGACGCCCCACGAGAGCTCGTGTTCGAGGCGTTCACCGAGGTACGGCACCTGTCGCGATGGTGGGGACCGGAAGGGTTCACCACCACCACGCGGGCGTTCGAGTTCCGCGTCGGCGGAGAGTGGGACTTCGTGATGCGCGGACCGGACGGGACGGACTACCAGGAGTGGATCACCTGGACCGAACTCACCCCGCCGGAGCGGATCGAGTTGCTGCACGGTGAGACCCGCGACGACGCGAACGCCTTCGAGTCGGTCCTGACGTTCGAGCCTGATGGCACGGCGACCCGGATCGAGATGCGCACGCTGTTCCCCACCAAGGAGCTGCGCGACGAGGCGGTCGAGAAATACCACGCGATCGAGGCCGGCCGGCAGACCCTGAGCAACCTGGCTGCCTACGTCACCGCGGACGTCCGCAAGGGAGCGGAGAGCTGATGGCCGGGAAGGTGTTCTTCAGCGTGTCGATGTCGCTGGACGGCTTCATCGCGCCCGAGACCTCCGAGGAGTTGATGGGGAAGCAGTGGATGGAACTGCAGCAGTGGGTCTTCCCGCAGCGGTTCTTCAGGGAGAACCTGCATCTGGGCGAGGGCGGCGAGGAAGGGCGCGACAACGACATCGTGCGCCAGACCTTCGAGCGCACCGGCGCGAGCGTGATGGGCAAGAACATGTTCGACGCCGGCGAGCAGATGTGGCCGGAGGAGGCGCCGTTCCACACGCCGGTCTTCGTCGTGACGCACGAGAAGCGTGATCCCTGGGAGCGGCCCGGCGGGACCACCTTCCACTTCGTCAACGACGGCATCGAGTCTGCCCTCGACCAGGCCCGCGAAGCCGCCGGCGACCGGGACGTCCGGATCGCGGGCGGCGGCGCGACGATCCTGGAGTACGTCAACGCCGGCCTGATCGACGAGTTCTCGATTGCGCTCTCCCCCGTGTTGTTCGGCTCCGGAATCCGCCTGTTCGACGGTGTGGACGCCGGCCGCGTGGCCCTGGAGCAGGTCCGCTCTGAGCCCTCCCCGAGGGTGACGCATGTGACCTACGCCGTCCGGACGCGGTGACTGATCCGAACTCGGCGCTCCCACACCAGCGGCATGGGTAGGCACAAATAGACGCGCTCAGTCGATTGTCCGCCTGCCACCTGGGAGTTGAGCGCGTGAGACGATCGCGATGTGCCGAGCCCCGACGCTTCCTTCCGCCGCCGTCTGCTGATCGAGTCGCTGACCATGTTGGCGGCTGACGCCCAGACCCAGGCGGACTGGCTGGACGAACACCGTGTGGCGACAGACGAGATCGCCCTGGACTTCGAGCACGCCTCCACCATGGCTGCAGCCCTGGTGGAGGAGGGACAACTCATCGGCGAAGTGATGGCGGACCTGCGTGAGATCGACGTGGTCCTCAGCGAAATGTACGACGGCGATGACATTGATCTGTGGGCAAGGGGCGTCCTCTCCACGGAGGACGGCTGGGCTCGGGCCCGACAGTTGGCCCGTCGGGTTCTCGTTGCGGAACTGGGCGAATGGCAGCAGCCACTTCCGGTGATCACTGTTATCCGATGACGGGCCGCGGGCTGGGCCACCTGGATGTTCCGCTCGATGGTCTGGCACAACCCTCCTCGCCGAGAGCCGCCTCGCCGCGACCACGTCCCTCCCGCTGCACGCCGCGGCGTAGCGACCGGTCAACGCGGACGAGATCACCTATTGATCTTCGCGCGGTCTTGGTCGTCTTTTAAGGTCATCTCCATGACGACTGACACGGGGACCACCAGCTCGCTCTTCGACGCCCTCCGGGCCGACGCCCTGACCAGCCCAGATGAGTTGCGTGAGCTCTACCCGCAAGCGAACCCGAACGCACTTCGCAAGGAGATCGACCATCTGACCGAACAGACGCGCGCGCTGATCGGCTGCTCGTCCCTGGTGTTCATCGGCAGCGCCGACGCCGAAGGCAACACAGACGTGACGCCGCGCGGCGGCCCGGCCGGCTTCGTCTCCGTGCTGGACGAGACGACCCTGGTGATCCCGGACGCCACCGGCAACAAGCGACTCGACACCATGCACAACGTGCTGCAGACCGGGCACGTCGGCCTCCTCTTCCTCATCCCCGGCCGCCCGACCACGCTGCGCGTCAACGGCCGCGCCTGCGTCTCGGCTCGCCCGGAGTTGCTCGCACAGCTCACGCCGGTCGGCAAGCCGCCCGTATCCGCACTGGTCGTGCACGTCGACCAGGTCTATCCCCACTGCCCCAAATCGCTGATACGCGCCCATGCGTGGCAGCCGGAGAAGTGGATACCCGCGGACGCCCAGCCGAGCAGCGCCGAGGTGACGTTGGCCCAGTTGAACCTGCCGGGCCTGACGGTTGAACAGATCGAGGAAGCGGAACGGGAGTCGCTGCGTCTGCGCTTCGAGTGAATCGGACTGAGACGAAGGCGAGCCGAGGGCGGCCACGCGAGGGGCAGCCTGTGACCGCGTGAGTCTAGTGGGAGGTACGGCAGGTGAGACCCAGGACCTGGCTGTGCGCTCGTGACGGTAGGAGTTCAACACACCCAAGGCGGTGCGGGCCCGCCTGGAGGATCGGTACAGGGTGCATTTCCGCCTCAAGTACTACTCAGTGACCACGGCAAGCAGCTCGAAAGGTCTTTCGCCCCAGAAGTCCCGGCCGCTCCGACTGCGCAACCGTTCGCAATCTCCAATTCGCGGAGCGGTCACAGCCGGACCAGCCGGGCCCTCACGAAATCGGCTATGACTCACCCGCCGGAATGACGCCTGCCACTGCTCAGTACACGCTCTGCTGCACGCTCACCGCGGAGGTCTACTTTCTGTTTCTCTTCACCAACCCCGTGATCATCACTATGGCCAGAACCACCGCTACCACCACAACGGCTACCTGACCGGCAACCGGCCAGCTCTCCCCGCTTCCTCCCTTTGCGATGATGACTTCCATCCCGAACCTCCTGGACTAGTTCGTCAACAGGTTGCCGTGCATTGCGGGCCCGTCCTTACCGACCCACAACCCACGACGTAAGTCACTGGGCGCCGCGCGGCCCGATCTGCCGACTGCTCGCCGCCTTGAGCGCGCTTCTTCTCCCCTCGCCACCGTGCCAGTTCCCCCGGCCACCCCAGCTTCCGCAGTTGCGCCGCGCCGATCGTGTTGAGCTCGGCGGCCGTCCCTTTGCCTCGCGCTCGGTCCGGCTTCGGCGTGCCGATCGTAGGCCTACTGCCGCTTGTTGGACCTGAACGCTCAGCGGTGTCTCGCCGGATCACGAGCCCGGCAGCCCAAGGAGCGCCCCGCAACTCGAGCGAGCGGGTCCGCGCCGAGCGCCGAAGACGGTGGGACTCCTATGCCGGCAGACCACCACAGTCAGGACAGCCGTGGTAACAGAATTCGCCGAAATACTTCTCCTGGTTCATGCGGGACTGGTGGGCTGACCGCGCCCAACTCATCGATCACAGGAGGCGCGCGTGAATCTCGTCGTCAACGGCGACGCGGAGAGCGGGGTCGGCGGTACCGCCGACCCCGTCTCGAAGGTCCGTGGCTGGAACATCACCCAGGGAGCCCCGGCGCTCATCGCCTACAGTCTCGGCGGTGGTTACCCGACCGCGTCGGACCCCGGCCCGGCCCGCCGCGGAAGCCGCTTCTACTCCGGCGGCAACAGCCCGCGCACCGTGCTGATGCAGGACATCGACCTGCCCAGGAGCGGTCCGACCGGACGCCGCGCCGTCGACGCGGGCAAGGTCCGCTACACGCTGGCCGGCTGGCTCGGCGGATTTGCCTCGCAGGAGGACGGCGCACGCCTGTCCGTAGAGTTCCGCGACGCCAAGAACACCCCCCTGGCCCTCAGCGTCCTGGGCCCGGTCAGCGCGGGCGACCGGCAGAACAAGACGGGGCTCCTTGAGCGCACGGCCGAAGCCGCCGTGCCGCCCACCGCCCGCTCGGCGCGGATCCTGCTCGTCTTCACACGCAGCGGCAGCGGTACCTCCAACGACGGCTACGCCGACGCCCTTTCCCTCACCCTCAGCGCCACCGGAGGCCGTCGATGACCGTCAACCGCCGTGACCTGCTCAAGTCCGCCGCGGCCACCGGCGCGCTCAGCCTCGCCTGGCCGCTCGCCCCTGGCCTGACCCCGGCGCAGGCCCGCGAGGCGGCCGAGACCCTGGGCGCCCAGTACGATCCCGCACCCTTCACCCTCGGCGTCGCCTCCGGTGATCCGCAGCCGCACTCCGTGGTGCTGTGGACCAGACTCGCGCCCGAACCCCTGGCCGCCGAGCAGCAGCTCCCCGAGGTCGTCGAGGTCGAGTGGGTCCTGGCCAAGGACGCCGGGCTGCGCCGCGTCGTCGCCCGGGGCACGGCACCCGCCTCGGCCACGCTGGGCCACAGCGTGCATGTCCCGGTGGACGGCCTGGCCCCCGGCCGCCACTACTGGTACGCGTTCAAGGCGCTGGGCAAGACATCCCGTGTGGGGCGTACGAAGACGGCGCCGCGCGGACGCGTCGACAAGGTCACCTTCGCGGCCGCCAACTGCCAGGCCTTCCACGACGGTTTCTACGCAGCCCACCGCGGCATCGCCCGCGAGAAGGTCGACTTCGTCGTCCACCTGGGCGACTACATCTACGAGCACGGCCAGGTCGGCGGCGTACCCGAGCAGCACGTGCGCGACCACGACGGCCCCGAAATCCTCACCTTGGCCGACTACCGCAAACGCCACGCTCTCTACAAGGGCGACCAATCGCTGCGCGAGGCGCACGCCGCCCACCCGTGGTTCTTGACCTGGGACGACCACGAGGTCGTCAACGACTACAGCGGCACCGGCGGCGGCGCCCCCTTCATGCGGCGCCGCGCGGCCGCCTACCAGGCCTGGTACGAGCACATGCCCCACCGCGACTCCTTCGGCGGCTCAGCGCTGCCCGACCCCGAGATCCACCGGGTACGGCGCTGGGGCGACCTGCTGGAACTGGCCATCCTCGACCTGCGCTCCTACCGCTCGGCGCAGAACCTGCCCGACGGCACCATCCTGGGCGCCGAGCAGAAGACATGGCTGAAGAAGACCATCGACCGGGCCCCCGACGCCTGGCACATATGGGCCAACTCGATCATGCTGAGTCAGCTGCGGGGCCGTCCCGGCGGCTCCTACATGTTCACCGACCAGTGGGACGGCTTCCTCGCCGAGCGCAAGGAAGTCCTGGAGCACGTGCACCACAGCGGCCTGGAGGACCTGGTCGTCATCACCGGCGACTGGCACTCCGCCTTCGTCGACGACCTCCGCACCGACTTCGACGAACCGCAATCCCCCCTCGTCGGCACCGAGTTCACCGCCCACTCGATAACCTCCGGCGCCTACTCCCCCGACTGGAACGCCACCAACGGGCCGCTGATGGGCCAGGCCAACCCGCACCTGAAGTACTTCGAGGGCAACCGGTACGGCTACGACGTGTACGAGGTGACACCGCGACGCTTCAGCGCGCACATGCGTGTCATCGACGACCGCCGTGACCCGCACTCCCCCGTCAGCACACTGACCACGTTCCATGTCGACCGCGGCACGAGTGGGTCCTACGAGGACAAGGACACGAAGAAGTCGCCTGCGCAGTACCGCAGGGACTGACACGTAGCCGCCCGTACGCCGCCATCATCCTGCCCGTGCCCTGGCCAAAGCTGCCCAGGGCACGGGCAGGCCCCCGTCCTACACGAGGTCCGCGACCTGATCACACACGTCGCCGTTGTGCCGTCCTCTCGCCTCCGGGGCCGGAGAACCCCATCCCACGTCTCCGGGCGACTGTCACTGAGGGCCCTCAGTCCTTGATCGACCTCACGCTTCGGTGTCCAAGGCCCCCCGTGCGACGATCTGGAACGCGGCCTCCAAAGGCTTCTTGGCCTCGAAGGCCGCCATGAAGCGTGCGTCATGCTCCTCGAGCCGCCCAGTTCCCTCTGCGATGGCTGCGCGAATCCAGGCTCCGGTGAGCAACTCCCACTGCCGCAGCGCCTCGCGCAGATCCTCGGCGGCCACAGCCACAGAGTGCGGGCCGGCTATCGTCACGGCGGCCGCCGCAGCACTGAACTGCGTCCAGGCGTCGTGCACGCTGCTGCGGGCGCCTTCCCAGTCCGGGACAGCGCCTTCACCCTGCAGCAGGTCGGACGCCTTCCAGCAGGCATTGGACAGCTGCTTCGCGCACGTGACGAAGCTCGTGTACGTCTCGCGCCGCAAGTCGGCGACCCAACGCTTCTCCTCCGCCCGGTGCTGAGCATCGACGGTCCGCAGCTGGGTGCTGAGGGTCAGCAGACCTCCTCCAAGGCCTCCGACAGCGCCAATTGCCGCACCGAGTATCGCCGCAACGCCAGCCTCCACCCGCCGCCCTCTCGTCCGCTTTGGAACGTCCTACCCCCTCCCGCCTCGACTCAGGCAGGCGATCTTCACCGGACTACCGTGCACGCGTGTGCGCCGAGGGCTCGGCCCACAGGTCTGCTCGGACAGGCCCTACGCTGGTCGTCTGCGACGGCCACGCCCACGCGCCCGGGCACGGCCGTCTGCACCCCATCCCTACTTCACGCCCCGGCCAACCCGTCGATGCGCTCTCGGATCAGGTCGGCGTGGCCATTGTGGCGCGCGTACTCTTCGATCATGTGAACCATGATCCAGCGCAGCGAGACCCCTGCATCACCTACGTGGCCGGCTTCCTGCTCCGACAGGTGACCGGCGTCATCGAGTGAGGCGGCAGCGATGAGCTCACGTCCCCGATCAACCTCCCGCTGCCAGATCGCCATGGCCTCCTTCAGTCCTCGGTCTTCCGTCAGTGCAAAACCGTCGACGTTGCTCTCTTCAAAGACTGTCGGCAGGTCCTGACCTGCGAACACGTGCTGGAACCAGTTGCGTTCCACCACAGCCAGGTGCTGGACGAGGCCCAGCAGGGTCATCGACGACGGCGCGGTCGAAGCCAGCCGTAATTGATCGTCTGCGAGGCCTGAGCACTTCAGGACGAGAGTGGCGCGGTGAAAGTCGAGCCACGCTTCCAGCATGGCGCGCTCATCAGCATGCGGGGGCGGGACAGGGCGCCCATCCGGTGTCGTAGTCATGGCTGCAACTTGGCACACACCACCACGTCCTATACGGGCCTTCGCTGGCGACGAACACGAGCGATCACCCCATCCCGTCGGATCAACGACACCCATCCGCCTCTCAGTTGAGGGTCTCGGCCGCCTTGGTCATCGACCCTCCGGCATCCCCGGTGTTGATCGTTCCCGACGGCTCGAACAACAGGATCGCGGTCTCCTCGTCCGCCACAGGGCAGTGCTCGACACCGCGGGGGACCACGAACAACTCGCCGGGTTCCAGCACCACATCACCCTCCCTCAGCTGAATGGTGAGTCGTCCGCTGATGACCAGGAAGAGTTCATCGGTGTCCTCGTGGGTGTGCCAGACGAATTCCCCTTTCAATTTGGCCAGCTTGACCTCGTAGTCGTTGAGGACAGCGACCGTCTTCTGCGACCACAGCTCGCTGAACTGCGACAGCTTGGCGGCGATGTTGACAGCAGCAGGAACAGCAGACCCCGACATGGAGCATCCCTTCACAAGGCTGAACAGACGGGAACGGCTTCAGCCCCTCCCGCGGGCATCACAACCCTGCCGCGCTCGGACTCCGCCGGTCTTGTACGTTCCTGGCATGACCGGTGACCGCCCCCGCACGTCCATCAGCGCCTGGAAGCCGTCAGTCCCAGGAATCGCCGAGGTCTTCCACGCACACTTCACCGACCACGCGTACCCGGCCCACACCCACGACACGTGGGACCTGATGATCCTCGACGACGGCTCGGTCGACTTCGCACTCGACCGCCACCGCCATGGCGCGACCGGCACCGCCAGCGTCCTCCTGCTGCCACCCGGCGTCCCCCACGACGGCCGGACCGTCACCGCGGCGGGCTTCCGCAAACGCAACCTCTACCTCGACGACTCCGTACTCCCACAGCACTTGGCCGGCCGCGCGGTGGACGCTCCCGTCGTCAACGACAGGCTGCTGCGAGATCGGATCCACCAACTGCACGCCGCTCTCATTCACCCCGGAGACCGGTTCGAAGCCGAGTCCCGCCTCGCGTTCATCCGCGAACGGCTCCACTTCCACCTCGCCGCGCTCCAACACCGCGCGCCGGGGCGTGAGGCCAATCGGCTCGCCGCCGAGCTGCGGGCCCTACTGGATGCACGCATCCCCACCGGCATCACCCTGCGCGAGGCCGCCGCCATCCTGCACGCCCACCCCACGCACCTGATCCGATGCTTCAAACAGACATACGGCCTGCCGCCACACAGCTACCTCACCGGCAAGCGCATCGATCAGGCCCGACGCCTCCTGCTCGACGGACACCGGGCCGCTGACGTCGCCACAACCGTGGGATTTCACGACCAAGCCCACTTGAACCGGCACTTCACCCGCCATGTGGGCACCACACCAGTGCGTTACACGCACACGCGCACCGATGCAGCAGTGTCCGTGGCTGCCCGTATGGCCTGAGCTGCATGGCCCTGGTCTGCGCCGCCAGGACCTGTCAGTGGTATTCCAGATCCCAGGCCTCGGCCTTTTGCTGGACATCCTTCAGCGGCCGTCGCACCGATCGTCGTCCGCGGGTACGGGCTTGGTGTCGGCCGCAAGACAGGAGGAATACACCGGTGGCGGCGCGGGCCTCGGCTCCGGTTTCGCGAGAAAGCCGGTGGCGGCGGCGAGACCGGCCGCGCACAGCACCGTCCACGCGGCAACCCACCTGCGGCGACTCATCCGAATCGGCTTGGCCATCCGGGCATCCTACGAGCACCGCGACGGGCTGTCGCGTATCGCGGCATCCTCATCCACCAGACCACCAACGGATACGGCGAGCTCGCAGGCCCCGGCTGGTGGCCTGACCGAGGCAGTGGCCTGACCGAGGCGGTGGCCAGGTCGCCTTCCCACTGACCGCCAGTGGGAAGGCGACGCCGCACCCCCCGCGGCCAGTGCACGTACGTGTTCACGCACCCGTGCCGGCCGCGGCAGCGCGACGCCTTCTCCCGACGTAGGGCCAGGTGGAGAAGAGCGGGCTGCACGCGGCGGGCGGGCGCCCGGGGGCAGTTGGCAGTAGGCGGGCGTGCCCTGCGGGGGCGTAAGGCAGGTCAGCGGACCTTGGTCAGCTCACCCTTGTCCTTGAGATTGGCAATTCCCCTGGCCCACAGGTTGTTGACCCGCTGGCGCTCTGTCGCGTTGGGGTAGGCGTTGGTGCAGGACGTGCCGGGGCCACCGCCCGACATCAGCTCGCTGCACGGGCCCGAGTAGTGGTCGGGCAGACCCAGCACGTGACCCGTCTCGTGCGAGGTCACCCGCGTGGAGTTGTACTGCTGGTTCTGGCGGTAGTCCAGGAAGATGTAGCCGTGCCCGCGCCCATCGGTCGAGGCATAGGAGCCGCGCGAGTCGTTGCCCTCGCGGTACTCGAAGTCGGCGGCCGAACTGGACTCCTGCAGCTTGACGTTGCTGACCGAGGAGTTCCAGATCTGCGTGCTCTGCGCTATTTGACTGCGGAAACTCGGCGCGCGGGTCGTGCGGTAGCGCACGGTGACGACCTGGATGCCCGGCTGCGCCGCCTGCTTCGCCAGCGCCGACTTCATGACGGCATCGAAGAACTCTTGGTTGGCGGACGCCTCCTCGGCGGAGCCCGCGTACGCCGATGTGGTGTTCGTTGAGGCAGACTTGAGCGCGTCGGGTGCGGGCGCCGCGAAGGCCGAGGGCGCGGCCAGCGAGCCGACCAGGGCAGCGGCGCCGAGGACGGCCAGGAGGCTGGTGCGGGATCTGCTACGGGATCTGTTCATGGGGGTGAGTCCCTTTTTCGGATGTCCGATGGCCTCGAGGGCCGGGGCGTCCGGGAGCCTTCGGAGCGCGAGGGCGCCGCAGGTCCCGGGACCGAGGCCCGTTGGGTGCGGGCCTGCGGTCGCAACGAGTATCGGGACGACGGGGCTCATCCGCACCGATACCATTCGGCGATAGCCGCAGAGCATCAACTGTTATACGTAGGAGGGGAGTTGGCGTTCTACGCGCTCGGGCTTGGCGCCGCTTTCAGACACTCGACCCGGCGATGACCGTCCTCACTCGGCGCACCGGGCCATCGCGCTCTCCCGCAGCGTCGGGCAGCCACCATCGCATGGTGCTCGGCTGATCCAAGGCGGATGCCCCCGGTCGAGACAGCCGACTGCCCCTCGGCGACTAGCCCTCGGCGACCGGCTTGATCGACGCCCTCGCCGCCACTCGGGATGGCCGAATCCGAGCGCCGTGCGGGGCCGGGCAGCTGCACGCGAAACGTATCCGCTCATTCCTCGCACAGTCGGGCTGTGTCTGCTGAAGTGCGCCCTGGCACGGGCCTATGCGCAGGTGACAGAGATCCACCGTGTCGGAGACACTGCTCCTCGGCGACAATCAGTGCCGAAGATCGCTTCGAGCAGCAGAAAGTGGGGCGAGGGCGGCAATGCCCATGCCGGGAACGACAGCAGTACTGGCATTGCTGCCGGAGGCCGAACCGCTCCTGGAGCTGGCCGCTCAGGTGGACGAGCGGGTGGTGCGGCCCGGCGTGCCGGCGCACGCGACGTTGCTCTATCCGTGGCTGCCCGCTGCGAAGGTCGGCCCCAGCGAGCTGGAGCGGTTGCAGGCCATTTTGGTGCGGGCCGCGCCGGACGTCGGCCGGATTCACCTGCGGCTGGCCGAGGTCGAACGAGGTGGTGCGTTCGTCGGTGTTCCGGTGCCCGAACTGCGATCACTGGCCACCGCTGTTCGAGAGGCGTACCCCGGACAGGCGCCCTACGGGGGCCGGTTCGGGCAGAACCCGCCGGTGCACGTCACCGTGTCCTTGGACGCGACTGACCGTACCGCCGCCGACATCGCGCATCGCGTCACCGGCCGTCTACCGATCTCTGCCGAGGTGTCCACCGTGCACGTGGTCGCGCTCTCGCCTGACGGCTGGCAGGTGCTGGCTGAACTGCCGCTCACTGCATGACCGGGAGAGGTCTACGAGCGGGCCTCAGCTTTGGTCGGCGAAGACCATGCCGGCACTCCCCGTCGCTCTGCCCGCATCATCATCTGAGTCGCACGGACACTCGGGACAGGGGCTCGTGGAGACGAGCCACGGGCGTCAGGGGTGGCAGATGCAGTCGCAGAGCCGGCCGGTGTATTTGTGATTGCGGCGGCAGCGGGCGTGCATGCGGTCTGCCCAGCCAGCGAGTTCTGCGGCGTGTTCGGGGTGGAGCGAGGTCGCCTCGGTGAGAGCTTGCGCGGTCTCGCACGCGGTGGATGTATACGGGCGCGCGTCGATCAACGCGAGGATGTTGTCCGGAAGTTGCTCGCGGGCATCGCCGGGCGGAGGTGGGGACCAGTCGGTCATGGCTGCCTCAGGCTTCGAAGTAGGCGACGGTGATGATCGTCCGCCGGATGGTCAGGGTGTAGACGATCCGTACTTCGGTGCCCGGTGCTCGGTACTCCCACATCGGCCCACCCTGTTCGATCCTCGGGCGGATGGCGCCGGCGGTCGGATCGGCGGCGATCACGGCAAGGGCCCGGTCGACGGCGACTTGTTCGGCTGGGTTGAAGCCTGTTGCTTGCCGGGCCGCGGTGGGGCCGAGGACGATACGGGCTCCGGCCTTGCGGTGCTGGGGCGCCATAGTGCTGGATTATGCCGCTGAGCCGCTGACGTCGATACCGTGTTTGGCGTACAGGTCGACGCGCAGCGTTTCCCAGTCGCTTGTGGGTGTCTTGCCGTCGCGGATGCCCTGCCAGTAGGAGGCGAGTTCCTCATTGCCAGCCTCTCGGGCGGCGGTGATCGTCTCGTCGAGGTCGGCGATTTCCTCGGTGGTCCACGGCTGGTCGCTCATGCCGTCCTCCTGGCTGTGGATTCACGGATCGTGATTCCGCTTGGCACTAGGAGCGTAGCGCTCGCCCGGCCGGACGGGCTGCCGTGCGGCCGGATTTGGTGTTGACCGAGCGATTGCTGTCGTGGTGTCCGGCGTGGATGAACGCGATATAGCGCCACCTCCCACGGCCGCGTCATACCTCCCACGGCCGCGTCCACTCGCCACCGGCCGGCGCGAGGCTGGGGACGGCGCTTGATCGTCCATGTTCACGAGGTCAATGCGCAACCCTGGGGTTGCACACAGGCTGACTCTTGTGCAACCTTTGAGTTGCACAAGAGAGTCACCGGCCTGGCAGATCACGAGGTCACCCCGCACAAGCTGATCCACCCACGTCCCGCCCGTCACCTGGAGACGACGATGACGCTTGACGCGACCAACAGTGCGACCCACCACGAAACAACCCTGCCGCGGCCCGCGCTGGTTGACCGGGCCACCTGGCAGGCAGAGATCGACAAGCTGCGTATCCGCGAGAAGGCGCACACCCGCGAAGGGGACGCGATCGCAGCGGCCCGCAGGCGACTGCCGATGACAGAGGTCGACCCCTCGATCTCGCTCACCGGACCGGAGGGACCCGTGCCGCTGCTTGAGGTGTTCGAAGGCCGACGGCAGCTGATCGCCTACTTCCACATGTGGCACGACGGACAGAGCGCCGCCGAACAGTGCGAGGGCTGCACGTTCTTCAACGGCCAAGTCCGCGAACTGTCCTACCTGCACTCCCGCGACATCACGTACGCCACGTTCTGTCAGGGCCCCTACGCCGAGAGCGTGCGCTATCGCGACTTCATGGGCTGGGAAGTGCCCTGGTATTCGGTGCGCGAATGCGCCGAAGAACTCCTGGCCGGACGACCGTTCTTCCTGCTCTCCTGCTACCTGCGCGACGGCGACCGGGTGTTTGAGACCTACTGGACCACCATCCGTGGCTACGAAGCCATGTCGCCCAGCCACGGGCTGATGGACCGAACCATCTATGGACGGCAGGAGACGTGGGAGGACTCACCGGCCGGCTGGCCCCAGCCATGGGACGCCGGCGACCGTGGCGTCTGGCGCACCGACGGGCGACCGGCCGCTCAGTGGTCCCGGCTGGCCGCAGGCCACAGCGACGACCTGGGCACCACCGAGCGCTGACCGAACGACTCGAAAAACCTCGCAGCTGCCGGGTGCACAAGAAAGCCCACAACGACGACTGATTACCGCCAGCAAGGGCCTTCTTGGCTGGTCATGCTGGCGGCATGACACAGACATTCACTACAAACTCACTGGCTGTCCTCACCGGCATGTACGCAGCTGAGGCGAAGTACCTCGCGGCCGGAGGCCCTGGCGAGGCGTCATTCGACCTGCTCGCCCCCTTCTTCGCACCGGACGTCGAGCTGCATCAGGCAGAGGCTTTGCCCTACGGCGGCACGTGGCGTGGGCACGAGGGCATGACGCAGTTCTTCCGCGTGATGGGACAGGTCTGGGAGTCCTTCGACATGGTGAACCAACAGTTCCTTGCCACCGGCGAGACCGCGGTGGTACTCACCCAGGTCCGTGCGCGCGCCCGTGCGACCGGCCGTGAGCTCAGCTTCCCGATCCTGCAAGCGATCAAGGTCAAGAATGGGCGGATCACCGAGGTCCGTCCGTTCTACTGGGACACGCGGGCCATCGCCGACGCCTGCACCATGCCGACGCCGACAGACTGAGCTCGGCTGCCACACCCGCGACGAGAGCGGCTTCAGTCCCTGCCCGACGGCAAGGTGGATCGGTGGACGTATGCGGAGGCGCTGGAGGGACATCCCGAGGCGGCGCTACGTTGTGCAGGTGACTGGAAACGACGCCGACCGGCGGTGGTCCGAGTCCATGCCGGCGGTCTACGAGCACTATCTCGTGCCGGTGATCTTTCGGCCCTTCGCCGAAGATCTCGCCGCCCGAGCATCAGCACTCCACCCGCGACGGATTCTCGAACTGGCCGCGGGTACGGGCGCGTTGACGTCCCATCTGCTCGCCGCTGCGCCTTCGGCCGAAGTGACGGCCACCGACCTCAACGAGGCTATGGTCACTCTGGGGTCGGCCCGATCCCCCGGCGCGGTGTGGCGCCAGGCCGACGCGCAGCGGCTGCCGTTTCCGGACGGAGCCTTCGACCTGGTGGTCTGTCAGTTCGGCGTGATGTTCTTCCCCGACCGGGTGGCAGCCTTCACCGAGGCCCGCCGTGTGCTGGCTCCGGGTGGCCGGTTCTTGTTCAACACCTGGGGCCCTCTCAGCACGCACGCCTTCGGATCCGCTCTGCAGGCCGGGCTGGAGCGGGCCTTCCCTGCTGACCCGCCGCAGTTCCTCCCCACCGTCCCCCACGGCTACGCCGACCCCGCCGTCGTGGCCGACGACCTGTCGTCCGCCGGGTTCACTGTCGAAGAAGAGCAGGAACTGACGCTGGAGGGCCGGGCAGCGTCGGCCGCCGACGTCGCCACCGGTTTCCTCACCGGGACGCCGCTGCGCGCGGCCGTCGAGGACCGCGGGGGCGGGCCGGCTGTCCGGGCCACCGTGATCGAGGAGTTGACGTCCCGTCTGGGCCCCGGACCGGTGGCAGCGCTGATGACGGCGTACGTCTTCCGCAGTGCGGCCGAGCGCCGCGACGAGTGAGGGATCCTCGATGCAACGGGCCCTGACAATCGTCCGCCCCCGGGCAGCACGCCGCACGAGCCGGCATCGCATCGCCCCCTCCATCGGCGTCCGTGGACGCCTAAACAGCTGCTGCGGAGCGGCGGCGCTGGAGGAGCGCGATGGCCGTGGTGGGGGTCAGGGTGAGGACGGAGATGGCGGTGCCGACCACGGCGGGGACCCTGGTTCCGAGCGAGGTATCGAGGGCCGAAGGTGCCCGCCACGGACGAGAACAGGACAAATACGGCCAAATCGTGATTGGCGGTCAGTTCGGGCAGCAGGAGCGCGCCGTCTACCTTCGGCGCGAGGAGCACAGCTTTCCGGTCCGCGTTCTGGTTGAGTTGGATGCCGTCGTCACTGACTGCGGCCAGGTGCACCACCGCGGTCAGCGGGTGATCCCTGTCCACGGCGGAGACGGCGGAGACGACATCGTCGCGACGGCTGACCTCGCAGGCGACGATGCTCACGGTGGTGACGCCTGCCGCACCCGGGCACCTGCGCCATGTCGTTCCCCCTGCACTGCCGGGGGCGGCATGCGCCGTACTCCGCCGCGCGGCGGAGGTGGATCATCACGTGGGACGACGTTCCTGGCCGGGCGGTGCGAGAAGTTCGGGGTATGACGACGGAACCTGCCTCACCCGCCTCCCGCGTGCCGCCATCGACAGCGGCCCGGCCGCCGGTGCCGCCGCCCCCGCGCTGGGCGGTACGGGCCGCTCACGTCGCCGCGTGGTCGACTGTCCCTTCCACACTGTGGCGTCTTGCGCTCGTGCTCGGGATGCCGGTCGGGGTGATGGAGCGCGAGGAGTTCCTTGCCGCGTTTCCCGACAACTCCGCGCTGCTGGCCCTGGCTTACGTCCTGCTGCTCGGTGCGGTTGCGGAAGGTGCCTCGTACCTGACGCTCGGCCTGGTGCGGCCCTGGGGGGAGGTGATGCCGCGCTGGGTTCCGTTTCTGGCAGGGCGCCCGGTCAACGCTCACCTCGCGGTCGCCACCGCGTCGTTGGGGGCCCTCACGGTAATCGTCCTATGGTGGGTCTTCTTCTTTGGCGCACTGCTGACTTCCCCCGGCCCGCACCCCGACATCTCAGCCGGCGCCATCCTCTTCGTCGCCGCCTACGCTCCCCTCCTGCTGTGGGGTCCGCTCCTGGCGGCGGTGACCTGGTCCTACCACCAACGCCACCGTCATCCGTGGCGCTAACAGCATCCACCGGGCAACCTCACTGTTCCGTTCCGCGACTTTCCCCAGTACAGAGGGGGGGCTGGCCCCAGCATCGAGCGACCCGGTGCCCGGATGGTCCGACGCGCTCCACGTGACGAGGCTGAGTACGTACAGATCCACCCAGGAACAAGGGACCTTTGTGTTCAGCTTCAAGCCGCCGCACCGCCGTACCGTCCGCGCCGCTGCCGTCGGCGCTCTCGCCACCGCGGCCTGCGCCACCCTCATGACCGGCAGTGCCACAGCCATCGTCAACGGATCGGACTCCACCCAGAGCTACCGCTTCATGGCGACCGTTCCGATGTCGGCTCCCGAGGCCGGTCTGTTCGACGGGAACTGCGGGGCCTCACTGATCGACAAGCAGTGGGTGCTGACGGCGGCCCACTGCGTCGAAGGTGAGGGCCTCGAGCTGGAGGGCATCGTGCGGCTGGGCAGCGAGCACCGCACATCTGGTGGCACCGTCCGCAAGATCGACCGGACCTTCGTCCACCCCGGCTACGTGAACGGCGACAACAAGGCCGCCAACACCAACGACATCGCGCTGATCCGCCTTGACCGCCCGGCCGCCGGCCAACCCATCAAGGTTGCCGAGCGGCCTTCGAAGCCCGGCACACCGACCCGCATCCTGGGCTTTGGCACGACCGTCGACACCGAGTTCGCGTTTCCCGACCGTCTGCAGGAACTGAACACGCGCAGGGGTGCGAGATCCGAGTGCGCGCCCGGGTACGCCGACCGGACCCGGCTGTGCACGATCAGCACCGTACCCAAGGCCATGGCGTGTTTCGGGGACTCTGGCGGACCCCAGATGCAAAAGAGCCGGGGCGGACGCTGGGAGCTGATCGGCGTCACTTCGGGGCCCGGAGCCCCCAATGTGCCCTGCTCACAAGGCCCCGGCCTCTACACCAACGCGTCCGCCTACGCCGGCTGGATCCACAAGACCATGAAGGCCAACTCCGCCCCGTAATCCAACATTTACGACAGCACGCACCACGGCGATTGGCGGTGTGGCCGCACCGCCAGTCGCTGTGGGTGGCGGCCTCTAGGCTGTGCATCACGCAGCTAAGTGATCAGTCCGGAGGTAGCCGTGCCCCTGCAGATGAAGTTGAGTGCGATCACTCTCGACTGTGCTGATCCGTTGGCCTTGGCGGCGTTCTATCAGCAGGCCACCGGCTTCGAACTGCACCCGAAGTCGGATGCGGACTTCGCCGGGCTCAATCGCGAGGACGGACTCTTCCTGGGCTTTCAGCGGGTGGACGATTACCGGGCTCCCAGCTGGCCCGACCAACGCCTGCCGCAGCAACTTCACCTCTGCTTCAAGGTGGAGGATGGTTTGGACGAGACCGAGGACCAGCTCTTGAAGTTGGGCGCGGGCAAGCCGGAGTATCAGCCCGATCAGGAAAGGTTCCGGGTCTTGACCGATCCGGCCGGACATCCCTTCTGCGTCGTCAGCGAGTCGTAACCGGCTCCCACAAGAGCGGTTGGCGGAATTGTGGGCGGCCTGAGGAACGGGCAGCGGCCCCCTTGGCCTTGGGGCCGCTGCCTAGTACGGGCGGGGTGCGCTCGCTCTTCCTTCTTGGCCCCTCAGTCGAGGAGCACCATCTCCCGCCAGCAGATCCCCAGGTCCCTGTGGAGGTTCTCCTTGCGCTGGAAGCCGGTGGGGACAGGGGTGTTGGCGTCGAAGTAGAAAGCCATGACGAACAACTGAGCGCCCATGTGCGTCTTCTTCAGGTGGTTCTCGAGCTTGTCCACGTCCGCCTCGATCTCCTTGACGAAGGCGGGCTTGTTGTACTCGGTGGCGCGCAGGGTCTTCAACTCAACGATGATCCGCTCGCCCGGCACCGCACTGGAGCCGTTGAGCAGCAGGTCACTACGCTGCTGGCCATCAAAAACGTACTGTTCACGCCGTACGTCCCACAGCGAGTTGCGCGCCCGTAGGTTGCCCGCGAGTTCAGCCTGCAGCCACCACTCCCACCCCCAGTCGAGGAGCTGCACACGCTCGGCCCGCGCGCCGTTCTGACTCATCCACTCGAAGACGAACTCCCGGAACTCCTTCACCGTGATCGAAGGCATGGGGCCTCCCTCTCGTATCGGTCGCCGGTACGTGCCTTCCCAAGGGGTCTACTGCACGGCGAGAGGACGGTCCATCGCCCGGACCGAAGCGGACCATCCCCCGCCGCACCGGCGCCGCCCTGGCTGACCGAGCGCTCGTATCCACTCTGCATGGCGGCAGTCAGACGCAGGCAGCCCCGGCTCAGCGAGCAAGCCGACCCCGCCTGGCACGCGCCGAGGCCCGGAGCGCCCCCTCGGGGCCCCATCACAGTCCCCTCACCCCGCAGACCACCATTAGCTCACTGACACACGTCCAGAAATCTATGTTCGCCGGATTAGACATTGAATGGCGGCGGTAGCCATACTGTGCGCGTGCCCAGCCCCCGCATGTCTGGAGTTGCCCCATGACTGACAGCGTCAGCCGCCCCACCTGCATCGTGGAGCAGTACACGATGCAAGGCAGCTGGGTTGTCGTCGTGCGAGGTGACCTCGACATGGATTCCGTCCCCGCACTGCGCGAGGCCATGGAGAGGGCGGCCAGCGCGCTCCCGGTGGTCATCCTGGACGCCCGCGAAGTGAGCTTCGCGGACTCCACCGCGTTGAATCTGCTGCTGCAGATCCATCAGGCGACCACACTGCGCATCGCCGCTCCGCCGGCCCAGATGCTGCGCATGCTGGAAGTCACAGGCGCCGACCAGGTTCTGAACCTCTATCCGTCCACGGAACGGGCCTGCGCAGCCGCCACCGGATGAGTTCCCGGCGCCCGGTGCCTCTGATGGCCAAGGGTGATCAAGGTTTCAGCGAAACCGGGTCGCCGCGCACCGGTCGTCGACCTTCGAAGCGGAGCGCATCACTCAGAAGCAGGGCGCATCACTCAGGAGCCCCCGGAACCCGCAAAGGTTCCGGGGGCTTGTGCCGTGTGCGTCCCGTGTGCGGTGCCGGGTCAGAAGCGTGCGTGCGTGGTGATGTCGGACTCGAATTGGTCGATCATCTGGGGCGTCACCGTGGGGCGGCACTGGGCGATCGCCTCCAGGTAGCCCGCCGTGCTCGCGCCGGGCTGGGCCTCCGCGGCGGCCCCCTGCCCGCCACCCGAGACGGCGGCCGAGGCGCCACCCACGACGCCGGCCGAGACCAGGTCGCGCTCGAAGGAGTTCTGCGCGGCGATCCGGGCGGCGTGCTCGATGTCAGCGGGCGTGAACTGGTCGCTCGCTGCCACCAGTGCGTCGACGTCGACTTCCGGCCTGCCGTCGGTGTAGCGCGCCCAGATCGCCGCGCGGGCCGCCTTGTCCGGCGTCCCGATCGGGATCAGGTAGTCGAAACGACCGGGCCGGAGGAAGGCGGGATCCAGGGAGCGGATCGAGTTGGTCGCACAGATCAGGAGCCGCTCGTCGCGCTCCCGGAAACCGGGGATGAGCTTGAGGAGTTCGTTGGTCACCCCGTGCATCCCGCCGGGCTGCGCCGGTTCCTGGCGTACCGGGGCGATCTCCTCGACCTCGTCGATGAAGACCAGGACGCGTTCCAGCTCGGCGATCGCCGCGAAGGCGGAGCGCAGGGCCGCGGCCAGGTTGCCCCCGTCGGCCAGCCGCGAGGGAAGGATCTCCACGAACGGCCAGCCGAGCCGCGAGGCGATGGCGCGCGCGAAGGTCGTCTTGCCGGTGCCGGGCGGCCCGAAGAGGCCCACTGCCCGGGGCGGGCGCACACCGTGTCGCGCCGCACGCTCCGGCTCGGCAAGCGGCAGCACGACCCGTCGTTCGATCAGGTCCTTCTCGCGCTCCATGCCGACGACCTTGGCCCACAGGTCGCCGGGCAGCAGCCGGCCGCCGAGGTCATCGAGGAGGCTGGCGGCGGGCCCATGCACCGGCTCGACCTTCTCGAAGTAGGCGACGGCCGGGCGGCGGGTATAGCCCGCGTTAAGAAGTCCGTCGCCGAACAGGTCCTCTTCGGGCAGGACGTAGGCGATCCGGCCGACCCGCGCGGCGACCAGGCGGCGCTCCAGTTCGACCAGGAGTGCGCTGGCCAGGCCACGCCCCCGCCAGGCCGGGGCGATCGCGATCCGCATCACCCAGGCCCGCTCCCCGGCCACACAGGCCAGGGCCATCCCGATGGGCACGCCCTGGTGCACGGCGACGACGCCCGGCTGGCGGGACGTCAGGGCACTGATGCACTCGGCCACGGTGAAGACGGACTCCTGGCCGAGCTCGGCCGTGGTGTCCATCAGGTGGACCACCGCGGCGAGATCGCTCTCGCGGTAGTCGTGAATCAGCCAGTTCACAGGCCTCGCCCCTCGATCGTTCTCGTTGTCGCGCCGCTGCGGCGAGGCTAGGGCGCGGAAGGGCACGGAGTGTGTGCCACTGTGCACAAGGCGCGAGGTGAGACTGCTCCGAACCGTCGCTGGGCACAGGGGCCCGAGCATGCGTAGAGCTCTGCTTCACACCGCCCTGCCGGGCCCCCTCACCGGCCGGCTGCGAGGCTCGCCCTCACATCCACAGCACGCCGTCGTCCTCGTGTTCGCGGACGCGATAAACGATCATGCGGCGCAATAGATCTGCCGGCACCGGGCTGCCGTACGGGAGCTTGACCGTGCCCTTGCCGGTTGCGATGTCGCTGAGATCGACGTCGAAGGCTTCGCGGGTGCTGGGCGTGAACGCGAAGTTCACGTGCTTCGCGTGCCCGCTGATCACGAACAAGATTGTCCCGGAGGGGTGCACCCAGGCAGGGTGGCCCCACTTGATGGCTTCGGTCGCCTCCGGCACCGTTTCACGGACCAGCGCACGCAGTTCCTCGAGCAGCTCACGCGCCTGGCCGGCGAATCCTTCGATGTACGCGTCGGTCGTCTGGGCCCTGGGCTTGTTCATGGGATCAGTCTGCCCAAAACGGAACGCCGACCACAGGCGTCGAACTGCAATCCACCGGTTGCAGGTCGGCGCCCGATGTGCAATCTTTGAGTTGCAGATCCGTACACGGCAACCCTGAGGAGCGAGCCATGAGCGACACCACCCGTACCGACACCGAACTCGCCGAGCTCGACCGGATCAGTCGACAGATCGACATCGACGCCCCCGCGGAGCGCGTCTGGGAGTTGATCGCACGTCCCGGCTGGTACATCAACGACGGCACGGTCGACGCCGACCCCGACCTGCGGCACGAGGACGACGTCGCCGTGCTGCGCCATCCGACAATGGGCGAGTTCCGCTTCCGTACCGTGACCCTGGACAAACCGCGCTATGCCGCGTTCCGCTGGATCGGCACCCCGTCCCGGGATGAGTCGACGCCCTCGACACTGGTCGAGTTCTGGATCGACGAGCGGTCCGGTGGAGGGGTGACGCTGCGCGTCGTCGAAAGCGGATTCTCCAGCCTCGCCGAGGACGCGGCCGCGTGGCTGAAGGAACGTGAGGGCAACGACGAGGGGTGGATCATCGAGCTGGGGGCCGCGAAGGCGTTCGTCGAGAAGTCCGCATCGGCCCCGACGGCGACTTCGTGAACGCCTCCCTCCCCGTCGTGTGTGCCGCCCTGGGGGACCCGATGCGCTGGGCGATACTCACCCGGCTCGGCGAGGGCCCGATGTCAGCGTCCGCGCTCGCCAAGGTCCTGCCGGTGAGCCGCCAGGCGATCGGCAAGCATCTGGAGGTGCTGCGTGAGGTAGGTCTTGTGGAGTCCGAGCAGCGTGGGCGCGAGGTGGTTCACCTCGCCATCGGCGCCCGGCTCGGCGCTCTGGCACGGGAACTGGACCGGATCGGCAACTCCTGGGATGCGCGCCTGCTGCACATCAAGGAGCTGGCCGAACAGCCCGGCCCCGACACCCCGAAAACCTCCGGCTGACACGGAACGACCGGTGCCGGCAGGCGGCGTACGACGACGGGAGACGACCATGACCGAGCACGAAGCACACCCGCAACCCGATCAGCACGCCAACACGGCGAGGGACGTCCACCACACCTCCGCGCTGCCACCGGTCGCCGGCCGGGCCGCCTTCCAGGCCGAACTGGACCAACTACGGCTGCGCGAGAAGGCGCACACCCGCGAAGGCGACGCGATCGCCGCAGCCAGGCGCCGGCTACCCATGGTCGAGGTGGCCGCCGACCTCGAACTGACCGGGCCCAACGGGCCGGTCACCCTGCTCGACGCGTTCGAAGGACGCAGGCAGCTCATCGCCTACTACTTCATGTGGCACGACGGCCACGACACCGCCGGGCAGTGCGAGGGCTGCACCTGGGTCACCACCCAGGTGCAGGAGCTGTCCTACCTCCACTCCCGCGACATCACCTACGCCGTCCTCTGCCAGGGCCCCTATGAGGAGAGCCGCCGCTACCGGGACTTCATGGGCTGGCAGGTGCCGTGGTACTCCGCGCTCCCCTCACGGGACGAACTCCTGGTCGGCCGCCAGGTCGGCATGATGCACCTGGTCTGCTATCTGCGCGACGGCGACCGCGTCTACGAGACCTACTGGACGACGCTGCGTGGCGTCGAGGTCATGGACTACAACTACGCGCTCATGGACCTCACCGCGTACGGACGCCAGGAACAGTGGGAGAACTCGCCTCCCGGCTACCCGCGCGACCAGGACACGCCCCCGGAGCACCCCTTGCGCAGCGGGGGACGCCCCATCTCCCAGTGGCCCCGGATCAGCGCCGGACGCTCCGACGACCTCACGCCTCGGCCGTGACAGCACGGTCTGGTCTCCGCGCCGGGCGGCCCTGATCCTGCAACAGCGGCGCAGACGTCTACCGCTGTCGGCGCGCCCGGGAACCGGCCGAGTAGGGACGAGTGCGTGTGCTTCATGCCATGCGGCGCAGCAAGCGGTCACGATCGATCAGTTGGTGTTTGAGCACCCACCCGACGTGCAGCGCCAACGCGGCGAAGAAGACGACGTGCGCCACGATGTGGGCGACGAGCAGGTCGTCACCGGAGAGCAGCAACGCGATACCGGTGAGCGGGATGGCGAACGTGGCCGCGTACAAAGCGGTCTCGATGCCATGTGCCAGGCGTCGCTCCAGTGGCGTCAGGCCAGGCGCCCACGGAGGCAAGGGCGTGGCCAACCTCCATACGAGCCGGGCCAGACCGAGGACCAGCTCGGTGACCCCCAGCACCACGTGCGCCGTGAGCAGCGCGTCATCGCCGAAGGGGTCATACCCGTCCTCCCCTCCCCGACCCCGGCCGTGGCCCTTCCCCGAATCCCCACCCCGCCCACGCCCTCGACCCCGGCCATGGCCGCTGTCGTCGACGTCAAGCAGATACCCCACGGCGAACTGCGCGGCCATCGCCACGAAAACCGCCCAGTGCAGCACCTTCGTGACCAGCCCATAGCCGTGCGCACCATTGCGCAGCTGAATTCCCATGCCTCCAAGTTGCCCCGCCCCCCGCCCCTCCAGGCATGCGGCACATCTCCGAGGGGGATCGTTGGCAGTCTCGGCGATTGGGGTCAGCCGGGAATCGCGTTGCGGGACGATGGCGTGGTCGAAGGCGGGTCGGAGGGCTGCCCCTCCGACCCGCCAGATCGTGCGCTAGGGAAGGCTGTGCACCTTCGGGCCGACGGCGTTCGACCATGCGTTGCCCGCTGTCGCGTCCCAGTTCGTGGACCACGTCATGGCGCCGCGCAGCGACGGGTAGGTCTTGGAGGGCTTGAAGGAGCCGCAGCCAGTGCCGCGGGTCAGGCAGTCCAGGGCGTTGTTCACGACCGAGGGGGCCACATATCCGCTGCCCGCGCCGCGTGTCGACGCTGGGACGCCGATGCCGACCTGCGAGGGGTCGAGGCCGCCCTCCAGTTGGATGCAGGCGAGCGCGGTCAGGAAGTCCACGCTGCCCTGGCTGTAGACCTTGCCGTCACAGCCCAGCATCGAACCGCTGTTGTAGTACTGCATGTTGACGACGGTGAGGATGTCCTTCACGTTCAGCGCCGTCTGGAAGTAGCCGCCGGACGTCGACTGCATGTCGATGGTCTGGGGCGCCATCGTGAGCACCATGTTCGGGCCCGCCTTCGCGGAGAGCTGGCGCAGCGCCTTGGTCATGTAGGTGGGGTTGAGGCCGTTCTCCAGGTCGATGTCGACGCCGTTGAATCCGTACTCCTGCATCAGCGCGTAGGCGCTGTTGGCGAACGCGGTCGCGGAGGCGTCGCTGTTGACGGAGATGGTGCCCTTCTCGCCGCCGACCGAGAGGATCACTGACTTGCCCGCGGCTTTCTTCGCGGCGATGTCCGCCTTGAAGTCGGCGGTGGAGGCGTAGCCGACGGCCGGGTCGAGGTTGAAGGTGATCTGGCCCTGCGTGGTGGTGGCGTCGGCGAAGGAGACGGCGATGATGTCGTACTGCGAGGAGACGTCCCGCAGCTTCTGCACGGTCGCGCCGTTGTCGAAGTTCTGCCAGTAGCCGGTCAGCGCGTGCTTGGGCACGGTGCCGCCGTCTCCGCCGCCGCCTTTGGGGGTCCGTACGGACACAGACGTCGACTTCGCGGACTCCCCCGCCGCGTTCGTGGCGCTCACCTGGAAGGTGTAGGTGGTCTCCGGCGTCAGTCCGGTGACGGTCGTGGAGGCTCCGCCGGGAGAGGCGACCTTGGTGCCGTCGCGGTACACGGTGTATCCGGTGGCCGTGGACACCGGGTTCCAGGACAGATCCACCGAGGTGGACGTCGTCGTGCCCGCCTTCAGGCCCCCCGGCACCGCCGGTATCTCCACCGGGTCGGTGCCGCCGCCCCCGTCGGGACCAAGGACGCTCACATCGTCCACGTAGTACGCGCTCTGCCCGTACCAGCCGTGGGTGTACACGGTGACCGACGTGGTGTTCGCGCCGGTGGTGAAGCTGGTGTTGAGCTGCTGCCAGGAGGTGTTGCCCGGCGTCCAGGTCGACACGTCGGTGGTGCCGGTGCCGCGGGCGCCCAGATACGCATAGCTGCCCTGTACCCAACTGCTCAGCTTGTACGTGGAGTTGGGCTTGACGGTCACGATCTGGGAGCACTCGGCGTTGCTCTGGCCGGCTGGGGTGGCCTTGAGCGCCTTGGCGCCGCTGTGCACGGGCGAGGTGACGGCGGCACCGCTGTTCGCGGTGCACGTCCAGTTGCTCAGGTCCGACTCGAACCCGGCGTTCTTGGCCACGTTGACGTCGGCGGCCTTGGCGTCCGCCGCCGTGCTGTCCGCCGACTGCGCCGGCGCTGCGAGCGCGGTGACGGCGAGCGCGGCAGCGGCGCCGACGGCGATAGCCGCGCCGAATCTCTGGCGAAGGCCAGCTCTGCCCTTACGTACACGGTCCACGGAATGCCTCCAGGGGAGAAGCGAAGGACGAAGGTGAGAGCCGGTGGCCACCGCTACTGTGCGCAAAGCTGGTCCAGACCAATCGAGTTGTCAAGACCTCTGGCAAAGCCAACCGCCCGCGAGGCAAGAAAGCCGCCCTCCGGTGGCCTCAGAGGCTGAACAGTTCTGCCGCATTGTCGTGACACACGGCCCGCAGCCAGTCGCGCCCCAGTTCCAGACGTTCCAGAGCCTGGAGTTGATGGAGGTAGGGGTAGGGGATGTTGGGGAAGTCGGTGCCGAGCAGGATGCGGTCACCGAGGTCGGCGAGACGGGGTAGGGCCTTGCGGGGGAAGGGCATGAAGCTGTCGGTGAAGTCGGTGAACGTCATCGTGGTGTCGAGGCGTACCTGCTCGTAGCGATCGGCGAGATCGAGGAACTCCTCGTACTCGGGCATGCCCATGTGCGCGATGATGACGCGCAGCTTGGGGTGACGGGCCAGAACCCGGGCGACGGATTCGGGTCCGGTGAACTTCCCGGGTGCGGGCCCCGATCCGCAGTGCATCACCACGGGAACCCCCGCCTCGGCCAACTGCCCCCATGCCGTCTGGAGTCGCTCGTCGGCCGGATCGTACGCGCCCACCTGGATGTGGGCCTTGAAGATCCGGGCGCCGGCTTCGAGGGCCTCGCGGACGTAGGTGCCGGTATCGGGCTCGGGGTAGAGGGTGGCGGTGTGCAGGCAGCGGGGGGTGCGATCGGCGAACTCAGCCGCCCAGTTGTTCAGCCACCGGGCCATGCCGGGTTTGTGGGGGTAGAGCATGGAGGTGAAGGCCCGCACGCCGAAATCACGCAGCAGGGCCGCGCGCTCGGCTTCTTTCCGCCGATAGGTGATGGGCCAGGGACGGCCGCCGATCAGGGCACCGCCGGCGTCGAAGTAGTCCCAGACCTTGTGCAGGACGCGTTCGGGCATGAAGTGGGTGTGCACGTCGATCAGCCCGGGCAGGCCGAGCCCGGTCCAGAAACCGCGGATGTCATCGGCCTCGCTGCTCACGGTCGTGCGGGGGGTGGTACTCATCTCCTGCTGCCTCCTTGGGTGCTGCCTGCCTCCTGCGCGGATCGCCCGCCGTCGCTCCCGGCGTACACCGTCTTGTGCACGAGGCCGACAAGGAAGAAAAGCACGGCAGCACGACCGGATACGAAGGTGGGGCCCCCGCGGATTCTGCGAATCGTCAATCAGCGTGCCGGGGGCGGCTGTCCTTCCGCCCGGCTGGGAGAAACACGACGACGTAGTCCTCGAACCCTTGATGCAGGCCCCATTCCTCAGCCTCGAGTGCAGCGTGGGACGCGTCTTTGGGGAGTGTGTGTTCATACGCTGCGGGCGCAGGTGTGCCAATACGCCGCACTCCGCGAGGTCTGCTTGATCACCTCGTCCGGGGCCGGCGGGGCGGGCCAGAACTGCAGGAGGTAGCGGTCGATGATGCTGCCGCCGTCCAGGACAGAGAGCTCCTGGTCGACGGTCAGGTCCATGGCGCTTGCGCCGTAGCGCACGCGATGCGGGACCACGTTCAACTCCACTGTGCACAAAGGGGCTTCACCCCACGGAGTGAGGACCGCTGCGGTGGACGCGGGGTGGAACGGAGCTTCCACGATGTCTTCCCACGCCTCGTCGAGCGTCGGCTCGCTCTCGTGTACTTCGACGGTCAAGCCCACGCGACCGGTGTGCAGGCCGGTGGTCAAGAAGAGGTGGCCGGGCACGGCAGCACCGCACAGGCCGTTGTTCTGTCCGGCGCGGCTATCGGACAGCGGCCCGTCGAACACCTCTGGCCGGCTCTCCACGTAGAACTGCCGATAGCTGACGCGCAGCTCGCCGTCGTACACGGTCAGCATGCCCACTGCCTCTCGATTCAGAACTGGTGACGTAGGCCTGGCGCCCTGAGCCAAGGCTCAGGGCGCGGCACCGGCCCACCCCACACTGACTCGGGTGAGCGCCCCCTAGGTTGCTCGGCTCAGTCGTGCAGGCTCTCCCCGAAACGCGAGCCCTTGGCGAGGCCGAAGTCGGCTGAGCTGAGGGACTTGGAACCAGATCCGGTGAGGCCGGACGACGTGCCCGGCAAGGTCCACAGGCCGCCGCTGCGGTCATTCTCGAAGGAGGCTGTCACGGCCAGGTCGCCCTTGCCGTTGTTGTCGTAGTCGGCGATCCGAACCTGTGCACCGAAGAGGTCCCCGGCTTCGGCGGCACCCGGTACACCCGTGGTGTCCTGGGAGATGCGCACCACCGCGGACTGTGAAACGCCCGAGGCCGAGCCGCGGAACACGGTCACGTCGCCGGCGTTGTCCAGGTCGCCGAACTGTTCGCCGTTGGCGCCCACCACCAGTTCGGCCTTGCCGTCACCGGTGATGTCACCGATCTCCACCGAGGCTCCCCAGTTGTCGCCGTCCTCGTTGGCGCCGGGCACACCCGCGCTGTTCTGATGCAGGACCACCGGGTCGCCGAAGCCCGTTCGACTGCCGTAGCGGACAGTGACGTAGCCGGACCCGCCGCTGGGGTCGTCGACGGAGAAGAACTGGGGCCAGGTGAGGGACGTGGCCATGTCGTCGAAACCGTCACCGTTGATGTCGCCGAGAGCGACGGCGGTGTCGCCGTCGGACACGCGTTGAATCCGGTTCGGAGTGCCCTCCTGGCCGGTGAAGATGTCGGTGCCCGGGCGCCCGGTTCCTGCGTCGCCGGTGACCGCGAGGTCGTCCCTGCCGTCCCCGTTGACGTCGCCCACGGCAGCCTCCGTGTACCGCAGACCCGCACCCGAGACCGACAGGTTGTACGAAGGCGTGGGCTTGCTGTCCCGGGCGAGGCCGCCCTTGTACACGGCGATCGCGCCCGGCTCGATCACCGCAAGGTCCGCGCCGCTGTCGCCGGTGAAGTCCCCCACCGCGACGTCGTAGCCGTGGGCCTGGTGCTGTTGCGGGTTCTCCACGGTGGTCGTGGTGCTGGTGGCGAACGGCTTTGCGCCGCCCCACAGGATGGTGACGCTGCCCTGGCCTTCGTAGGTCTCCACGTCCTCGCCGTCGGCGCCCACGACGAGGTCCGCGTATCCGTCGCCGTCCAGGTCACCGCTGGCCAGCGAGATCCCGAAATGATCGCTGTCTTCCGGGGTGCCAGGCACCCCGGCGGAACTCTGCGTGAGAGCGACCTTCTGGGTCGTCAGACCGTCGGCCGCCCCCAAGGCCACGACCACCTCACCGGCGGCCTCCGCTCCGTTGACGGTCTTGTACGGTGCGCCGATGGCGAGGTCCCGGTGCCCATCACCGTTGAAGTCATCGGCGAGCTTGGCAGGAGCAGCGGCCGCGGGCGCCACTGGGCCAACGGCGAGCAGACCACCGGTCAGCGTGGTGACGGCCGCGGCGGCAACGACGGTGCGGAAGGGCAGGGGCATGAGGTTCTCTCCTTGGAGCCGTGCTGAACGATGCCGTAGACGGTTCAAGGGGTCGAAGGGTTGTACGAGAGAGGGGGAACGGAATCAGACGTTCGTGCTCCCTGGTGCAGCCCTGCCGTCTGCCCGGATTTGCAGTTGTCGCGATCACCGTGATGGCCGTGGGCTGCCCGGCTCCCCCGCGCCGCCTCCCGGCCGGGCAGGGAAGAACTGCACCAGATAACGCTCGACCCCGACGACCGGCTCCGGTGACTCCCTCAGCTCAGCAACCTCAGCACGTCCCGTGCAGTGCGCCCGCACCCACCACCGGCCCTTCCCTCCGAGCTCGATCAGGTCGTCGGTTCGTCCCAACGAGGGCGTCCACACAGCGACATCACCGCTCACCGACTCGAACCCCACCTCGCCTCGCACCTCCCAAGCGACGCCGTCCTCCACAGGCGGGTCCGCGTCCCAGACCTGCACGGTCACCGCTGCAGTGTGCGTGTGGCCGGCACTGCAGAAATCGACGCGACCGGGAAACGCGTTCACGAACGCATCGGCGCTGAACGCATCAGGAAACTCGATCGGCAGGTCAGCGTCCCAGAACTCCTGGAAGGAAAACGCAAAGGAGTCCACGAGCACATACAGGCGCTGCACCCTGACCAGTTCAGCCACGTGAGTCACTCCGACCGGTCGTCACGGACGAGCACCACGATCGCCTCGTCGTGATGTCGCGCCGCAGGCCGGGCCCTTCAAGGCGCCGGTAGCGCGCGTCTACTGGGGTCATCTGGTCACCGCCTCACCGGCTGGCACCCTTGGGCCACGCAACCCGCACGGGGACGCCGGTTCGCTCGGCGTAGGCAACGACGTCCGCTGTGCCGCAGAGTGCCACCAGCTCCTGCGTCCGGTACCGGCTGATCTCATCGGCGGGGAGGGCTCGTACCTGCCGCTCCACGTCCTTGGTCAGTCCACGGTGGCCGGTGATGCCCACCCTCATAGGGCTGTCCCCCTACCGATAGACGCCATGCAACCGCTCCTCGCCTCGCGTACCACCTTGGGCGGCGAACCCGTGTGCAGCGGCCGGCGCACGATGCGTGCCCTCTCCACGATGCACCGGTTAACCCACCGGCGCCGCCGTCGGCGTATCGGAGGCGGTGTCGGACTCCTGGGCGAGGCGTTCCATGCCGCTCGTGTTCTTCAGCGGCTTCTCCTTGATGAACAGGACAGCGATCAGCGCGAGCAAAGCGAACGGTGTGGCCACCAGGAACAGATCGCCTGTGGCGACGCCGTACGCGTGCTCCACGATCTCCCGCATCGGGGCCGGCAGCGTGGTCATGTCGGGCACACCGTGACCGGCGGCCTGGCCGGAGCCGGCGGGGACGCCCGCCTGGTCCAGGCCCTTGGTCATCTCGGTGGCGACGCGGTTGGCGAGGATCGCACCGAGAACGCTGGTGCCGATGGTGCCGCCCAGGCTGCGGAAGAAGGACAACACCGAGGTGGCGGCGCCCAGTTCAGAGGCGGGCACGTCGTTCTGGGCGGCCAGGACGAGGTTCTGCATCAGCATGCCGACGCCGATGCCCATGACCACCATGAAGACGCTGAGCAGACCGAAGTGCGTGTCCGCGTCGATGGTGGAGAGCAGGCCCAGGCCCACGGTCATCGCGACGCCGCCAATGACCAGATACATCTTCCAGCGGCCGGTGGCGCTGATGAGCTGTCCCGCGACCGTGGAGGAGACGAGCAGGCCGAGGATCATCGGCAGGCTCATCAGGCCCGCGACCGTCGGCGACTTGCCGAGGGACACCTGGAAGTACTGGGAGAGGAAGACGGTGCCGCCGAACATCGCCAGGCCGACCAGCAGGCTCGCCAGCGTGGTCAGCGACACGGTGCGGTTGCGGAAGATACCCAGCGGGATGATCGGCTCGGCGACCCGCGATTCCACGTAGACAGCGGCCACGAGCAGTGCCACTCCCCCGCAGACCAGGGCGGCCGTCTGCCAGGACGCCCAGTCGAACTGGTTGCCCGCGAGCGAGACCCAGATGAGCAGCGCGCAGACGCCCGCCACGATCAGGAACGCGCCCAAGAAGTCGATCTTCGCCTCGCGGCGGACGGTGGGCAGCTTCAGGGTGCGCTGCAGCAGCACGATGGCGAGCAGCGCGAAGGGTACGCCGATGAAGAAGCACCAGCGCCAGCCCAACCACGACGTGTCCACCAGGACGCCGCCGATGAGCGGTCCGGCCACCGTGCCGACGGCGAAGACAGCACCGAAGATGCCCGCGTACTTGCCGAGCCTGCGCGGCGGGATGATGGCCGCCATCACGACCTGCGAGAGGGCCGTCAGCCCGCCGGCCCCGATGCCCTGAGCGACGCGGCTGAAGATCAGCAGCCCCACGTCATGGGAGAAACCGGCAAGGAGCGAGCCGACCACGAACATGCCCAGGGAGAGCTGGAGCAGCAGTTTCTGGTTGTACAGGTCGGAGAGCTTGCCCCACAGCGGCACGGTGGCCGTCATCGCCAGGAGTTCGGCAGTGACCACCCAGGTATAGGAGGCCTGGCTGGCTCCGAGGTCGGCGATGATTCGCGGCAGTGCGTTGGAGACCACGGTCCCGGCGAGGATGGCGACGAACATGCCCGCCATCAGCCCGGACATGGCCTGGAGTATCTGCCGATTGGACATGGAAGTCGAAGGCGCCTCTTGAGGCACCGCTGTTGCAGTCACATCGTCTCTTTCAGAGTTCAACGCTGGGCCCATCACACGCAGGGGGCTCCAGAAAGAAATGCGGTTCCGGTCAACGCCGCCCGGACTTGGCCGCCGGTGGCGGCTCGGGCAGGCCGGCCGCCAGGTGGTCGAACACCTCCAGGAAGACGTCCTCGAAGGCCGCCTCGTCCTGATGCACACACCAGTGCTCCACCGCGATCCGTACGGCCGAGGTCCCGACGGCAGCAACCAGCCGTGGGTACAGCCCCAGCGCTCGTCGTCGCTGCTGAGCCTCGGCCTCCGTGCTCTCCGCACGATCTCCGGAGAACGAGGGCGAGCCAGCGCCGATGCGCTCGGCGACGGCTTCGGCCAGGCCGAGCTCGTCCGCCATGTGCGCCCCGATACTGCGCGCGAGGAGTTCGGGAGACCGGCGCAGCACTTCGGCGTGCAGTCGCCACAGCTCCTGTTGCTGCTCGATCTCCTGCAGTTCGACCGCCATCGCGTCGCGGAGGGCGACGAGCGGTGAGAGCTCGCGTGGCGCCTCGCGCACAGCGTTGCGGACCCGGGCACTCGCCTCCGCGCCGACCAGGACGAAGACCTCGTCGCGGGAGTCGAAGTAGTTGAAGAAGGTGCGGGGCGAAACGCCCGCTGCCTCACTGATCGCGTCGACGGTGGTGTGCTCCACCCCGCGCTCCGCGGCGATCCGTACCGCCGCCTCTACCAGCGCAGCCCGCGTCGCCCGCTTCTTGCGCTCTCGCCAACTGCCCGTGACAGCCGTCTCGTCATCCACATGTTGCATGCTACGCAAAAATGCAGAGCCTGCAAAATGTGTGCCGGGCGCGCGCACGCTCGGGTCTCCTGGGTACCGGACCCTTCGGGGGCATCACCCCAGCGGGCCCGGCCGACGAGCGGCTCACGCCGCTCACTTCTACGGCTGCACCTCGACCTCGCCATTTCGGCGTGCGGCGGCACGGCGGCGCAGCCGCATGGGCAGCACATACCAGCAGAACGCGAACCAGAGCATGACCGCGCCGACCAGCACCTCGGCCAACACGCCAGGGACCACGAGGCGCAGGATCAGCAGGAGCGTGCACCCGATGGTCAGGGCGAGGAGCACCATCCCGGCGATCATCAAGCGGCCTGCGGCTTCGACCACTTCGTCCTTCATGCGTTGCCCGGACAGGAAGCGGTGGATGGATACCGGCGCTATCAGTGAACCCGTTGCCGACGCGCCCAGGACGACAGTGACGACGTAGATGACTCGGTCGAACGTACCCAGCTCCCGGAAGAGGGGAGTGAAGGCCACACTGAGCAGAAACCCGAAAAGGATTTGCACGCCAGTCTGAGCAACCCGGGTCTCCTGGAGAATTTCATTCCATCGCCGGTTGACCCGTTGACGGGCATACTCCGGCGGTTCGCCGCCGTTTGTCCCGCCGTCAGATTCCCGGTGTCCAGGACAAGTTGGGGTTTGTTCTACGCGCTCAACCGACGGCTCCGCCAAGGTCATGGTTTCCTCCTGATCCAGAAACGACGGATGCCCCGTGGCGGCCTTTTCATGCGGACCCGCGCGGTTTCCCAGCGCGAGGCCGCGAGTCGGCGGGCGGACCCGAGCAGGTACTCGCGCAACTCTGCTCCGCCGGTCTCGGCATGGCCGGCGTTGTACGCGGACACAAAGCACCTCTCGAAATGCTGTTATCCGGACCGGGTGCACACGAGGCGTGGGCCGCCATGATGTACCGCACCACAAACTCACCGGTCGGCAAAAGGACGGGCCGTCCCTGCATCTCACCCACAGCGCCTCCCCTCCCCCGGCTCGGCGCAGGCCGGACCTGCGTCCGGAGAGTGTGGCTCATGGCTCGGCACCTTCTCCGCGCAAAGGACACCGATGAACGACTCCGCACTCATCACGACCGGCCTGCCGATCGCTCTGGCGATCATCATGTTTGGTCTCGGACTGTCCCTGACCACCGGCGACTTCAGGCGAGTCACCCGGACGCCGAAGGCCGTGGTCGTCGCGTTGGTGCTGCAGGTTCTGGTGCTCCCGGCCGTGGCGTTCGGGCTGGTCAAGAGTTTCAACCTTGACCCCTTGCTTGCCGTCGGCGTGATGCTGCTGGCCGCGTCTCCCGGTGGAACCACGGCCAACCTATTCAGCCACCTCTTTCGCGGAGACGTTGCTCTCAACATCACGCTGACCGCGATCAACTCGGTGCTCGCCGCTCTCACCATCCCCGTCATCACCAACCTCGCCATCGGCCATTTCGACGCCCAGGGCGACCTCGGCCTGCAGCTCGGCAAGGTGGTGCAGGTCATCGCGATCGTGCTCGTGCCGGTCGGTGTCGGCATGGCGGTCCACCGGCGCTCCGCCGACTTCGCCGCACGCGCCGACCGCCCGGTCCGGGTTTTCTCCATCGCTGTGCTGGTGATCGTCTCGGCGGGTGCCCTGCTGGGCGAGCGGGAGAATCTGGCCGACTACATGCAGCAGGTCGGGCTGGTGACCGGCATCTTCTGCCTCGCGAGTCTCACCCTCGGCTACGGCGGTGCTCGACTGCTCCGTCTCGACAAGCGCCAGGCGATAGCGAGCTCCATGGAGGTCGGCATTCACAACACGACCGTGGCACTGACCATCGCGCTCAGCGTTCTGGACAGCACCGAGGTCGCGATCCCCATCGCCGTCTACTCCGTGCTCATGTACGTCCTCGCGGCCGCGTTCGGCTACCTGATAACCCGGCGGCACTCGGACGCCGAGGAGAGCCTGAACCAAACGATCGGGTGACGACACCAGGTCCCTGACTCCAGCCGCCGGGGGTCCCGTCGTCACAGAAGCGCGCAGCCCGCCACCATGGGGACGGCCTTACGAGCCGGAGTCGGCCGTTGCCGAGCGGGCGGTGTGCGAGGCCGTGTTCATGAGCGTGCTCAGCGGGTGGCGCTGCTCGCCGTCCTCCCGGAAGTTCTCCGGTGCCAGCCAGGCGCGGAACGCCTCGCGTAGCGCGGGCCATTCGCTGTCCACGACCGAGTACCAGGCCGTGTCCCGGTTGCGTCCCTTGTACACGACCGCCTGGCGAAACACGCCCTCAAAGGTGAAACCGAGCCGCTCGGCCGCCTTGCGTGAGGGTGTGTTGAGCGCGTCGCACTTCCACTCGTAGCGCCGGTAGCCGAGCTTGTCGAAGGCGTAGGCCATCAGCAAGTACTGCGCCTCCGTGGAGAGGGGGGTGCGCTGTATCAGGGGCGAGAACACCACGTAGCCGACCTCGATGACCCCGTTGGCCGGGTCATGGCGCATCAGCGACAGGGTGCCGACCGCTCGGTCCGCCGCACGGTCGATCACCGCGTAGTGCAGCGGGTCCGCGCTGCGGGCCGCGGCCTGAGCCCAACGGCGGTAACCCTCCTCGCTGTCGAAGGGCTCCTCGGGCAGGTAGGTCCAGTTGCGTCCGTCGGTCTCGGTCGCGTACGCCGCGTACAGGTCGCCGGCGTGCCGCTCGGCGTCCAGCGGCTCGAGGCGGCAGTACGCGCCGTCCAAGTCGACCCGGGCGGGGGCCGCTCGGGCGGTCCAGCCTGGAAGGGGATCTCCGACGGGCTGGTCGTAGGCGTTGAGGCGTGCGGTCACAGGGTCTCCTCGATGTCTGCTCTGGGGCAACGGTACGGCCGGGCAGCGGCGGCGACTGAGCCTGCGGACCTGTGGGCAAGCGGGCCGGGTGGGCCCGGTTGCTACGTAGCGGTGTCAGCCCTGGCTCGATCGACTCCGGTGCCATTCTCTGCTGCCGCGATCCTCTTGTTGCGGCGTACCGACGACCAGAACGACGAGGCGATCAGGATGACGCCGACGAGACCGGTGATGACCTCATTGATCTCGTACTGGATTGTCACCAGGAGAATGGCGGCGAGGGCGCCGATCGCGTAGTGGGCGCCGTGCTCCAGGTAGACGTAGTCGTCGAGGGTGCCCTGGCGGACCAGGTAGACGGTGAGCGAACGGACGTACATGGCGCCCGTTCCCAGGCCGAGCGCCATCAGGACGATGTCGTTGGTGATGGCGAAGGCGCCGATGACGCCGTCGAAGGAGAACGAGGCGTCCAGGACCTCCAGGTAAAGGAACATGAAGAAGGCGGCCTTGCCGGCCAGGACCACCGCGGGCGCGCCGCTGCCGCTCTTCTTGCTCTCCTTCTCGGCCTCCTGTTCACGCTCCTCCTCGTCCTCCAGGCGACGCTCGAAGAAGCCGGAGAGGCCGCCCACGACGAGGTAGGTGATGAGGCCGGCGACACCGGACAGGAGCACCGTCTCCGCCTTGTCCACGTGGGTGCCGCCGTGCTGGTGGGCGTGCGTGGCGACGGTCATCGCGGCGATCATGAGGACGATGAGCGCGATGCACACCGACAGCATGTCGATCTTGCCGAGCTTCGCCAGCGGGCGCTCCAGCCAGCCGAGCCACTTGATGTCACGGTCGGCGAAAACGAAGTCGAGGAAGATCATCAGCAGGAACATGCCACCGAACGCGGCGATCGAGGGGTGCGCGTCGGTCACCAGCTGCTGGTACTGGTCCTTGTCGTTGACCGCCAGGCGCACCGCCTCGATCGGTCCGATCTTGGCGCTGACCGCGACGATCAGGACGGGGAAGACCAGTCGCATGCCGAAGACCGCGATCAGCACACCGATGGTGAGGAAGATCTTCTGCCAGAAGGCGCTCATCTTCTTCAGGATCCCGGCGTTGATCACCGCATTGTCGAACGACAGCGAGATCTCCAGGACCGCCAGGATCGCCACGACCCCGATGGCCGTCCATCCGCCGTAGAACACCGCCGCGACCAGGCCGAGCGCGGTGACCGCGAACGACCAGCCGAACGTTTTCACAACCACTGGCTTCTCTCTCATGGGACGTCGGGCCGGGGTGCCACAGCGCCGGGGAGCGGTTCATCGAACGCTCTCGGACTCTGATCACCAACACTTCCCTCACCTGGTGCCCTTTGGCGGCACTTCACACTCCCGGTCTGGAACTTGCCGTCAGGTGCCGCTGCCCATTCCCGCCGCTCCTAGACCCATCTGGCCGCACGACCGTCGATTGGCGGCCCGCCGCTCAGATGGCGGGCTGATCGGGGTCGCAGCTGGCGCGGCGCAGACCGATGGTGCGCAGTGCGGCGCGCAGGGCGGCTTCGTCTCCGTGCCGGACGGTGTGGACCTTTCCCTCGGCTTCTTCGAGTAGGCGCGAGGGGAGGGCAGGTTCCGCCGAGACATGCCAGATGACGCCGCTGGGAGGATCCAGGCTGCGCAGCTCGCGAAAGGCCGCGGCAAGCTCGGCCGGGGTCCCGGGGACGGCGGTGTCGATGACGACGATGTCCGGGAGCAGGACCCTTGCCTGAGCCAGGGCCACCGAGGGGCTGGCTGCGTGGGAGATCACTCGGTAGTGCGGGCCGTGATGGATCAGCGGGCGCAAAGACCTGATCATGTCGTCGTCGGCCATCAGCAGCACGGTCATCATGCAGCCAGCATGCTTCCTAGCGCTCTTCGCCGCCTGCCCATGACCGGGGCCCCAAAGTGGCGTGAGCCCGGTGACAGCCCGGCTGCGCCGACGCGAGAGCCCCGACCAGCGCGCCGATGACACCCCCGGCCGGTGACGGTGAGCGATAGTGGCGGCGGGCGGTCACGCCGTGTCGAGTTGGCTGCGGATGTGTGTCAGGACGGCGGAAATGAGCTGGTCGAACTGTGCGTCTGCGGGAGGCAGGGGCAGTACGGCCGCCTGCCGGAGGGTGGGGATGTCGAGGTCGGCGTGCGAGGTGAGCCAGGCATCGGGGACGAGTGAGCTGCTTTCGGCGCCGGCCCGGTCGGTGGGGTGGTCGACGAGAAGGGTGAACGACAGGACGAGCAGGGAGAGGTGGCGGTGCGCCCCGAGCGCCGCCGGAAGACCGAGGCCGACGCTCTGCAGAAGCCGGAGGAAGCGGTCGAGGTTGATCAGGCGGTTGGGGTGCACGGAGGCCGGGGGTGCGTCCTCGTCGAGGGAGACGAGCAGGGCGCGGGGCCAGCGCCGGTAGAGCGCGCGCAGCGACCGGGCGTAGTCGGCGACGGAGGTCTCCCAGGTCTCGGGGTGCAGGGCAGGCGGGTCCCAGGCGTCGAGCATGAGGTCCACGGCGAGCGCGACGACGTCCTGGCGGTCCTCGACGTAGTTGTACAACGCCCGCACGGTGACGCCCAGTTCAGCGGCCAGGGCGCGCATGGTGACGGAACGGAACCCTTGTGAGCCGGCCATCTCCAGGGCTTTGGCGGCGATGCTTTCGCGGGTGAGGACCGGGCGGCCCTTGCGGGTGGCGGGGCGGCGGCGGGGAGCGGCAGGCATGACGTCAGCCTACGACCCCCATCCTTAAACTTCACACCCGTTGACTTTTAGGGGCGGCGAGCTGCACGCTGACCATCCGCCCCGTCCGCGCCTGGAGGTCGAGCACCGCATGACAGCGCAGAACCCGTCCCGCCGCTTTCCGCCGTTCAGCGGGGTCTTGGTCCTCGTGATGGTCTCCACGGGGCTGGTGGTCGTCGACCTCACGATCGTGACGGTCGGACTGCCCCTGCTCAGCGCGGACCTCGCCGAGGGGGCCTCCGCAGAGTCGGTGGTCGTGACGTACATGGTCGCCATGGGGGCGCTCACCCAGGTCGTCGGGAGCCTCTCGGACCGGTGGGGCCGACGCTCGTTGTTTCTCGCCGGGATCGCCGTGTTCACCCTTGCCTCCCTGGCGGCGACCGTGGCACCGGACCTGGCGTGGCTGAACATCGCACGCGTCGTCCAGGGCGCGGGAGCCGCAGCGATCATGGTGAACGGCATCCCGCTGCTCTCGGACCGCTACAGCGGCGAGGAGCGCAATCTCGCCATCGGAGCCTGGGGATCGTTCGCGACCGCATCCGGGCTCCTCGCCCCGACGCTCGGCGGGCTGCTGATCGACGCCTTCGGATGGCGGGCCGTCTTCGCGATCAACCTCCCCCTCGGCGCGGTGGCCTGGGTACTGGCCGCACGCATCCTGCCGCGCCCCGTCCCCGCAGCTCCCGAATCCGGGCGTCCTGACTGGGCCGGCAGCGCGCTGCTCACGCTCGGCCTGGGCACCGCCACCTTCCTCATGCTCCGCCCGGACGAGACGCCGTGGTCCTGGCAGCACACTGCCATGCTGGCCACCGCGTGCCTGGCGCTGGCAGCCTTCCTGGCCGTCCAACTGCAAGTGCCCCAGCCCATGGTGGACTTACGGATGTTCACTCGGCCCGCGTTCTCCGGCGCGATGCTGGCCGTCCTCCTCTCCCGTGTCCTGACCATGGGCGGCTCGGTCTACCTCGTCCTGTACTTCTCCGAGGGGCTGCGGCTGAGCCCGACCGAGGCAGGCCTGTTGATGACGCCGATCTTCCTCGCCCAGATCGTCATGGGCATGGTCGGTTCCAAAATGCTCAGCCGCTGGGCGCCCGGCCACGTGATCGGCTTCGGTTATGCGCTCAAAAGCGCCGGCCTCCTGGCCCTGGCATTGCTGATCACGCCCGGCACACCGTGGTGGGCCCTGCTGGTGCCACTCCTGGCGTGGGGAGCTGGTGGCGGGATCGCCGGTGCGCCCGTCATGGCCGTCGCCGTACAGGTCGCCCCTCCCGAACGGGTCGGCATGGTCGCCGGAACCGTATCCACCCTGGCTTCCCTCGGCGCCGGCGTCGGCACCGCGGCTCTGGGCGCGGTCTACACCCTCCAAGGCGGCCAGGGCAGCCAGGCGGTCACCGAAGGGACGCAGGCCGTGCTCGCCTCGGCCGCACTGCTCGCGGTCCTCGCCGTGCTCACGACCGTGACGCTCATTTCGCCGGGCCGGGTGCCTCGCCCGGACCGCAGGGAAGAGCCCGTTTCCTGAGTCGCCTCTCCGGCGGCGATTGCGGCCGTCACCAGTCAGCTGAAGCCATGTTCGGTGAAAGCACAACCCCCGCGTTCGGCGTAGGGCAGTGCCTGCCGGGATACGAGCCGCGGAGCCTGCCGGAAGTACTGATGGAAGCCCGAGGCCCGGAACCTCAAGTCAAATGAGTGGCCTTCGATGTGCCAGAGCGGGCATGGCGCAAAGTTCGGACGGGCATCATCCGGCACCAGCCGATGCACTGTGTCGACCTCCAAGTCCAAGGCGAGACCTTTGAAGTCGAGGTCTCCCTCAAGGTCGAAGACATCCTCGAAGACGAGTGTCACCGGAGAGACCCAGAACGAAAAGTGTGTCGCGGGTGGGACCGGGTGGACCCAGCGGACGATGTAGTCGAGGTCGAGGAGAAGACGCGGCAGGATGTCGTCAGTCGGCTGGACGGACAAACCATGGATGGTGGCGTCATGCCACCCCATGTCCTCGAAATCTGCGTCGCTCCAGGTGCTCTTGGAGAGACCTGATTCCTCGTGACTACCGTTGGCCATGCCCGAATCCAACCAGACACCTCAACTGAAGCGCGGACTAAGGTTCCGGGCTACCAGGATCTACGGTCGGGGCGCCATCACTCCGTCGATTCCAGAATGCGGGCGAGCGTCTGGTGCCCCATCTTGCTCATCGGCGGATTGCTCTCCACGTAGTACCAGACGACCCCCATCGCCTGCTCGAACGCCCATGCCTTGCCCCGCTCCCACTCCAGATCGTCACAGGCCAGGGTTCGCCTAAGAGTTTCCCGCGGGCCCGGCTGCAACAAGTGCCAGGCGCTGACCAGATCCAGCGCCGGGTCGGCCGGGCCGAAGCCACCGGTGTCGAGTACCCCTCCGAGCCGGTCTCCCGCAACCAGCACATTGCCGGGAATCAAGTCCATATGGCTCATCACGTCGGCACCCGTGCGCGGCAACTCCCGAAAGTGGCCCCATAGTTGGCGCAGCCGGGGCACGTCGAGCAGCCCCTCACTCTCCTCGAAACACTTCGCCATCCAGTCGTCGTGGTGAGCGAGAACGCCGCCGCGCCCTTCGCCACTGAAACGCCGCCCCTGCGTATCGACGCCCCGCAAGGCTGCGATGAAGACCGCAAGGTCCTCGGCGAAAGCGTGCGACCCACTCGGGTCAGCATCAAGGGCGATGGTTCCCGGCACCCATGTCTGCACCAACCACGGCATGGGGTAACCCGCTCCAGGCTTCCCCAAGGCGACGGGTTCTGGGGCAGGGAACTGGGACACCTGTGCCAGCTCCGCGCTCGCCTGCGCTTCCCGTTCCAAAACCGCCAGGGTCTCGTCAGCATCGGCCAGACGCAACGGGAAACGCACGGAGAGGTCATGCCCGATACGGAAGATGGCATGGACCGTCCCAGTCGAGGCCAGGAGCTGGATCGCCTTGCCGCTCCACTGAGGGAACTGATCTCGGATCAAGGTCGCAACGATCTCAGTCGTCACGTGCACTTGGTCATCGTGCATGATCAATCTCGCAGGCCCTTCACTCGTCCAGTTCGCAGCGCCGGAGCAGAACAGATCGACAACGACGAGAGCCAGTATTCAGACGACAGGGTGCAGATCAACTGGAATTTGCGGCCACCCAGGCGTCTCAGCCGACGTATGCGGGGAGTCGGGTCAGCAGGTGCCGGAGGAGGTCGGCGCGCCGACCCCGATCTGCAGGGTGCTCGGTGCGGCGCAGCAGCCGCCGTCCTGTTCCTGCGCGGCTGCAGGTTCGTCGAACAGGCCCGCGCCGCCGCAGACCCCGGTCTCCGGCAGGGTCAACTCCACGCGCTCGGCGGCTTCTTGGTCCCCGGCGAGGGCGGCGGCGATGGAGCGGACCTGCTCGTAGCCGGTCATGGCCAGGAAGGTCGGGGCGCGGCCGTAGGACTTCATGCCGACGAGGTAGACGTCCTTCTCCGGGTGCGAGAGCTCGCCCACGCCGTGGGGGTAGACGGTGCCGCAGGAGTGGACGTTGGGGTCGATCAGCGGGGCGAGCTCGATGGGGGCCTGGAGGCGCTCGTCGAGGCCCAGGCGCAGCTCGGAGACGAAGGAGAGGTCGGGGCGGAAGCCGGTGAGGACGATGACCTCGTCGACCGGATCGAGGCGGCGGCCGTCCTCGGAGACCAGGGTCAGCTGGTCGCCCGTCTTCTCTACGGCGGTGGTGCGAAAGCCGGTGACGGCATCCGCGTGGCCGTCGTCGACGGCCGCCTTGGCCGCCAGGCCGAGCGCGCCGCGGGCCGGGAGCTGGTCGGCTTCGCCGCCGCCGAAGGTGGCGCCGCCGATGCCGCGGCGAAGGACCCATGCGGCGTGGGTGCCGGGGGCGTCCTTGGCGAGGTCGGCCAGGTAGGCGAGCGCGGTGAAGGCGGAGGCTCCGGAGCCGATGACGGCGCTGCGCTTGCCCGCGTAACGGGCGCGTACGGCAGGGTCCTTGAGGTCCGGTACGCGGTAGGAGATGCGGTCGGCGGCGGCCTTCTCGCCGAGCGCGGGCAGTCCGTCGCCGCCGATCGGGCTGGGCGTGGCCCAGGTGCCGGAGGCGTCGATGACGGCGCGGGCGGTGATGCGCTCCTCGCGTCCGTCGGCGTAGGCGATGTGGACGGTGAAGGGCTGCTGGTCGCGGTCGGCGTCCACGACACGGTCACGGCCCAGGCGGGAGACACCGGTGACCGTCGCACCGAAGCGGACCCGCTTACCCAGGACGTCGGCCAGCGGCTGCAGGTAGCGCGAGGCCCAGTCGCCGCCGGTCGGGTAGGTCGCACCGTCGGGCGCGGACCAGCCGGTGGGCGCCAGGAGCTTTTCGGCGGCGGGGTCGACGACCTCGGCCCAGGTGGAGAAGAGGCGTACGTGACTCCACTCGCGCACGGCCGCTCCCGCTGTGTCGCCCGCTTCCAGGACGAGGGGTTCGATGCCCCGCTCTACGAGATGAGCGGCGGCGGCCAGCCCGATGGGACCGGCGCCGATCACCACGGTGGGCAGGGCGGTGGTGGACGCGTGGGCGGTCGGCTTGCACGGCTCGCTCATGGTGACTCCCTCATTCTTGTTTCGACGTCTGTCGATGGCTTGCGCGGCCAGGATGCCACCTGTTTCGACAGGCGTCAACATAGACAGCCATCTAAACAGGAAAGCCTCGGGAGATCACCCATGGAGCAACTCGATGCCACGGTCAGCAGTGGCGGGCGGTCCGGCCCGGTGGCACCGCACGCTTGAACCAGGCGGCCACTTCTACGACAACCCTCACCTAGGGCATTGCTTCGACATGTGTCAACATAGACGTATGTCGAACACGAAGGTGCTGCCGCTGCTGGAGGCGCAGGGCGTCGAGCCGTGCTGCCCGCCCCTCACCGAACGGCCGATGAACGCCGACGAGGCGGAAACGGCCGCCCGGATGTTCAAGGCGCTCGGCGATCCCGTACGCCTGCGCCTGTTCTCCGCGGTCGCCTCGCACGAGGGCGGGGAGGCATGCGTATGCGACATCTCCGACGTCGGCGTCTCCCAACCGACCGTCTCTCACCACCTGAAGAAGCTGAAGGAGGCCGGTCTGCTCACCTCCGAGCGGCGCGGCACCTGGGTGTACTACCGCGTCGAACCGTCCGTGCTGGCCGCGATGGGACAGCTACTGACCCCCGCAGCCGCCGCGACCTGACCTGACCGATCATCCGCCTTACCCGCAAGCGTCGCACCGGCAACAGCCAAGGGCGTACAGCAGCCCTTGCCCTACCAGGCGGCTCGACCTGGGAACGATGGCCCACTGGCCCCGGGTTAGCGACCTCTGGCGTTTTTCTGGAGTGCCAGACGCTGCTTGGCAACCGGCATACCCTCCATCTGACTTGGCGTGATCCAACAACGGTTGGCGCCGGGAAGGTGGGCGGGGTCGTGGGGACCGTAGGAAAGCAACGCCGGCGGGGGCAGCGCGAATTGATCAGCCTCTACCGGGTGGCAGGGCTGCACCGCGAGCGGGAAAGTGCACGGCGGACCGGCCTGCGGTTCATCGTGGCCGCCCGTTCCGCCGCGGGCGCCGCGGTCCTGTTCGGGCTGTTGGCCGGCGTGCTGCTGTGGTGCCGGCCCAGCCTGGCAGGCCAGCAGCAGGCTCTGGCCGTCGGCGGTGTGGCGTTGGGGCTGGGGACGCTGTGGGTGGTGGTGCTGTGGCGTGCAGCGCGCTGGTTGAACGGCGGAATGCCGGCGGACAGTGGCAGCAAGCCGGAGACGGTGGCCGCCGGGCTGGAGCCCAACAACTCTGGAGATCCGGAGTGGCTGTGGAACCTGATGCGGCTTGCACACCTGGTGCTGCTGTGCGTGCCGGTGGCCGGTCTGCTGCTCACCCTGGCAGGTGACTTGGCGACGCCCGAGCCGAAGGTGGTGGGCTGGGACTCGACACGGTGGTGGATCACCGGTTTCAGCCTGCTGGTGACCGGTCTCATGGGCGGGACCATCGGCGGCCTGGCCTTCGGCATGGTCGACTCCAGCAGCGACTGCTGGACCCCGCGCGGGGCCGCACGACGGCTGCTGGTGTACGCGGTTCCCTTCCTGCTTGCCGCGCCGTGGCTCACCGGTCTGCATACGGCTTGGAGCGGCGCACTCGCCGGTGCGGCAGCACTCTGGTTGCTCATCGGACCGATCGAGCATGTCGCGAAGCACATACCCGGCTCATCCGCCGATTGATGGCAGGAGCTCCAAGAAACAGCGCCTAGCTAGCGGGCCGTTCGGCCGTATCATCCCCGACCTGCAGCACCAGCTGATCACCGCGCGAAAGGCCGCCTTCCATGTCTTTCTCGCTGCCCCCCTGCGTGCGGTGTTCAGTGCAGCAGCCTGGCGATCTGCCTGGCCGCGTCGCGGGCGGGGCGGCCCACCCCGATGAGGGTGGCCGACGCGGGTCCCGTCCAGTCTCCGTAGCCGAGCAGGTGCAGGCGCGGTTCGTCCGCGGCCTGGGTGCCGTGCGTGGGGATGTGCCCGCGTGGTCCGCGAAGGCCGAGCGGGGCGAGGTGGGAGAGTGCGGGGCGGAAACCGGTGCACCAGATGACGGCGTCAGCCTGCGCCCGGGTGCCGTCGGCCCACTCGACGCCGTCCGGGGTGAGACGGGTGAACATCGGCTGGGCCTTGAGGAGTCCGGCTTCGCGGGCCGCACGGACGGGGGGTACGGCGACGATGTCGCCGAGCGAGGCCACGCCACCCGTGTCGGACTGACCGCTGTCCAGGGCCCGGCGCCTGGCGGTGGCCACGTCGAACAGGGCGCGGCCGTCGATGTCGTCGGCAAGGAAGCGGGCCGGACGCTGGGTGACCCAGGTCAGGTCGCTGTCGTGGGCGAGGTCGGCGGCGATCTGTGCGCCGGAGTTGCCGCCGCCGACCACGATGACGCGCCGGCCGGTGAAGTCGCGCGGGCTGCGGTATGCGACCGTGTGCAGCTGCTGTCCGTGGAACGCCGCCCGGCCGGGAACAGCGGGGATGAACGGGCGCCACCAGGTGCCGGTCGCGCTGATGACCGCCTGGGCCTGCCAGCTCCCGGCATCACTCTCGACTCGCAGGGCATCGCCCTCGCGGTGCACGGCCTTGACGCGCACCGGGCGGTGTACGGGCAGGTCATAACGGCGTTCGTAGTCGCTGAGGTAGCCGACGACGTGGGCAGCGTCCGGATAGACCTCGCCCGGCTGGCCGGGCATGGGGCGGCCGGGCAGCGAGGAGTAGGCGGCCGGGGAGAACAGGTGGAGGGAGTCCCACGCGTGCCGCCAGGCGCCGCCCGCCTCGGTCTGGGCCTCGAGGATGACGAAGTCCAGGCCGAGGCGGCGCAGGTGGTATCCGGCGGCGAGTCCTGCCTGCCCGCCGCCGATCACCACCACATCCACCGTGTACGTCACGGGGCCGTCGTCAGCGATGGGGCGCTGAACTTCCTGCGCCACGCCAGCGAGACGTACACCAGGCCGATCAGCACCGGGACTTCGATGAGCGGACCCACGACGCCGGACAGGGCCTGGCCGCTGGTGACGCCGAAGGTGGCGATGGCGACCGCGATGGCGAGCTCGAAATTGTTGCCCGCCGCGGTGAAGGCGAGGGTCGCGGTGCGGTCGTAGGCCAGACCAAGGCCCTTGCCCAGCAGGAAAGTTCCGAAGAACATGACCGCGAAGTACACCAGTAGCGGCAGCGCGATCCGTACGACGTCCAGCGGCTGCGAGGTGATCGTCTTCCCTTGCAGGGCGAAGAGGATGACGATGGTGAAGAGCAGTCCGTACAGGGCCCACGGTCCGATCCGGGGAAGGAAGTCGGCCTCGTACCTCTCGCGGCCCAGTTTCCCCTCGCCCATGCGGCGGGTGAGGAATCCGGCCAGGAGTGGGACGCCGAGGAAGATGACGACGTTCAGCGCGATCTTCCACATGGAGATGTCCAGGTGCTCCCCGTCGCCCAGGCCCAGCCAGCCCGGCAGCAGGTCGAGGTAGAACCAGCCCAGCAGGCCGAAGGCGATGACCTGGAAGACGGAGTTGAGGGCGACCAGGACGGCTGCGGCTTCGCGGTCGCCGCAGGCCAGGTCATTCCAGATGATGACCATGGCGATGCAGCGGGCGAGCCCGACGATGATCAGGCCGGTGCGGTACTCGGGCAGGTCGGGAAGGAAGATCCAGGCCAGCGCGAACATGACGGCGGGGCCGACGATCCAGTTGATGACCAGCGACGACGCCATCAACTTCTTGTCGCCGGTGACCGTGTCCAGCTTGTCGTAGCGCACCTTGGCGAGGACCGGGTACATCATCACCAGCAGACCGAGCGCGATCGGCAGGGAGATTCCGCCGACCTCGATCTTAGCCAGCGCGTCGTTCATGCCCGGGATCAGCCGCCCCAGGCCCAGGCCGACGGCCATGGCCAGCAGGATCCATACGGCCAGGTACCGGTCGAGGGTGGAAAGCTTAGCGACGATGCCCTCGCCGGACGGCGCGCCCTGGTCCGTCTGCGGGGTGGTCTCCGTGCGGCTCATCAGCAGGCCCTCTTGTTGTCACCGGCGGTACGGGCGGAGGCGGCCAGCTCGGCGAACTGCTGGGAGACCGAGGCCAGGACCTCGGGGCGCAGCTTGTAGTAGGTGAAGCGGCCGCACGGCTCGGTCTCCACCAGGCCGGCCTCGCGCAGCACCTTCATGTGATTGGAGAGGTTGGTCTGCTTGGCGCCGGTCTCCTCCACCAGGTGCGTCGTGCAGAGCGTCTCCCGGGCGAGCAGGGTCACGATGTGCAGACGGAGCGGGTCACCCAGGACCCGGATCACATCAGCATCGACTGAAGTCAGCATGGGCTGATACTGTCACATCACTCTGCACTGATACCAGTCCAGGCTGAACTGTACGGCTCTCGGAGCCGGACCCGGACCCGGACGCAACGGCGCCCCCGTCGTCCCCGTACAACCGCCTGCAGGAACTCGCACGTCCGCCGCTTCCAACTCCCCCGCCCTACCGACCGCTCATCACCACGAAGGAAGCCGCCATGACCACCTCTCCCCTGGCCTCCGTACTCTTCGTCTGCGTCCACAACGCGGGGCGCTCCCAGATGGCCGCCGGATTCCTCAACCATCTCGCGGGCGACCGGATCGAGGTCCGCTCCGCGGGCTCCGTCCCCGGGGACCAGGTCAATCCGGCCGCAGTCCAGGCCATGAAGGAGGTCGGCGTCGAGATCGCCGACCAGAAGCCGAAGATCCTGACCACCGAGGCCGTGCAGGCATCCGACTACGTCATCACGATGGGCTGCGGCGACGCCTGCCCGATCTTCCCGGGCAAGAAGTACCTCGACTGGGCGCTGGAAGACCCCGCGGGCCAGGGCGTGGAGGCCGTGCGCCCGATCCGCGACGAGATCAAGACGCGCATCGAGGCCTTGATCGCCGAGATCGACTCCACGCAGGACGCGTGAGCGTCGCGTCGGCTGACGAGGGGTCGCCGTGCGCTGCGGAAGCAACGTGGAACTTGGGTACGACCGCTTCCCGGTCAGCGGTGTCCGGCCGAGGTGCTTGACCTCAGCCGGACAACCGCTATGCATGAGGTGAACCCGGTAGGTGGACGCCGTAAGTGAACGCGGTGAGCGGGCGGTCGGGCGGCTCGGCGCCGGCCTGAGCCAGTACCCCTGGGCAGTGAGGTGAGTACTGCATGCACATTGGCGTCACCGTGGGACTGACAGACCGTTCCATCGGTCCAGCCGAACTGGCCAGAGCCTTGGAGGAACGCGGCTTTTACTCGCTGTACGTTTCCGAGCACACCCACATCCCGACCTCGAGCCGCGTTTCCGGCGTGACCGGCGAGAGGATTCCCGAATACTGCAAGCATCTGCTCGACCCGTTCACTGCGCTGGCAACCGCTGTCGCGGTGACCAGCGAACTGCGGGTCGGGACGGGCATCTGCCTGGTGGCCCAGCACGATCCCATCGCACTCGCGAAAGCTGTGGCGACCCTCGACCACCTGTCGAAGGGCCGCTTCACCCTGGGCGTCGGCTTCGGCTGGAACCGTGACGAGATCAAGCACCACCGAATCGCGTACGCCCGTCGCAGGGACATCGTCTGGGAGTACCTCGCTGCCATGCGAAACCTCTGGCAACCAGAACCCGCTGGCTTCGAAGGCGAGTTCATTTCCTTCGGCCCGTCAGAGGCATGGCCGAAGCCGGCCAACGGCAGCGTCCCGATTCTGATCGGTGCACCTGCGGGTCCTCGGTTGTTTGAACGGATTGCCACACACGCTGATGGCTGGATGCCCATCGGTGCTCGTGGTCTGAGCCAGCACCTACCAGTGCTGCGAGGCCTGTTCGCCGAGGCGGGCCGAGATGAGAGCCTGCCCCGGGTCACGCCTTCCGGCACGTTGCCGAGCCGAGGAAAACTGGAGCACCTTCGCCAGCTCGGCGTCACCGAGGTCCTGTGCCAGCTGCCCTCCGGCCCCGCGGACGAGGTCTTGCCCGTACTGGACGAATACGCGCAGTACATCGAATAGGTCCGCCCCGCCCCTTCCCGGCTCCGCCTCTGATGCGGGGCCCCCGCACGGACGTACAACATCGTTGCGGGCCAAACCCTGGTACGTGCTCAACCACCTTGCCGCTGACGGTTATCGGTAAGGGCTCGATGGCCGCACCTCAGATGCTGAGGTTGTGGCGGCCCGGCGTCCGGTTGTCGCGCCCTGCCCGCGCAGGTCGTTCGCCTATACCCGGAAATCGGAGCTGAGCGCCGCGATCGCGCCCTCATACCCCCACCAGCACCCTCCCGCTGCAACTCAGCAGCAACGCCAGGGCGGACGGGCCGCCCTCGACGACGCAGTTCACGCGCATCTCGCCCAGGTCCATCAGATCCGCGGGCCCCGGCGAGCAATCAACCGCCGTGGAGGCCCCACTCGTCGAGGCCACCGTAGACGTGGGCCTCAAGGCATTGAGGTGCGTCAAGGCCGACGGCCTCGCCGCGGTAGACGGCTATGAGTGAGTCCTTGTCACGCCACCAGGTGTCGGTCAGACCCTGCACTTCAGGCACCTGCTCGTATCCGTCGAGATCCAGGGAGTCGACTGCCTTGCCGGTGGTCCTCGTGATGGTCTTGGCCCAGCGTCTGGCGTGGGCGGCCAGCGCCAGCGATTCCACCCAACCGTCCGTACTGGCATGCAGTGGCGCCCATCGGGAGCCGTGGATCCCGAACTCGTCGCCGGGGCCGATCATGAATCCGTAGGCCATGGACACCCGACAGTCTCCGACCGGGATCAACCAGCTCTCCGCGGCCGAGCCCTCGGGAATGTCCGCGTCCAGGATGCGCGGACCACCCTCGTAGAAAGGGGCCGGAGGCAGGGCGAGACCGCCCCAGCGGTCCTGGAAGGCCGCGACACGGTCAATCTCCGCGGCCGGGATGCCGTGCCTGATCCACGCATCGCGGTGGCGCCCGATGCCCTGCCGAGGAATGCGGATGCCCTCCACCTCCACGAACCTCCTCGCCCTGCGGGTCAAACCGGCAGGCGCGACCGGGATTGGCGATACGGGAAGGGCGGCCGTCATGGTTCCGGAGTCTAGTTGCGGGGCCCGGCAGCGCCTCGGGTGGCAGTCCGGCCTAGGTCTTGCGGGCCGGGAATCGCGCCTCGGTGGGCCAACTCGCGTACTCCAGGGCCAACTACCTCGCTCAGACCAACTGGTGTGACTGTGCACCTCACTTGGCGCCGCTCGCCCGTTGTGGTGCTCATTTCGAGGTGGGCAACGTCTGCGGGCCACGTTCCTCTCGCGGCTGACGGCTAGGGCAGACCCACCAGCCCCCAATTGCGGCCCGCAGCCTCGGTGGTCACGTCGCCCCATTCACGCAGAAGCGCGGTGAAGTCCTCGAAGTTGTCCGGACGTCCTGCCCAGCCCTCGCACTCGGCGGCGAACGGTTCGCGTAGCTCCTCGAGGCGGGACTCCACCTGCGCCCACGCGCGGGCCTTGCCGGGCAGGGCCTCGGGCGGGCACGCCAGCAGGACACGCGGGTGCCAGCAGTCGGTGGCCGCCGGGAAGAAGCCTCCGCCGCCGGTCAGCGCAGGATCGTTGGCCGGGTCCGCATCCCAGATCAGACCGCTGAGGAAGCTGTCCATCGCCTCACGCACCGAGGTGTCGACGAGGGCCGCATGTCGTCCCACGCATCCCCCGCGCGGGAGTGTGGGCGAAAGGAGCCAGTGGTGGTGAAGAAGTCGTACTCGGCGCACCATGCGGACTCCCGGGCCGGAAGCCACACCCAGCCGCCGCTCCGCCCGCCGCTGCCGTACTCGCCGTCACGCTCCGGTGGCCGGAGGGCGCCATCCGCCAGCGCCTCCACCCGCTTCTCGACGGGTATGGCGCTCAAATGCTTCCAGTCCGCCATGAACAACACGAGATCCAAACCCATGGCGGCAGCATAAGCAGGACCGATGCCGGGATCCGAGATCGGCCGACCCTTCCGCCTCGCATCAGCGGCGGTGTGTGGCAGCCCAATTGGCACTGACCTGGTCCGCTACCGAGAAGCTTGTTTCGCAGTCCGGGCATGTAGCACTGCCGAAGACGTAGGTGATCGCTCTGGCGACTTCGTGGTGTCCGTCGGTGAGCGCGATGTCGTGGAGCCGTTGGCTGATGCCGTGCATGTCGCCGGGGTTGGCGGGGTGGAGGGGCCTCGTGTCGACGTCATCCTCTGAGAGGGCGTAGTCACCAGTCGTCGAGAAGAATCCGCGCTCACCGATGACGATGAACAAGTTGGCTTCGCAGTCGGGGCAGGAGATCTCGTATTCCTCGTGCACGAGGCCCGAGGCCAGGTCTTCGCTCCAGCTCACGACGCCTTCGAAGCTCAGCATGGATTCCAGGAGGTAGACGTACTCGTTCCGATCGGACGCCGTGCGGAGGTGTTCGTTCGCCAAGGCCAGCAGGGTCTGAACTTCCGTCACATGCTGCGCGCGGACGTCGCCGGCCCCGTGCGGCTGGTCGGAGCCTGCCAGGATCGCGCCCGCCAGATTCAGGGCGCTGACCGCCTGCTCCCGGTCGCTGCTGCCCGCTGTCTCAGCCAGCCATGGCAGGGCCGCGAAGCTGGCCGAGTAGACACTGCCCTGGTGACACAGCGCTGACCAGAGATCGTTCCACCGCTCGGGGCTCGGCGCGGATGCGATCTGGTCCAACCGTGCCGGTATGTCTTCCGCGGATCCGTAGGCATGGCTGAGTTGCGACCAATCCGTCATGCCGGAATCTAACCAGGCCGGTGAACCGACACGTCTAGCGTGCCCTCCGATGCCGCAGGGTGGTGGTCGAGCCTGAACCGAGGGACTTCCCCCGTTCTCGCCCGACAGCCCTGAGGCAGCCTCACTCGGATCACCCAGACGTCGGGTGGCACAAACCTCCAGCACCCTGCCGCCTGCCGCCTGCCGCCTGCCGCCTGCCGCCTGCCGCCAGGGAGCGTGCTCAGTCGGTTGCTGGACCGGGTTCGGGCGACAGGTGACATACGGCCAGATTGACGGCCTCGTGTGGCGTGGCGAACAGGCCGAGGTTCGGGGTCAGGAAGCCTGTACCCACCCCGTACATGCCATAGCCGCTTGTCGTCAGGCACGGTCCCGTCGGGTTCAGCTTCGGGCGCGTGGTGGTCGAGAACCGCAGCGTCCAGACGCTGGTGAACGGGTACAGGCTGCGTAGTTTCGGCTCGGCGTATGCGGCCTCGATCAGGTCCCGGTAGGCGGGTGCCCAGGGGTAGGGCAGCCCACTCGCCTCCGCACGAAGGCGCTGCCATTCTGCTTCGGTCTGGCGCGCGTACTCAGCGTCGGGATGTATCGGCATGACACCCGAGTCTGCCGGATCCACTGCCGCCCGTGGTGCTCAAGTGCCACCTGCAGTGCACATCGCCTCCGCCACTAGAGCGCTCAGAGGTGACTGAGAGCTCGCCTCATTTGCCAGATAGAACGCTCAGTCACACCCTTGGCGACTTTTCGAGCTGCGTGACACTCCGCCAGCCCGCACCACCCACGTGCAAACCACAAACGGCCGCAGGTCACCGTCAGTGCCAACTAGCTCGACCAGACGCCGTCTATCTCGAAAGGTCACACCCGTCGGCCACGGTGAGGACAGGGAGGAGCGACTCGCCGTGTTCGATTTATGTTCGATACATTGATGTCAGATCGAGCCATCTGGCTTGAACGATGTCTCGTGGATCGGAGGTGGGAGCGTGCACGCCTCGCCATCGTTCTCCCACCTCCACGTCGCCTCGGGCTACTCCCCCCGCTACGGCGCCTCGCTCCCCCACGCTCTGGTGCGTCGCGCGGCCGAGCGCGGCATCGGCGCCCTGGCGCTGACCGACCGCGACACGGTGGCCGGGACGGTCCGCTTCGCCAAAGCCGCGGACGCCGTCGCGGTCCGGCCCCTGTTCGGCGTCGATCTTGGCGTCGAGCCCGTCTCCGTGGCGGAGCCCGGGGCCGCGCGGCGGCGCGTACCGGTGCGTGGGGGCGCGCATGTGGTGGAGGCACGCTGGCGGGTGACGCTGCTGGCGCAGGATGTGGGTGGCTGGGCGCGGCTGTGCCGGATCGTGTCGGCCGCCCATGCCTCGCCGGTGGGAGGGGTGCCTCTCGCGCCGTGGCCGGTGTTGGAGGAGTACCTGGGTGATGGCCTGGTGGTGCTCCTTGGCCCGTCCTCGCAGCCCGCTGCGGCGTTGATGGCCGGGCGTCCGGACCGCGCCGAGCAGCTGCTTGCGCCGTGGCGCGTGATCGCGGGGCCGGGGCTGCGGCTGGAGGCGGTCGACCTGGGACGCAGCGGCACCGGCGCGGGCTCGCTGCGGCTGGCGGCACGCACCGTGCAGCTGGGCGACGATCTGGGCGTACCGGTCGTGGTCTCCGGTGCGGTCCGCTACGCCGATCCGGCCCAGCACCGGCTCGCGGACGTCCTGGATGCGGCCCGGCTGCTGCGGCCGATCGACCGGCGCAGCCTGGATGGCGGAGGACGGTGGCTCAAAGGGCCCGGCGAGATGAGCGAGGCAGCCGCGCGGATCGCCGCGGCGGCCGGGCACGGCAGTGAGCGGGCGGCCGCGCTGCTCGCCGAGACCGAGGCGACCGCCGCCTCCTGCACCCTGACCGCAACCGGCCTGGGTATGGGCCGAGCCCACTTCCCCGAACCCCACGTGGTGGGCGCCGACCGCTCGCGCGGCGGACCGATGCGACTGCTGCGCCGGCGCTGTGAGGCCGGCATGCTCGCCCGCGGCCTGGACAAGGACGCGGTCGCGCTGCGGCAGCTGGACCATGAGCTCGATGTCATCGGACGGCTCGGTTTCGAGGGCTACTTCCTGGCCGTCGCCCAGGTCGTCGCGGATGTGCGGGCCATGGGCGTGCGGGTCGCCGCCCGTGGCTCCGGCGCCGGGTCCATGGTCAATCACGCCTTGTTCGTCGCCACCGCCAACCCGCTCGAGCACCGGCTGCTGTTCGAACGTTTCCTGTCGCAGCGGCGCACCTCGCTGCCCGACATCGACCTGGACGTGGAGTCCGCGCGGCGCCTGGAGGTCTACGACAAGATCTTCGAGAGATTCGGGGGTGAGCGGGTCGCGGTGACCGGCATGCCCGAGACCTACCGCGCCCGCCACGCCCTGCGCGACACCGGCCTCGCGCTGGGCATCGCCCCGCAGACCGTCGACGAGATCGCCAAATCGTTCCCGCACATCCGGGCCTGCGACATCCGCTCCGCGCTCGCCGAGCTGCCCGAGCTACGCCAACTCAGCGCCCGGAAGGAAGAGTTCGGGCAGCTCTTCGAAGTAGCCGAAGGCCTGGACGCGTTGGTGCGCGGCTACGCCATGCACCCGTGCGGCGTGATCCTGTCCAACGCCGCCTTGCTGGACCGGCTGCCGGTGCAGCCCACCCCGGGCGGCAACTACCCGATGCTGCAGGCCGACAAGGAGGACGTAGAAGACCTGGGGCTGCTCAAGCTGGACGTGCTGGGAGTGCGGATGCAGTCCTCGATGGCGCACGCGGTCACCGAGATCCACCGCACCACCGGCAAGCTCCTGGACCTCGACAACCCCGACCACGTCCCCCTCGACGACGAACCGACCTTCGAGATGATCCGCCGCTCGGACACCATCGGCTGCTTCCAGATCGAGTCGCCCGGCCAGATGGACCTCGTGGGCAGGCTGCAGCCCCGGCACATGCAAGACGTCATCGCCGACATCAGCCTCTTTCGCCCCGGACCGGTCAAGGGCGGCATGCCCGCCCGGTTCATCGCCGCGCGCCACGGCGCGGCCCCGCACTATGCGCACCCCGATCTGGAGCCCATCCTGGACGACACGATGGGTGTCGTGATCTGGCATGAGCAGATCATCGCGATCCTCGCCAAGATGACCGGCTGCGACCGCGCCGCCGGGGACGTCGCCCGCCGCGCCCTGGCCAATGCCGAACGGCTGCCCGGCGTGGAGGCATGGTTCAGGGCGGCGGCCATACAGCGCGGCTACCACCCTCGGGTGGTCGACGAAGTCTGGTCCACGATCCGGGAGTTCGGGGCGTACGGTTTCTGCCGGGCACACGCCGTGGCCTTCGCCGTGCCGGCGGTGCAGTCGGCCTGGCTCAAGGCCCACCACCCGGCCGCCCTGTACGCAGGGCTGCTGGAGCACGATCCGGGCATGTGGCCGATGCGGGTCATCGTCGCCGACGCCCGCCGCCACCAGGTGCCCGTACTGCCCGTGGACATCAGCCGCTCCCACACCGAACACCGGGTGGAAGACACCGCGGACGGACCGGGCGTGCGTCTGGCGCTGTCCACGGTGAAGGGAATCAGCGAGGCCGAGGCAGCCCGGATCGCCGCCCACCAGCCCTACGTCTCACTCCAGGACTTCTGGCAGCGGGCCCGCCCCTCACTGCCGATCGCCGAGCGGCTCATTCAAATCGGCGCCCTCGATGCGACCAAGGGCACACTGACCCGCCGCGACCTGCTGCTGCAGGCCCGCGAGCTGCACCGCCACACCCGCAACCGCGCCACCACCGACGGACAACTCGCCCTGGGCGGCGAGCTGGTGAGCGCGGAGCCCAGCGGGCTGCGCGAGATGAGCAGCCGCGAACGGATGAGCGCCGAACTCGACGTCCTCGCGATCGACGTCTCCCAACACCTGATGGAGCACCATCACCGGCTGCTGCGCGAACTCGGCGCCACCGACGCCGCCCACCTCAAACACCTGCACCCCGGGCAGAGGGTTCTGGTGGCCGGGGTGCGCGCGTCCACCCAGACCCCGCCCATCCCCTCCGGCAAGCGCGTCATCTTCGTGACCCTGGAGGACGGGTCAGGCCTGGTGGACCTGGCCTTCTTCGAGGACTCCCATGCGGCGTGCGCCCACACCATCTTCCACTCGGGCCTGTTGCTGGTGCAGGGAACGGTGGAGGCCCGCGGTGGGCGCCGGACCGTGGTCGGCCAGGTCGTGTGGGATCTGGAAACGGTCGCAGCCACCCGCCGGGATCACGGCCCACAGGCCGCCCTTGACCTCCTGGGGCACACCACCCCCGCACCGACCCCCGCCCGCAACGGCGCCCGGACGGCTCCGACCCGCACACTCAGCGACGGCACCGCGGGCGCGAAATTGTCCGCGTGGTCCGACCTTCAGCCCGCGGGAAGCCGCGCGGCGGACTTGCGCCGCTTGGGCGACCGCTCGCCCGGCTCGGCCAGTCCTTCAGAGCTTTAGGTGTCTCACGGCGTGAGCCTCCTCCGCACAACTCACCGGACGCGGCTCCTTTCCGAGGGCTGCTGCTCGCCCTCAGAGGAGCAGCTGGTGAGGTGAGGCGCGGTCATGGCGGTGGTTGCGGTCAGCAGCGCGGCACGCAGGATCGTCCGGCGCCGGGCGGGGTGCGATCCTGCGAGTGCATAGCGATTCCTTTCATCCGGCCAGTCGAACGGGGTGAAGGATGGGCCGGACGGCTCCAGACCAGCCGCTCACTCCCTGGGTGAGCGTCGGTCAGGCGTCCAGGCGGCGCTGGGCGAGCCAGGTGACGATCTCGGGGTCGTGGTGGTCGAAGAACAGGGAGCTGCCGGTATCGAGGGTGGCGATCTGGGCCATTTGCTCGTCGGTGAGACGGAAGTCGAAGACGTCGATGTTCTCGGCCATGCGCTCCGCGCGGACAGACTTGGGAATGGCGACGACGCCTCGCTGGGTGAGCCAGCGCAGGACGACCTGGGCGACGGACTTGCCGTACTCCTTGCCGATATCGGCGAGCAGCGGGTTGGTGAACAGGTCATTCTTGCCTTCGGCGAAGCCACCCCAGGACTGGATCTGCACGCCGTGCTCGCGCATGAGGTTCTGATAGTCGGCGCGCTGGAAGAAGGGGTGGGTCTCGACCTGGTTGACGGCCGGGGTGATCTCGTTGTTGACGATCAGGTCGACCAGGCGGTCGGGGTAGAAGTTGGCGACACCGATCGCCTTCGCGAGGCCCTCGCCGTTGAGGTCCTGCATCGCGCGCCACTGGCCGTAGACGTCACCGAAGGGCTGGTGCATCAGGTACAGGTCGAGGTGGTCCAGGCCCAGCCGGGTCAGGGACGTCTCGAACGCGCGGCGGGTGTGTTCCTGGGCGGGGGCGTCCTGGACCCACAGCTTGGTGGTGACGAACACGTCCTGGCGCGGGATGCCGCTGGACTTGAGGGCGCGCCCGACGGCTTCCTCGTTGCCGTAGGCCGCGGCGGTGTCCAACAGCCGGTAGCCGGCGGCCAAGGCGTCGGAGACGGCGCGCTCGGTGTCCTCGGCGGGGATCTGGTAGACGCCGAAGCCGAGGAGCGGCATCTCGACGCCGTTGTTGAGGGTGATGGTCTGCATGAGGGGGTGTCCTTCACTGTGCCGATGCCGATGCCGGTGCGGGTGTCGGGCGGGGCGGTGGGTCAGGGGCGGATGAGGGCCTTGAGGGTTCGGCGGTCGGCCATGGCCCGGTAGGCGTCCGGGGTCCGGTCGAGGGCGTATTCCTCGTCGAAGACGCGGCCGGGGGCGATGGCGCCGTCCAGGACGTCGGGCAGCAGTTGCTCGATGTAGGCGCGGGCGGGGCTGGCTCCGCCGATCAGGGTGATGTTGCGCATGAACGCGGGCGGGCCGATGGGCCCCTGCTCGTACTGGGGCACGCCCAGGCGGCTGATGGTGCCGCCATCCAGGACCGCGCCGAGGGCGGTGTCGAGGGCCGGACGGGTACCGACGGCCTCGATGACCTTGTCGACGCCGCCGGTCAGTTCGCGGACGCGGGCGATGCCCTCTTCGCCGCGCTCGGCGACGACGTCGGTGGCGCCGAACTCGCGGCCCAGGTCGGTGCGGGCCGTGTGGCGTCCTGCGAGCACGATCTGCTCGGCCCCCAGGCGGTGCGCGGCGATGACCGCGCACAGGCCGACCGCGCCGTCCCCGACCACCAGCACCGTGTCACCGCGGCCGACGCCGGCGGTGACGGCGCCGTGGTGGCCGGTGGTCATCACGTCCGACAGCGTCAGCAGAGAGGGCAGCAGCGCGGAGTCGGCGGCCACCGGCAGCTTCACCAGGGTGCCGTCCGCGTAGGGGACGCGGACGGCTTCGCCCTGGCCGCCGTCGACGCCGTCGAGGCCGTAGCGGCCGCCGTTGCGGCACGAGATGTGCAGGCCCTTGGTGCAGTAGTCGCAGGTGTTGTCGCTGTAGGTGAACGGCGCGACGACCAGGTCACCGGGGGCCAGGGCGGTCACGTCCGCTCCGGTGTCCTCGATGACGCCGAGGAACTCGTGGCCCATGGGGCGGCCAATGTCGGCGGCGGGCATCGAGGCGTAAGGCCACAGGTCGCTGCCGCACACGCAGGAGGCGATCACGCGGACGACCGCGTCGGCCGGATCGGCGATCTTCGGGTCTGGCCGGTTCTCGACGCGGACGTCGCCGGCTCCGTACATCACTGCTGCACGCATGAGGGGTTGCTCCAAACAGGGGGGTGAGATCCGGCCGCGACGAGCCCAGCGTCAGGGGCAGAGGCCGCGTCAGGGTCAGCATTCGAGCCGTCGCCCGACATCCTGATCCTCACGCGGGGTGCCGGCGTCTTGCTCATTCAGCTTCGCCCGAAGTCCGGCGACGTGGCAGGGCGGGCTCTTCAGGGGTAATGACAGGGCCCCCCTCGCCGGTGCGCGGCGGGTACCCGGCGAGTGAGACTGGAGCCATGGCATCGACGAGCGCACCCAGCGAGGGCGCCGAGCTGGGCCGCTACCTGCGCGCCCGCCGCACCCAGACCAGCCCCGACCACGTCGGTCTCACCGTCGGCGCCGGCATACGCCGCACTCCAGGCCTGCGCCGCGAGGAGCTCGCCACCCTCGCCGGCATCAGCATCGACTACTACGTACGTCTGGAGCGCGGCAAGGAGACCCGCCCCAGCCCCGCCGTCCTGGACGCGCTCGCCCGCGCCCTGCACATGGACGACCAGGAGCACCAGCACCTGCGCGAGCTCGCCGCCCGCGCCGCGCGCTACGTCGCCGAACCGCCGCCCGCGCCGAGCCGCACCGTGCGCCCCCACCTCAAGCTGCTGCTCGAGTCACTGCGCCCCAACCCGGCGTACGTCATCAGCCGCAGCATGGACGTGCTGGCATGGAATCCCGGCGGCCTCGCCCTCTACACGGGCCTGGACGACTGGCCCGTCAAACACCGCAACCTCGCCCGGTACCTCTTCCTCCACCCGGCCGCACGCGATCTCTTCCCCGACTGGGACCGCCAGATCACCGCGTGCGTCGCCCGCCTGCGCGCCATCGCCGGTACCGCACCCGACGCCCCCGACCTCACCCACCTCGTCGGCGAACTCCTCCTCAAGAGCCCCGACTTCGCCGGCCTGTGGGAACGCTACGAAGTGACCGGCCGCAAGCCCGCCCACAAGTCGTTCCAGCACCCCCAGGTCGGAACGATCACCCTCACCTCGCAGGCCCTCCATGTGGAAGGAACCCCCGGCCAACGCATCGGCGTCTACACCGCCGAGCCCGGCACCCCCGACCACGACGCCCTGCTTCTGCTCGACATGACCGCGCCGTCTCTCGTGAAGCCCAGCACTCCATCGCGCAGGAACTGACTTCCGTCCCCAAGCCGTCGTCGGCGCCGAGCCTGCTCATCGAGGACCCCTCTTTGACCCCCTGTTGATCTCGTACACGCGTCACGTCAGCTTTCGGCGTTGCCGCTCACGTGTTTGGAACGATCATGGCTCCGTCGTGCTTGCCGCCCTGGCACATCTCAGGTCCATAGGATCCCAACGGGCCGGGCACTACACGGCCTCCTTCTTCAAAGCACGTATCCCCGAAGACGGCGGGACCGTCGCTGGGCGCCGCCTGGGCGACACCCGCAAGTCCGAATGCTGCTCCCATTCCCATCACCAGTGCTGCTGCAACCTGCGCAGATCGACGCATGAACGTCTCCTCCTCAACCAGGACAGCCCGAACGGCCGCCACCACAGGGAGGCTGTCACCGGCAGCAGGTGTGCGCTGGAGCCCCTCCGCCCGTGCCACGTAGACCACCCGATCGGTCCTCTCCGATGGGCCCCCGCATGCCTCTGTCAGGCTCGCGCTCTCCACACCCGGATCTCATGAGTACCGGCCGCGGCACACAGACCAGATCAACAGGGGTTCACGACGGGCGCTTATGCGGCGTTCAGCTGCCTTTCTGCACAGACGACGCGCGAGCAGTGAGCTGCTCAGGCTTCGTCGTGCGCAGGCGTGCGGTCAGTCCCTGGCATGCAAAGCGGTGAGGCGTGAGCCATCGGCGTACACGAGCCGGTTGTCGCCCAGGAAGAACGGTGGGCCACCGACGGCCCGTCGCCAGGTGACCTTTCCGTATACGTCCACGGCAAGCACCACGCCCTTCCTGCCCTCACCGGGCACGTACCAGATCCCGCTTCCCAGCGGCTGCGCGGCGGGGGTGAGCTCGGCGGGGCGGGCCGCATTGTCAACCTTCGCGGGGGCCGGATCCCGGAATCCGCGGCCGGCCCGGTAGGCGAGGATGCGCGTTCCGTACGCCACCGGATATTCGCCGGGCCGCAATCGCAGTCCGAACTCGCCGTCGTTGTCGTCCCCGATGAGTGCGCCCGCCGCGTCCGGCAGGGTGAGACGGTAGCCCATCATCAGGGGGATCGTCGGATCCTGGCGGCAGCCATCGCGAACGGCTGCCTGCGGTTGGTTCCAGGCGAAGTCCCGCTGCCAGACCGGTGCGGGAGCTTGGTTCACGGTGTCGTACGCCGCTACCCGCACGCGGCACGCGGGGCCGCGCGGGGCCGTGACCACCAGGGTGCGGTACGTCGTGGGGTAGACCTGGGCGATCTCGCCCGGTGGGAGCTTGACCCGCCAGCCGTGGGGCCGCTGCTCACCTTGGCGGAGAACTTCGATACGGCCGTCGGCGACGAACGTCAGGGGGTGGCAGTCATGCGGCCCCGGCTGGCCCGGCACCTTCCAGCCGCGCTGCTGAAGGCAAGGTGCGGCGAAGACAGCAGGGCCACGGGTTCGCCGCGTCCACTGGACCTGGCCGGTGTCGCTTCCCCAGGCGGTAAGGGTGCAGGAGGCGTGTGCCCGACACGTCGCAGCCACAGCCTGACGCCCCGACAACACGGTGATCATGCTCAGCTTCCCTGCGGGGCGCGGCGGGGACGGCGCGAGCCGTCGAAACCGGCCGGTGTCCGGATCCACGGAAGCAAGGGCGGGAAGCCGACCCGCCGCAGCGGCACCGACGAGCACGATCGGGCTCAGGCCGGAGCTGGCTGCATGGGGTCGGCCGGGGCGCGCCGTCAGGGCGAACTCGGCCGGGAGACGCGTGCGCCACAGGGCGCGTCCGTCCTCATCAATCCGCGCGATCCATCTGCCCTGCCCGACCATGCCGTTGCGGGAGTCCACCAGCGACCAGTCACCCACGGCGTTGGTCGGTACGGGCAGCGGCACGCTGAAGGCCCTGTCGGGCTCGGTCCGCGCGTCGAGCCTCGGCGGCTGCGGCGCGAAGCAGCCGACGAGCGTGACCAACAGGAGCGGCAGGACACATAGTCTGCGCATGAACACCACAGTGCTCGCAGCGCGCACGACGGGGTGAGCACGGGACGTCACCAACTCGATCACAGTTCGATGCGTTCCCTTCGGCCCAGCAGGACTTGCCCGACGCCTCACACTGCACCAGCGCCTCGTGTCGCCAGCTGAAACGCGTACGGGCCTCTGCCGTCACCAGTGCCCTGCGCCACCGTGACCCTAGCGAGGGTCGCGTACAAGGTTGGCCGGGTGGGCGAGAGTTGCGCTCCTCATGATCAACGGGAACTCTGTGGACATGGGCACCATCCCCAGACCCCGGAGGGCCTGCCTTGTCCACTGACGCAAACCGCGTTGAGCGCACTCCCGCGCCCGTAGCCGACGATTCCGAGACGGTTGTCGATCTGCAAGACGAGGTCGAGCAGTTGAAGCAAGCCGTGTGGTCCCACGCGACGGTCGACCAAGCGATCGGCGTGGTCATCGCGCTGGGGCAGCTGAGCCCGGACGACGCGTGGGACGTCCTCCGCGAAGTCTCGATGCGCACCAACACCAAACTGCGTGACGTCTCCCAACAGATCGTTACGTGGGGGCGCACGGGCCAGCTCGCCGACGAGCTCCGCCGCGAGTTGGAGCGCCAACTAGGCCAACAGCAGTCCAACGGCACGCCGGCGGACGGCGAGTAGCCGTCCGCATTGCCGGGCACGGCAGGGCAAGGCAAGCGGGGCAGGCCGCTCGCCATGCGTCAGTGTGTGCCGACGACGTGACGGGTTCCTAGCGGAGGGCCGGAAGAAGTCCTGCACCGGGCCGGAAAGCGTGCCCGGCGTGGCTCGCTTGCAGGTTCGCGCGCGGCGTTGCCCGGACGGCCCCGCGTTGCCGGGACACCGCTCGCTCAGTCGCGGTCGGCTACCTGTTTCCTGGACCACTCGGTGGCGTCGGCTCCGTAGCGGGCCAAGAGGCGTGCGAACTGGATCCGCTCTTCCGGCGACCACGTGGCGGTGATCTCCTCGAACGCTCTGCGCTGTTCGGCGGCGAAGCGGTTGCGTTCGGCCTCGCCGTGTTCGGTGAGTTCGAGCACGGTACGGCGTCCGTCGGACTGGGACGCCGCCCGGCGCAGCAGTCCATCCGCGATGCAGGCGGCGACTGTCCGGCTGGCCACCGGCTGGGCGACGCCCATCTCGGCAGCGAGGCCACCGACGGTCGTCTCGCCCGGCGCGTCGGCGATCACGTTGAGTACGAGGTTGCGGGACAGGTCCTTGCTCGATGCCGGTGCACGACGACGCAATCGTGACAGCGCCGGTCCGATCTGGTCCAGCGCCAGGTCGTCGGAGGACTGCTCGGAGAAGAACGCGCTGCTCATGGGACCGAGTCTAGGCCCGGCCCCCACATTTGCATACCTACCGATAATTACATAGCTTTAGGTATGTAAATCTTGGACGGGCGAGGAAACGAGGCGGACCGCTATGGCGCTCACTGCAATCACAGGCGCGCAGGTCTTCGACGGGGAGAAGTCGATCGGTGTGCGGACCGTGGTCATCGACGACAGGCGGATCGCCCAGATCGGCGGCGACGTTCCTCACGGCAGCGAGATCATCGGCGGCAGCGGCGCCACCCTGCTGCCGGGGCTCATCGACGCCCATGTTCACTCCGCTCCGGGTTCACTGGCGCTCGCCCTGAGGTTCGGGGTGACAACCGAACTGGAAATGCAGGGGATGAACACCCGGGAGAACCGAGGCCCCATCACCGAGGACGACACGCAGGCCGACGTGCGCTCCTCGGGTTTCGCCATCACGCCCCCCGGTGGCCATCCGAGCGAGCTGATGCCCGAAGGCTTCCGGCCGAAGTGGGATCTGCCCCCGGTGATGCCGCTGATGCCGTTCTCCACCACTCCCGAGGAGGCGGCCGCCTTCGTGCCACAACTTCTCGCCCGCGGCTCCGACTTCATCAAGTTCATGATCGACGACGGCAGCGTGGAGGGACACCCGGGGCTGCCCTCGCTCGACCAGGCCACCGTGAACGCCGGTGTCGCCGAAGCCAAGAAGTACGGCGCCCTCACCGTGGCCCACGCGCTGACCGTGGATGCCACCAGGATGGCCGCCGAAGCCGGCATTGACGGCCTCACCCACGTGTTCATGGACCAGCCGCACACCGCCGAGATCATCAGCATCATCAAGGACGCGGGAATGTTCGTCATTCCCTGCATCGCTCTCAACGCCTCGATGATGGGAATCACCGGCAGCGAACTCGCCGATGACCCCCGAGTTGCCGCACGCCTCGACAGCGCGTGGGACCGGACGCTGCGCTCCAGCTACAACCGCTACCCACAGGGCAAGCTCGACGACGTGTACGACACGGTGCGCGCCCTGGACGCCGCCGGCGTCGACGTGCTGGCCGGTACCGATGTCTCCATGCCCGAGACGTTCTTCGGGGGTCTGGCGCACGGAGCGAGCCTGCACCACGAGCTGCAGTACCTGGTGACGGCCGGCCTCACTCCCGAACGGGCCCTGCGGGCGGCCACCGCGACCACGGCCCGCCGTTTCCGCCTCAGCGACCGGGGCCGCATCGCCGAGGGACTCCGCGCCGACCTCCTGCTGGTTGACGGAGACCCGACCCACACAATCAGCGACACCCTCAACACCCGCGCCGTCTGGCGCCGCGGTACCCGCCTGACGGCATGACCGCCGGCCCCTCGGGGGAAACGCTCAGTTGTCCGCTCTCTGCTCGCCGCGGCACGGCGACCTTCTACGGTCCGCTGCATGCCGGGTGCCGAACTGCTGGAACGGTTGGCGCGCAAGCGGCGCGGCGCGCGCCAACCGGTAGCAAAGGGTGCGATGACGCCGACTCGAGGGGCGGCGCCTTCTCCCCTCGTTTCATCCTGCGAGGTGAGATCAACCGGCGCCGGCGTGGCTTATCGCCGCCCGCCGAACTCCCAGTTGTGCACTTCGATGTCCGCGTACCGGTCGGGCGTCAGAACGGCACGTGCCGCTTCCGGATTCGGTGCCCTGAGCAGCACCGCCGTACCCACCCAGGTGTCGCCGTCGTCGGACAGCAAAGGCCCGTACGCGATCAGTTCGTCCTGGTCGAGGGGCAGCTCGAGATCGGCGGCCGGGCCCTCGCCGAGACCAAGCACCAGATACCGATCGCCACCAGCCCGGCCGCCATCGAAATCCCACATGGTGCGCCCCAGCACGTTGCGCCACCGGCGTACCAACACATCCCTATACGCGCCGGCCTGGTAGTTGGGCTCGTCGAAGGCGAACGCTCGGGCAGCGGCGGGATCGGGCAGATCGACGATGTGCACACTGCCGGTGGGCGTCTCACCATCATCGGCGAAGGTCGGGCCGCGAGCGATCAACTCCTTCGCATACCGATCCATGTAGGACCAGTGCTCCTCCGTCAACTCCTCACGCAACGCAAGGGAGCGGGGCCGATCACGGTGGTAGCAGAAGAACTCCATGACCACGGAGCCTTCCCGAGCTGAGCCATCAGTTGCAAGTGGCTTTCAAGACCACCGCCGGAATAGGGGCCCGCACCTTCCTAGGGTCGACTTGTCCGAGATGGTGAGCTCACCCCCGATCGTGCGCGCGGCGAGTCTCGCCCATGTCCGACGCCGCGGTGACGACAGAGGCCCGTGCCCCGCTGTCGCTTGCCGGTGGCGGCATGTAGACAGCGGGGTCGAGCAGCGTGTCGGCCGAGACGAGCGATGAGTTTGGGCGGTGGGTCGAGTCTGCCCCTATATGACTCGCATCATCGCTGACATCTCCGTCTCTCTCGACGGCTTCGTCACCGGGCCCGACCCCGGCCCGGACAACGGCCTGGGCACCGGTGGCGAGGCCCTGCACACGTGGGCGTTCTCCGATGACCCTGACGACCGCCGGTTCCTGCGCGAGGGGACCGCCCGCTCGGGCGCCGTCGTCCTCGGGCGCCGCCTCTTCGACATCGTCGACGGGCCGCAAGGCTGGGACGACACGACGGGCTACGGCGCGGGCGAGGTCGGCAAGCCCGCGTTCATCGTCGTGACAAGCTCACCGCCGAGCTCGGTGCGGACGACCAATCTCGACTGGACGTTCGTCACCACCGGTCTACCCGACGCCGTCGCCGCCGCGCGCAAGCGAGCCGAGGTGGCGTCGTCGGACAGCGGGAAGGACCTCGACGTCATCCTGATGGGCGGCGGTGCCACGATCCGCTCGGCGCTCGACGCAGGGCTGGTCGACGTACTGAATCTGCACCTTGCGCCCGTCGTGCTGGGTGCCGGTACACCGCTGTTCACCGGCGGCTCTGCACACACGCTGGTGCAGCGGAGCGTGACCGCGACATCGACCGCGACACACCTGACCTACGACGTTTCCCGGTGATTCGATGACCACTGTCAAGGTAAATGAGATCGCCTTGGGCATTGAGTCGTTCGGTGACGACGACGCGCCATTGGTCCTGCTCGCGGGCGGAACGACCATGCTCTCCTGGCCCGACGCCCTGTGCGAGCGCCTCGCCGCGGGCGGGCGTCGTGTGGTGCGCTACGACCTGCGCGACAGCGGAGAGTCGACGACCGCGGACCCGCAGGCCCCCGCCTACACCCTGCGCAGCCTCGCCGCCGACGCGGCGGCCCTTGCTGCCGCGCTCGGCGGGGAGCCTGCGCACCTCGCGGGGATCGGCGTCGGCGGGATGGTCGCCCAGGTGGCCGTGCTCGATCATCCGGGCGCGTTCTCCGCGCTCACGCTGGTCGGCACCCGCGCGGTTGCCCCGGGCCCACCCGATGATGACCTCCCCGACCATGATCAGGCGACGATGAGCCTGTTGTTCGCCAGTCCGATGCCCGATTGGAACGACCGAGAGGCGGTCGCGGAGTTCGCGGCCACCGGCGCGGAGATCCTCGGCAACGACCCCGTCGCCGCGCGCGACATCGCTGCCCGCATCTGGGACCGCACACCCAGCACCACACCCCCGGTCCAGATGGCCAACCAGATGGGCATGGTGTTCTCCCGGCTCGACTGCAAGCCCCGCTGGCGCGAACGCCTGCCCGAGATCGAGGCCCCCACCCTCGTCGTCCACGGCCGCCGCGACCCGTTCTTCCCTGTCGGCAACGGTGAGGCTCTCGCGCGCGAGATCCCGGGGGCCCGGCTGCTCCTCCTCGAAAAGGCGGCCACCGCGATCCCCGTTGCGGCGATCGGCGAGGTCACCGACGCGATGCTCAGGCTCGGGTAGAGGACGGTCGGCGCCAGCATCAGCGCTTCGTGTCGTACGTGCGAGTTGCAGTCGCCGTGGCTCGTCCCCCCGCCCGAAGCCGGAAGCCGGAAGCTTCTCGTTACGCCTTCGCACTCGAGGATCGCTCCCTACATGACTCGGGCGGGACCGTTCAAGACCCGGCCGACCAGGGCCGGTTGGGTTGGTCAGGCAGAGGAGCGGCCGCGCCGGCGCAGACGGCTGCGCACTTTGAGAAGAAGTCCGACCACGAAGAGAGCCGTCATCGACAAGACGAAACCGTTCCCGCCCGTCGTCCGGACGGTGTCCGCCTTGAGGCCGCTCCAGAAACCCTCCTCCGCGGGGGTGGCCGAACCACCCAGCCAGACGGACCCGTCGGCGGCGGTCACTTGCCGTTCGACAGAAGCCTGTGCGGATTCGGCGAACCGCGGGTACCGCTCGCGCATCTCCGCCTCCCCGACCGCGGTGAGACCGACCCGGGTGAAGTCCGCGCCACCGTATACGTACCGGGTGACGCGCGTGAGCCGTCCCTCGGTCGTCCTGCGGGTGATGTCGAACTCCTTGCGCCGGTAGGAGCGGACGTAGTCGTCGAAGACATCCCTGGGGCTCCGGCCACTGTGTGTCGACACACCCGGTTCCTCGCTGGCGATCACACCGTCGAAGGACGTCCGGTGACCCTGCTGGTGACGTTTCCTGACCCACTGAGCGACGATCCTTGCCAGGAACGCCCGGCGCAGAGGCGCGTACTCGGGTGCGGTGTTGACCGCCTTCCTGATCTCGGGCAGGACGAGCGTCCGGTCCAAGTTCTCGTTGTGGGCGTCGGCCGCGGGGTCGGTATCGCACGATCCCACGTCGGGGGCGTCGACGTTCAAGGACTCCGTTTTCACGTCGAGCGGCGCCTTGAGAATGTGCAGCGACTCGCCGTTCTCATGGACCTCGATCTTCCCCGGCACGATCCACATGCGGGAGGAGAGGCAGAGCGAACCGTTTGAAGACGGCCTGACGCCCCGCCAGAAGCGTTTTCCGGTTTTCGCGTCGGGGTGCAGGATCTTTGCCTTCGTCCGCTTCATCTGGAGATCAGCCTCGAGCATCACCCGGCCGGCGTTGGTCCGCCCGAGGGCGGCGTCGACGATCCGGTCCGGCTCGGCGGGATTGAGATTGACCCAGAACTTCTGCGGGTCCAGTGCCAGCCAGGTCCGCAGATCCGTGCCGAAGTCCTGGACGATCCGCGCGCCGAGGCCAGGGTCTTGTTGGTACTCGTCGGAGAGCGTCGTACTGGAGTAGGCGTAACTGAGGCCGTCCTGCCCGTCGGAGATGTACCGCATCTCCAGGGTGGAGAAGTCCACACCGCCGTAGGCGTCGGCCCCGGCCGGGCGTTCGAGGGCCCGCCCGAGAGCCCCCGAATTGACCCTGTTCCCGCCGTCACCGCAGTCGCCCGCGGAGGCGGCGAACGGCAGGGCCATCGCCATCACAGGCCGGTGGCCGCTGCCCGTTTTCTTCGATACGCAGTCGGTGGCCGAGCCGCCGCTTACCGGCAAGGCCTGCTCGGCTCTGGCCGCCTGCTTACGCTTGTGCTCCCTGACGATCTTCACGCCGCTGGCGATGATGGCACCGACCCGGTTCGCCCGCTCGGGCTTCTCCTTGGGGTCGAAGGACACGAGAGACGTGAACTTGTCCGCGGGGATCCTGATGGTGATCCTGCGGCACGCGGGACAGCGCGCCCGGTCGGAGAATCCCCCGACGGCCTTGCCCAGGAGCGTGTCGACCTCTTCGGCCGACAGACCGAGCTCCCGCAGGAACGGCCGCAGGATCTTCTCGTAGATCAGGGCCTCCGCATGCACACCGGCCGCGTCGTACGCCCCCTCCGCACGGCTCATCGGAACGTTGACCGCGGTGAGTTCCAGGACGGTTCGGTCCGGCGACATCCCCAGTCGCTCGAACAGGGCCTCCTTTCCCGCGTGACGCAGCATTCTTCCGCGCCCTTCGTAGCGGCGCCGGTCGGCCTTCTTACTGCTGCCCGGCAATCCGATGCTGAAGTCGAGGTTGTCGAACTTCTTGGTGATCCTCCGATAGACGTGGCGGGGGAAGTCGGTCACGTCGAACCAGATGATCGCGAGGTTGCGGCCGCCGTCCGCCACGTGGAGCGCCTCGTGGGCCTCCATGCCCGCCTGGCCGATGGGGTCTGCCATGGCCTCCCGTGCGATCTCCGCGTGTTCGCGTCCCGGGTCGGTCGACGACGCGGTGGCGGGCCGCCTCGCGGCTGCCGCACTCGACGCCTGCGCGGAAGGCGTCAGCAACCCGGCGGCCAGGACGCCCGCCGTCAGCAGGGCGGCACCGGACCGGAGGGCCCGGGTGCCGGGGCCGGGGCTGGAGCCGGAGCCGGAGCGATGTGTCGTCGTGATCGCTGCCTGCTCCGTACTCACTGCTCACACCCACTCGCCCTGCCGAACCGCCGCCACCCATCCGGCACCAGCGTCTGGCTTCGCCGCAGCGGTTGCGTCGCCCTGTCCCTGACGAGGAACAGATGCAGTGCCAGCGGGCACAGGAGGAGAGGCAGGGCCGCCCACATCAGCCCCGGCAGACGCAACCGCCCCAACGGCGTGAAGGAGTCGGCTCGGTAGCCGAGGGTCACATACGCGTTGTCGTCCACGGCCCGAGTGTCCAGAGAGACCTGAGTCGGATCGTTGTCGTCGCCGGGCTCGTAAAGGCCACCGAGCCGGTAGTAACGCCCGTACCGCTCCCTGGCCTCCGGACTGAAGTGGACGGTGACCATCTGATTCTCGGCGAAGGCGGGAGATGACCCGTGCTGCGCCTCGTTCCACGTGATGACGCACCCCATGCCCTCGCCCGATACGCACCGGGAGGGCAACGGCATGCGCACGGAGTCCCCGAAGCGCATGGCATAGCCCGGCGAGTCGTACTGGGAGTGCGCGATCGCACCGAACACGGCGACCAGCACGGCGACGGCGACCGGCACCACGGTAAGCGTCACCTGTGCCCGGACCAGGGCCACGACGGACGTGACGGCCACACCTACCGCGACGACGGCGAGCAAGATCCATCCCGTCGCGTAGGGCGGCGGTCCGGTGACGAAGGCGGCGACGCTCAGACACGCGGCCGCCAAGGTCAGCGCGCCCGACGCGTGCAACGCCAGCAGCAGACCGCGTGCGCCCTTGCGGTACCGCAGGACCGGTACCGCCGCCGCCATCAGCACCGGAATGGCGGCTACCGCCCGGACATGGCCGTCGTTCGGCCCTGGGTCGGCCACCGCCAGTTCCACCAGCACGATGGCAACGGCGACGACGAGAAAGACGCAGCAACCCAGGGTCGCCTCACCGTCCCACCCGTCGCGCGTGTTCGCCCCGTCCTTGTCCAGAGTTACGCGTTTGACGTCGGTGGCGGATCCAGGGCCCTGGGGCGGTCTCGCTTCCGACCCCATGTACCCGAACCCCCAGCCGGCGATCAGGCTCACGAGGGGCACGCCCACCACAGCCGTGACGACCGCCACGAAGATGCCCTGCCCCAGCGTCATTTGTGCCCTCCGGACCTCGCGTGGGTGGTCGGTGGACCAACGACGATCACCGGCCAACGGTCACGTCGGAGACGCCCTGACGCCCCTCCCCCGAGCCCTCACGATCCCGCTCACCGCTCACACGAACCGTTTTGTCACCGGGCAAGGCCGGGAGGCCGTCGAGGCGCTCGTGCCGAGAGAGGCGAGGGCAATTGAGCCGACCAGGCTGCTCCTGCCACACTTTCCGTGTGCCGCGCCCAGCGCGCCCCTGAAGAAGGTGGGTCTCAGCTTCGACGACGGCCGGCTGACCGCGGACCGCGGACCAGCCGCACCGGGTCCACCTCGATCCCGCCGCATACGTCATGCAGGCGGTCCCCATCACGCACGCCTGATCCACGTCACGCCCGCCGAGGAGACTCCGTGCCTGTCGAAGACAGGAGATCGCCGGCGACTGGGCGTGGCTCCCTCTCGATCACCTTCCCGGTGGCCTGTTCGTATGCAGCGCCCAGATTCTCCGCGCCTGGCGTGCCGACCTGGCGATCGACCACACACCCGCGCACTTCACGCCTTTCGTCCGGGCAGACCGGCCGTGACCACGGCGGACCGCCTCTTCCACTTGGTCCTCCCGTGCGACAACTCGACACCGCCGCGCTGCCCGTCGAAGGATCCTCAGCGTTTCCACGGGAGCGCATCATGCTGGAGGCATGAAGATCCAGCCTGTGCTTGTTTTCGATGGAGACTGCGGTTTCTGCACTACCTCGGTGAGATTCGTCGAGCGTCGTGTCCGGCCCGAGTGTGAGATCGTCCCTTGGCAGTTCGCGGACCTCGTAGCGCTCGGTGTCCCCCAAGAACGAGCCGAGTACGAGGTCCTGTGGGTGACCCCGGCTGGGACTGTGTACGGCGGTTCCCAAGCTGTGGCGAAGGCGCTCTTGAGTGCGGGCCCAGGGTGGTCAGTGCTGGGGGCCTTGCTGACGCTGCCTCCAATGCGCTGGGCCGCCCACGTTGTTTACCGCTTGATCGCGAACAATCGTCATCGCTTGCCGGGAGGGACAGCGGCTTGCGCTGTACGCGAATCCCGGCCGCCAGGGCGGTAGTTCTCTGGGGGGGGGCTCCCTTCCAGCAACAGGTCGATGTAGTCGATGTTCAGGCGCTTCAGACCGGCCTCCACCGAAGTGGCCGCGTTCTTGCGGCTGTTGCCCATGGGTGCACGACCTTTGGCCGTAACGCATCAGGGGTCCACGCAAGAAAGGTCGGAGGGGAGGGTGCAGGGCTCTCCGGGGTGCGGCGTGCGTCTCACGCCGCGTGCGGTGCCTGCCTTACGCCGCTTGGGGCGCGGTGGACAGGTTCTGCTTGACGAGCCGGCTGGTGTCGTCGGCGAGGATCTCCGGCAGACCCGTCTCGAGGGCGTGCAGGGCCTGGGCGGCGACGTCGGCGGGCGCGGTCTTCCCGTCGGCGGGGACGTGCGCGGCCATGTCGGTGTCCATGTAGCCGACATGCAGGGCCGATACGGCGATGCCGCGGGGTGCCAGCTCCTCGCGGGTAGCGTCACTCAGCGCCCAGGCAGCGGCCTTGGAGGCGGCGTAGGAGCCGAGGCCGGCCGGGTGCCACCAGGACAGGACGGACAGGATGTTCAGCACGGCGCCGCCGCCGTTGGCCTCGATGACCGGGGCGAAGGTGCGGGTCGCGGTGAGCGGGCCGTAGAAGTTCGTCTCCATTTCACGGCGCACCGCGTTCAGGTCGCCCGCGATCAGCTGTGCGCCGGTGGAGATGCCGGCGTTGTTGATCAGCAGTGTCGCGTCGGAGGCGATGTGGGCCGCCTCCCGGATCGATGCCTCGTCCGTCACGTCAAGTCGCAGCGGGGTGACGCCCGGCAGGTCCACTGTCTCGGGGTGGCGGGCCGCCGCGTACACCTTCGCGCCGCGCGCCACGAGCTGGGCGGCCAGCTCCCGGCCGAGCCCCCGGTTGGCGCCGGTGACAACCGCGACCGCGTTCTTCAGTTCCATTGCTACTCCGTCAGATCTCGATGGGGCACTCCGGCTTGCCGCCCGAGCGCTTTTAGATGTCGCTCGACATCTAACGATGAGTCTAGAATAGATTCCACTCGACATCCAACTGGGAGGTCAGCGTCCGATCCGCCGGTCGGGCGCAGAAAGGAAGGTGGCCGATGGGCCGCGTATCGCAAGCCCAGGCGGAGGAGAACCGCCAGCGGGTCGTGCAGACTGCGTCCCGGCTGTTCAGGGAGCGGGGCACGCAGGTCAGCGTCGCCGACCTGATGAAGGAGGCCGGCCTCACCCACGGCGGTTTCTACAAGCAGTTCGCGTCCAAGGAAGCCCTCGTCGATGAGGCCACCGCTCACGCCTTCACCGAACTGACCCGGCGCTATCAGGACGGACTCGCCCAGCACGACGGGCAGCGCGAGGTGGCCCAACGGGCCCTGCTCGACACCTATCTCTCCGTCGAGCACCGCGACAGCGCGGCGGACGGGTGCCCCGCCGCCGCGCTCGTCACCGACATGGCGCGCGCCGGCACGGACCCCGATCACGCGGACAGTGAGGCACGCCGTGTCTACGCCCAGGGCGTCGCCGACTTCGCCGACTGGCTCGCCACCGACGACCAGGACGGCATCACCCGGCTGTGCACCATGCTCGGCGCCCTCGTCCTGGCCCGAGCCACCAAGGGCTCACCCCAGTCCGAGGAGATCCTCGCCGCCGCACACGCGGCACTGACGGAGGGCCACTGATCGGTGGTGGACCGTTCCGGTGCGCGACGAAAAGGCGCGGCGGCCCATGCAGGTGAGGCTTCCGCTGATGCGGGACTTCCGCCGCCAGGGGCGTTGACTGCTCGCCCATGAGTTCCCGGCCAGGAGGCGGCGGGCTCACCTCAGCTGCCTCACCCGCGTGCGGGCGGCACCGGGAAAAGCATGCAACTGCTGGTGGCGTGGGCGAGCAGACGGTCCGCGCCGTCGAACAACTGCGCCTGAGCGAGCGCGGTTTGGCGCCCGCGGTTGACCACCGTGCCGATGGCGCGCACCGGGCCAGTGTCCGCGGTGATCCGCCGCAGGAACTTCACCGTCAGGTCGAGTGAGGTGTACGCCATGCCGAGCGGAAGCGTGGACTGGACCGCGCAGCCCGCCGCCGAGTCGAGCAGGGTGGCATAGACGCCGCCGTGCACGCTGCCGATCGGGTTGTAGTGCTCCTCGCCCGGCGTCAGCGAGAAGACGGCTCTGCCAGGCTCCACTTCGTCCAGGCTGAAGTCGACGGTTCGGCTGATGGGAGCGCCCGGCAGCCGCCCCGCCTGCAGCTCGCGCAGGAAGTCGATGCCGGCCATGCGGGTGGCGGCCTCCGCGAGGGTTGCGGGGTCATCCCAGTCGTACGTACGCGTCCGTCCCACGGTCGAGCACCTTCACCTTCCATCTGACTTTTACAAGTGAAGCTAGCCGCGTGTACCGCTGACTGTCAACGGCGAAGCCAGCCCCCTACGATGGCGTCATGAAGTGGCTTGAGGCGAGCACGGAGAACTGCCCCGTCCAGCGCACGCTCGACGTGGTCGGGGAGAAGTGGACGTTGCTGATCCTGCGGGACGCGGTGAACGGAGTCCGCCGGTTCGACGACTTCCACCGCCACATCGGCCTCTCGGAGGCCGTCCTCAGCGACCGCCTCCGCAAGCTGGTCTCCGCCGGCATTCTGACGGCCGTCCCCTACCGGGAGCCGGGCAACCGCTCACGCAACGAGTACCGCCTGACACCCAAGGGCTGGGACCTCTGGCCCGTCCTGATGGCCCTGAGCCAGTGGGGCGAGACGTACGCCCTCGGCTCGGAGGGCCCGGTACTGGACGTACGCCACACCGATTGCGACGCTCCGGTCCGCGTCGTCGTCGAGTGTTCCGCGGAGCACTCCGCCCTCACCCCCAGGGATGTCACCGCACGATTGGGAGCCGGCGCACGACGCCGCTGACACCTTCGGGAACCTGGGGCCCTTGCCCGGCGGCAGGTGTCCTCTGCACCTCCCTCTGTGCCTGGTACTGGGTACGGAAGCGTGCGGCCGACCGCCCCAGTGATGAGTTTTCGCGCCCACACGCGTCACACGTACGACGGGACACGACGCGGCGGAAGGATGACGTGATGAGTGCGGACACATGGCTGAAGGAGCTGGGCGTGAGTGATCTGGGCGAGGTCGACGAGCCGGCGTTCTCGGGGCTGGCGGAGCGGCACCGGCGAGAGCTGCACGTGCACTGCTACCGGATCCTCGGGTCGTTCGAGGATGCCGAGGACGCCGTGCAGGAGACGTTCCTCCGTGCCTGGCGGCGCCGGGAGACCTTCGAGGGGCGGTCGACGTTCAGGGCCTGGCTGTACCGGATCGCCACCAACGCCTGCCTGGATCTGCTCGCCAAGCGGCGCCCTGAGCCTGCGACCGGCGGCGAGGTGCTGTGGCTGCAGCCCTACCCGGACCGGCTGCTCGACGAGCTGCCCGCGGGCAACGCGGACGAGCCGGAGAGCCTCGCGGTCGCGCGGGAGACGATCGAGCTGGCGTACCTGGTCGCGGTCCAGCACCTCGCACCGCGCCCGCGGGCCGTGCTGATCTTGCGCGATGTCCTCGGCTGGCCGGCGAAGGACGTCGCGGAAGCCCTTGGGGACTCCGTCAACTCCGTGAACAGCGCGCTGCAGCGGGCCCACGCAGGCATGCGGGAGCACCTGCCCGCCGAGCGGCAGGACTGGACCGTCGGCGAACAGGACGCCGGGACGCGCGAGTTGGTGCGCCGCTATACGGACGCGAGCGTGGCCACGGACGTCGGCCGGCTCGCCGCCATGCTGGCGGACGATGTCCGCTGCTCGATGCCGCCCACGCCAGGTATCCAGATCGGCCGCGACGCCGTCGTGGATGACTGGGTCAAGGGCGGCTTCGAGGGCATGAAGGGCCTGCGCGCCGTCGTCACTTCGGTGAACCGGCAGCCCGCTGTCGCTTTCTACCTCTGGCAGAAGGCGGAGGGCGCCTACCTGCCGCTGACGATCGACGTCCTGCGGGTCACCGGCGGGGCGATCAGCGAGATCATCACGTTCCACGACGATCAGTTCCCGCGGATCGGACTGCCGGAGCGCCTGCCGAGGGCCGGGGCAGAGTAGGCCACGCACTCGATGTCGTCGTCCGACCCCCGGCACACAAAGAGCCCTCGGGGCCGTACTCCGGGGGCCGTTTCCGTACCCCTGCCGCGTATTGGGGCGAGCGCGCATACTTCGACGTATGAGGACGCATAAGCCAAGTGGCGACGATGCTCCACACATTCGCGCCATGGAGGAACGAAAACGCGCTGCCGATCAACGGGACCGCGTAGCCGACGAACGCGAGCGCGTCGCCGACGAGCGGGACCTTGCAGGCGACCAGCGCGACGAGGTCGCGGACCAGCGGGAGCGCGCGGCCGACGAGCGGGAACGTACAGCCGACGAAAGGCAGCGCAGAGCCGACCTGCGGGAGTTGGCATCTGATGCGCGAGAGGCCCGACTGGACCAATTGGCCCGAGCGGCGATGGACGCGGTGCCCGATCACCGCCAACGTTCGCGTGAGTCGATCAACCGATCCCGCGAGCTCCTGCGGTCCACCAGAGAACGGCTGGATCGCAGCGAAGCAGCACTGCACCGCGCCGACAGACGCGACGAACGAGAGCAACGGGAAATTCAGCGAGAGATCGGCCGGTCGGGTTTTCAGCCCAACGACGAGCGGCCAGCCCCGTAGCTATGGCCCCAGCGCCGGTGGCTGGGGTCACAGCAAGGTGCGGTACATCACCCGAGTCCGACTGGTGTGATCGGCTCGAGATCAAGATCGTCGGCCGCTCCGGTCATGCTGCAAGCGCGTCCTCAGCCGCCAGGAACGGCCTCAACAGCGTGAGCAGGGCGTTCGGTCGGTGCAGTGGGATGATGTGGCCGCAGTCTTCGATGACGTGTCCGGTGAGGTCGTCGGCGACGGGGCGGAGTTGGCGTTCCAGCGCAGCGCCGACGGGTCGGGCGCCCAGCGCCATCGTGGGCATCGTCAGGCGGGCGGAGGAGACGGCCCGCGAGATCTGCAGTGCGCTTTCGGGCAGCGCCCGGTAGTACGAGAACGCGCGGCTCAACGCTCGGCTGCCCGTGTATGCGTGGACGAAGGCGTCCCGGATGGCCGGAGGCACTCCGTCGCCGAGCGTGCCGGTGTGCAGGAACCAGTCGATGTAGTCGGCCTCGTGGCCTTCCAGGACGGTCTCGGCGAGGCCGGGCGCGGCGGTATGGAAGCCGAACCACCACGGCGGACCGTCGGAGAGGAAGTCCTCGGCGCCGGGTAGCCCGCCCAGCACGGACTCCATGACGACCAGGCGTCGGACGAGACCGGGGTGGCGTAGGGCGAGGAGGAACGCCGCCGGGGTTCCCGCGTCGATACCCACCACTGCGGCAGAGGACACTCCGAGCTGGGTGAGGAGCGCTGCGGCGTCCTCAGCCAGGGTGCCGGCGTCATATCCGGAGGCGGCCGGGCTACTCGCGCCGAATCCGCGCAGGTCCGGTGCGATGACGCGGTAGCGGTCGGACAGGTCGGCCATGACGTCTGTCCAGAGCTCCCAGGTGTGCGGAAAGCCATGCAGGAGCAGCACGGCCGGACCGGATCCGGCCAGGGCAACGTTGAGTTCGACTCCGTTGACGGGGACGCGTCGCAGTTCGGGCATGGGAGGACTCCAGGGATGGGTGGGGTGGCGAGGGGGGGTGGTGAGGAATGGTGACAGGGTCACGTTAGGGAACTAGCCTGGTCCTTCCAAGACGGCACTTTTCCCTCAGGTGGTGAGACCCGGGTGACCACCTCCCCGCCCGGCGCATCCAGTCGGCGGTCCGGTGAGCGCGGCGATCTGTTGGACCCGCTCTGCCCGACCCGCAAATTGCTCGACCGCATCGGCACCAAATGGACGTCGATGGTGGTCAAGGTGTTGGCCGAGACGGATCCCGGCGAGATCCGTTTCGCGGAACTTCGGCGTCGCATCCCGGGCATCTCGCAGAAGATGCTGTCTGTCACGCTGCAGAGCCTGGTCCGCGACGGCCTGGTTGCACGTCGCGTGGAACCTACCGTTCCGCCCGCCGTCCACTACCGGCTCACCGCGCTCGGCCTGTCCCTCGAAGAGCCGCTGTCCGCTCTGCGGGTCTGGGCCGAGACACACATGCCGGAGATCGACCGCAGCAACCGGCTCGCCGAATCCTGACTAGAAGCGCTGGCCCATGGCGATCTCGTCGCTTACTGCCGACCAGATGGTCTCGCCGTCCTGGAAGGGCAGCGGGTCGATGCTGCTTGTCTCCTCGCGGATGCGATCGACCTCGGCGTCCAGGCGCTCGAAGTCGGCTTCCTCCTCGTCTTCGTCGTCGCTGAAGGTGAACCTCTCGAGCAGGTACTGGAGCCGGAGGGTGACCTGGAGGAGGGAGGAGACATCCGCGTGGAGTTCGACGACGGTCTCCTCGTCGAGGTCAAGGGCGTGCACTTTCCCGGACACGGGGTCAAGGGCGAGGTGCGCGTTGAGCAGCCAGCCGATGACGGGCCACTCCCCCGCTCCCGGGGCGGCGTCTGCGAAGTCCTCGATGTGGACGACGTCCTGAACGAGCGGCAGCAGGCCGTCGTCCTCGTCGGGCTGACGCAGCAGGAGCGTCCCCGTGGGGGCGCCCACGGCCTGCAGGAGGCGGGCGCCCTCGGTGTGCGCGGCGGCGGGCGGGAAGGCGGTGGCGGGCAGGGTCGCAATCCGCTCCTCGCCGAAGAGGTCGACGAGTTCGCTGCGGGTGATGTCGAAAAGCATGGGTGGAACTCCGAACTCGGCGGCGGCGCAGACGCCGCAGCGTCCTTGACGGATGGAAGCGGTCACAACATAAGCGTTGCGGTACGGCCTCCTCATACTCCAACCCGTGGTGGCGGGCGAGTGGCCGGCGGGCGGACGCCCGTGGCCTGTGTCGGCCGGCGCAGCGATCTCGCCCGAGGGTCCGCCTCTGCGGCTACGGCCCCGCCTCACGGCCGTCGCTCCTCACATTCATCGCGTTCCCTGGCAAGTCCTTCTGTGCAATTCCTCGGAGAACTTGCGGAGCGTGCGGCGGGTCAGGGGCCGGTGAGGTCCGGTGGGGGAAGCTGGGGCAGTTGCAGGCCATGGTGAACGACGGCCTGGGCAAGGTCGTGCAGGTCCCGTTGACGGGTGTAGGCGTGGGCGCGCAGCAGAGCGAGCGCTTGGCTGATGGTGACGTGGTGGCGGTAGCTGAGCATCCCGGTGGCTTGATGGACGGTGGCGTCGGCGGGCAGGAGCCAGGGGGTGGTGGCGTCGTCCTCGCCGGGGAGGGGGACGGTCAGGAGCAGGAGGTCGGCGGCGTGGAGGTGGTTGCGCGCCACTTCCAGGTCGGCAGCGGGCAAGGGGCCGGGACTGTCGCGGTAGACGGACAGGACCAGGCCCGGCTGAGCACTGGGTTGGCTGGGTTGGGCAACGGCGCAGAGCGCGAAGGCGGCCCGGATGCCATAGGCGCGGGCCCGTTGGGCGTAGACGGGCCAGGCGCCGGTGCGGCCCGGGTCGTCGAGGTCGGGGACAAGGACCGTCTTGCGGTGGTTGAGGGCCTCGATGCACGGGCCTTCCCCGAGGTTGATCTGCAGGGCTTCGCCCCGGGCCGCCAAGGGCCCCTGGGCGGCCAGGGAGACGCGTTGGGCCAGGGCGGCGTCCACCGCCAGCGTCAGCCCCACCGAGCAGGCGTTTCTCAGTTCTGTCCGGCACGATCGCGCGAGGCTGCTCGAGGGGTCGGCGCGGTCCAGATGGAGAGCTGCCAACTCAACGGCTGCCGCCCGGGACGCTGTCACAGGAAAGGAGTACAGGAGGCAGGGAACGGCTGTGTCCCCGAGAGCGTGAGCATGGCGGTATTTCCGATCTGTGGCACTCACCGCCGATGCTGTCCGTGATCGGAAGCCAATGTCAGGGTTATCGTGCGAGACGAAACCATCTGATCTGCTTGATTGCGGAGGGCAGCCTGGTTGTCAACCCTACGCCCCGGGGGCTCCGCTGTGGAACCACCCACTCGGGACGGGCAGCCGACCGATAGGCTGGGTGTGGAGTTCCAGGGGAATCGGTCCAGCAGAAGGGCGCAGGCTGTGGCCATGGGTGATCTTGCTGCCGTCCTGGAGAGCCTGCACCCCGCCCCCGGCGCAGGGGGCCTGATCGGCGCGGATGCGCAGCGGTGCGCTCGCGCGCTGGAAGTCGACGGGGTCGCGGTGTCTGTGACACCCGGCGGCGGGCTGAGCGAACTGCTGTGGGCCACCCCCGGTGTCAGTGCGCACCTCGAGGACCTTCAGTTCACGCTGGGCCAGGGGCCGGGCCCGGAGGTCGCCTCCTCGGGCGCGGCTGTTCTGGTTCCCGATCTGTCGGCCGAGCCGGCTGCCCGGTGGCCCGCTCTGCTGCCCGAGGCGTGGGCCATCGGGATCGGTGCGGTGTTCTGTCTTCCGCTGCGTCTGGGCGAGGTTTGCCTGGGCGCCATGACATTGCAACGGGTCAGGCCCGGCCCGCTTCGTGAGGCGCTCCTGGCCGACGCCTGGATCGTCGCGCGTGCGCTGAGCGCCGCACTCGTCCAGGACGAGGAGTCATGGGCGGCCTTCGGCGCCGCGGAGGACAGTTCGCACTCCTACCGGGCCGCCGTGCACCAGGCTGCCGGGATGATCAGCGTGCAGGCGAATGTGTCCCTGGCGGAGGCCCAGATCCGGCTGCGGGCCTCTGCCTTCCGCCGGGGCCGGCCTTTGCTGCAGGTTGCCGAGGACGTGGTAGCCCGGCGCGTGCACTTTCGCCATGATGATGAAGACGAGCCGGGCTCTTTGACCGGCGAAGGGACTGAGGGGCCATGACCCGAGAAGAGCACCTGCTGATGGCCGTCATCGACGCGGTCGACACGCTCGTCGACGACTTCGATCTGATCGACTTCCTGCACACGCTGTGTGATCGCTGTGTCGAACTGCTCGACGTGTCGACGGTGGGGGTCATGCTCGAAGACCCCCACGGAAAGCTGCAGTTGATCGCTGCCTCCGACGAACACACCCGCCTGCTGGAACTCTTTGCCCTCCAGCACGATCAGGGCCCCTGCGTGGACTGCCACCGCAGCGGCACCGCACGGCTGAACATCGACCTCACCTCGCCGATGGAGACAGGCTCCTTCCCCGTCTTCGCGGCCCGGGCCCGCGAGAGCGGTTTCGTCACCACCCACGCCCTGCCGATGCGTCTGCGCGCTACGGTCATCGGCGCGATGAACCTGTTCGACACCCGCCGGCAGGACCTTTCCGCCGCTGACGCCCGGGTTGCCCAGGCGCTGTCGGACGTGGCGACCATCGCCATCCTCCAACACCGCACCGTCGCCCACGCCAACCTGCAACGCTCCCAGATGCATGCGGCCCTCAAGAGCCGCATCTACATCGAGCAGGCCAAGGGCATCCTCGCCGAACGCTGGGATGCCAGCGTCGACGATGCTTTTGACGCGCTGCGCCGTCATGCCCGCGCCCACCGGCTCGGCCTGACGCAGGTCTGCCGCCAACTCATCGACGGCCAACTCGACACCACCGCCATAGAACGCACCTGACCTTTCCCCCCTGCCAGGCAGCCGGGGACACGACCGCTCCTGGCCCCGCAGGCTTGTACCGCTTCCTCTGGTGAGGCAGTGAGGCACTCCATGGATGACGAGAACCATCGCGCAGCCTGGCACCGAATCAGCACCGCCGACGGAGGCACCAGCCTGGCCGCCGCCGCACGAACCTGCGCGGCGGATCCGGACGCCGACAGCCTCGGCGTGAGCCTGGTCGCCGCCGGTGAACTGCGCATCATGGGCCACGCCAGCGACGAGCGCGCCCGCCTGTGTGTCGCTGCTGTGGACTTCTACCGCGCCGCGCCCGGCCTTCTCCCGGCCCGGGACAAGTGCCGCGCCAGCGCCTACGCCCGCATCCTCGCCCTGCTCGCCATCGACGAACACCCCCACCTGCTGCCCGCCCCGCCCCATCCGGCCCGGCCCGGCCCGGCCCGCAGGGCTACCCGCCCAGCACCCAGCCGGCCGCGGGCGTCCTGGCCGAGATGCAGCAACTGTCCCCGGACGACGCCGTGGCCCGTATCCGCGCCCACGCAGCTTTCGAGGGCTCCCGGCCGCGTAACGCGGACGCGGACGCGGCCGGCCCAGCAAAGCTGCCTACCCCTGGCGCTGTTCGACGCCTACTTGATACTGCCGGGCTCCTCCTCGCCCCGCCGAATCCCGTCCCGGGGACCAGCCGCCCAGCCCCGGAATCAGTACCGCCGCCACCGCCAGGTGCATCAAAGCCAGCGCGGCCCGGGTACCGCCGTCCATGCCGTCGCCGGTCAACGGCAGGAAAGACGCGGCCAGTACGGCACTGGCGACCACGGTCCAGATGGCGCGGGCACGCCGCACCCCGAACCGCTCCAGGGCGGCCAGCAGCCCCCAGCCGGACAGCGACGCGAGCAGGGCGACGACCGCCACAGCGCCGGCGCCGATGTCGAGCGTCTGCTCGCCGTCGGCGATCCGTACCCGGTGCCCCAGCAGTGGGTCCACGGCCAGCCACACCAGGACAGGGGCCAGGGCGGCCGCAGCCATCACCGCCAGGCGCCTTGTTAACGCGCTCACTTGGTGCCCCCTGTGAGAGCCCCGTGCAGGAAGACCTCCACCAGCTCTTGCGGGGTCAGGTCGGGCTCCTCCTCGGTCCGCGGCTGGATGAACAGCAGCCCGAAGAACAGGGCGGCGATCTGCTCCGGCGGTCGGCGCAAAGCGGCCTTGTCGGGTCCCAGCAGCTCCGCGAGAGCCGCGCGGATACGGGTCGCCGACTCCTCGCGGCCCGCGCCGCGCACCGTGCCGGGGTGTTTGCCGCCGCCATGCCCCAGCGAACCCATGATCGCGCCCATCCTGGCCATGTGCGCCTGCAGCGCCTCGGCCGCCTCCGCGAGCCGTTCGGGCAGCGGCTGGGACACGTCGATCGCGTCGAGCTCGCGGACCGCGTGCTCGGGTGAGAGTGCCTCGGCGATGCAGGCCTGCAGCAGCTCGTCCTTGTCGGCGAAGACCCGGAAGATCGTGCCCTCTCCGATGCCCGCGGCGCGGGCGATCTTCGCGGTCGTCACCGCGGCGCCGTACTCGGCGATCAGCGGGATCGCCGTACGGATGATCATTTCGCGGCGCTGCTCCGGCGACATGGCGGGAGCGCGGCGGCGGGTGGTCTGGTCCTGGTTCTCCTTGGGTGGTGTCATGACCGCAAGAGTACGGAGTGAGTGCTCACTCCGTCAATGAGTGAGCACTCACTCCGCGAGCCTTTCTGTACGTGGCTCCTGGCCATGGCTGCCCATCGCTGCAATCGGAGGCGACTGGGCCGTGGCTAGGGTGGGCGGCCGCACCCCCTCTCCCGCTTTCGGAGGCTCGCGCCCCATGGATCCGCTGATCCGCCGTCACCTCACGGCCCTGCAGCTGTGTTTCGCGATACCCGGCCTGGCGCTCGCCACCTGGGTGACCCGGACCCCTGACGTCCGGGACCGGCTCGGCGCCTCGACCGCCGAGATGGGCCTGGTGCTCTTCGGCATGTCGATCGGCTCCATGCTCGGCATCCTGGCAGCCGGCGCCCTGGTCGCCCGCTTCTCGACCCGCCCCGTCATCGTCACCTGCATGACCCTGGTCCTGGCCAGCGTGGGGGCGATGGCTCTGGGCGCGGCCATGGCCTCGGCCCTGGTGGTGGCCTTCGGGCTGCTGCTCTTCGGCGCCGGAATGGGGCTTTCGGAGGTGGCCAGCAACGTCGACGGTTCCGGCGTGGAGCAAGAACTCGGCCGCCCCGCGTTGCCGGCCATGCACGGCTGCTACAGCCTCGGCACCGTGGTCGGGGCGGGCCTCGGGGTGGCCGGCGCCTCGGTGGGCTTCCCGGTGCCCTGGCATCTGGCGGGCGTACTGCTGCTGGCCGTCGCGCTGTTCGCCTTCGCCTTGCCCAGGCTGCGTCCCGGCATCGGCCGTCGCCCCCGGACCGCCGGCCAGGGCGCCGCCGGGACATCGGCCACCGCCGACGCCCGTGCGACCACCGCCGACGCCGGTGCGACCGACGCTGCCGGAGGGGTCCGCGAACAGCGGCTGTACCTCGATCCGCGGCTGCTGCTCATCGGCGGCGTGGTGCTCGGCATGACGCTGGCCGAGGGAGCCGCCACCGACTGGCTGCCGCTGTTGATGGTCGACGGTCACGACATGCCCGCGGGACTCGGGTCGTTGGTGTACGCGGGCTTCGCTGCCGCCATGGCGGCCGGCCGCTTCGCCGGTGGCCCCGTGGTGGCCCGCTTCGGCCGCCCGGTGGTGCTCGGCTGCGGTGCGCTGTTGACGGCCGTCGGGGTTTCCCTGGTGTCCTTCGTGGACCCCCCGGTGGCGGCCGGCTGCGCCGTGCTCCTGTGGGGCCTCGGTACGTCCCTCGGCTTCCCGCTGGCTCTCTCTGCCGCTGGCGAGTCCGGTCCGGACACGGCCGGCCGCGTCGCACTGACCTCCCGGATCGGTTACGTGGCGCTGCTCGCGGGGCCGCCGGCGCTTGGCTTCCTCGGCGAACATCACGGGCTGCGCGCCGCGATGGTCCCGGTTCTGTTGCTCATGCTGGTTGCTGCCGCGCTCTCCCCCGCCGCTGCCTCCCGGCCTCAGCCCCGGCGCCCTGCGACGGCGGCCGGCCGGCCCTCGGATGTCCGGCGTGCCCTGCCGGCCGCACCCGACCAGGACTCCGCAGGCAGATCGGATTCCACCCACAGCCAGTGGTAGCCCTATGTCATACGTCGGGCTGTCCGCGGACCTCTCTGGCCATCTCCGGCGAACACCCTGAGCATGGTGCTCAGCCGCCGCGTTCACTGCCGTCTGCCCTCTGCACTTGAGAACTCCCAATCCCCGGACGCCGTGATCCACGTACACCACACTGGGAACACCTCGTGCCTGGAACACCTCATGCCTGGCACACCCCGTGGGTGCACAAGAGAAGGGGAGGACGTGAGCGAGAGCCAACACCCGTCAGACGGGTCGGGCAGGCTGAACACCGCTGTCGCGCACAACGCACGCGTGTGGAACTACTGGATCGGCGGGAAGGACAACTACGAGGTCGACCGGCAAGTGGGCGGTCAGGTCGCCTCGATGTTCCCGGTGATCCGAGACGTGGCCCGCGCCGACCGCCAGTTCCTCGGCCGCACGGTCCAATTCCTGACCGCCGACTGCGAAGTACGGCAGTTCCTGGACATCGGGACCGGTCTGCCGACCCTCGACAACACTCACGAGATCGCCCAGCGGATCGCACCCGAATCCCGGATCGTCTACGTCGACAACGACCCCATCGTGCTGGTCCACGCCCGCAGCCTGCTGACGGGCACCGCCCTGGGGGCCACCGACTACATCGACACCGATGTCCGCGACCCTGACGCCGTCATGCAGGGCGCGTCGGCAACCCTCGATCTCGACCGACCCGTCGCGGTCATGATGCTGGGCATCCTCAACTTCGTTCTCGACACGGGTGAGGCACGTGAGATCGTGCGCCGGATCATGGCCTCGGTTCCCTCCGGCAGCTATCTGGCCCTGACCCACCCCACCACTGACACCGATGTGGGTGGCGAGGGCAATGTCGAGGCCATGGCGTTCTGGAACAAGAACGCCACACCGCCCATCACCGCCCGCAGCCGCGAGGAGATCAGCTCCTTCTTCGACGGGCTGCACCTCGTCGCCCCGGGCCTGGTGTCGTGCGCACGATGGCGTACTGACCCCAACTCCGCTCCCGTGCTCCCGCAGTTCGGTGGCGTTGCACGCAAACCCTGAACCCCGCCGAACTCTCGGGCCCCAGGTCTTTCCGACCCCGGGCTGCCTGCTCGACCCATCACACAGCAGGTGCCCGCCCCCGGGACACAGGGGCGGGCACCTTGCTCTTACGCTCGGCTCTTCCCCGCGGGGGCGGCCGGCTGGTCGTCCGTGAGGGTGAGTGGAGACCGTTTGATGCTTCCTCTAGAGGTCTCTGGAAATGAGGTCTCTAGAAATAATGCTTGCGGCCGCCCACCGCGCGACCGGTCGCGCCCAGGATCCACAGGGCAGCGCCGACGACGACCAGGATTCCGCCGACCGTCGTCAGCAAGGAGATACCGGCGAGCACGCCGATGAGGAGCAAAATAACGCCAAGGACAATCATGGTCATTCCTATCGTCAAGTGTCGTCGGTATGCGCGGGCCCTCAGTCCGGCCTGCGGCACCTGTCCCGCCCTCCGCACAGCCCGGAGCGGGTGAACCTGCCACCCGCGAACCGTGCGGTTGCTGAGCCCTCTGTCGTGCAAGCTCCGAGTGCCCAACTCTTGCCGCCTAATGCATGGGCAAATCAACACGGTGCCTTTGCCCCGACTGGGGCACTTCTGCTCCCCTGCGTGTGACGCGTCGGCCGGGCTCACCCAGCATGCTTCCGGCTGGACAGGGGACGGCGCTGGCAGATCTTCCCTCGCGTGTGCCGAAGGGCCAGGTCAGCGACGCATTCGGCGCTGCGTCAGGTGGCGCAACACTTCCGCAACACCACCATCCCTACCGGATAGGTATGGTTCCGGCCATGCCGCCCACCGATCGCATCCGAGACCACGCAGGCCAGGGCGCGCCCACCGTCGCCGCCCAGCGCACGCGGCGTCGGTTGCGCGCGGACCGGGCACGCCAGCTCGCCGACCTGCTGCGCCACCAGCTCCTCACCGGGGGCTTTCCGGCCGGCACCCTCCCGCACGAGTTGACCCTCGCCGCCGACTACCGTGCCTCGCGCAACACCGTCCGCCAGGCCCTCGACCTCCTGCGCGCCGAGGGCCTCGTGGACCGTCTCCCGGGCGTCGGCACGGTGGTGGTCGCCCAGAAGTACCCGCACGGGCTCGACTGTCTGATGGGCCTCGCGGAAACCCTGCGCGAACACGGACAGGTCACCAACGAGGTCCGCACCATGGGCCCCGCCCCGGCTCCCACCCCCGTCGCCGAACGTCTTCGCGTCCCACCTGGCGCGGACGTCCTCTACATCGAACGTCTGCGCCGCCTCAACGGCCTCCCCCTCTCCCTCGACCTCACCTACATCCCCCTCGACATCGGCACCGCCCTGCTCGACGCCGACCTGGAGAACACCGATGTCTTCCGCCTCCTGGAAGCCATCACCGGCCGGCGGCTCGGTCACGCCGAGATCACCCTGGAGGCGGTGAACGCGGACGCCCACTCCGCCACCGTCCTGGAAGCCCCGCGCGGCGCGGCCGTTCTGATGCTGGAACGGCTCACCCACCTCTCGGACGGCCGCCCGGTCGACCTGGAGTTCATCCGCTTCCGCGGCGACCGCATCACCATGAGCGGCCTGCTGCACCGCTCCCTGTAGACACCACTCCCGCCCCACAGCTCACCTTCCTGGAGACAGCCATGACTTTGGCGCCCCAGCGGGCCGACGTGCCCGTGACCATCGACGAGTCGAAGTGCATCGACGGCTGCACGCTCTGCGTGGACATGTGTCCGCTGGACTCCCTCGCCATCGACGAGAGCAACGGCAAGGCCTACATGCACGTCGACGAGTGCTGGTACTGCGGCCCGTGCGCGGCCCGCTGTCCCACCGGAGCCGTCACGGTCAACATGCCCTATCTCCTCCGCTGAGAGGCCCCAACTCCCATGAAACGCACGGCAGTCGCACTCGCCGCATCCGCTCTGCTGCTCCCCTTGTCCGCCTGCGGCGGCAGCGCCGAGGCGGGCAGCGGCTCCACGGTCACGATCACCGTCGGCTACCAGTCCAAGACCATCAACACGGTCACGGCCGGCACCCTCCTGCGCTCCCTCGGCTCCTTCGAGAAGCAGTTGAACTCCCTGCGGGACGGCAAGACGTACAAGGTCGACTGGCAGGATTACGCCACCGGCGCCCCGATCACCGCGCAGATGACCGCGGGGAAGATCGACATCGGCTCGATGGGTGACTTCCCGCTGCTCATCAACGCGGCCCGCGGCAAGCAGCTGGGCAAGCCCACCCACCTGGTCTCGGTCACCGGCTACAACCTCAAGGGCGGCCTGAACACGGTCGTCGTCCCGCCGAAGTCCAAGCTCACCTCCCTGAAGGACCTGAAGGGCAAGAAGGTCTCCACGAGCGTCGGGTCAGCCGCCGACGGCACCCTCGTACGGGCCCTGCAGCGGGCGGGCATCGATCCGGAGCAGGGCATCGAGAAGCTCAACCAGCAGCCGGCGGTGGGCGCCTCGGCCCTGTCGGCGGGCAGCGCGGACGCGCTGTCGCAGTTCGTCGCCTGGCCGGGCCTGCTCGCACACCAGGGCAAGGCGAAGGCCCTGTACGACGGCGCCCGCCTGAACCTGCCCACCTTCCACGGCGTCACCGCCCGCGAGGACTTCGCCAAGCAGCGCCCAGCCGTGCTCGAGGCGTTCTTGAAGGCCCAGGCGGAGGCGACCAACTACCTCAACACCCATCCGGTGCAGGCTGCCGAGAAGGTCGCCGAGGCCACCGGCCTGCCGGCCGAGGTCGTCTACCTCTACAACGGCGCCCACGGCATCTCCACCTTCGACCCGGCCGTCAAACCGCGGCTCGTCTCCGCGCTCAAGCAGGACGTGGCGGTCCTGAAGGCGGCCAAGCTGACCGGCGACATCGACGTGGACTCCTTCGTCGACGACCGGTACATCAAAAAGGCCCTCGGCGCCGGCTACGCCAAGCAGCTCGCCGCCACCCCGCCCGCCGCCGCGAGCGAGGTCTGGCCCAAGGGCAGCGCGAAGACCCGGAGCTTCACCTCCCCCACCGAGCTCCTGGCGTACGTCGACCGGCACAAGGACAGCGTCCGCGCCGCCTACGTCCCCGACGCCACCACCGGCACACTCTGGTTCGCCGACAAGGCCCTCTGGGTGGCGGACGGCAAGCAGCTGCTGCCTTTCGTCGCCGCGGAAACCGCGCAGGCCTACGTGGCCGCTCACCCCGGCGCCCAGCCGATCACGTACGCGGACGCCCTGGGACGGGCCTCGTGAGCCACTACCCCCGTCGGGCGGGCCGGCTCGCGCTGCGGGCCGGCTCGCTGGCCGCCGCCCTTGGCCTGTGGCAGCTGCTGACCAGCTTCGACGTGGACCTGTGGGTGCGCTTCTCGCAGTTCCCGACGGTCACCGACGTGGGCCGCGCCTTCACCAACCGGCTCTCGGGCCCCGACTACTGGACCGACCTCACCGACAGCCTCACCCGGATCGTGACCGGCTTCGTGCTCGCGGCCGTCCTGGGCGTGGCCACCGGCGTGCTCGTGACCCGCTCGCGGCTCGCCGAGGACCTGCTCGGCCCGGTCCTCGAAGTCGTGCGGCCCGTCCCGGCCATCGCCATGGTCCCCGTCGCGATCCTCCTGTTCCCCTCCAACGAACAGGGCATCGTCTTCATCACCTTCACCGCCGCCTTCTTCCCGGTGCTGGTCTCCACCCGGCACGCGGTGCGCGCGCTGACCCCGGTGTGGGAGGAAGCGGTGCGCACCATGGGCGGCGGCCGGTGGCGGATCCTGGGCTCGGTCGTCCTGCCGGGCGCGCTGCCCGGCATCTTCGGCGGCCTGTCCGTGGGCATCGGCGTGTCCTGGATCTGCGTGATCTCCGCCGAGATGATCTCCGGCCAGTACGGCGTCGGCTACCGCACCTGGCAGGACTACACGATCGTCAACTACCCCGGGGTCTTCGTCGGCATGGTCACCATCGGCCTGCTCGGCTGGCTGACCTCCACCGCGGTCGAGCTGATCGGGCGCCGCCTGACCCACTGGCTGCCACGCACCTCGTATGACCCCGGCGCCCGGCCCCGCCCCGCACGGACCCCGGCACCCACCATCAAACCCAGCAAGCCCGAGGAGGCACGCGATGGGCACCTCGTCTGAGACCAGGCCGGCCGACGCCCCGAGCGCGTCGGCGCCACCGCGCGGCACCCGCCTGACCCTCCGCGGCGCCACGCTCGGCCGATCGGGCACCCCGGCCGTGGCCGACATCGACCTGGACGTCGCCCCCGGCGAGATCCTCACCGTCGTCGGCCCCTCCGGCTGCGGCAAGTCGACCCTGCTGCGCACCTTCGCCGGGCTGCTGCCCACGCTGGAGGGGGCAGTGGAACAAGACGGCCGGCCGGTGACCGGCCCGGGCGCGGAGCGGTCACTGGTCTTCCAGGAGGACGCCCTGCTGCCCTGGCGCACCCTGCGTGCCAACGTGGAACTGCCCCTGGCCATCCAGGGACTGCCACGCACGCAACGCAGGGAGCAGGCCGAAGCCTGGTTGCAGCGGGTCGGACTCGCCGACCAGGAACGGCGGTTGCCGCACCGCGTGTCCGGCGGACAGCGCCAGCGCGCCCAGCTGGCCCGCGCCCTCGCAGGACGCCCACGCGCCGTCCTCATGGACGAACCGTTCGGCGCGCTCGACGCCCAGACCCGCGCCGGCATGCAGGACCTGCTGGTGGAGGTGCTGCACGGCACGGGCGCGACCGTCGTCTTCGTCACCCACGACGTCGACGAGGCCCTGTTCCTCGGCGACCGCGTGGCCCTGCTCGGCGCCGGCCACCTCATCGCCGTACGCGACGTGCCGCGCCCGCGCGAGCGCGCCGCCCATGACGACGCGGCGCGCGGAGGACTGCGTCGCGACATCCTCACCTCGCTCGGTACCTGAAAGGCCCCCGGTGACCCCCCTCGTGAACACCCCACCCGAGATCCCCGCCCTCCGCGACGCCGAGGAACTGACCTGCGACGTCCTGGTCATCGGCGGCGGCACCGCCGGCACCATGGCCGCCCTGACCGCCGCCGAGCACGGCGCGGACGTCCTGCTCCTTGAGAAGGCGCATGTGCGCCACTCCGGCGCGCTCGCCATGGGCATGGACGGCGTCAACAACGCCGTCATCCCCGGCCGCGCCGAGCCCGACGATTACGTCGCCGAGATCACCCGCGCCAACGACGGCATCGTCGACCAGTCCACCGTCCGCCAGACCGCCACCCGCGGCTTCGCCATGGTCCAGCGCCTGGAGTCCTACGGCGTGAAGTTCGAGAAGGACGAGCACGGCGAGTACGCGGTCCGCCAGGTGCACCGCTCGGGCTCCTATGTGCTGCCGATGCCGGAGGGCAAGGACGTCAAGAAGGTCCTGTACCGGCAACTGCGGCGACGCGAGATGCGCGAGCGGATCCGGATCGAGAACCGGGTGATGCCGGTGCGCGTGCTGACCGCCGAGGGGCGCGCCGTGGGCGCGGTCGGCTTCAACACCCGTACCGGAGCGTTCGTCACCGTCCGCGCGGGCGCGGTGATCCTCGCGACCGGCGCCTGCGGCCGCCTGGGCCTGCCCGCCTCCGGCTACCTGTACGGCACGTACGAGAACCCGACCAACGCGGGCGACGGCTACGCGATGGCCTACCACGCGGGCGCGGAGCTCACCGGCATCGAGTGCTTCCAGATCAACCCGCTGATCAAGGACTACAACGGCCCCGCCTGCGCCTACGTCGCCAACCCCTTCGGCGGCTACCAGGTCAACCGGCACGGCGAGCGCTTCGTCGACTCCGACTACTGGTCGGGGCAGATGATGGCCGAGTTCGCCGCGGAGGTGGCGAGCGACCGGGGCCCGGTGTACCTGAAGCTGAGCCATCTCCCGGAGGAGTCGGTCTCGGCGCTCGAGTCGATCCTGCACTCCACGGAGCGCCCGACGCGCGGCACCTTCCACGCGGGCCGCGGCCACGACTACCGCACCCACGACGTGGAGATGCACATCTCCGAGATCGGCCTGTGCGGCGGCCACTCGGCATCGGGGGTACGGGTCGACGACCACGCTCGCACGACCGTTCCCCGGCTGTACGCCGCTGGGGACCTGGCCTGCGTCCCCCACAACTACATGATCGGCGCGTTCGTCTTCGGGGACCTCGCGGGCGCGAACGCGGCCCAGTACACGCCCTACGAAGGGGAGTTGCCCCACGACCAGCTCCGCACGGCGCACGAACTGATCTACCGCCCCCTGCGCAACCCCGACGGCCCGCCGCAGCCCCAGATCGAGTACAAGCTGCGCCGCTTCGTGAACGACTACGTGGCCCCGCCGAAGACCGGCGCCCGCCTCTCCCTGGCCCTGGAGGCGTTCGAGCGGATGCGCGACGACATCGCCACGATGGGCGCCCGCACCCCGCACGAGCTGATGCGCTGCGCGGAGGTCACTTTCATCCGCGACTGCGCGGAGATGGCCGCGCGCGCTTCACTGGCCCGCACGGAGTCCCGTTGGGGCCTCTACCACGAGCGCCTCGACCACCCGCAGCGCGACGACGCGTCCTGGTTCCACCACCTCGATCTCCGCAAGTCCTCCTCGGGGACGATGGAGTTCACGGCCCGGCCCGTGACCCCCTACCTGGTGCCGGTGGACGGTTTCACCCCGGTCGGGGGCCCCTCCCGTCACCTCGGCGAGGTCCACGCGGAACAAGTGGCGACAGCGGGCGCCCGGGAGGCGGCACCGGGGTTGCGACAGGAGCCCGCCACGACCGGCCCCACCCTCCACGCCGCCGCCGAGGCGGACGTGCCGGCCTCGCCTCGCCTGCTCGACCTGCTCTCCCTCACGGAGAAGGATCCCGACCTGGCCGCCCTCGCCCCCTACTTGAGCGACCCCGAACCCACCGTGCGCCGTACGGCCGTCACGGTCCTGACCGAGACCGTGCCACCGGGGACCGGGCCGGCGCTGGCCGCGGCGCTCGCCGACCCCGACGTCGGCGTCCGCGCCGCCGCGGCCGCCTCACTGCGGGAACTGGTCGAGACCCTGCCTCCCGAGCCGGCCCTGCGCGACGGCCTCGCCGCCGCCCTGGTCGAGGCCGACCCCGTGGTCCGCGCCGCCGCGCTGGACCTCCTGCGCGCCCTGCGCCTGGGGGACGTGGGGCTGTTCGCGAACGCGCTGTCGGACGCGGACATCACCGTGCGCATCGAGGCCGTGCGCGCGCTGGTGTCGGTTGACGCCGTAGGAGAGATGGCCCGCGCGGCGACCGTCGATCCGTCGCGCGAGGTCCGCGTCACCATCGCCAAGGCCCTGGCCGCCGCCGACCCGGACCCGAGCACCGCCCACGCGGTCCACTCGGCCCTCTCCCAGCTCGTGGACGATCCCGATCCTCTGGTCCGTGGGGCCGCCTACGGGGCGCTGGGCACCGCGGGCTGCCCGGCCGCCCTGGCCACCCGCGCCGAGGCGGCCCTGGCCGACCCGGCCTGGCAGGTGCGCGCCGGCGCCGCCACCGCCCTGTCCGCCGCAGATCCCGACGTCGCCGTCCCCGCACTCGCCAAGGCCGCCGCCGACCCCAACGCCGACGTCCGCAAGTCCGCCGTACTGGCCCTGACCCGTCACCGTGCCACCCAGGACGCCCGAGCGGCCCTGACCGGCGCGACGACGGACTCGGACGCCGACGTCAGGGCCTATGCGGCGCGGGCGCTGTGACCCTCATCTGCCGGCCGCGGCGAAGGGAACCTGCGCCGGGGAGCCCGCCGGTTTGCCGAACGGGTGCTGCCACAGCCGCCGCGCCTGGAGCTTCGGCAGGACGCCCTCGCCGAACCAGTACGCCTCCTCCAGGTGCGGATAGCCGGAGAGGATGAACTCCTCGATGCCCAGGTCGGCGTACTCCTTGATCCGCTCGGCGACCTCGTCGTGGCTGCCGACCAGGGCCGTGCCCGCTCCCCCGCGCACGAGCCCGATACCGGCCCACAGGTTGGGGTGGATCTCCAGGCCGTCGCGGTTGCCGCCGCCGTGCAGGCCGAGCATGCGCTGCTGTCCCTCGGACTCGCTGCGGGCGAGCCCGGCCTGCACGGACGCCACGGTGTCGGCGTCGAATCCGTCGAGGAGCCGGTTCGCCTCCGCCCAGGCCTGCTCGGCGGTGTCCCGGGTGATGACGTGCAGCCGGATGCCGAAGCGCAGGGTGCGGCCCTCCTTCGCCGCCAGCGACCGGATCCAGGCGATCTTCTTGGCGACGGCGGCCGGGGGTTCGCCCCAGGTGAGGTAGGTGTCGACGTACCGGGCGGCGACCTCTCCCGCCGCGGGCGAGGAGCCGCCGAAGTACACCTCGGGTACCGGGTCGGGCAGCCGGGCCAGCGTGGCGTCTTCCACGCGCAGGTGCTCCCCGTTCAGGTCGACGCTCTTGCCTCCCCACAGTTCGCGGACGATCTGCAGGAATTCGCCGGTACGGCGGTAGCGGTCGTCCTTGTCGAGGAAGTCGCCGTAGGCGCGCTGCTCGTGGCTCTCCCCTCCGGTGACGACGTTGAGCAGCAGCCGTCCGCCGGACTGCCGCTGGAAGGTGGACGCCATCTGCGCGGCGAGCGTGGGCGAGACGAAACCGGGCCGGAAGGCGACGAGGAACTTCAGGCGCTCGGTGTGCTGGCTGACCATCGCGGTGGTCAGCCAGGCGTCCTCGCACCAGGCCCCGGTGGGGGTGAGCGCGCCGACGAAGCCCAGGTCCTCGGCAGCGCGGGCGATCTGGCTGAGGTAGGCGACCGTCGGCGGCCGGTCCCGGCCGGCCGCGGTGGCGGGGGTGCCGTGGCCGCCGCCGACGACGTGACGGCTGTCGCCGTTGGTGGGCAGGAACCAATGGAAGGTGAGGGACACGTGGGGCTCCGATCAGGGGTGCGCTCAGAAGGTGTTCGTCACAGGAGGCCGTGCCGGGGCGGCCTGGTGCCGCTGAGCACGTAGCGGCCGATGTGCTGGACCTTCCAGCGGGTGGGGTCGTGCAGGGTGTGGGTGCGGGCGTCGCGCCAGTGGCGGTGCAGCCCCAGGGAGTCCAGCGCCGAGCGGGTGCCGGCGACCTCGAAGAGGGCACTGCCGATCTCCACGGCTGCCTCCGCCGCCGTCACCTTGGCGGCGGCCACCGCGATGGAGGCTTCGGCGGCCGAGGCGTCGGTCAGGCCGGCGCGGGCGGCGTCGACGGCTCTGGCGGCCTCGCGCAGCAGCGCCTGGGCGGCGCGTGCGCGGATCGCCAGTTCGCCGAAGCGCTGGATGAGCAGCGGGTCCTGCGCCGCACTCTCGAAGCCGCTCTCGAACCAGGGGCGGCTCCTGGTCCGCACGAACTCCACCGCCTCCGCCAGTGCTCCGGAGGCGATGCCCGCGTCGATGGCGGCGTGCAGCAACTGGGCTATGGCGCCGTGCAGTTGCGGGCCCTGGAAGGTGAGGTGGTGCGCCACCACCCGGTCGGCGGGGACGGGCACCGACTCCAGGCGGACGGTTCCGCTGGCGGTGGTGCGCTGCCCCATGCCGTCCCAGTCGTCCACGACCGTGAGGCCGGGCGCGTCGCGCGGCACGTACGCCACATGCAGGTGGTCGTCGTCGGCGCGGGCCAGGACGGGGATCCAGTCGGCGAACAGGGCGCCGGTGCAGTAGTGCTTGACGCCGTCGAGGACGTACGACCCGTCCGGGCGCCGCGCGAGCCGAGTGCGGATGTCCTGCACGTGCTTGGTGCCCGCCTCGGACTGGGCGTTGCCGAACCGTTTGCCCCGCAGCACCTCGCCGAAGAAGAACTCCTGTTGCCCGGGGCTCCCCTGGCGGCGCACCACGTTGACGTACACGAAGTGGCTCTGCGGGATCTGCGCGAGGCTGGCGTCGGCGGCGGCAAGCAGCCGGAAAATCTCGGCCAGCGTTTCCGCGCCGACGTCCGCGCCACCGAACTCGGCGGGCACGGTCACGGCCAGCAGACCCGACGCGGACAGCCGCTCCAGCTCCGCGTGCGGGAGCCGGCGCCGCGCGTCCCGTTCGGCGGCCTCCTTGCGGAACTCCGCGGCGAGTTCGGCGGCGACGGCGAGCGCCTCGGCGTCGTCGGCGATGACGGTCGCGGCGCTCATCCGGTGGCCGCCAGCACCGTCGTACGGCCGCCGAGCGCGGCGGAGAACAGGTCCGTGACCTGCGCGAGGGCCTCGGCGGTGCCGGGCGTGAGGGTGAGCGTGCCGTCGTCGCCGAGCGTGATGTCCTTGTCGAGCGTGAACCAGCCCGGGGTGATGTGGGCGGGGCCCAGGGAGCTGAGCACGGGGCGCAGGGCGTAGTCGATGGCCAGGACGTGGGCGGTGGTGCCGCCGGTCGCCAGCGGCAGGACGGTCTTGCCCGTCAGTGCGTACTGCGGGAGCAGGTCGAGCAGTGACTTCAGCAGGCCCGAGTAGGCGGCCTTGTAGACGGGGGTGCCGATCACGACGCCGTCCGCCTGCTCGAACAGGGCGGTGGCGCGGGTGATCGCCGGGTGGCCGAAGTCGGCGTGCAGCAGGGCCTCGGCGGGCAGGGTCCGCACGTCCAGTGGGATCACGTCGTGTTCCTGGGAGGTGAGGCGCTCGTCCAGGTGGCGCAGCAGCCGTGCGGTGCGGGAGGTGGCGGAGGGGCTGCCGGAAACGGACAGGATGGTGGCCATGGAAGGACCTTTCGCTTCTGTGTCGCGCGTGCGGGATGGCGGTCAGGCGTGGGCGGCGGTGGTCTCGGACTGGGGCTGGCGCGCCTCCAGTTCGCGTACGAGGGGCAGCACGCGCTTGCCGAAGTACTCGACTTCCTCCTGGTAGTGCAGGAAGCCGAGGAGGAAGAGGTCGACGCCCAGGCGCTTGTAGGCGACGATGCGTTCCGCGATCTGCTCAGGCGTGCCGATCAAACCCGTACGGAAGCCGTCGTTGTACTGGACGAGGTCCTCGAAGCTGGAGTCCTGCCACATGCCCTTGCCGTCCGCGGTGGAGGCCCCGGCCTGCTGGGCGGCGTCACGGAAGCCGTGGACGGCGGTGGTGTCGGCCTTGGCGACGATCTCGCGGAGCGTCTCGCGCGCCTCGGCCTCGGTGTCGCGGGCGATGAGGAAGCCGTTGAGGCCGAACCGCGGTGCCGTGCGCCCGGCTTCCAGGGCGGACGTGCGGACATCCGCGATCTGCTCGCTCACGCCGTCGAAATCCTTGCCGTTGCTGAAGTACCAGTCGGAGACCCGGCCCGCCATGGCGCGGGCGGCGCTGGAGTTGCCGCCCTGGAAGATCTCCGGGTGCGGTCGCTCGGCGGTGTTCAGCGGCTTGGGCTTGAGGGAGAAGTCGCGCAACCGGTAGAAGTCACCAGCGAGTTCGGCGTGGTCCTCGGTCCAGATCTGCTTCAGGGCGCGGATGAACTCCTCCGAGCGGCGGTAGCGCTCGTCGTGCTCGAGCCAGGGCTCGCCCAGGGCGGTGAACTCGCCCTTGAACCAGCCGCTGACGACGTTCACGGCGAAGCGCCCGCTGGACAAGTGGTCGGCGGTGGCGCCGAGTTTGGCCAGGACGCCGGGGTGCCACAGGCCGGGATGGACGGCGGCGATGACCTTAAGACGCTGGGTGGCGAGCAGCAGGGCGAGACTGAAGCTGGTCGACTCATGCTGGTACTCGGCGCCGTAGCTGGCCATGTAGCGGACCTGGCTGAGGGCGTAGTCGAAGCCGTTGTTCTCGGCGAGGACCGCCAGGTCGCGGTTGTACGCGTAGCCCCAGTCGGTGCGCTGCTCGATGGTGCTGGTGACCAGGCCGCCGCTGACGTTCGGCACCCAGTAGGCGAAACGGACGGGATCGGGTCCGGGAGATGCGGGCATGGAAACTCCAGGCGGGAAAATGCTGCTGCGGGCAGGACGAATGAGCTCCTGGGGAATTCAGGCACGCTGGAGCGGCGACGTTCCCGGGAAAGTCGTCAACGCGACGGCACGACAGTGCGAGCGAGCGACAGAGATCGACCGGGATCGGAATTCACGTCAGGAGATCGCAGACGGAGCGGGTGGGAGGGTTTCCCTCGGGTGCGCTCAGGCCTGACAACGACAGCAGGAGCTGGAGACACGCGCGAGGTCGACGTGGCGTCGACGCGTCAGGTCCAGTTGCTTCATGTCACCGATAGAACCAGCGCGGACTCCTGCCGGTCAAGAATTCCAGGGTGTCATTCCACATCCTGAGAGTCGGTATTCACGAGGTTGTGACAGGGTTTCCCTTGAACCCGGCGCACGACAGGCGCCAGTCTCCTGTCGTGCGTATCGAACAGCTGGAATACATTGCCGCCGTCACGCGGTTCGGTTCGCTGCGGCGCGCGGCCGAAGAACTCCACCTGTCCCAGCCCGCGCTCAGCGAGACCGTGCGCAATCTGGAGCGGGAGCTCGGCGTGGACCTGCTGGAGCGCAAGCGGTCCGGGGCGAAGATCAGCGACGAGGGCCGAGAGCTGCTGCCGCACATCATGACGGTCCTTGACGCGGTCGACCGGCTGCGCGGCGCGGCCGACGACCAGCACCGCATCAGCCGCATGGTCCGGGTCGGCACAGTCAACACGGCCACTGTCCCGCTCGTCATTCCCACCGTCCGCGAGTTCCGCGCCTCCCACCCCGACACCCAGGTCGAGTTGATGGGCGCGCAGCAGACCGAGATCCACCGCGGGCTGCTGGAGGGCGGCTTCGACCTGGGGCTGGTGAACTACCTCCGCGGCGACGACATGCCATCCGGCCTCGAGACCACCGAGCTCCTGCGCGGCCGCCCCGTGGTGTGTTTGCGCCCCGACAGTCCGCTTGCGGCCCTGGACGCCGTGGACACCGACAGCCTGCTCGCCGAGCCGCTGGTCGTCATGCGGTCCGGCTACGTCATGCACCGTTTCCTGCACCGGCTGCTCCGCGGCCGGACACCGGTCTTCTCGTACTCCACCGACGGCGCGGAGATGGGCAAGCTGATGGTCGCCGAGGGACTGGGCGCCACGGTGCTGCCGGACTTCAGCGTCATCGGCGACCCCCTGGAACAGCGGGGCACGATCACCGTGCGGCCGCTCGCGGGGGACGCAACCGAGGTGCTGCTGGTCCTGCAGCGCCGGATCTCCGGTTCCGTCCCCCGGGCAGTGCGCGATCTGCACGAGCTGTTCGTACGCAACGCCCGTACACACCAAGCCGCTACCTGAGGGGCCCTGTGCCTCAGCTGTTCGCCAGCTCCCCCAGCAGCTTCCAGGTGCGGCGCCGGTCAGCGTCACCTCCCAGGTCGGTCGCGATGAACACCACCTCCGTCGCCCCGGCCTCGCGGTAACGCCGCACCTCGGCGGCGACGGTCTCCTCGTCGCCGATCACGGCCAGATCGGCGGCCCGGGTGGCGCCGGAGAGCCCGATGACACGCTGGTAGGAGGGGAACTGCTCATAGAACGCCAGCGACTCGGTCGCGGTCTGCCGCACGGCGTCGGTGTCGGCGGTGACCACGCCGGGGACGAACGCCACGATGCGCGGCGCCGGACGGCCCACCGCCTCCGCGGCGGCGGTGACGGCCGGGACGATGTGCTCGGCCAGGGCGCGCGGTCCGGCGAGCAGGGGCAGGATCCCGTCCGCGAGTTCGCCCGAGACGCGCAGCGCTTGCGGCCCCATGGCCGCGACCAGGATCGGCACCGGCGGCTCGGCGCCCGGCACCGACGCCGGCAGCGGCGGGGTGGCGGTCAGCAGCTCACCGTGGAAGTCGGCGGTGCCCGTCTCCACCAGCTGGCGCAGGGCGGTGAGGAACTCCCGCAGCAGCCGGATGGGACGCTCGTAGGGGATGCCGAAGCCGGCCTCGGTCAAGTACTTGGTGCCGAGCGCGAGTCCGAGGTGGTAGCGCCCGTCCGTGGCGGCCTGGGCCGTCTGGGCCTGGCTGGACACCAGCAGCGGATGGCGGCCGAAGAGGGGAATGGCGGAGGTCCCGACATGCAGCCCGGGTACCTCGCGCCCCACGATCGCGGCAAGCGAGGGAGAGTCGTACGCGAAGGTCTGCCCGAACCACGCGGAGCGCAGGCCGGCCTCGTGGGCCTCGCGCGCGAGCTGCACCGTCGGGTCGATCCGGTCCTGGAGAGCGAGCGATACTCCAATAGTCATACTCGGGGCAACCGGCAGGAGCGCGACGGGCATTCCTGTCCGCGTATGACAACCTCATGGCGGGCTTGTAACGGCCGGGACCGCGCCCCGGCCGACCCCAGGACACCGCGGGGGATGTCAGACACCGGCGGACTCCTGGGCGAGCGGGGACGCCGGAAGCACGGGCCCCCACGCGAACGGCGGGTCCGGTATCGCGCGGCGCAGCACCGGGGCGACCTGGGACTGGAACAGCTCGAGTGAGGCGCGGTGGCGAGCGTCCGTCAACCCGCCCGCGTCGGCGAGGAGATGGAGCACGGTGTGGCCGAACTGCTCGTGGTAGCGGTGCACCTTGTCGATGACCTGCTGCGGGCTGCCGATCAGAGCGGAGCTGCGCTCCACGAAGTCCTCCAAGGTCTCGAACACGACAGGCAGTCCCGACTGCTTGAGAAAGGCCAGGTTGGCTTCGAAGACCGGCCGGTAGGCGGCCAGCGCCTCCTGGGTGGTCGGCGCCACGCAGATGCCCGCCGTGCCGGCGCCGATCGCGAGGCCGGCCGGGTCGTGGCCGTAGTGCTCCCAGCGCTCCCGGTAGTGGCGGATGAGATCGGCGTAGGGCTCCATGGGGTGGGTGACGTTGGCGGAGAACAGCGGATCGCCGTAGCGGGCGGCCAGGTCCACCGACTCCTTGCTGGTGGCGCTGCCGTGCCAGACCCGCACGGGCTGCTGGAAGGGCCGGGGCCACACTTCGGCGTCCGTCAGCGGCGGGCGGAAGCGGGTCTGCGCGGTGACCTTGTCCTGGCGCCAGAGCTGCCGGAAGACCTCGTAGCTCTCGGCGTTGCGGTCCCACTGGTCCTCGGGCGTGACGTGGAACAGCTCGCGCTGGGCGGTGCCGTTGCCCTTGCCGATGATCAGGTCCAGTCGGCCCTCGGACAGGTGGTCGAGCGTGGCGTAGTCCTCGTAGGCGCGCACCGGGTCGAGCAGACTCAGGGTCGTCACCGCGGTGAAGAGCCGGATGCGGTGCGTCAGCGCGGCCACATGGCTCAGCACCACGGTCGGCGAGGAGGAGATGAACGGCCGCTCGTGCCGCTCCCCCACCCCGAAGCCGTCGAAGCCCAGCTCCTCGGCCAGCACGGCGTTGTCGAGGACCTCGCGGAAACGCTCATGGGTTGACTTCTGTACGCCGGTGACCGGGTCCGGGCGATGCACGATCAGGGTGATGGCGATGAACTTCACGAGTGGGGTGCCTTCCTGGAAGTCCGTGACGAGCACACCGGCCCGCCCACATGCTCTGGAGCGGCTACTTGTTGGTCTTGGGCAGGCCGGGCGGGTTGGTCTTCGACGTGGTCACGGCCTCGTCGGACAGACCCCAGCGCTTGAGCACCTTCGCGTACGTCCCGTTGTCGATGATGTGGTTGAGGGCGCCGGCGAGCGGCTTGACCAGGCCGCTGTCCTTCTTGGTGGTGGCCGCGATGAGGCCCTGGAGGGTGGCGCCGGCGCCGGAGTAGGTGCCGACGACCTCGGTCTTGTCGGTGGTGGCCGCGTGGTAGGCGGCGGTCGGGTTGGGGCCGAGGTAGAGGTCGATGCGGCCGGACTGGAGGGCGAGGTAGGTGTCGCTCTCGTTCTGGTAGTACTTGATGTCGACCGGCTTGCGGCCGGCCTTCTCGTTCTCCTTGCTCCACTCGACCAGCAGCTTCTCCTGGTTGGTGCCGCTGCTGACGGCGACCGTCCTGCCCGCCACGTCCTTGGGGCCGGTGACCTTCAGGCCGCTGCCCTTCTTCGCTGCGAAGCCCAGGTCGTCCTCGCGGTAGGTGGCGAAGTCGTACTTCTCCTTGCGCTCCTCGGTGACGGTGATGTTGCTCAAGCCGACGTCGTACTTGGCGCTGTCGAGGCCGACGAAGACGTTCTCCCAGGAGACCGTGCTGATGTGCGGCTTGAGGCCGAGGACGTCCGCGACCAGGCGTGCGATGTCGGTCTCCACGCCGATGATGGTCTTGTTGTCCGTGGCGTAGAAGTTCAGTGGCGCCGCGGATGTGGAGGAATGGACGATCTCCAGCGTGCCTCTGTCGCGCGTCCTCTTCGGGACGTCGGCGGCTATGGAGCCGACCTTGCCGGTGGTGATGCGCTTCTGGTCGGCGCTGATGTTGATTCTCGTCTTGGCGCCGGACGTGTCCGCGACCTCGGTGGTGCCGCCGTCGGAGGGGTTGCCGCAGGCGGCCAGGACGAGGGCGGAGGCGAGTGCGAGCGCGGCTGCGGTGGCGCGGCGGCGGGCGAGGGTGGTGAACACGGTCGTTCTCCTTGCGTGTGCGGCGGGTGAGGGGCAGTCAGAGAACGTCTGGTCAGAGGACTTTGGAGAGGAAGGCCCGGGTGCGTTCCTGTTGCGGGCCGTCCAGGACGGCCGCGGGAGGCCCCTGCTCCACGACGACGCCGGCGTCCATGAACACCACGGAGTCGGCGACCTCGCGGGCAAAGCCGATCTCATGAGTCACGACGATCATGGTGGTGCCGGTCTGGGCCAGGTCCTTGATGACGTCGAGGACTTCACCGACCAGTTCCGGGTCAAGCGCCGAGGTGGGCTCGTCGAAAAGCAGCACCTTCGGTTCGAGGGCGAGCGCACGGGCGATGGCGACGCGCTGCTGCTGGCCGCCGGACAGCTGGCGTGGGTAGGCGTCGGTCTTGTCGGCGAGGCCGACCCGGTCCAGGAGCCGGCGGGCGGCCTCCTCCGCCTCCCTGCGCGGGCGGCGCAGCGCGGAGACGGGGGCCTCGATCAGGTTCTCCAGCACGGTCAGGTGGGGGAAGAGGTTGAAGTTCTGGAAGACGAACCCGATGTGGGTGCGCTGCTTCAGAACGTCCTTCTCCTTCAGCTCGTGCAGCTTGTTGCCCGAGCGGCGGTAGCCGATGAGCTCGCCGTCGATGTTGATCCAGCCGCGGCTCACCTTCTCCAGGTGATTGATGGTGCGCAGCAGCGTGGACTTCCCGGAGCCGGACGGGCCGAGGATCACGGTGACCTCGCCGGCGCGCACCTGGAGGTCGACACCGCGCAGCACCTCCAGCGGGCCGAAACTCTTGTGGACGCCGTGGACGTCCACCATCACCTGACTCATCCGCGCTCTCCCAGGGATCCAGGGGTTTTCAGGGGTACGACGGGCTGGTTGCGCTGGGCCGCCGCCGCGCGCAGGGTGCGCACGAAGCGCCGGGCGCGCTGAAACGGGGTGGCGGGCGGGGTGCGGTTGGCGCCCCGGGCATAGCGGCGCTCCACGTAGTACTGAGCGACCGACAGCAGGGAGGTGAGGACGACGTACCAGGCGGTGGCGACCAGCAGCAGCGGGATCACGCGGCCGTTGCGGCCGTAGATCACCTGCACCTGGTAGAAGAGCTCGCCGATGGACATCACGTAGACCACCGACGTGCCCTTCAGCAGGCCGATGATCTCGTTGCCGGCCGTGGGCAGGATGGCGCGCATGGCCTGCGGCAGCACGATGCGGCGGATCTGCCGCAGCCGCGGGATGCCCAGCGCCGCTGCCGCCTCCAACTGCCCGTGGTCGACCGAGATGACGCCGCCGCGGACGATCTCGGCGGCGTACGCGGCCTGATGCAGCGTCAGTCCGATGATCGCGGCGCCGATGGTGCCGATCAGGCTGTTGCTGTCGACCGACCAGAACACCGGGCCGAAGGGGATGCCGATCCCCAACTCCGCGTACAGCGCGCTCAGATTGAACCAGAACACGAGCTGGACGATCATCGGGATCGATCGGAAGATCCAGATGTAGGTCCAGGCGACGGTCTGGAGCACCGGGCTGCGCGACAGCCGCATGAAGGCCAGAACGGTGCCGAGGAGGAAGCCGAGGACGGTCGCGTAGGCGGTGAGCTGGAGTGTCACCCACACCGCCTGGACGATCGTCTCGGACAGGATGTAGTCGCCGAAGACGCTCCACTCCCAGACCGGGTTGGTGGTCAGACCGTGCGCGAACTGGGCGACCAGCACGATCACGGCGAGCGCCGCCACCCATCGGGCGTAGTGGCGTGCGGGGACGATCGTGAGGAGGGCCGGGTCGTCGGGGGCGGGTGGGGCTTGGGGGCCGGTGCCCGGGGTGGCCGCGCCGGGCGGCGCGGTGTCGGTGGTGGAGGCCATCGTGATGTCCTGCTCAGCTCTTGAGGGGCTCGGGCGGGTTGATCCGCGATGTCTCGATCGCGGAGGGGGAGGTGCCCCATTTCTTGAGGATCCGGGCGTAGGTGCCGTCCTTGATCAGCTCGTTGACGGCGGCCTGGAACGCCTTGGTGAGCGGGGAGCCCTTCTTGAAGGCGAAGCCGACGTCGAGGCGGTGGAACTCGCCGAGGAAGGCGGTCTGGGAGGCGGACTGTGCCGCCTGGTAGCGCAGACCGTTGATGGTCGACATGATCACGTCGATCCGGCCCTGCTGAAGCGCGGTGAGCGTCGCCGCGTTCTCCGAGTAGACCTTCACGTCGTAGGGCTTCTTGCCCGCCTTGGCGCACGCGCTCTTCTGCGCGGTGAGCGTTGCCTCGAAGGTGGTGCCGGCGCCGGTACCGATGGTCAGCCCGCACAGCTGCGTGAGGTCGGTGACCTTGTCGCCGAGCGCTGTGTTGCCCTTCTTCACGGCGAAGCCCTGGCCGTCGTTGATGTAGGTGACGAAGTCGATGGTCTTGAGGCGTTCGGTGGTGACGCCGAAGTTGCCTGTGCCCACGTCGTACTTACCGCTGCCGAGGGCGGGCAGGATCGTCTCGAAGGAGGCGTCCTGACGCTCCAGCCTGACACCGAGGACCTTGGCCACCGCATGGGCGAGGTCGATGTCCTGGCCCTCGGGGGCCTTGTCCGCGCCGTTGGGGTAGTACGCCCCGGGCGGGAAGCCGATCGAACTGCCGATGCGGAGCGTGCCTGCCTTGCGTACATCGGCGGGCAGCAGGGCGGCGACGGAGTCGACCTTGCGCAGGGCGGCGATCGGGTCGTCGGTCGGCGCGGGAGAGCCCTGAGCGCCCACCGCCGCCGTGCCGTCGGGGTCACCGGAGCCGCAGGCGGTCAGCGCCAGCAGGGGAAGCAGGGCAAGGACTGCGGCACTGCGCAGACGGGTGTGGAGGGTGCGGAGGTTCACTGGTCGGGGGCCTTTCCCGTGCGTGCCCGGACGGCGAGGTGCTTCTCGAACGGCAGCGGCCCGATGGATTCCGGGTCGGCCTCGGTGTCGAAGAGCGGGGTGTACCCGGTGGCCAGGTAGAGGCCGCGGGCCTCGGGCTGGCGTGGCCCGGTGGTCAGATAAATGCGGCGGTAGCCGCGGGCGCTTGCCTCGCGCTCCAGCTCGGCGACCACGCGGCGGGCGAGGCCGCGGCGGCGGTGGGCGGAGTGCGTCCAGATCCGCTTCAGTTCGGCGCTGGTCGCGTCGTAACGGCGGAAGGCTCCGCCCGCGACGGGAACACCGCGCTCCATCAGCAGGAGGAGAAGGCCGCCGTAGGGCGGGGTGAACTCCTCGTTGGGGTAACGGGAGATCTCGACGTGCGCTTCCTTGCCGTAGCGCGTGGAGTACTCGTGGGCGAGTTCGCGCAGCAGGGGTTGCACGCGCGCGTCGGTGACCGGCACATGAATGACCGTCAGCTCGGCTGACGACGGTGGCTGGGCCAGGGAAGTCACTCGCCCACCGCCGCGAGGTTGTGCGTGCCGCGCGCCGCGCGCTCGGCGTCGCGCTTGGCGACCTCGTCGCGGACGATGGGGATCACGTACCGGCCGAAGTCGATGGCGTCGTCCAGCAAGTCGTAGCCGCGGGCAGAGAGGATGTCGACGCCGAGGTCGTAGTAGTCGAGCAGGGCCTGGGCGACCGTCTCCGGGGTGCCGACCAGGGCGTTGGAGTTGCCCGCGCCGCCGGTCGCGGCGGCGGTCGGGGTCCACAGGGCGCGGTCGTAGCGCTCGCCTGCCTCGGCGATGGCGAGCAGCCGCTGCGAGCCGGTGTTCTGCGGTTGTGCGTGGCCGTTGTGGCGCTTGGTGATCGCCTCGCCGCGCTCCTTGCGGGACTTGATCGCGCCGACCGTGCGGTGTGCCTTCTCCCAGGCCAGTTCCTCGGTCGGGGCGATGATGGGGCGAAAGGCGACCTGGATGCGGGGGACGTCGGTGCGGCCCGAGGCCTGGGCGGCGGCCTTGACCGTCTCGATCTGCTCGGCCGTCTTCGCCAGCGGCTCGCCCCACAGGCAGTAGATGTCGGCTTCGGCGCCTCCGGCGGCGTACGCGGCAGGCGACGAACCGCCGAACGAGACGCCGGGGCGGGGCTGTTGGACGGGGAAGACGTCGCTCACGAAGTCGTGGAAGCGGTAGTGCTCGCCCTCGTGGTCGAAGGATGCGTGGGTGGTCCAGATCTTCTTGACGATCCGGATGTACTCGCGGGTGCGGGCGTAGCGCTCGTCCTTGGTGAGGGTGTCTCCCTCGCGGCCCTGTTCGTGGTCGTTTCCGCCGGTGATGAAGTGCACGGTCAGCCGGCCCTCGCTGATCTGGTCGAGGGTGGCGAAGGTCTTGGCGGCGAAGGTGGGGTAGGAGACGTTGGGCCGGTGGGCGAGCAGGATCTGCAGGCGGTCAAGCCGGCTCGCGATGTACGCGGCGGCCGGTGCGGGGTCCGATGATCCCGAGCCGTAGGCGAACAGCACGCGGTCCCAGCCGTGGTCCTCGTGTGCTCGGGCGAGCCGGAGCGTGTACTCCTTGTCGAAAGCGGCGCCGGAGCGGGGCGTGGTTTCGGAGCCGTCGTTGGTGGCGGCGATGCCGAGGAATTCCACGGGCATGGGCATGGCCTTTCTGAAGACGCCAAGGCACGCGGGCATGACTGAACTGCCGGGCGTACAAACGTGGGTGATGAACCGTCAGAAGACGGGTTCGGTAGGGGTGTGACGACGCCGGGCGTCGAAGGAGGCGGTGCTTCGGCAGCGTGCGCGAAGACAGAACTCGGCCCGCGACGGGGTCACCGAGGGAGGGAAGGGCCGGTCAGGCTGCCCGCTGCCGAGTCAGGCGCAACACGCGGCGGACCACACGCGACCGAAGTCGATGTGGTGGCGTGAGACCAAGCGCTGCTGGGCAGTCATGCGGTTAATTGAGCAGTACATCGTGCTGTTCGTCAAGCAGCGCCCGGATGCCGGGCATCGCCTCGGCCTGCCTCTCCCACGCGTTGTTGACACATCCGCACTGCGGGCACATACGATCGGTGACGGATCGGCTCCGCCCTGCGCGGCAGCCTCTCCGGCCGCGTTGAGGGACGCGGCGAATGTGACGACGCCGAACCCCGGCCGCACCGTATCCGCGTAGCGCCTGTGCCGTTGCGCTGCCCTACGTGTGCCGCCGGGTGGTCACCCACGCCCGCGAATCCCTCCCCCGGAGAGCCTCCCGATGGTCACGTCTTCCCACGTCACGCCTTCCCACGTCACACCACCCCCTGCCACGAAGTCCCCACCGCGGGCGGACGCCTCCGGCCCCGAGCTGCCGCGGATCGTGCCGCGTCGGCACATCGGCCGCTGGGCGACCGCTGCCGCCGCGCTGCTCGTCTTCGCGATGGTGCTCAATTCCGTCGTCCGCAACGACGCCTTCCAATGGGGCGTGGTGGGCCGGTACTTCACCACGGCCGCCGTGCTCGACGGGCTGCTCCTTACGCTGTGGCTGACCGGCGCGGTGATGGTGCTCGGTTTCGTGTTCGGCACCGTCCTTGCGGTGATGCGGCTCTCCGCCAACCCGGTTCTGCGCACGCTGAGTTGGGGCTACGTGTGGATCTTCCGCTCCACACCGCTGCTGGTGCAGCTGCTGTTCTGGTTCAACATCGGCGCTCTCTACCCGACACTCGGCCTCGGCATCCCCTTCGGCCCGGAGTTCTTCACGGTCAAGACGGTCAACCTGCTCGGCCCCACCCTCACCGCCGTCATCGGCCTGACCCTGCACGAGACCGCCTACGCCGCCGAGGTGGTGCGCGGCGGCATCCTCTCCGTCGACAGCGGCCAGAACGAGGCCGCCCAGGCGCTCGGCCTGAGCAAACGCCGCACCCTGCGCCGCGTCGTCATCCCCCAAGCGATGCGCTCCATCGTCCCGACCGCCGGGAACATGCTCATCGGCACCCTCAAGGGCACCAGCATCGTCAGCGTGCTGGCCGTGCACGACCTGCTGTACTCGGTGCAGCTGATCTACAACCAGACCTACCGTGTCATTCCCCTTCTGATGGTCGCCACCCTCTGGTACATCGCGGTCACCAGTGTGCTCAGCACCGGCCAGTACTACGTCGAGCGGCACTACGCGCGCGGCGACTCCCGCGCGCTGCCGCCCACTCCACTGCAGCGGCTGCGCGGTCGCCTCTCCGCCGTACGCATCCGGCTGAGCTCGGCGACGGCCGCCGACGCCCGCCCCGCGATCGGCGGTGACCGGTGAGCAGCATCCCCTCCACGGCCCCACTCCCGCTCACCGTCAGGGTGTTCCCGCGCGCAAGCCGATGAGCAGGGCCGTGAGGACGCGGCGCAATCGGGGTTCCACCTCGACGAGGGCATGGCCGAGCCGGGGGTCGCTCGTGTAGAGCTGTCGCAGGAGCGGGCCGGGGGTGGCCATCTGCCACAGGGCCCCGGCCATGCTGGTCGCGGTGGCCAGCGTGTCCACGGCCTGTGCTTCGGTCAGGTCCAGGAGCCGGTGCAGCTCGCCGCCGATCCGTGCGACCTCCTCCAGCGTGACGAGCTTGAAGGCGCGCACGGCCTCGGTCGACACGTTGCGCTCCAGGTTCAGGGGCGCCTGCGCCAGCAGGTCGCAGAACATGGGGCGCGCGGACAGGGTGGCGGCGAAGGCGTCGGCGACCACCGCCGGTGCGGCCTGTTCGTGCTGGGCCAGGTCCGCGCACAGGGCGGCGGACCACTCCCGCCAGCCCTCCGCGGTGAGGTCGAGGAAGATCTGCTCGCGCGTCTCGAAGTAGCGCAGCAGCGCCGACTTGTGCATGCCGACTTCCGCGGCGATGTCGGTGAGCGTGACCTCGCGGATACCGCGCCGGCCCGCGAGGTCACGTGCCGCGTCGAGGATCGCGGTCTCGCGCGCCTGCTTGGCCTGAGCGCTGCGGGCCCGCTGGAAGGCGGCCTGATCAGTCATGCCGCCATCATAGAAAGGTCGTAACGCTACGGCGTTGCGTTATTAGCGCAACAGTGTTTCACTAACTGCATGAAGGACAACGCGAGCACCGACATGAGCCCGGCCGCGCGACGCGGCGCCACGCAGCAGCAGGTCTGGTTCATCACCGGGTCATCCCGCGGCCTTGGCCGCGCTTTGACCACCGCCGCCCTGGAAGCGGGCGATCTCGTCGTGGCCACCGCGCGCCGCCCCGAGGTCCTCACCGAGGCCTTCGCCGCCCACGGCGACCGCATCCTCCCCCTCGCCCTGGACGTCACCGATCCCCAGGCGGCACGCGACACACTCGAGGCGGCCGTGGCCCACTTCGGGCGAATCGACGTCCTCGTGAACAACGCCGGATACGCGAACGTGTCGCCCATCGAGACAGCGGACGACGGCGACTTCCGCGCCCAGTTCGAGACGAACTTCTGGGGCGTCTACAACGTCACCAAGGCCGCCCTGCCCACCCTGCGCCGACAGGGATTCGGCACCGTCGTGCAGTTCTCCTCGATCGGCGGCCGCGTCGGCGGTTCGCCCGGCATCGCCTCGTACCAGGCGGCCAAGTTCGCGGTCGACGGCTTCAGCCGCGTCCTGGCGACCGAGACGGCGCCGTTCGGTGTGCGGGTGATGGTCGTCGAACCCAGCGGCTTCGCCACCGACTGGGCGGGCTCGTCGATGACGGTGCACGACATCCCCGACGCCTACGACGCAACCGTCGGCGAGATGAACCGGCGCGTACGCCAGGACACGGCCGGCGCGGCCGGGGACCCGCAGCGCGCCGCCGAGATCATCGTCCGTACGGTCCACCGCACCGAGGTCCCCAGTCACCTCCCGCTGGGAGTCAACGCGGCAACCATGGCCCTTGACCACTCCCGACGCCAGACGACCGAGGCCACCGCGTGGGAGAAGGTCACCCGCTCGGCCGACTTCGGCGAGCCCTACCCGGTGGAGCTGCCGTGAAGTCCCGCTCCCGGCGGTTCGCGGCTACTCCGCGTAGGGCTGGTCGGTGCCCCGGGCGCTGTAGCCCAGACTCCAGATGTAGCCGTCCGGGTCGGCGAACGTCCCGCCGTACCCGCCCCATGGCAGGGCGCCGGCCGGCTTGAGGACCGTGGCACCGGCCTTGTGTGCCTCCTCCATGATCGCGTCGACGCGCGCCTCGCTGCGCACGACGTAGGTCATGACCAGCCCGCTGAAACCGCTGCCTTCAGCGACCGTGCCCACCTGCTCGGCCAGCCCCTCGCGTGCGTAGAAGCCGACGGGCGAGGCTCCGTCCGACGCGAAGAACACCGAGACGCCGTAATCATTTTCGATCTTCCAACCGAGCCCCTCCGTGTAGAACTGCTTGGCCCGGTCCATGTCCTGGACGCCGAGAAGGATCGAGCTGACGTGCGCTTTCATGCCATGTCTCCCTGGGTGTCGGTCACATAGGTGCAGGACATCCGCATCGGGACCGGCGCGGATGTCACATCTGCGGAGTCTCGCCGGTCAGTACGTATGACAGGACCGGACGAAGGAATGTGACAGATGGCCGAACAGGACTGGCTCAGCACACAGTTCGCCGAGCACAAGAGCCGCCTGCACGCGGTGGCCCACCGGATGCTCGGCTCCCCCAGCGACGCCGAGGACGCGGTGCAGGAGGCCTGGCTACGGGTCAGTCGCGCCGACACCGGACAGGTGGAGAACCCGGCCGGCTGGCTGACGACCATCGTCGCCCGGGTGTGCCTGAACATGCTCGAGGCGGCCAGGGTCCGGCGTGAGGACGCAACCGGGACGCTGCCGCCCGAGCCGGCCGCACCACACACCGACGCACAACCGAACGGCCAGGCCAGTCCCGAGGACCAGACACTGCTGGCCGACTCGGTCGGCACAGCGCTGATGGTCGTGCTGGACACGCTGACGCCGGCCGAGCGGCTCGCGTTCGTCCTGCACGACGTCTTCGCCGTGTCGTTCGCCGAGATCGGCGCCATCCTCGACCGTTCACCGGCGGCGGCCCGGCAACTTGCCAGCCGGGCCCGTCAGCGGGTGCGCGGAGCCGGTGACGCGTCCGATGCCGCACGATCCCGCAAGCGGGAAATCGTCGAGGCCTTTCTGGCCGCGGCCCGCAGCGGAGACTTTGCCGCCCTGCTGGACGTGCTCGATCCGGACGCCGTGGCCATAGAGATGCGCGGCGCCCACGAGGTGGCGGCCTTCTTCGCCGGACGCGCGCAGGCGGCCCGGCTCGCCCTGGTCGACGGCACCCCCGCGGCCGTGTGGTCCCACCGCGGACAGCCGAAGGCCCTCTTCACGTTCACCGTCCACGACGAGAAGATCACCCGCATCGCCGTCGACACCGACCCCGACCGGCTCCACGACCTCGACGTCGTCTTCCTCTCCGCAAGCAACTCCACGAGAGACTCCGCAGGGGGCAAGGGAGCGGCGATGACCGACACAGATCTCGAGCTCTCCTCCTGCACTCTGGCCGTCCACGACATCGACGAGGCGCTCCACTTCTACCGCGACGTGCTGGGCTACGAAGTGAGCACTGAGGTCGCCCCTGCGGGCGTGGGACGAGTCAGCATCCACTCCCCTGCACAGCCCCTCGTGCGGATCATCCTCGAAACACCCGCCAAGGACCCGGACCTCTCGCCGGCCGACCGCACGTCGTACGCGGATCTGATGGCCAAGGGCCTCCTGAACCGTCTGGTCTTTGTGACCACCGACTGCGACGCGACCTTCGAACGTGTCGCAGCCGCGGGCATCGAAGTGATGCAAGAGCCGATCGACCGGCCCGACGGGGCCCGCGACTGCGCCTTCCTCGACCCTTCCGGCACCATGCTGCGCTTCACCCAACCGAGCCGCACAGACGGGGTGAGGGGTCGCTGGTCGCGGCCCGGGAACCACCCAGAAGTCAGCGGATCGTGGCGGCCGGCGGGGTCCACCGGTGGGTGCGGGGGACCGTGTTCGAGACGCCGAAATCCTTCTTGAGCTGCTCGGGGATGGCGTAGTGCATGACGCGTCCACGGGTGAGGGAGGACAGTTCGAGGACGCTGGTCAGATGGCCGAGGCGGTCCAGAGCCCAGGCGCCGAGCGGGGAGCGGTCCTCGATCGTCTCGAGTACGCCCAGGAGGTGGGGCACGGTCTTGACGACGGTGTCCCACGGAGTGCGGGGAACCGCCAGCCAGTCGGCGCAGGTGTCTCCGACGAGGAAGCGGATGAGAGCGGAGACGATCGGGTCGAGCACGGTGCCGGGCACCACTTCCTCGTAGAGGTCGATGAGTTGCCGGGTCAGATGCGCCCCCTCTTCGGAGGGCCCCATGTGCCGGACCATGTACAGGTCGAGGAAGTGGCGGGCGTCGTCGAGGGTCTTAGGGACGGCGTCCTGGTCGACGCCGAGCATGGCTCCGACCACGCGCCAGGCGTAGTAGTACGCTTCCGCGCCCTCCGTCGACATGTGGATGCCCAAGCGGTGCAGGCTGTCCAGCACGAGCATCGAGAAGAACATCTGCCCGCCGATCATGTCCTCCTGACAGATCGGCGTCCCGAGCTCGCCGGTCTCCCACCGGTTCTCGCGCTTGAGGTGGTGGCGGATGGAGGCGTGCAGCAGGCGGACTTTCTGGGCCGCGGGAATGAAGCGGCTGCCGCTCTCGAACGCGTCGGGTTGCATCAGGTAGACGGTGAACTGCCCGGTCTCCGCCATCCGTTTGGACGGGTACTTCAGTCCGTGGGTGGTCGACAGGAGCTTCGCCACGTGCGGGACGACGTAGCAGGCGGGCATGGAGGCGAAGGACAGCGCGGTGGAGATGTGCACGTTGTTGTCGATGAAGAACAGTCGCGCCTTCTCCATCTCTCCCCAGTCCACCCAGGCCGGCGGGGTCCGGGTGGCTTCGAGGTACTCGCGAGCGACCTCCGGAAGCCCGTCCGGCAGAGGTGAGCCGGCGGTGGAGACGTAACGCATCAGGGTGTTGAACGTGCCGACCTGCCCGCGTTCGAAGAGTTCGGCGACGGTGGCGTCGGCGAGTTCGTCCCCCGCCTGGCGCAGGGAGTCCATCGATGCCTCGGTGTAGATCATGGCGGGGTCCTTGTCTGCTGCACTTGCTGCGTCGTCTGCTGCACTTACTGCGTCGAATGCGTCTTACGCGCCTGATGTGGATGCTGCGTCTCTATGTGTCTGCTGCGAGGCCACCGTCGGCGCCGGCGGGCGAGGACGGCGCGGGTTCACCCGCCCCCGTGCGAGGTCAGGACAGGCGGAGGGCCGCCGAACGCGCCAACCCGGTCAGGGCGGTTGCGGCATGCGTCGGCACATCCAGGGCGTGCAGGGCATCGAGCGCTTCCTCGACCCGCGCGCTGATCATGGCTTCGATGCGGGCGGGCGCCCCGAGCCTGTCCATCACCTCGCGCACCTCGTGCAGGCCCTCCGCGCCCAGGTCGCGCTTGCCGAGGAGGGCACGCAGCCGCTCCCGCTCGTCGTCGCCGGCCAGGCGCCAGGTCTCCGCCAGCAGGGCTGTCGGCCGCTGGCCACGCACGTCGTCGGCGTTGGCCTTGCCGGTCAGGTCCGGGTTCCCGAAGAGACCGAGCAGGTCGTCCCGGAGCTGGAACGCCTCGCCCAGCGGCAGCCCGTACGCTCCGTAGCCCTCGCGCAGGCGGGGTCCGGCGCCGGCCAGGGCCCCGCCGATGAGCAGGGGCTGCTCGACGGTGTACTTGGCGGTCTTGTAGCGGATCACTTTCAGCGACGCCGTGATGTCCGGTCCGGATCCGGTGCGCAGGATCTCCAGACACTCCCCCGCGATCAGCTCGCGGGCCATCACCGACCACACCGGGCGAGCCCGGGACAGATACGCGGCGGGCAGCCCGCTGGTGGTGAAGAGGTGTCCGGCCAGCGACATCAGCAGGTCTCCCACCAGCATCGCCAACGACCTCGCCGCGGCGACCGCGCGCGGGCGACGGCGCACGGCGCCGCGCAGGGCCACGTGCGCGGTGGGCCGGCCGTGCCGCAGCGGGCTGTCGTCGATGAGGTCGTCGTGCACGACGGCCGCGGCGTGCACGAGTTCCATGGAGGCTGCCGCTCGCACCAAGGCGTCGTTGTCCGGCTGTCCCACCGCGCGCCAGCCCCAGTAGCAGAAGGCCGCCCGGAGCCGTTTGCCGTCCGCGACCGCTGCCTCCAGCTGCCCTGCCACCGGGCCCAGGAGCGGGTCGACGGCCACAAGTTGGTCCGCCTCCTCGGCGACGAACCGGCGCAGTGTCTCGTCGACGCGAGCCTTGAACGCGTCCGGCTCCCACGCCTCAGACCCCATCGGCGGCCCGTCGCGCCAGCGCCTGCCGGGCCAGCACTTCGAGGTGAGCCGGAGGCACGGTCGCGTACCGGTCGAGCACCAGGCGCCCGCGCGCGAGAAGTTCGTGCTCGGCCTCCGTCGCCAGCTCGGCGGCGTCGGAGCGCCGCAACATCCCCCGCACCGTCCCCACCGCCGAACCCAGCGTGCTCACCGCCAGATCGGCCAGCCCGGCCACCAGTAAGACGGCCTGACCCTCCAGGCCTCCGCGCCGCTCCGCTGACTGCGTCATACCAAGCCCCCCACCCCAGTGGACATCCGGACGGCGCCGGTCACGCACCGCCTGTGGGAGCATCCCGCGATGCCCGGCCGAAGCACGGAGGAACTCACGATCGAGTGATCACATCGCTCGGCAGTACGGATCACGCGCGACGACACGGATCACGCGTCGGACAGAGCCTCGCTGGTTACCGCCGAGGTGGATCTTCCTCAGGATTTCTGGTTGATCAAGAAATAGATCTGCACAACAGTTCCGGAGCATGCCGACGTATCGTGCAGACGAAGACGGCGTACGACACAACACAGTCAGAGGGAGCGCCATGATCGGTGTCGAGGAGCTGGAGGCCGCAGCGGCCAGGATCACTGGCCACGTGGTGCGTACTCCCACCCTGCCCAGTCCTGGGCTGGCCGCGCTGCTCGGTGTGCCGGTCACGGTCAAGCTCGAACTGCTGCAGCGCAGCGGCTCGTTCAAGGCACGGGGCGCCGTCTCGAAGCTGCTCACGCTGACCGACGAGCAGCGCGCGGCCGGCGTGGTGGCGGTCTCCGGCGGCAATCACGGTGTCGCCGTGGCGGAGATGTCGGCCGCCCTGGGCGTGCGAGCCACGGTGGTCATGCCACAGGCCGCACCCGCCCGCTCCGTGGCGAGCGCCCGTGCCGCGGGCGCCGACGTCCGGTTGACCCCCACCATGGCCGAGGCGTTCGCTCTCATGGAACAACTGGAGACCGAGGGGCTCACGCTCCTGCATCCGTTCGCCGACCCCGTCGTGATCGCGGGACAAGGCACGGTGGGGCTCGAACTCGCGGCGGATGCCGGTGAGCTGACGGATGTGCTGGTCTCCATCGGCGGTGGCGGACTGATCGCCGGTGTGGCGGCGGCACTGCGGGCGCTGCGACCGGGTGTGCGGGTGTGGGGTGTGGAGACCACCGGCGCCGACGCGATGTCGCAGGCGCTGGCCCACGGCGGGCCGGTACAGGTGGACGTGGACTCACGCATCACCACCCTTGGTGCGCCCACCGTGTCACCGCTGACCTACACCATGGTGCGCGACCTGGTCGACGAGGTCCTGGTCGTGCCCGAGGCCGAGGCCTTTGCCGGTGTGCGGGAGCTGGCCGAACACGCCAAGGTATGGGCGGAGCCCGCGGCCGGTTGCCTCCTCCCGGCCGCCCGCCGCATCCTCGCCAAGACCGGCGACGAGACGCGGCTCGGCCTGGTCATCTGCGGCGGCAACGCGTCGGTGGACGACGTGGTCTCGTACCCGGGCTAGCTAGGGTCGCGGGCATGCCCCAGCAGAGCCGCTCCACCGGTCAGAGGTCCGTCGCACCCGGATAGTGGCGGCGAAGTCCGACGCGCTGCTTCTGACCTATCGCGTGTGGACGAAACGGTCGAGAGCCCTCAGTACATGAGCGCGTGAAGCGTCGCTGCCCAGATGGCCCGCGTCGTCGAAGACGATCAGTTCGGCGGCGGGCCATGCGCGGGCGAGCTCCCAGGCAGTGACGAGCGGACCGGCCACGTCCAGTCGGCCGTGGATCAGGACACCGGGGATGTCGGCCAAACGGTCGGCGTCGCGCAGCAGTTGGCCTTCTTCCAGCCATGCACCGTGGGAGAAGTAGTGCGCACAGATACGCACCAGGGCCAGCTGTGCGGAGGGCGGACGGTCACCGTATGGGTGGGAGGCACCGTTGGTCTCTCCGGACAGGACCGCGTCTTCCCAGGCGCACCAGTCGGCCGTGGCCTTCTCCCGCACCGAAGCCTCCGGGTGTTCCACCAGGCGCGCGTAGGCCGCGACGATGTCGCCGTCTCGCGGTGTGCCGGGGGCGCCCGCCAGGAAGCGTTCCCACTGCTCGGGGAAGAACCGGCCGGCACCGCGGTAGAGCCAGTCGATCTCGGAGCGCCGGGTGGTGGTGACCGCGGAGATGACGATCTCCGACACCCGTTCCGGGTGCGTCTCGGCGTAGGCCAGGATCAGCGTGGAGCCCCACGAGCCGCCATACAGCAACCAGCGGCCGATCCCCAGGTGCTCGCGCAGCTGCTCCATGTCGGCGATCAGGTGCTGGGTGGTGTTGTGCTCCATGTCGGTGAGCGGGTCGCTCGCGTGCGGGCGGCTGCGCCCACAACCGCGCTGGTCGAAGAGGACGACGCGATACCTCTCCGGATCGAAGTACCGGCGCGCACCGACGCCGCATCCTGACCCCGGGCCTCCATGGACGACGACTGCCGGCTTGCCGTCCGGATTGCCACAGACCTCCCAGTACACGAAGTGACCGTCGCCGACGTCGAGCATCCCCTCGTCGTATGGCTCGATCGGCGGGAACAGCTCGTCCATTTCCGGCCTCCGCACAGCACACCTCCCCTTCGCACACGCTTGCAGGAGACAGCATGCCTACTCGGGGCCGGAACGAAGTTATCGTCGACGAATCTTCGCCGCACTGTCGGATTCGGCTGAGGTGCTTCGTCGTTCTCTTGGAACGTTCGGAAGGAGAACGCTATGAAGTACGTGTTGTTCGTCGCCGCCGACCCCGCGGGAGAGCCGACCGACGAGAACCCGGAGGCGTGGGTCGAGAAGTGGAACGACCGCGGCGTCCGTGTCGAGGGGATGCCCCTTCGATCGGTCGCCGAGACCAGGACGGTCCGCGTCCGCGAAGACCAAGTCCTGGTCACCGATGGCCCGTTCGCCGAGACGACCGAGTGGATCGCCGGGTACGACCTCATCGAGGCCGCCGACCTCGACGAGGCCATCGAGGTCGCCGCCTCCCACCCGATGGCAACCAGCGGACGCATCGAGATCCGCCCGGTCGAACCGCTGGATCTCGGGCCGGGCACCGGGAACGTCCCGCACGAGGGCGACGCGCCCGCCGCGCGCTTCCTCGGGCTGCTCCGAAGCGACCCGAGTGCGCCGCTCTTCACCCCGGACCCCGCCGCGGTGGCCGACTGGGTCCGCGAGGGCCTCGCCTCCGGCCGCTACCTCGGCGGCGAGCACCTGCGCCCCGTCCAGGACGCCACCCTCGTACGCCGCCGCGGAGGAAAGCTGCTGATCAGCGACGGCCCGTACACGGACGTTCCGGAGTGGGTGTCCGGGATCGTGTTCATCGACGGTGAAGGGGAGGAAGCGATCGACTACCTCTCCCGCTGTCCGATGGCACGCTCCGGTATCGCCGAACTGCGCGAGTTCTGGACGGACTTCGCGTGAAGGCCGGGCCGGCAGAGGTGCGGGCGGCGCTCGCCGAGGCGTACCGCGCCGAGTGGGGTGTTGTCTTCGGGATGATCGTGCGCCTGTCCGGTGACTGGGAGCTGGCCGAGGACTGCGCGCAAGAGGCGTTCACCCGTGCCCTGCCGGCCTGGGAGCGCGACGGCATACCGCGCAAGCCGGGGGCATGGCTGGTGACCGCCGCGCGGCATCGCGCCCTCGACGTGCTGCGCCGCAGGACGACCGAGCGCGACAAGCTTGCCGAGATCGCCGCGCTCGAAGCGGTCCGTGAACCGCGGCCGCCCGGGGACGAGAGGCTGCGGCTCGTCTTCACCTGCTGCCACCCGGCGCTCCCCCTCGAATCCCGGGTCGCGCTCACCCTGCGCGCCGTCGGCGGACTCACCACGCGCGAGATCGCCCGCGCCTTCCTGATCGGCGAGGACACCGTGTCACAGCGGATCCTGCGGGCGAAACGCAAGATCGCGGCGGCAGGAATCCCCTACCGGGTGCCGCCGCCCGGGGCCCGCACCGAACGGCTGGAGGGGGTCCTGGCCGTCATCTACCTCGTGTTCACCGAGGGATACGCACCCAGCGACGGCAGCACGGTCCGCGACCCCCTCGCCGAGGAGGCCATCCGGCTCGCCCTGCTCGTCGCCACCGAGGCACCGGACGAATTGGAGGCGCGAGGGCTGCTCGCCCTGCTGTTGCTCCAGCATTCCAGGCGCGACGCCCGGCTCGACGCGAACGGCGGGCTGGTCACCCTGGAACACCAGGACCGGACGCGATGGGACCAGACGCTCATCGCCGAGGGCGTGACTCTCGCCCGCGAAGCACTGGTGGCGGGCGGCCCCTACGCGCTTCAGGCGGCCATCGCCGCGCAGCACGCGCTCGCTCCCTGCGCCGACGCGACCGACTGGGCAACGATCGTGGCGTTGTACGACCGCCTCCTCGCCCTGCGGACGAACCCCGTGGTGGCGCTCAACCGGGCGGTCGCCCTGGGGATGCGCGACGGCCCGCAGGCGCAGTTGGAGGCCGTCGACGCGCTCGGCACGCCCAAGCAGCTGGCCGGGCACCACGCCCTGCCCGCCGTCCGCGCGGACGCGCTGCGCCGCCTCGGTCGCACCCAGGAGGCAGCGGAGACGTACCAGATGGCGAAGGCACTCGCACCGAACGGGGCCATCGCCCGCGAATATGCTCAGCGTGCGGCCGAGTTGGGGTCCGACCTCACCACACGTACTGCCGGACCGTAATGGTCGCCTCGTGGCGTGGGCCCGGCCGCGCTGATTCAGGCGTTGGCCGCCCGGACCGAGCGGGGTTGGGCGCGCACCTCGGGCAGCCGTGCGCACTCCTCGGATTCGGCCAGGCTCTCGCTCAAGGTCAGGAGGGAAAGCAGCTGCACCGGACGGCCGGCCATGGCTGCGGCCTCCAGGAGGCATCGACCGCGATCTCGTAGGTTCGGTAGTACGGCGTGTGCGGGTACTCCGGAAGCGGCTCTGGCCGGAGTTCCGTGAACCATTCGGCAGGACAGCCCGGTATCTCCCGGGTCGCGGCCACCTGGTAGACACTGCGAGTGACGTACTACGCAGACTTGACGCCATACGTGTATGACAGGGACAACTGGGCAAGAAATGCGACCGGTCTTTGGCAAGGCGTCCCGCTCGTCAACGTGGGCTGGCTTGGACGGGGCCGACCTTACGAGCAGGGCGACCCTCCCTCCGCGCTGGCTGCGATGCTGAGCCGCATGAGTAGCACGCACCGAGCTCAGCAGACTCGCGGCTTCCATTCCTGCCCGTTCTGTGCTTCGCGCGTATTCGGCAGTCGCATCAGTCACCCGCGGGGAAGCGCCGAGATATGGGTGCTGGGTGGAGACGTCGCCTACGCCGCCCCTGAACTGATCGCTCACTACGTCGAGGCACACAGCTACGTGCCGCCAGCTGCCTTCATCCAGGCGGTTCTCGCCACAGCGTGAATGGGACATTTACGACTGGGTGAGGATCCGGGTCCGCAGGACTCTCGTATGAGGCCCTCGACTCCGCTGATAGATTCCGGCTGTGAGCGAGCAGCTACCCAGCGGTGGCATCGAGCGGTCACCCCACGAGATCGAAGCCCTGCACGCCAGGTGGTCATCGTGCTGGACCCCGAGTGAGGTCGCGCAGCGGCTGTCCGGGATCAGCACACCTTGGTACGTGGCCGCGGGCTGGGCGCTGGAGCTTTTCCGCGGCAGGCAGACGCGCGCTCATGGAGACATCGAGATCGGTATTCCGGCCGCGAGTTTCCCAGAAATCCGCGACCGCTTCCCCGGTTACGTCTTCGACGCGGTAGGCAGCGGCCGCATCTGGGAGAACGCCCCACCAGAGGCGCTGGCCGCCATACACCAGACATGGCTTCGCGATCCGGCCACCGGCAACTACCTGCTCGATGTGTTCCGCGAACCGCACGACGGCGACACCTGGCTCTACCGACGCGACGCGAGGATCCGGTTTCCCTACAGCGACATCATCCACCGCACCCAGGACGGTATCCCGTATCTGGCACCCGAACTGGTCCTGCTGTTCAAGGCCAAACACGCCCGCCCGAAGGATCAGACAGACTTCGAGGCGACCGTCCCGCACATGACCTCTGCCCAACGCGAGACCTTGGCCCAGCTACTCGCCCGTGTGCACCCGGGACACCTCTGGATTGCGGACCTGCAGTAGCCGACGCCAGGAACACGGGCAGGAACACGGGAACGTTGAGCGACGCCAAGCCCTACCGGCCTCAATCAGGGCCTTGAACTGCCGCGAGGTGGCAGGACCTCGATGACCGTGGCCGTGCCGACGACAGGTCGCCCCTCGTGCATGGTGATCACGTGGCCAGGCCGCAGATTTCTCCACGGCTCGGGGCTCAGAGGAGCCAGCCGGACATCGGCGCTCTCCCCAGGGCCGAGTTCCTGCGCGAACTCCACCCATATCGAGGCAATGCGCAGATCACTCTCTCCATCGGAGGTGTGTTGACCGATGTCCCACAGAGGTCGGAGCCGACCGTCTCCTGAGAAGGCACTCCGGCGGCCGCCCTCATCTGTTCCCAGCAGGGTCAGCGTCGCGCGGACGGTTCCGTGCTGGGCTTCCCAGCCCCGCCACTGGCACCAGCGGTGGCTGCGGTCGAGCATCATCTGTTGAGCGGCCTCAGCGAGGAGCTCCCAGAAGGATGGGGGCAGGGGATGGACATCCGCGACCTCGATGAGAAGGTCGAGCACCATCTCCCATTCCTGTTGCGCTACATACTCGCGGACATCCCCAACGGTCACGCCGTTTTCAGCCACGGCGTCCTCGGGCAGCAGGTCCGTAGCCTGTCGAAGAAGTGTGAACGCATCATCCATGCCCGCAATTTTCGCCTGGCACCAGCCTTGTTGTCACAGGCGATAAGGCGGGCACCAGCAGCGCGACGCACCCGCAGCGCCGAGGCGGGAGTATTCGATGGCAGGCCACGCCTCCTGCCTGACAGGCTGTGACCATGAGTCCCGAGTCCAACGGCGTGTCCGGCATCTCCTGGCTGGGTAGCCCGATCGACGCGCGTGCGCTGTTCGGTCCGGAGCACCGGTCGCTGCTCGGCACCCTGCGCGGTCTGACACCCTCCGACTGGGGCAGAACGGCAGCCGGGCGTTGGACGGTCCATGACGTCGCCGCCCACCTCCTCGGCGGCTACTACAGCCGCCTGGGCCACGACTACCGCAACGGCTTCGCCGACGGCGAGACGCTCGAAGCGTTCATCCACCGCACGAATCAGGAATGGGTCGAGTCGCACGCCGACGACAGCCCGGCCGCGCTCATCGATGCCCTGGCAGAAGCAGGCACCCGGCTCGCTCGACGATTCGCCGCAGCGGACCTCGACGCGGCCGCCCTGGGCGTGTCGTGGGCCGGTGTCGCGCCCGGTCCGGCGTGGCTGGACATCGCCCGGGAGTTCACCGAGCACTGGACGCACCGGCAGCAGATCCGCCACGCCGTCGGCCAGGCCACCGATCCGGAGCCGTGTGCCCTGGGCCTGGTCCTCGATACGTTCATGCGGGCCCTGCCCCACACACTCCGCAGTACGTCAGCACCGGTAGGCGCACAGGTCCGGGTGATCGCCGAGGGCCCTGCCGGCGGCAGCTGGACCGTCACTGCCGCAGCGGATCGCTGGTCGTTGGCAGAAGCGCCGAGCGGGCGGCCAACCGCGCTCGTGGTCCTGGACGCAGAGATCCTCTGGCGCTTGTGCACGCGCGACATCGATCCTGCCGGTGCCCTGTCCCGGGCTCAAGTGCAGGGAGATCGTCGGCTTGCCGAAGCCGTGTGCCACATCGTGTCCATCGTCCACTGACGGCGCAGACCGCCGGACGCTCTCGAAAAAATAGCCGCGTGGGCGTCGCAACGGGCTGCTAGCGTTTCCGGCATGAAGCGCGCTGCTATCGCCATGACGACGACGCCGGAGAGTGTCCCGGCGCGCTGACCGATGTCTCAGTCCGAAGCCCCGGGGCGAGTGCCCCGGGGCTTCGCCTTGCGGTCACTCGCCCGATGTCCGCGAGGAGACCACCATGCAGGACCACCGCAAGCTCGGCCGTGAACTGGGCCTGTTCGACACCGATCCGCTGATCGGCGCCGGCCTGCCGTACTGGCTGCCGGACGGCGCGGCCGTGCGGCACACCCTGGAGGAGTACATCCGCACCGTAGAGCGACGAGCGGGCTACCAGCACGTGTACTCACCGGTCCTCGGCAAGCGGGAGCTGTACGAGATCTCCGGGCACTGGGCGCACTACAACGACGACATGTTCCCTCCGATGGACCTCGGCAGCGAGCAAGTCGTCCTGCGGCCGAGCCTGTGTCCCCATCACGCGGTGATCTACCGCTCCCGCTCCCACAGCTACCGCGAACTTCCCCTGCGTATGGCCGAGTTGGGAGGCATGTACCGCTCCGAACTCTCGGGCGTGCTCGGCGGACTGACCCGGGTGCGGGCCATCCAACTCAACGACGCGCACATCTTCTGCACCCTGGACCAGGTCGCTGATGAGGCGCAGGCGGCGCTGGAGATGATCCGCCGGGCGTACGAGGCGCTCGGCATCACCGCGACCCGCTACCGGCTCTCCCTTCCTGGCGCGGGTGGCAAGTACGTTGCCGCACCCGAGAAATGGCAGCGGTCCACCGCCCTGCTCACCGATGTCCTCGACCGCGCTGGCCTGCCCTACGAGGCGGCAGAGGGCGAGGCCGCGTTCTACGGCCCCAAGATCGACGTTCAGGTCACCGACAGGGCCGGCCGGGAATCCACCCTGTCCACCGTCCAGGTCGACTTCCACCAGCCCGAGCAGTTCGACCTGCATTACATCGGTGCGGACGGCGCCAAGCACCGCCCTGTCATGGTCCACCGCAGCATCATCGGCAGTGTGGAGCGGGCCGTGGCCCATCTCATCGAAGAGCACGGCGGTGCCTTCCCCGCCTGGCTCGCCCCCACTCAGCTGGTGATCCTCCCGATCTCCGACACCGAACAGGCCAACGCCGCGGCCCTCGCCGAGCGCTGCACCCGTCTGGGACTGCGCGTCGAGATCGCGGGACCGGACCGCGGCTCTCTGGGTGCCCGCATCCGAGCGGCCCGCCTGATCCCCTATCAGGCCGTCATCGGCGCCAAGGAGGCCGCTGACGATCACGTCGCGCTGCGCCTGCGTGACGGACGCCGGCTCGACCCACAGCCGGCCAGTGACGCGCTGACCCGCATCAGCGCTCTCGTCGCGGCCCACAGCACCGACCTGTGGGCCGACGCCACCTCATAGCGGGCGTCACCATCACGCCCGTATCTCCGGCGTACGCCCCGCGAGCACCGCCTCCAGCGCCATCCGCTGCACCGCGGGCAGATGTTCCCCGAGCGGCGTCCGACGCGGGCTGTGTTCGCCGTCGCAGAGCCAGCTTCGCTCATCGACGTCGTACGTCCATGTCGTGGCGCCCCACATGGGATGCCCCTCCAGCAGGCGCCGGGCCAGCGGCTCGCAGTCGGGCGGTGCGCCGTGTGCGACGAGCGCTTCGGTGACCAGGGCCAGGGCTTCGGGAGGGGCGTCCGCGTCGCCCAGCACGGGGAGAAGGAGGAGCAGCCGGGCGTGCGGGTCGTTGACCCCGTCGGCTTCGGCGGGCGGGGTGAGGAGGGCCGCCAACTCCGGCCAGCACAGACCGGGCCCGATGCGGTCCTGGTCGTCGCTGGTGAGGACGAGGGCGGCGCGGGAGGCCGGCCAGTGCGGGTGGGTGAGGAAGTAGTCCGTACACGTGTGCTCCTCACCGCTGTTGTAGTGCACGAGCATCGTGAAGCCGCCGGCCAACGGCACGGTGAACAGCGGCCAGGCCTCCCGGTCGTGCAACTGCTCCAGGGCCTCACCGGCATCCGCCGCGTCGACACCGAACGCCTCCGCCGGGATGCCCTCACTGAGGTCGGCGAGGTGGGCCGCCCAGAAGCCGGGGGCATCCAAGAGGGGCAGCCCGTCCACGACGGGGGCGGACGCGTAGCAGTGCTGTGCCATCACCATGGTGGGATTCTCCCCTGCGCTCGCTCAAGCACCCAGCCCGGCGATTTCAGGGGACCGGCCGCGGCTGGAGACCGGCGCGGCCGTCCAGCGCCCTCACGTGCCGGCACTGACGGCAGCACCGATCGGCTCGTCGGTCAGAGCGATTCGCGCGGTGATGCGTTTGCCGACCGTCTCACTGCGCACCGTGAGGTCGTGGGCAACGGCCTGCACGATCTCCAGGCCGTGTTGACCGATACGTCCGGCGTCGACGCCGCGGACCACGGGCAGGACCGGTTCGGAGTCCCACACCGTCACCGACACCGATCCTCCGGTGATGCGCAGACGCACCAGCACCGGCCCCGGGGCGTACTTGAGCGCGTTGGTGACCAGCTCGCTGACCACCAGCCGCGCGATGTCCATGCCACGCTCCGCCACCGGCACCCCGTGCTCGCGGCGCGCCGCGGTCAAGAAGTCGGCGGCGAGGTCACGGGCCTGGGCGATGCACGAGCCGTCCCCCTCCAGAGCCACCATGGTCTCCAGTGCCTGCCCGGTCGAGCGCGAACCGTCGTCATCATCTTCGGGACCTGATCCCATTACGCCGCTTCACTCCCCCATGCATAGACCTGCACCGCGCCTACCCTGCGCCATGCATCTGACACCTCGGTTCAGGAGTGGGTTTTGCCCCAGGCCAGACCTGATCGACCAGTGCTCCAGGGGCGGCGATCATGTGCCAGTATCGCCAGCATGACTGAGATCGAGACGACCGGCACGGAAGACCCCCGACCACCGGGCGGGCTGTCGGTCGTGGCGACCGCCACCGACGGCGTCCGCGTGCTGTCCCTGTCCGGGGAGATCGACCACCACAGCGGCGTCATACTGCAGCAAGCCCTCAACGAGGTCGACGCGCCCCTCCCCCGTGTCGTCCTGGACCTGCGCCGGGTCACCTTCATGGACTCCAGTGGCATCAACATTCTCCTCGGCGCGCACCACACCCTCACCGAAGCCGGGGGATGGCTGCGCCTGGCCGCACCGGGCAGCGCCGTGAAGCGCACGCTCGGCATCGTCGGCGTCGAGACCGTCATCGACTGCCACGACACCCTGCGCCAGGCGCTCGCGTAGCTTCGCCGTCGCGGCGAAGAGGATCGGCACACCGGTACGGACCGTGGCCACGGCCACGGCCTTCCGTCGGCTGGTGTAGCCGACGGCATCCGCCCCGAGATGAGCGAACGCGGCCCACCGCACGCTCCGGCCCGGCGTCCTCTGCCGGATGATCGAGAGGACAATCGCCTGGCCACCGGGCATGTGTCGACCACCGTCCCGGGCGGTGGCCGACACACCGCGCCTGCCGCGCGCAACGTCTAGGTGGGTCTCTCAACTCCCGTTATGTTGACCTGAGTTCACATTCGGGGGAGGGGACGCAGGCATGCACAGCATCATCGTCGTACCGATGAACACGACCCGCGCCGACCAGCAGATCCGTCTCGCGGGCGGCGAGTCGCTGCCGTTCGGCCGCACGCCCGTCCGCCCCGGCCCGCACCTCACCATCGCGCACGAGGGCATGTCCCGGACCGCCGGGGAGATCACGGCCGTGGACGCCCACTGGACCCTCACCAACCTGAGCCGCCGCCAGACCTACGTGGTGGAGAACCCGGAGGGTGCGGGCGAACACGTCAAGGTCGCGCCCGGGCGGCTGGGCGCCCCCATCCCCTTCGAGTTCTCCCGCGTGGTCCTGCCCTGCGGCAGCGACCTGCTCAGCTTCGACGTCTGGGCTCCGCGCCATGACTACCTCGAGAGAACAGGGGTCCAGGACGGCGCCCCCACCGCGTCCGCGTTTCCCCTCGACCGGGACAAGCGGTACTTCCAGGTCCTGGTCGCCTTGTGCGCCCCGCGGCTGCGGGGCGGTCCGCACGCACCGCTGCCCACCGCCGACGAGACGGTCGAACTGCTGCGGCCTGTCTGGCCGTCGGTCTCGCGCACCACGGTGCTGTGGAACGTCGACTACCTGTCCATCAAGCTGCGCCTGAAGCCCGGCCCGGACGCGCCGGCGGGCAGTGGTCCGCGCCTCAACGGGCGAAAGGAGCGCCTCATCTCGCTGGCCCTGCGCTTCGACCTCGTACGCGAGGACGACCTGCCGCTGCTGAAGCAAGGGGCCGCCCGATGAGCACACAGACACCGTCTCACCCCGTGCCGGTGCCCAAGGGGTACCGCGTCGGGTGCTGGGAGGTCGGAGAGCTCATCGCCTCCGGTTCCTTCGCCAGCGTGTACACCGCCCGGCGCGCCGCCTCAGCACGGCCGGCGTCAACGACACGGCAGGCCTCCTCGGCCGAAGGCGGCACACACGGTGCTCCCGCCGAAGAGTGGCCGGAGGAAGTGGCCCTGAAGTTCCTGCCCACCGGCACCAACACCCCGCGCCAGCTGCGCCATCTGCAGGAACTCGCAGAGCGCGAGACCGACTTGCTGCGCAGGCTGCGCCGCCCCCGGCTCATCCGGATGTACGAGGCCCTGACCGTGAACGATCCCTCTCAGCCTCAACTCGACGGCGCCACCGCCCTGGTGCTGGAGCGCGCCGAGGGCTCCCTGGACCAGCTCCTGAAGCGCTCACGCAGCCGGCGTCCGGGCGTCAAGGACGGGCGCGCCATCGCCGTCCCGGGCGGCCCCGCCTTGCTCTCCCAGATCAGCGAAGGGATCGCTCACCTCCATCACGCGGGCTTCGTGCACGGCGACCTCAAACCGGCCAACGTGTTGCTGATGGCCGACGGTTCGATCCGCCTTGCCGACTTCAGCCTGGCCGCAGAGCTGGAGGGCACCCACGCCTACTCCCCCGCGTTCGCCACCCTTGACTGCATGCCGCCCGAGCTCCTGTGGGCCGAGGTCGACGAGCGCGGCCACCGCACACGCCTGACCGCCGACATCTGGGCCTTCGGTGTCCTCGCCCACCTCGTCCTGACCGGCAGTCCGCCCTTCCCCGGCGCGACCGCGGCCGCGCGCCGCAACGCGATGCTGCACTACGCACGCGGGCAGGAAGAACTACGCCTCTCCCCTCAACTCCCGGACGCCTGGCGTCCGATCGTCACCGACTGCCTGGCACCAAATCACGCCGCGCGCGCCCCGCACACCGCGCAAGCCCTGCTGCGCCGCGTGGAGACCGCAGCCGGCGCCGCCCGCTCCCCGCGCCTGCCGAGGCTGAAGCCGAGGCGCGGCCCCCGTCGCGCCCTGGTCGGCGCCCTGACGCTGGCCGCCGCAGCGGGGCTTGTCACATCCGTGGCGCTGGCCCTGCGCGAGTCCGCTCCCCAGGGGTACGCGCGCTGCGACGTCGGCGACGTCTGCTTCTTCTCCCAGGCCGACGGCGAAGGCGACATGTGCGCCTACTACGACTACGACGACGACTGGTTCGGCGGGATCGTCACCTGCGACTGGGCCAAGGACACCTCTCCCCAGTCCTACTTCAACAACGGTTACGCCGGTGACCCGCTCGACGACGTCCAGCTCTACCACCAGATCGGCCGCAAGGACCGGGCCGCCTGCCTCCACGCCGGCGAGAAGGGCAGCTTCCCCCGCGACAGCCTTCCCGTCAGCTCCCACGAGTGGGTGCCCGCCTGCTGATCCGCCGTCGCCTGCCGTCATCTGCGGTCATCTGCGGCGACCCTGTCTTCCTCCAGGTACCGCCCCCGCCGCCCGGTGCGCAGACTCGATGCGGCCGTCACACCCACACAGGGCGACAGGAGCAGGACCGATGACACCGCACACGCAGCACGGTTTGCCACCCCGGGCCCGGCGCAGCAGTCGGCTCCGCCCGCACCACCTTTTACGACTGCTGGTCGGCGCCGCAGGCGCACTGACGCTGGTGCTGAGCACCGGGGCGAGCGCGCCCGCCGTCTCGCCCGCCGTCTTGCCCGGCGCGAGCGGCACGCCGGCGGCGAGCCCCTCGGATCGCGCCGCGAGACCCGACTTCCAGATGCCGCTGTCGTGCGGCACCGCCTGGCAGCTCAACACCTACGACTCGGGCCACAACCCGGCTCTGGACATCGTGGTCAAGGGCAACACCGGGTCGGACGCCAAGCCGGTGCTGGCCGGGGCAGCAGGCACCGTGGCATACACGGGCAGGGACACCGGGGCCGGCAACCTCATCCAAGTCGACCACGGCGGCGGCTGGTTCTCCGCGTACTACCACCTCAAAGACGCCGCCACCGCCTACGTACGGGTCGGCGACCGGGTCGAAGCAACCACCCAGATCGGCCGCATCGGCGCCACCGGCTCCCACAGCAACGACTGGTCCCACCTCCACTACGAACAGCGCTACCGCCCCTCGGGCGACGGCCCGACCGACGAAGGCGACCGCGTGCCGGTGGTCCTGAACGGAACCCAGTACACCGGCGTCGGCCGCACGTGGACCAGCGTGACCAGCCAGAACTGCTCCGCATGGGCCAACTGCCCCGAAACGTACGTGTGCTTCTACTCGGGCCCGAACGGCACCGGCACCGTGTGCCGGTCGACCGGGAACTCCGGCGCGACCGGATGCGGCCTGCGCAGGTCGTACTTCAACAACGGCTCCGAGGAACCCGGTTACGACCACGTGCAGGTCTCGTTCGGAGAGGGCGGTGGCATGTGTCTGCACCGCGGCCGGGAGGAGGGGCGCGGCAACTTCCCGGGCGACGGAAAGACGATCACGAAATGGCGCTGGCGCGGAGAGTGCAGCTGATGCCCCCAAGGGGCGCCCCCGTACCGGAACCGGTGGATTCTATTGAAAGGCCGCCACGTTGGCCGCGGCCCATTCCCCGAAAGGCCGCGCCGGGCGGTGCAGTACGTTCGCCACGTCGGGGCTGATCACCTGCTCGGCCGGCAGGGGAAAGCCCAGGACATCCAGGGTGCCGTCGATGACCTCCGCGGGCATGAACTGCGCCATCTGCGCGTGGGCCTGCTCGCGGGACAGCTCCACGAGGGTGATGGCCTCGCCCAGGGCCCGGGAGAGGGCCGTGGCCTGTGCGCGCGGGCTGATGACCTCAGGCCCGGTCAGTTCGTACGTGCGACCCTCGTGCCCGTCTTCGTGCAGGGCGGCTGCGGCGACCGCGGCGATGTCGGCCGGGTCGACGACGGGCAGGGCGACATCGGCGAACGGGGCGTAAACCGTGCGTTTGGTGCGGATTGATTCGGCCCAGGCGTAGGCGTTGGAGGCGAAACCGCTTGGGCGCAGGATCGTGAAGTCCGCTCCGGATGCGCGGACGGCGGCCTCGAAAGCACGTAGGCGGGCGTGCGACGGGGCCGTGGGGCGGGTGGAGTTCAGCTGGGAGGAGAGCAGGACGATGCGCTTGACGCCTGCCTCCAGGGCCACCTCGAGCAGAGCGTCCGGGTTTTCGCCGTGAGCGTTGAGCTCGCCGCCCAGCAGGATGAAGAAGGCGTCGGCGCCCTCCAGGACCGGGCGCATGCTCGCGCTGTCCCCGATGTCGGCGCTGGCGTGCCCGATCCCGGCCGGAATCGCATCGGGTCGAGGGCGTCGCGAGACGGCCACGACGTCCTTGTCCGCATCGGCCAGCAGGAGCACCAGGGTCCGTCCGATGTTGCCCGTCGCACCGGTCACCACGATCATGTCGTTCCCCCAAGAAGTTAGTTAGCCGACTTACTTAGATGGAAGCTAGCACGGCGCCACCAGGGGTTGTCTATAGTCAGTTGGGTGACCAACTCAGCGAAGCCCAGGGCGCGCGCAGCCGACAAGCGCCGACGGCTGGCCACCGAGGCGGCCCGCGTCCTACACGAGCAGGGTGTCGAGCGCACCACTCTCGCCGACATCGCGCGAGCCGCGGACGTACCCGTGGGCAACGTCTACTACTACTTCAAGACCAAGGACGAACTGGTCCTGGCCGCACTCTCCGAGCACAGCGCCCACCTGGACGAACTCACCGGCCGCCTGGACCAGTTGCCCGACCCGCACGACCGCCTCAAGGCTTTGATCGAAGCCTGGATCTCCCAGCGCGAAACGGCCGCCCGCTACGGCTGCCCCACCGGCACCCTGGCCGTCGAACTCGACAAACGCGCCGACGGAATCCTCGACACAGAGGCCGGCACGGCGATCCGGCGCCTCCTGCAGTGGGCCGAAGAGCAGTTCCGCGCCCTGGGCCTGCCCGACCCCGACGACCTCGCCCTCACTCTCGTCTCCGGCTACCAGGGCATGTCGCTGCTGACCAACGCCCTGCGCGACCCGGACATCATGACCCGCCAGGGAGCGCACCTCCTGCGCTGGCTCGACTCCCTCAAGGACACAGACCCGGCCGCCTAGAGGGCGATCGGCGGGCCACCGCCCGGCTCCCACCGCTTCGTGTCACGCGCCGAGCGACCCCCGTGCGGGGTCTTGGCACAGGGTCCGCCCGCCCGCACGGACATCGGTGCGGGGTGTCCTTGTAACCGCTGATCCCCAGGGGTAACAGCAAGATTCAGCCGCTGAGGCGCCCGGCGAGGGCCAAAACCCCCATGGGGTGCCGGAAAGACCAGTTCTCGCCGGAGCAGGCGGACGTTTGTCTGGTCGTGACACCCGCAACGCCCCGTGCTCCGCCGAGCTCAGGCTTGTTCGCCGGCAGCTCGCCGGTGTTCCTCGCGGTGGGCGAGCACCTCAGTCATGTTGGCTTCGGCCCACTCCTTGAGGCCGATCATGACGCGGTTCAGGGACAAGCCCAGGTCGGTGATCTCGTAAGTGACGGTGACGGGCACGGTCGGCGTGACGGTCCGGGTAACCATGCCGTCCACTTCCAGGGAGCGCAGGGTCTGGGTGAGCATCTTCTGGCTGGCGCCCGCGAGCCGCCGGGACAGTTCGGAATAGCGCATCGGCCGGGGTCCGTCCTCGTGCTCGACCCCGGGACGGTGCGGGCCATCGCTGCCGAGCGCAGCGAGGATCAACGCGACCCACTTGTCGGAGATCCGTTCGAGCAGCTGGCGGCTGGGACAGCCCTCCAGGAATGCGTTGTAGCTCGTCTTCTCCTCGGCCCGCCGCTGGGCCGCCGTCCGCGTCGACATCGATCGCTCCGTCCTCACCCGGGGGGTTACGCACTTTCAAGTGCCTGCTTCCGCAGTGAGGTTAACGAAACCAGCATGGAGCCCGGAAGCAATCACCCCACCGCAAAGGAACAAGGCCATGAGTGCTGCAACTTTCCGCACCGCCGTCGTCCGCGTGCCGAGCGGCCCCGACTCGATCGAAATCATCGACGTACCCGTCGTCGAGCCCGGCCCCGGCCAGATACGGGTGGCCATCGCCGCGGCAACGGTCAACCCCACCGACCTCGGCGTCGCAGCGGGCTTCTTCCACACGATCGGGCTGGTGCACCAGCCCGAACACACCGGTCTGGGCTGGGAGTTCGCCGGCGTCGTGGACGCCGCCGGGCCGGGCGTCGACCTGGTCCCCGGCACGCGGGTGGCCGGCCTGGTGGCCGGCTTCGACCGCGACTACGGCACCTATGCCGAGCAGATCGTGGTCGCGGCGGCCGACATCGCCCCGGTCCCCGACGGTCTTGACCTGCTGGCCGCGACCACGGTTCCCCTCAACGGGCTGGCCGCCGCGCAGATCGTCGACTTGCTCGGCGACGCACCCGCCGGGGCCGCGCGACTGCTGGTGACCGGCGCCGCGGGGGCGGTCGGAGCGAACGTCACCGTCCTCGCCCGGGACCGTGGCTGGCAGGTCACCGGGCTCGCACGCCCCGGCGACGAGGCGTTCGTGCGTGGCCTCGGCGCCGACTTCACCAAGAACGCCGAGCCGGAATGGGACGCGGTCGTCGACGCCGCGGAACTCAATGACCAGGCCCTCAGGTTGGTCCGTGACGGCGGCGCCTATGTCGGTCTGCGGCCCGGCCTCGGACCCGACGCCGAGCGCGGCATTTCGGTCAGCTCCCTGCTCACGACCTCCGACCACGGCCGCATCGCCGGCCTCCTCACCCGTGCCGCCGCGGGCGAACTACCAACCCGCGTGCACGCCGTCGTCCCCCTGGACCAGACCGCCGACGCCCACCGGGCAACCGCCGAGGGCGGCCTCCGCGGCCGCTACGTCATCTGCCCTTGACCAGCCCGGCCCATCGAGCGATCGAGATGCCTGACGTCGCAATTGCGTTGATTCAGCGCCTTACAAACTCCCCAACCGGAACGGGCCACGTCCCCGTTCCGGTTGGGGAGTTCTCGTGTGCCAAGCGGCTGTTCGCCCCGATGGCGCTAACGTCGTGCGCGGCTCCGGTGTCTTTGAGCGGTGACACCGCTCGGCCAGACCCGGGCCTGCTCCTACGTACGTGTTCCGCACCCAGAACCGACGACACAAGGGGAATCGATTCCATGACCGTCACAGCAGCACGCCGCACCATGTCACCGCGTCGCTCCGCCGTCCGCACGGCGGCCGTGGCAGCCCTGTCCGCCGCCGCGCTCCTCGGCGGCGGTCTCACGGCTCAGGCCGCCGCACCCGCCCGCACGACGGGCGCGGCTGTGGAGATCGCGCCGGCCGGTGTGCTCGCGACCCAGTGCTACTACAGGGTCAACGCCAGCGGCGGTCTGCTGATCCGCAGCGGTCCCGGCACCAGCTACTCGGTCGTCGGGTCCTACGCCAACGGCGCCACGATCCTCGCGTCGGCGTCCACCACCAACGGTTTCCGCAAGGTGGGCACCAACCGCTGGGTCTCCTCGGCGCACACCGTCCGCATCACCAGCTACCCCTGCGAGTAACAGGGACCCGCGCCGAGGAAACCGTTCCCCTGCCCTTCAACGGTCCCCCAGCCGCCGGAAATCCCCCTTGGCGGCCAGCGGACTGTCCGCTGCCGCCGACCGGCCTGCGAATTCATCACTGGGCTTCTTCAGCGTTGCAACTCCAGTGTGAGGACGGCCTTGGTAATTGCCGTCATGCAGTTGGGACTGCATCGGGACCTGCGGAAGATCCGCCAGGACTCCAGGCGGGCGACGCCGCGTTCGACGGGTGCCCGTGTGGCGGCCAGGGCACGGCTGCGGGTCTTCTCAGTGGGGGTCAGTTCCTGCAGGGGCCTGCGTTTGATGCCGAGGTAGCCACGGACCGGCGCCCTGGTAGGCGAGATCGGTCACGATGGGAACGCCTTGGCGCTCGCAGATGCGGAGGATCCGGTGGGTGCGGCCAGCGGTCAGGTCGTGAGTGCGGCCCGGCAGGGCGGGCGAGAGCCACAGAAGCCGGCCGCCGGGATCGGTGACGACCTGGACGTTCAGGCCATGGCGCCGGTGCTTGTGGGAGTAGTGGGCCCGGCCGTCACCGACCCGGTCGCACTCCGTCAGGCATCTCGATCAACGGCCCGGGGCCTCGCTCGTTTCGCTTCACGGACCGTCACCCGATCGGTGGCCACATCGAAGAAGCTCACTGCATCAATCGCTTGAAACAGTGGCGCGGCATCGCCACCCGCTACGAGAAGACAGCAGCCATCTACCGGGCCGGACGCAACGTTGCGAGCATCTTCCTTTGGTCAGCCAGGTGATTCCAACGAAACCTCCTAGCTGCCGCGGCCTGCGCAGGAGGGCGGGACAGGGCTGTTCCGCTCCTCACACACTGCGCGCAGGGTCAGAGGAGGACGATCGGATTGGTGAGTGCAGCGACGCTCCCGTTGGGATGGCGGACTTCGATGCGGACGAACATTGACTCCTCCGCCGTTGTGTCCCACCGCACCACGCCTCCCTCGTCGCCGGGGAGGGCCGCGCGGTGAACCTTTCCTCCATCGGTGTGGAAGCTGACGGTCCCCACCGGAACACCTCGAACCGTTGCCCGCACTTCGACCTGCCCACCGTGAGTGGTGAGCTGCTCCCCTACCCCGGCAACGTGACCACCGGCATGGGCGGTGAAACTCACGCCCACGTCCGCCGACTCGGCGATCCAACTGCGGCCGGCACGGATTCCGGCCAGGATCGCCTCGGTGTTCAGCTCCTCGGCATAGACCACTGTGTGAGGGGTACCGATCTGCCCTTCCAGATGCGTGTCGCTGTTGCCCATCGCCGGCCGCCACGATCCCATGTGCATGTCCACTGCGAGGCTCCGCCCCCATTCCGCCAAGGCGGCCTCGTTGTCGGCGTTCCATGGTCGGTCCGAAGTCCACAGTCCGTTCCAGACCTCCACCACGTCGAAGCCCCTGTAGGGGAACATGAAGTCGCCCGACGGATAAGGCGCATGCGGGTGTGCGGCGACGCACAGCCCTCCGCTTTGATGGACCTGGTCCAGGCACTGATCGATCGCCCCGTCCCGGACCTGGTGGTTCCAGTCGATGACCTCGCCGGATTTGATGCCGAGCGCGAGCCAGTGCCCGGTCTTCGTGGTCACTTCCTCACCGAGAACGATCAAGAAGTCATCGGCGGCCAAAAGCCCCCACACACCGGCTTGCGCAGCTGAGTTGTGCTCCGTCGTCGCCATGAAGTCGAGCCCGGCAGCGCGCCCTCGAACGGCCAACTCTTCAGGAGTGAGTTCCCCGTCCGAGTGCACCGAGTGGACGTGGCAGTCCCCTCGATACCAGGCCGCTCCGCGTCCGACCGCCCTCGTCGGCGGGAAGCTCAAGTTCGACAAGGTTCTCCCTCAAAAGAGTCCTGCCGAGCCAACGCGTAACCAGAGCTGCCAGTTCCGTGGCACCACCGAACGCAAGCCGTCCAGGCAAGTGCATGACGCACCACGCGGCCACGATCGATACGCTCACCGGCGTGACGATCAGCGAGGACCTCAGTGGGCTGCCGCTCTCTCCCTGCCCGATCCCGGCATCCACACCGGCTTCGCCTGGCTCCCCCTGGACGAGGTGATGATGCAGCATCCGGTGCATCAGGGCATTGAAGAGGAGTACAACCGGCCCTCCCCTTCGCCACCGACACCCCCGATTCCTCCATGTCCGGCTTCTTCGTCGATCCCCGAGACGGACAGGTAGGAGCGTGGGCCGACGAGGGTCAGGTGGCGTTCGGGTTCGGCGCCTTCCGTCGACAAGTGGCTGTGCCCCTCTGCATCACAATGATGCCGCGTAACAGTGCACCGTCACCGTCTGGTGCGGGCTCCACCGTTGTTCCATCGTGGCCAGGCGTTGCCAGCCCAGCCGCTCGTAGAGGGCTGCCGCGGCGATGTCGGAAGCCACGACGTCGAGCACCGGATGGAGTCCGCGCTCTCGCGCCTCCTCCACAGCCCGGCCGAGCAGGAGTGCGCCGATCCCGTGCCCCCGCGCCTGCGGGGCGACGAACAGTCGGCTGACCACCGCGGTCGCATCCGTCCGCGCCCCCTTTCGCTCGTTCCACAGTCCGGGGGCCAGGTCGTCTTCGCCGCTGCGGGACAAGCTGACATGGCCGACGAGACGGCCGTCGAGGTCGGCGACCCAGGCTCCCAGCAGGGATGCGCTCGACAGCCAATCGCCGGGCCGCTCGGGCCAGTTCACCGGATAGCCGTCAGCACGATGGACTTCCTTGAGGACCTCCACGCACGACTCGATGTCCGCGTCCGTCCTCCGCCGGACCCTGCGGCCTGGCCTTCCCTCAGCGCTTCCGAAGCTCTCCTTGTTCACTTCGGTAGGGAAGCACAGGCCACAGGCTCACCACCAGCAAATTCAGTACGCCTGTGTGTCGGCCGCCCAAGCGCCGCCACGGTGAAGGCCGAGTCAGAGATCGCTGTCGATGCCGGTGACGGCCGGCGGGCCGAGTGGAGCGTCCGCCGCGTTGATGCCTGCTTCCTCCAAGGCCGTCGTGACAAGCCTTGAAGCCTCAAGTTCCGCCTCGTAGCGGTCCGTGGCCTTCACTTCGAGACGGATCGAGAACCGGCCGCCGTCGTCCAACGTGAGCAGATCCAGGCCCTCCCCTTCACTGACCTCCGTGTGCCGGGAAGCCAGGCCTCGCTCCAGCGCGGAACGCGCCGCCTCATCGATGTCGGTGAGGAAGGTGCCGGGGACAGTGATCACGAAGGTGGACATGAGGGCTCCGTAAGTTGTCGGGCGGCCCGCGAGGGCCGGTTGTGGCCGATGTCCGGCCACCTGGTCCCGCGGCCCGGCTGGTTACCGTGCCACGCGACTCCAGGCGCCGCACCGGCTGCCCGCACCGGCCCCAGCACTTCAGCCGCTGCCTGCGCGGGGGTGGTGCTCGCGTGCCCCACCTTTTTCCCTTGCACTCGGGTGACTAACCCACCTAGTAGCGGTGGCCGGGCCAGTGCGGATCCGTCCAGCGGGCCTCGTCCGCGAGACCGAGCAGCCGTATTCGGTGCTGCAGTTCCTCCGATGCGCCCGACTCCCGGAGCCGCGTCGCAGCGTGGCCGAGCAGCCAGGCCACCAGGTCGGCGCGGATCGTCTCCTCGTCGTGCTCGTACCAACCGACGTACCACGGCAGGCTCTCCCCCAGGAGCTCGTACTCCCACTCCGCGGCCGCCTCGGCGAGCCGTCGGTCGCTGAGGTCTCCGGTCTGCTCTTCCCAGTCGGCAAGCCACGGTGCAACTGTTCCGGACGCCTCGACACACATCGCGAAGACCTGGTGCGCGGGGACGGCCGCGTCCGGATCGGTAAGACTGGCGACCCACCAGGCGTGCAGGAACTCGCGTACCGGACCGGCGTGATCGTCGGGCCACTGCTGCCACCGTCCGCGGGCGAAGGAGGATCCCGCTTCCTCCAAGCCGAACAGGCCTTCCACCCGACCGGCCACCAGGGCGGTGGCGAACTGCGGCAGGATGCGGCGCAGCACAGCCGCGTGATCGCTCCAGTCGGTGGCCTGCCAGGCCCGACGCAGAAGGTCCGGATCCAGTTCCACATCCGGCGTCTTCAGAAGAGCGAGTTCTTCCGGACTGCCCCAGTGGCATTCGCAGTTGTGCTCGTCCGGACGCGCGGTCATGCCGCGGAAGGAGACCGACAGGTTCTCCAGGGCTGCGTGCAGGCGGCGGGGAGCGGGGCGGTCGTCGAGATGCACCATGGACTCGGCCTTCGAGGACTCCGTACGGCTTCAGCCGACCGAAGATCGCTACGTTACCCGGTGGGGCGGGACCGTGCACCGGCGTTTTCTGATGGCCGTGCGGATCATCGCGACTGCCCCGCCTCACGAGGACGACCCCTTCGTCGCCACGTAGTAGAGGTTGACCGGGTCCCCTTCCACCGACCGCGTCTGTACGTCGGTGAAGCCGGCCTCGGCGAGCATGCGGCGGGCGGTCTGCTCGCCCCACATCGTGCCCAGGCCCGCTCCCCCGGCGCCCAGCGATGTCGTCATGCAGTAGAAGACCGAGAAGCCGAAGAGGGCAGGTGCGAAGGGGTGGTCGAGGTTCTCCTCCAGCTTGCTGGACGCGGCGATGTCGCCCATCAGGAAGGTGCCGCCCTCGCGCAGGGAAGCGGCGACGGCGTTCAGGGTCTCCTGCGGCCGGGCCAGGTCGTGGATGACGTCGAAGGCGGTCACCAGGTCGTAGCGTCCCGTGATCTGCGTCGAGTCGCCGACCGTGAAGTGGACGTTGTCCAGGGAGCGGCGCGCGCTCTCCTCGCGGGCCGCCTCGATGCCTTCCTCGGACTGGTCGAGGCCGTGCAGGAGGCTGCGCGGGAACGCCTCGGCCAGGACCAGCGGCGCGTGCCCCTGCCCGGTGCCCACATCAAGGGCGTCGATGCCGTCGCGCAGCCGCTCGGTGAGGCCGGGGACCAGCGGGATGATGCGCTCGACGAGGGCCGCGTCGTACACCCGGCCCGTCTCCAGGGCCTGCAGCGCCTGGAAGCGCGGGTATGCCGAGTACGGGACTCCGCCGCCGTGCCGGAAGGCCTCGATGACCTGCTGTTCCACCTCGCCCATGAGCGCGATGTAGGGCGTCATGCCGGCCAGGTTGTCGGGGCCCGCGGCGTCGGTAAGGGACGCGGCGTGTTCTGGCGGCAGCAGGTACAGGGCCCCCTCGGGGTCGTACTCGACGAACCCGCCGACGACCATGCCGCCCAGCCATTCGCGGACGTACCGCTCGTCCAGGTGCGCCGCCTTGGCGATGTCCTCGCTCGTTGACGGCGGCAGCGTGCTCATCGTGTCGAACAGGCCGGTCTGGTGGCCGGCGCTGACGAGGAGGGCCAGCACGCCCTTGTTGAGTACGTCGACCACGAGGCCGGCGAATTCCTCCTGCCGCGCGGGATCCAGTGTCATGGTCCCTCCTCAGAGCAACATCACACTCGCCCCCATGCACAAAGTTACGCCCCTTTCGCCTGCCGAGGCGGAACGGGACGGCAGCTGCCTGCACACGGTCATCGGGTGGCGACCACCAGCTACTTTCCCCCAGACGTGGCTGCGCGGCTGCCGGGCTGTCCGGCTGTCCTCACATCCGCGCGGCGCCCGACCTGATGGCCTCGCGGATGCGGGCATAGGTGCCGCAGCGGCAGATGTTGCGGATTCCGTCGAGGTCGGCCTCGCTGATCTCGCGGCCTTCCTCCGCGGCTCGCCGCACCAGAGCGACGGCGGCCATGATCTGGCCGGGCTGGCAGTAGCCGCACTGGGCCACGTCGTGGTCGAGCCAGGCTTCCTGCATGGGGTGCAGCTCCTTGCCCACCGTGGCCGGCAGTCCTTCGATCGTGGTGACCTCATCGGTGGGCCGCAGATTGCCCACCGGGATCGCGCACGGGTTGACCGCCTTGCCGTTGAGGTGGCTGGTGCACGCCTTGCAGACGTTGATGCCGCAGCCGTACTTGGGGCCGGTGACGCCAAGGACGTCGCGCAGCACCCACAACAGTCGCTCGTCGTCGGCGATGTCGACGGTGACCTGCTCGCCGTTGAGGCGGAAGGTGTGCTGGGGCACGAGGGCTCCTTACATCAGGGGCTATGGGGGGGGTGACGGAAGGGGACCGTCAGAAGGCGTGGTCCAGGCCGTCGGTCGGGGACGGAGGGATGGGCGGGGTTGTCGGCTTGGGTTCGAAGGAGAGGGTGGCGTGGTTGATGGGAAACGTGGTGGGCATGGCGCCGGTGGCACGGCCGTATGCACAGGCGACGGCAGCCATGGCCGCCGAGACACCCAACTCGCCTGCGCCGCCCGGCTTTTCGCTGGTGTCCGGCATGATGATGATCTTCAGTTCGGGTGGCGTGTTCCACTGCCGTGTGTAGAAGTAGTTGTCCCAGCTGGCCTCCAGGAAGTGGCCGTCCCGCAGGTGCAGGCTGGAGGTCAGGGCCAGGGCGATGCCGTCCATGGCGCAGCCCATCATCTGCGCCTCCAGGCCGCGGGGGTTGACCGTGAGCCCGGCGTCCACGGCGAGTACGACCTTGGTGACGCGTGGTCCGGTGACACCGTCGCGGATGGGGCGGTTGACGGTCTCGGGCCGGCAGTCGATCTCCACCAGGACGGCGCTGGTGGCGTGGTACTCGGAGTGGAACGCGATGCCCTGCGCCCTGCCGTCCGGCATCGGCCGGCCCCACTGCCCGGCTTCGGCGACCTTCTCCAGTACGGCCTTGGCTCGCTTGTCCTTGAGGAAGTCGCGCCGGAAGCGGTAGGGGTCCTTGTCCATCTTCGCGGCCAGTTCGTCGACGAGGAGTTCGCGGGCGCAGGTGGCGTCGGGCGAGTAGACGTTGCGCATGCTGCCCGTGTTGAAGCTCTTGTCGGTCTCGTTCAGGAGGCGGCTGTGGACCCCGAAGTTGTAGGGCATGGACTGGGAGAGCTGGAAGAAGGTCTCGGAGAATCCGAGGTCGGCCACGGGCAGTTTCGCCGCCATGGCGGTGAGGAGTTCCCCGAAGCCGTGGCTGAGGTCGGTGGCCACGCTGGTGTGGCGTTGCCGGTAGCTGAGGACGGTGTCGCCGAGGTAGGCGATGCGTACGCGGGAAGTGGCCATGGGGTGGGTGCGGCCCTGCCGGGAGTCGTCGGCGCGGTGCCACATGAGCTTGACCGGCTTGCCGATCTTCCGGGAGATCTCGACCGCTTCCAGGGCGGCGTCGAAGAAGAGTTTGCGCCCGAACGAGCCACCGCCTTCCGTGACGTGCACCGTGACGGCATGCAGCGGTAGCCCGAGTTTGGCGGCGATCGTCTCCTTGGCCACGATCGGTGATTTCAGGCTCGACCAGATCTCGGCGCGGTCGGAACGCACGTCGGCGACGGCGCAGTTGGTCTCCAGCGCGCTGTTGCTGCGGAAGTGGAAGGTGAAGCTGCCCTCCACGTACGGAGTCAACGGCGGGAGCCCGAGCGGCACTTCGGCGGCCTTGAGCCTTTTGAGGACGGAGGCGTCGGACTTTCCCTCCGCTGTTCCCGCCTTCCACGTCACCTTCAGCGCGCGTACGGCATCGATGCACTGCCCGAAGGTCCGGGCGCGCACCGCCACCCCGGTCGAGATCACCGCGACGTCGGTGACGCCCGGCATGGCGCGGACCTCGCCGGCGTTGGCCACTGACCCGACCTTGCCGTTGATGGTCGGGGGGCGGCACACCATGGTCGGGGCGGCGTCCGGGACGCTCAGGTCCATCGCGAACTTCTTGCGTCCGGTGACCGCGTCCAGGGCGTCGATACGGCGTTGGGGTGTGCCGATGACGGTGAACTGCTCGGTGGGCTTGAGTTCGGCGGTGACCTGCTGGGTCCGTACGCCCGCGGCCTTTTCGGCGAGTGCGCCGATGTCGATGTGCTGGCCCTTGGGTCCGGTGACGACGCCCGCTGCGAGGCTGAGGTCGCCTACAGGAGCGCCGAGTTCGACCGCCGCGGACTGCAGCAGCCGTCCGCGCGCGATGGCGGCGGCCACCCGGACCGGCGTGTAGGTCGAGATGGTGGTGTTGGACGCGCCGGTGAGCTGGTTGAAGACGAGCTCCGGGCGCGCGTCGGCCAGGGTGACCCGCACCTGTGCAAGGGGGACGCCCATTTCCTCGGCGATCAGCATGGCCGTCGAGGTGGTGATGCCTTGGCCCACCTCGGCCCGGGGCAGGGCGAAGGACACCGTGCCGTCGGTGTTGACCCGGACCGTGATCAGACCGGAGGTCGGCAGGGCCGCCGCCGTCATCACGTCGTTGAGCTCCACCAGTTCGGTGACCTCGGGCGAGGGGATGCCGTCTGCGGAGATCTGCGCCCTGGCTCGGTCGGCCGGTATGAGTTCGGCGGCGGTCACCAGGGTCGGCGCCGCAAGGACGAACCCCAGGAAACGGCGTCTGCCCAGGCCACAGTCGTGCGCGGTCGGATGTCCGGGCCCGCGATCGGCACCGTTCATCGCCGGCCGCCCCCGTCCGGCGTGGTGCCTTTGGCAGTTCGCCGGCGGGGGCGGGTGGGGGCCCCGCTGCTGAGCGATCTCGTCGTGGTGTCCATGGGTGCGGCTCGGCTCCGGTGGTCGTGGGCGGGATCTGCCCGGGGCGGTGGCAGGGAGGCCACCGCCCCGGGGCGGCCGGCAGCCGGGTGTGGCGGCGCCGGCGGGCGTAGGCCTTTGGGGCGGTAGGCCTTCAGGACAGGCGGTTCATGTCCGGGATGTCAATGGAGATGGGCAGGCGTGCTTCGGCGAGGAACAGCAGGACGAACTTGCGGATGGCCTCCTCCAGGGTCCACATGATCCCGGGGATGCCGGGAAGAGGGATCAGCTTTTCGCGGAAGGCCACAAGGAGCGGCCAGGCACCGGCGACCAGGGGCGTCAGGACGGGTTCCTTGGACAGGCCGATCATGTCGCCGACCCGGTCGCCGAGTGTGTAGCGGGAGAACGCGCTGATCAGCGGACGCGTCAGGCCGGCGTCGAGTTCGGCCACGATGTCGAGCAGGACCTTGGTCAGCGCCTTCCCTTCCGTCGTGGCGGCCAGGATCGGGTCGAGGACTTGCTTGGACTGGGCGTCGGCCGCCTGCCAGGTGGCCGGGATGTACTCCTCTCGCACGCCGAGCATGTTCGCGGTCACCTGCCATACGTGCAGATAGGCGTCGGCGTCACCGTCGGAGACCCGGACACGCCATTCTTTCAGCTTGCGCATGACAAGCGTGGCCAGACTGTGCCAGGTGACCAGAATGTCCGCCTGGCTGATGGGAATCTTCTGACCGCCGCTGTTCCGCACCCAGGCCGGGGACTGCGGCAGCAGGTGCCGCACCGCCGCGTGCACCATCCGCGTCTTCACCGCGGTCACGATCATCGAGCCCTGCGGCTGGTAGGCGTCCAGGTCCCCGATGTCGTACCCGAGCCGCGCCGTCTTGGCGATGCGGTCCTTCATGTCCGCACCGCCCTTGGAGTAGTAGACGGCCCGCGCCTCCCGGGGAATGGCGGTGCTCATCAGCCCGCTGCCGAGGCCATACAGCGCCCCCACGTAAATTCCCTTGGTCTTGCTGAACTGGGCGCCGCGGTCGAGTTCGGCCCGGTCGGCCCACGACGGCAGCAGGCTGGCGTGCTCCATGAACTCCCGCAGGTCACGCGGCAGTCCGTCCGGGAGCGGCTGATCGTTGCGGGTCCACTGCCGTAACACCTCGTTGACCTTGGCCACGTCACCGCGGTCGAGTACGGCGGCCAGGACCGGGTCCGCCTCCTCGTCCCACAGCCACTGCGGGTCGACCCCCGCGCCCTTGCCCGCGATCGACGACGCGGGAGACCACGACCACAGGGAGCGCGCCCCGGCCGGCGAGGCCATGCTCAGCGCCCCGACGGCGCCCAGGGTTCCGCCCGTCATCAACACCTTGCGTCTGCTGAGTTCATCCATCGCTGCACACTCCTCCTTCAGCTGGTGCCCGGCCGGTTGGTGTCGGGGATCTCGATGTGGGTGCCCTTGCCCTTGGTGAGGTAGAAGAGGATGTACTGGCGGGCCGCTTCGTCGAGCGTCCAGGCGAGCGGCGGCACCAGCGGCAAGGGGATGAGTTTTTCGCGGAAGGCCACCAGCTTCGGCCAGATGCTCTCCAGGACGCCGTCCCAGAACGGCTCCTTGGGGATGCCGTCCATGTCGGCGACCCGGTCACCGACCAGATACCGGCCGAGCGCGTTGCACAGGGGCCGGTCGATGCCGCCGGGGCTGGTCTGCTCGGCGAGCTGGCCCAGCAGGATGTCGGTCAGTTCGACGCCTTCCCTGGTGGAGGTCAAGATCGGGTCGAGGACCTGTTTGGACTGCGCGTTGGCCGCCTCCCAGCTGGCCGGGATGTACTCGTCACGGACCCCGAGCATGTGCACGGTCACCTGCCACACATGCAGGTAGGCACCGGCGTCGGCGGAGCTGACCGGGACCTTCCACTCGAGAAGCTTCTGCATGGCGTAGGTGGCCAGGCTGTGCCAGGTGACCAGGATGTCGGCCTGGCTGATGGGAATCTTCTGGCTGCCGCTGTTGCGCTCCCAGGCCGGGGACTGCGGCAGCAGATGGCGCACGGCCGCGTGCACCATGCGGGTCTTGACCGCGTGCACGATGACATCACCGTCGGGCCGGTAGGCGTTCAGGTCCCCGATGGCGAAGCCGAGCAGGCTCGTCTTGGCGACGCGGTCCTCCATGTCGGCGCCGCCCTTGGAGTAGTAGACCGAGCGCGCCTCCCTGGGGATGGCGGTGCTCAGCATGCCGCCGCCCACGCCGTTGAGCAGATTGAGGTAGAAGCCGCGGGACTTGTTGAACGCGGCAGCCCGCTCCAGCTTGTCCCGGTCCGCCCACGAGGGCAGTTGGCGCGCCCTGCCCATGAACTCCCGTACATCCCGCGGGAGTCCGGCCGGGGTCGGCTGGTCGTTGCGGGTCCAGGTGCGCAGCAGTTCATTGACCTTGGGCACATCGCCGCGGTCGATCACGGAGGCGAGCAGCTGGTCGGCCTCTTCGTCCCACACCCACTCTGGGTCAACTCCCGCGCCCGCGCCCGCTATCGAATTGCTCGGGGCCCATGTCCACAGCGACCTCGCACTGGCCGGTGAAGCCGCTCCCAGCGCCCCGACGGCCCCCAGGGCACCACCCGCCGTCAACATCTTGCGTCTACTGAGTCCATCCATCGCTCTGAACTCCTCCGTGAGTCCGGCAGCTCCGTGGTTCCGCAGTTCGCTTGGTACGATGAAACGCATTCAGCATCTCTGTATCAACAGGGGAGCACAGACGGGACTTGAACGCCAGAGGCTTCACGCAATCAGGGAGGCAGTAGTGGAACCTGTCCTGCCGGACCTCACCGGGCCCGCTCTCGGCTCCCCGTCGGTCCTTGAACTCGCGTTCAGCGGCGCCACCGACGGGGCCGACGGGTTTGACCCGGACAACGACGTGTCCAAGCGGCTGCTCGACGCCGCGTACGAGCAGTTCTGCCGCATGGGAATCAAGCGCTCCACCATGGCGGACGTGGCACGCCTGGCGGGGGTCTCCCGCATCACCGTCTATCGCCGATTCGCCACCAAGGAAACGCTGGTCGAGCATGTCGTACGCCGTGAATTCCGGCGCTACTTCGACCAGTTCACCCGCGAGATCCAGCACGCCGAGACCGTCTCCGACCGAGTCGTCCTGGGCTTCGTGAGTTCCCTGCGCGCCCTCCGCCACAACCGTCTCATCGGCGGACTCATGGCCGTCGAGCCCGACGCCGTCACGCTGTCGACGGCCGGCGACGGCGGCCGCACCCTTTCCGTGGTGCAGCAGTTCGTCGCCGACCGGCTCCGCCAGGAGCAGCGGGCCGGTCAGATCTCGGGCGGGGTCGACGTCGATGTGGTGGCCGAGATGATGGTCCGCGTCTCGGCGTCCTTCCTCGTCATCCCCAGCCAGGTCATCGACGTCGACGACGACGAGCGGATGCGGGCGGTGGCCCGGCAGTTCCTCGTCCCCATGCTCCAACCACCGCAGTCTGCTGACTCATAGGGTTCGCCTACGAAGCCCTACGGGATTTCTCGCCGGACCCCCGCCACCAGCGCGACGATCACCGTCGCTGCCCACAGCGTCGGCACCACGGTCCGCCGCAACCGACTGAGCCACACCCAGACGCCGCCCATCGTCCTTCCCGCGCCCTGGGGCCGGCGTCGCTCGGCGTCCCAGGCGATGTTCCTCATCTCCACACACCACACGCACGCAGCAGTACCGCGCGGCGGAGAATCGTGCCCGTAGGCTCCCGCCACCTTCGCCCTCGCTTCGTGCGACGAGTCGTTTTTGTTCATGATCAGCTCAACGACGCACGGCGCACCGTGAGATGGCCCCGTCAGTAGGCGAATCAACGCACACGCCTTCGTGTCCCGACACTCCGCTTGCGTTGACGCGCCGCGTAGCGTCAGGGTGGTGGAGACAACGCAACGGCCCGCCGCCCGGGTCATCTGCCTGGACGCCGCCCATCGCCTGCTGCTGATGCGCTGGCGAGATCCGTTCGACGGAACCTGGCTCTGGGAGCCGCCCGGTGGCGGCGTCGAGCCTGGCGAGACAGCGCTGGATGCGGCACGGCGCGAACTTGCCGAGGAGACCGGCCTTGCCCCGGCGGCCGTGCTGGACCAGTCCGTGCCCGTGGACCGCGATGTGCGGTGGAACGGCAAGCGGTACACCGGCACGGAACTCTTCTTCGTCGCTCAGTTCGCCGATGACCAGCCCTCGCTGGTGCGCACCGGCCTGCTCCCGGACGAGCAGGCCAGCCTGGACACTCACATCTGGATCGCATGGTCGGATCTCGGCTCACTGCCGGACCCCGTCGAACCGCCGCAGCTGCTGACCGTGCTCAGGGCCTTGGCGCCGAATGGCCCGTGGTGCGAGCGTCAATAATGCGTTGGCGGACCACGGCCACCCCTGCTAGTTTTCCAGCGGCCGTGCGAGAGACGAGGAGGTGGTACCCGTGAACGCAGAATCGACATGGGTGCTCCCCTCCGGGGTCACGGTCGGGCGATAGGTCGTCCGGGAGCGCCATTCGCGAGCTCCCGAAAGGCACGACCATGCACGTCACTTCCGAACAGCGCCTCGACGACGGCGTACTCGAACGCGAATTCACCCTCGGCGAGATCCCCGGCACCCTGTGGACTCCCGCTTCCGCTCCCGCCCCGCTGGTCCTGATGGCCCACAACAACGGCCTGCCCAAGCGGGACGCCCGGCTCGCGGCCCGGGCCCGGCACACCGCGGCGCACGGCTACGCGGTGGCCACCATCGACGCCGCCGGGTGCGGCGACCGGCCCCGTTCCGCCGCCGACGAGCAGATCCGCACCGACCTTCGCCGGGCGATGCAGGCCGGCGAGCCGGTCGACGGGATCTTCGAGTCCCTCATCGGCCCGCTGGTCGAGAAGGCGGCCCCGGAATGGCAGACCACGTTGGATGCCCTCCTTTCGCTGCCCGAGATCGACGGCCCCGTCGGATACTCGGGCTGGACCGCCCTGGGCATCCGGCTCGCGGCGATCGAGCCACGTATCGCAGCCGCCGGCTTCTTCGCCGGGGGTTACGTGCCCCACGCCCAGCGCGAGGAGGCCCGGCAGGTCACCATCCCGCTGCTGCTCCTGCTGCAGTGGGACGACGAAGGCAACCCACGGCAACGGGCCCTGGACCTGTTCGACGCCTTCGGCACCAAGGAGAAGACACTGCACGCCAACCTGGGCGGGCACACCGGGACCCCGTGGTTCGAGGTGGAGGACGGGGGCCGCTTCTTCGACCGGCACCTGAAGTAGGGCGGGCCACCAGGCCGGCGGCGGACGATGGACGCCGTCGGCCATGGTGGGCGAGCGACTTCGGATCACGGCGAATCAGTGCCGATGGCCGACCTACCGGCAAAGCCCCTCGACATATACTCCGCACGATGTGGCGCACGCCATGGCGAACCGAGGGGGACGTAACGCCGTGCCTGACTTCGACGACCCGGCGTGGGGCCCGTTGCCTGTTCGTCCGGCTCCCGTGCGTTGGCTGTTGCTGCTGCCCCTCACTCTCCTGCTGCTGCCGCTGTGGTGGGTGATGTGGCTTCTCCTGGCGGCTCTCTGCTACTTTGCGGCCTCCGTGGCGCAGCTGTTCGTCTACATCGTGCCGCGCGCCGAGAACGGTGCCGTTCGCGTGCTGGATGCCACCATGGGTCAGGTTCCGTTCATCCCGTTGTGGTGCGTGACCCCGGCGTCGCTGGTCCGCGAGGGCAACATGGCGTACTACCGCGCCCGCGTGGACCGGCGCATCGAGAAGCAGACCCGTCGCGTCGAGAACGCCACCGTCCTTGCCGGGTACGACCGCGACCTCGACCTCGGGGCCCACTACTTCCGCGGTGCGGGAGCCAGTTATGTCGTGGGCGTGGCCTCGGAACAGAACTGGAGCCTGCACCCTCTGCTGCGCTCCCACCCCCGACGCCGGATCCGCCTGCGCCACAACGGCCGCTCACGCGCCGGCGTCGGGACCTGACCTGCCCGCCGGGGTCCCCGACTCCCCTCAGGCAGTGAGGACTTCGAGCGCGGCCGCGTGCACGCCCGGCGCGGCGGCGAGGTAGCTCTCGGCGGCCAGGTCCCACGCCTTGCCCTCGAGGTCGGTCACGACGCCTCCGGCCTCTTGGACCAGCAGCACACCCGCCGCGTGGGACCGGACCTGGTCGAACTGCCAGTGCACGTCCATCCGCCCCGCCGCGACCTGGGCGAGCTGGCCGGTGACCGGTACGGAGACCTGTACGTACAGGGCGGAGTTCATCATCGCCGCGTAGGTGTCGCCCATGCGGCGGGCGAGCTCGGGGTGGTGTCCCGGCTGGGCCTGGCCGGTACCCGCCAGGGCGGCGTCCAGCGACGCCTTGACCGAGACCCGCAGCCGCACACCGTTGAGGAACGCCCCGCCGCCTTCCGTCGCCGTGAACATCTCGTCGAGGACCGGGAAGTAGAGCACCGACAGGACCGGGCGGCCGTCACGGACCAGGCTCACGCCGATGTTCCAGTCGGGCATGCCATGCACGGCGTTGACGTTGCCGCCGACCGGGTCGATGAGCCACCACTCGCCCGCGGCCATCGGCCCCGATCCATGTTCGTCGTTGAGCCAGCCAGCGCGCGGCCGAGCCTGGCCCAGCGCCGTGCGCAAGGTGTCGACCACGGCCGCGTCATTGGCCTGGAGGTTCGCGAGCAGTTCGGGGAGCCCCGGCTGACGGGACTCGGTGGAGTAGCGCGTCATCATCCTGGCGCCGGCCTGGCGGACGGCGGCGACGGTGGCGGCAAGCAGTTCCTGACTCATGGGATGCTCCGGGTTGATCGAAGTGGATGTGCTGCTGGTTAGGATTTACTTCCATGCACTTGGACTTGAATCTGCTGACCGTGCTGGACGCCCTGCTCGAAGAGGGCAGCGTGATGGGCGCGGCCGAGCGGCTGCATCTGTCCTCGCCCGCGGTCAGCCGCACCCTCGGCCGGCTTCGCGCCGTCACCGGGGACGACATCTTGGTGCGCACCGGCCACTCGATGACGCCCACCCCGTACGCGGTGTCGGTGCGCGAGGAGGTTCACCGACTGGTGCAGCAGGCGCACCAAGTACTCTCACCAGTACGCGAGTTGGACCTGGCCGAACTGAAGCGCACCTTCACGATCCAGTGCCACGACGCGGTGGCCGCCTCGCTGGTACCGGTCCTGGTCGCAAGGATTCAGCAGCGGGCTTCCGGAGTGCAGCTGCGGGTGTTGGCCGAGAACGCCCTCGACACCGATGACCTGCGCCATGGCCGCGTCGATCTGGAACTCGGTGGTGACAGGCCCAGCCTGCCGGAGTTCCGGTCCGAGCCTCTCGGTGAGGATCGTCTCGTCGTGGCGATGCGTGCGGACCATCCTTGTGCCGCCGGATTCGATCTGGCCGCCTACGCGTCGCAGCCGCATGTGGTGGTCTCCCGGCGTGGCCGTCTGACCGCGCCGATCGATGATGTGCTGGCCGCCGAAGGCCTTGAACGCCGCGTGGTCGCGGCGGTGGCGACGGTGGCCACGGCCCTGCAGATCGCCGCCCACGGTGACGCGCTGGTCACCTGCACGGCGGTACTCGGCCGTCCTCTCATCGAGGCGTTCGGTCTGCTCGCCCGGCCGCTGCCGGTCGCGTCGCCGGCGGCCACGATCCACTGCAACTGGCACCAGCGCTTCGATTCCGACCCTGCTCACGCGTGGCTCCGCGAGCAGGTCCGCGCGTCACTGGAGGAGATCACCACCGGCTGACCCCCTCCGCCCTGCAGGTCGCCTACTCCGTCAAGGGCAGGGCCACGGCACCGGCGAAGCCAGGGACTTCGGCTTCGTCGAGCATCGCTGCGGCGACGGTTTCGCGGCTGACCTTCGCGCCGAGGTCAAAGGGAGGCCCGGCTTCCAGGCCGACCGTGCGCCGACGGGGGCTTTCCGGCCCGTCGGCGAGCATCCCGGCGTGGAAGACGGTGCCTCCTGCCGCAAGTACGGCGTTGTCGGCTGCGACCTTGTCCGCGAGGCGATCGCCCAGCACCTTGGCGAGGACGTGTGCGCCCTCGCCCGCCGCTTCGACGGACTTACCCGTGCCGTAGGCGCCGAGCCAGATGATGCGCTGAGGGCCGGCGGCGATGACGGCCCGTGCGCCGGTCAGAAGGATCCCGGCCGTGTCCGTACCGAGAGCGGAGAGGACCATGGAATCCCCGTCCACGACGGCGGCGATGCTCGCCGCGTCGTTCACGTCACCCGCCACCTTGCGCAGGTTCGGGGTGTCGGGCAGGGCAATCCGCTCGGGGTCGCGGGCGATGGCGGCCACGGTGTGACCACGACGCAATGCCTGTCGGGTGAGGGCCATTCCGGTCCGGCCTGAGGCCGCGAGGACGGTGAGGTTCATGCCGAGAACGTTAGGGAGGCCGCTACTTAACATCAAGTGCAAGTATCTGACGTGGCAAGTAACTCAGACGCAATCCGCTGCGGGGGCCGAGCTAGCCGCCCGCACATCGAACGATGCAGACGGCTTCCGAGGCGCTCTCGCTCGCTCAGGTGCGGCTGCCGTTGGATCGGCCGAAGAGTTCGACCTCGGCGATGGCCACCTGCTTCTCCGCCGACGCGGCGTGGGCCGACTCGACGGTGAAGCGGACCCGGGTGACCTCGCCGACGCGGAAGGAGCGGCGCTGGCCGCCCGGGCCCGGGTCCAGGGTGATGTCGCGGGTCGCGGTGGAGCCGTCCTTCTTGGTGACGGTGGCCTTGACGCGGTGCGGCAGGGCGGACTTGCCGAGTTCGTCGGCGCGGGTGGAGACGCCCGGCGTGATGATGACGTCCAGCAGGCGGGTCGGCTGAGTGAAACGCACCTCGAGCCACTCCCCCTGACCCGACTCCGCGACTCCCGGGCCCCACCAGGTGTTGTTGAGCTTGTCGAAGGCCAGCTTCGCGCCATGGCCGGCGTACGCGTTCGAGGCGCGGATCTCGTCCGGTTCGACGGGGGCGCGCTTGGCGAAGTGGTCGCGCGTGGCCTGGATGCCGTCGGAGAGGTTCACCGCGGCGAAGATGAGCAGCGTCAGGACGATGGCCCAGGTGATCCAGGTGCCGATGTGGTCGAACACGCGGCGCAGCCGGGGGCGTTCGCCCGCCCACGGCGTCTGGTTGCGGCCGGGCCCCATGAGGCGGCGCCACCAGGGCAGAGGCGCGGACGGCTGGTCCGGTGTCTCGGCGAGCGGCATCGCGCAGCGGGCGCAGAAGTGCCGGTCGGGGCGGTTCGGGGTGGCGCACCACGGGCACGGCGGGCCGTTGCCGGCCTGCGGTTGCTGTCCGGGCACGCGTACGTGCGGGCGCTCGGCGTCGGGCCGTCCGGGCAGGACCGGGCTCACGGCCGGGGGTGGCGGGTCCTGCGCCTCCGGGTCCGAGACGGGCACGAGGAGGGAGCGGACCGTGTCAGGGCCGGGGGTGTTCGCGGGCGCCACCGGGTCATTGGGTGTCGTGTCCGTCAAGTCCGGGTTGGACGCGGCGGGTTGGGGCGTGGCCGCAGGCTCTGCGGGCGCGGCCCGACGGGGCAGGCCGGAGTCGGCGGCGCGCAGATCGGCGGCCGGGTTCCGCACCGGGCCGCCGGCGGCCGGGGCCGGTCCCGCGGCGGGGGGCCCGGTGTGGCCCGGGCGCGCGAAGGCGTCCCGGCCGGGGCCCTCGTCGGCGCCCGGTCGGGCCCCGGAGCCCGCGCGGGAGTCCGCGGCCGGTGCCGCCCCCGAGCGCGCCCCGGCCGTGTCCCAGCTCAGGACGGCGCCGCAGGCGTCGCAGAACGACTGACCGGGTTCCACGCGGGCGTCGCACTCGGTGCAGTTCTGCCTGGTCATGACTCCAGGGTCCTTTCGGTGGCAGTGGTGGTGACGTTGGGGGTGGCGGTGACGGTGACGGAGTAGGGCATGTGGGCGGGGCGGGCGGCGGCGACGAGCGCGTCCAGGCGGTGGGTGTCCGCCGCTGTGGGGGCGGGCAGCCGCAGCGCCACGTGCAGGTGAGGGCGGGGGCTGCCCGGGATGGGGCCGCGCGGGCGCGCGCTCCATGCCGCGCCGCCGCTCTCGGTGATCTCCGGTGTGGTGCCGAAGGCCAGGCGTACCGCCTCCGACAGCCCCTGGCGCGTGCCGCGTACCCGGTGCAGCGCGGCAGCGGCGGCCACGGCGGCGCGCAGCCGTGGCTCGGAATCGATGCCGTCCGTCTCGGCGCCCACCCAGATGCCGAGCCACTGGGCGAAGTCGATCGGGGTGAGCGCGGGATCGAAGTAGGTGTCCAGGCAGTCGAGGACGTTCAGGATCGGCGCCAGGACCTCGTCGAGGCCCGCGACGAAATGCTGGGCCAGGTCGTCGTCGGCGAAGACGGCCGGGAGCATCATCCCGAGGGGCGCGGAGGAGCCCAGGCCGTCGATGGAGCCTCTCATCGGCGGCCGCCCCACTGTCGCTCCGGAGGGCGCAAGGTGGTCCTCACGAGGCATCCCCGATCACCCGTACGCGGTGGTCGAAGGAGAACACCAGGGCGGAGGGCTCCAGGTCGATGCGGTCGGTGCGGTCGCCGCGCTTGCCGGTCAGGGGGTCGGCCGGGTGCAGGACGACCTCGTCGACCAGCTCCACGCCGGGAACTCTTTGCAGGACCGCGAAGATCTCGCCCGCCTGCACGGGGCGGCCGAAGGGCCAGCCTCGGCCGTCCGCGCCGCCGGTCAGCGGGTCGAGGTGGCGGTAGATGGCGTCGTGGGCCGCACGCCGTACGCGGTCGGTCTCCACCCCGCGGAACGCGTGCACCGTGGCCACCACGGTGACGCCCTGGTAGAACGGCGGGCCGACGGCGAGCCGGGTGCCGATCAGGCGACGCTCGTCCAGGTGGCGGGTGATGCGCTCCAACAGGGCGTCACCGGGGACGAGTTGCTCGAAGCGCAGCCGCCCGCCGGGGTCGGCCACAGCCTGCGGGACGACCAGGACGCGCACCGCGTGCGCCCCGTGCTCGTCGGGTTTGCCCTCCAGGCAGGTGATGCGGGCCGTCTCCGGGGCGGCCCGGCGGGCGAGCTCCTCGTAGTCGCGCAACGTCACGGCACGCTCCTGGGCGCGCAGCGTGATGGGCGCGCGGACCTTGGCCTCCTCGACCGTCTCCCCGTCGACACCGCCCCGGGCGGCCTCCCGGTTGATGACCTCGGTGACGTACGGGATGGAGGTGCGCAGCACCCGTATCGCGCCGCGGGCCACGTTGCCGGAGCGGCCGCCGCCGATGCGGTAGCGGCGGGCGCGGATGACCGCGCCCTTGGGGGCGCTCGCGCCGTACTGGCGCAGGGAGCCGTCGGCCTCGCGTACGGCGGGGCCGAAGGCGATGGCGCCGGTGGTCGCGTCCAGGGTGATGTGCCGGTCGTCCGGGCGGGATTCGGCGAAGTGTGTGACCACCTGCCAGTCCTCCCAGCCGTTGTGCTCGGCCGTCTGAAGCAGCACCGGCGGTTCGTCGCCGACGACGGGCGCGTGGGCGAGCCGCAGCCGCTGGCCGGGCAGCCCGGTGGCCTCGCCGAGCGCCTCGTCGTACACCGTGTCCGCGTGTACGACCGGGGTGGTGCCGCCGATCGTGCAGGCGTCGCTGGAACGCACCGTCGGCGAGGTGGTGTAGAAGGGCTGGTCCGCCAGCGGTTCGGTGACGCGGCAGCGCAGCCAGCCCGCCTCGTGGCCGCCGTTGCGGGACAGGACGTGACCGCCGGGCACGTGCAGGACCACGTCGCCGGGCCGGTTGAGGCCGCCGGTGCCGTCGCTGTGCACCTCGCACGGCTGCCAGCCGTCCGCCGTCCAGGCCTCCCAGACCAGCGGCGGCTGGCGGGGGTCGACGCCCACGCCGTCGACGCGGCTGTCGAGTTCGAGGGCGACCGCGCAGTGCGGGACGGCGGCGGTCAGACCGAACAGCAGGCAGTCGCCGGGGCTCGGGGCCTCGCTGAAGCACAGTACGTCGCTGCCCTCGGCGAGGTCGGCGGTGCGGTCGGTGACGGGCTCACCGCGGCGCTGCACCATCAGGTGCCGCAGCATGCACGGGACGATGCGCAGGTCGTGCTCGGTGGCGAAGACGACGGCATCCTCGGTCTCGGTGCGCAGCGTGGTCACCTCGGTGCCGACCGGCACGGCCACCGGTTCGTCGCGGGGCGCGGACAGCCAGAAGGTGACGTCGGTGCGGGCCGCGGACGGCGGGAACAGCGTGATGCCGACCAGGTCGAGGAAGGCCAGGTGGTTCTTCTCCGGGACGCGGTTGAGGCGGTAGACGATCTGGTCCGCCATGTGTGCGACCGTCTCGACGAGGGTGACGCCGGGGTCGGAGACGTTGTGGTCGGTCCACTCCGGGGCGCGCTGCTGTATGTAGCGCTTGGCGTCGTCGACGAACTGCTGGAAGCGGCGGTCGTCGAGGTTGGGGCTCTGCAGGGACATCAGCGGTCGCTTTCGGGGAAGGCGCCGGGGCCGTCGGACGTCTCCGCGGCCCCCGGCTCCTCGTGGGAGGGGATGACGTAGAAGGGGAAGACGAGGCTGCGCGGGTTGTTCGTGCCGCGGATCGCATAGCGCACGTCGATGAACAGCACGCTCTGGTCCTCGCCCGCGGTGACCTCGACCTCGTGCACCTCGATGCGCGGCTCCCAGCGGTCCAGGCTCAGGTACACCTCGTGCTGGATACGGCCCGCGGTCTGTTCGTTGACCGGCGCGAACACCATGTCGTGGATGGCGCAGCCGAACTCAGGGCGCATCGGCCGCTCTCCGGGAGCCGTCGCGAGGACAAGGCGGATGGCCTCCTCGACCTCGCGCTCTCCGCTGACCAGGGCGATGCCTCCGGTGGGGCCGATGCGCAGCGGGAACGCCCAGCCGGAGCCGACGAACTGTTCGGCCATCTGAGAACCACCGGTCCTTGCTTGGTGTGAGCGGGTGAGCGGGTGAGCGTGCGGCTCAGTGGGCGGGTGAGTCATCAGAAGGGCAGGGGTTTGCGGTTGACCAGGACCACACCGTTCAGCCCGATGTTGGTCGAGTTCAGGGCCATCGTGGCGCCGGAGGTGAGCGCCATCGCGCCGACCGTGTTCACCGTGACTCCGCCCGTCGCGATGAGGGAGGCCATGCCGGCCGCCCGCACATTGAAGAAGGAGGTGTTGACGCTGAATCCGCCGCCGCCCGCGTTCACGTTGACGGCGCTGCCGGCCCGGAGGCTGAGCATCCCGCCGCTCTGGATGGACACATTGCGTTTGGCGCTCAGCGTGAGGTCCGTCCCCGCCCGGACGGTCACCGAGCGACCCCCCTTGATGGTGACCGACCCCTTGCTGTCCACGGTGATCTCGGTCTTGGCGCGGTCCAGATTGACGGTCAGCTTGTCGTCGCCCGTGGAGACCCGCACACCCCGATGGGCGCCCACCCGCTGACTGAGCAGGTCGACGCGGTTGCCGGTGCGGTCGGAGAGGGTGTGCCGGCTGGCCTGGTTGCGCGCCCCGGAGTACAGCGGCGCCTTGTTCCGGGTCGGCTTGTCCTTGCCGTTGTAGAGCCCGCCGATCACGAAGGGATGGTCGAGCGCGCCCCGGTCGAAGCCGACGAGGACCTCGTCGCCCACGTCCAGGGGGAAGATGCCGCCGCCGCGCTTCCCGCCGAGCTGCACCACGCGCGTCCAGTCGCTGACGTACGTGTCGTCCAGCCACGGGAACTTGAGCTTCACGCGCGCCTGTTCGTCCTTGGTGTCGACATCCGTGACGACGGCGTTGGCCACACCGGGCAGCCGCGGCTCGCTCTCTGTGCCGCCCGAGGTGAGCCCGTACAGGGAACGCCACTGCCGGCCGCTGACGGTCACCCAGGACTCGTAGCGCTGGCCGTTGCCGAACACGTGCCGCACGGAGGTCGTCGTGTACTTGCCCTGGAAGGGCCAGCCGACGTCGGCGAGCGCCACGGGCACGCCGGGACGCAGCTTGGGGTTGCCGTGGACGATCACCTCCAGTTCGGAGAACGAGGAGGACACGTCGTCGAAGAGGGCGTCGGCGGCGTGCTTGACCTCGGGCCGCTTGTCGTAGGGCATCGAGGTCTGCACGAGCTTGGTCTTCTTGAAGGCGGCCGCGGCCTTCTTCGGCGACGAACCGATGGAGTAGACCGGGTTGTTGGCGCGGCGCGACGTCTCCACGATCTCCCGCGCGTTGGCCACGTCGTAACCGCGCACCTCCACCTCGGCCACCTGGTCGGCGGCGGTCACGGAGGTGCGCAGGCGCAGGATGTCGGTCCCGGACTTCAGGACCAGGGGGTTCTTCTCGCTGCGCGCGCTGGTCGGCGAGGGCGCGCCCGAGGAGGGCTTGGGCGAGACGAAGTTGAACTTGCCCCGGGCGTCCAGGGACATCACCATCTTGTTCTCGTCCGCGAGGCGGGCGATGAAGTCCCAGTCGGTGACGTTGGCCTGGCTGATGAACTCGTAGTTCCCCTTGGAGGATTCGATCTTTCCGATGGGTACGCCCGCCAGCCCGGCCAGCTTCTTGACGATCGAGGACGCGGTCTCGTTCGCGTACGCGACCACGCGGCGCCGGCGCAGGAACCGGTGCCCGAGGTCGTAGCCGCGGATGACGGTGAAGGACCCGGTGCCGTCGTAGTCGGCCTCCAGGGCGGTGACCTCGCCGGTCAGAAGCGGCTCGCCGGAGCCCTGCCCGTCGGCCACCGGCGTCAGCACCACCTCGGTGCCGAACTGCACGTTGAGATCCTTCAGGAGCAGGCGGTGCGGGTCGCGGAAGGTGAGCCGGAACGCGGCGGGCACCCCGGCGCCCTGGTCGACCCAGCCGTCGACGAACATCCGGGCGTACTCGTCGGGGAGTTTGGACCCGCCGAGCTTGACCTTCATGACGCTGGAGAAGGCGACGCCGGCCATCAGCGACCCACCTCCTGTGCCGCGGGCAGCACCAATTCCGTGCCGGACGCGAGGGTGGAGGGATCATCGATCCCGTTGGCCTCGGCGATGGCCCGCCACACCGTGGCGTCCCCGTACTCACGCCAGGCCAGCGACTGCAACGAGTCACCCGCCACGACCCGGTGCACGCTCTGCGCGGTGAGCGCACCGGAGGTCGGGTTCTGCCCCAGCGCATCGCTCGGAATCTCGTGCAGCTGCAACTGGCAGGTGGCCCGGATGGGCACGCCAGAGGTGCCGAAGAGGGTGTACGAGGCGTCGACGGAGGCCACGTAGGCGGTGAACCGGGCCGTCTTGAACGAACCCCACTGGAAGATCACCCACGGCGGCGACGGCTGGTCGGCCTTCTTGCTCTTGGGCGTCACCCCACAGCAGTCGAGGAGCGTCTGCACCTTCTTCAGGACCTGGTTGCTCGTCGGCTTGCCGGAGGAGTCGAGGAAGATCTCCACGCTCATCTGGCGCTGCTCGGAACCCATGAACTCCGGCATCGCGCCGTCCCGGTTGTCGGCCGTCGGCGTCACCGTCCAGTTGGCGCGGCGCCCGATGGTCAGCTGCGCCGGGTTGAAGTCGAAGTCGAACGTCCTGATGAGCCCGCCCGGCGTGGTGCTGGTGCCGACGGGGGGCTCGTGAATGGCGAGGCTGGCGCGCACGAGGCTCTTGCCGGCGCCTTTGCTCTTGGGCATGTGGGTGTCTCCCGCTCCTCTCTCCGGACTCCCGGGTCACGTGGACCCCGGGCCCCTTGCTCTGTGCGGACCCTCAGTCCGTGAACCCGTGGTGGGCGATCTCCAGGACCTCCGTGGCGACGGCCGGGCTGCTGGGATCGAGCCGGGGCCCCTGCCAGCTGACGGGAAGCACATCGATCAGCCCCCACCGCGCGACCTCCGACCCGTCCGCGCGCAGCGCCGCGATCTCGGCGGTGGGCCGTTTGATGCCCGTCTGCACGGAAGAGATCCACTTGGCGACTTTGGTGGTGTCCGGGGTGAGGGGGCGGGTGAGCCGGATGGTGGAGAAGGTGACACGGGAGGGCAGTTGCCAGACGAACCCGTTGTTCCCGCCCTCCTGGCGGTGCTCGATCTCCACCTGGGACGAAAGCCCCTCGCACCCGTTGAAGTAACCGAGGCTCTGGCCGTCGATGGAGAGGCTGAACCAGATCGTGGAACCCGGGTCCTGGCGGGGCATCGCGGGTGGGCCTTTCTGTCGTTGCTGCTGCGGCGCGCTGATCGCGCCAGGACGGTGAACGGGGACGGGTCAGCGGCGGTCGTCGCGGAGCCTGCCGATGCGTTCGCGGTCCATGCGGAGTTCGGTGCGGACCAGACGCGTGATGCGGCCGATCATGAGGTGCACGAGTTCGTCGAGCTGGAAGTCCGTGAGGTCCTTCGGGTCGAACGTCCCCTTGGGCACACGGGTGTAGGCGGGCGGCGCGGAGGCGGTAGCGGCGGAGGTGGCCGCCGCGGTGTTCCTGTCGGGCGGGAAGGGCAACGGGTCGTCCTCGACCGTTTCCGGCTCCTGCCTGCTCGACCGAAGCCTCCCCAGCGTGTTCGCGACGGTGGCCGCGGCGGAGGCGGCGAGCGTCTCGGTGGCCGAACGGGTCGCCGAGCGGAACCCTCGCTGTACGACGTGGCCTGCGCCCGCGGGGGTGGCCGTGCGGGCAATGGGCAGGGGCTGGGCCGAAGCCGTCGGGGACGGCGCCGAGGGCGTGGTGAGTCGAGCTACGGGGAGGGGTGGCCGGGGGGTGCCGGCGGCGCGTTGAACCGGCTGGAGCATAGTGGCGTTGAGGTGGGACGAGTGGCGAGGCAGCTTCGGGGCCGCCTCGCCAGGCGTCACAGCGGTCCGCGCCGAAGCGGGTGCGGGCGGCGACTTGGGGGTGGCGGTAGCGCGCTGAACAAGCAGCTCCGCAGGAGCCTGCGGGGAAAGACCGACAGGCAAGTTGGGCGCATCGCGTCGCACGATGGGCGTCGGTCTCGTGCTGATAGGCAGTGAGGTTTCCGGGCTCGACATGGCGGTGCTAGCGAGCGGGGTGGGCGCCCCGGGCCCCTGTGAAGGGGCAGGCAGAGGTGCAAAGTTGGGGTTGAAGGCTCGCTGGACTGCGGGCATCGCCGGGCCCGAGGGCCCCGGCAGGTTGAGGGGTCGGGTCGTATCGCCGGTGGACGGTGCGGACACAGCGGGCGGGTCGAACGGACCGGATGCGGGGGACCCTTGCGCCGACGTAGGTACGTGCGTGCGTGACACGTCGGTCGACGTATAGGGCGAGCGGGAGGAGACGGCCCGCTGAACCGGCGGCGGAGCCGTGCGGTCACCGCCGGGCGATGCGCTGGGGCCCTGCCGCACGGCGTTCGTGAGCGGGACGGCTCCCGGAGGCGGAGCGGACATCGGTGCGCCGAGCGGAGTACGCCCTCGCGGGGCGGGCTTGGTGGCGGGAGCCGTGGAGCGCTGGACCGGGCGCTCGGGCTGCGTGGAGGCCGGACTCGCTGACCGTTCGGCAGGGGTGACGGATGCCTCAGGGGTGGCCCCCGTCGGGCTCGGGTGGGTCGCGGACTGCGGGGGCGACGAAGGCAGGGCGGGCCGTGTCTTCTTGGGCACAGCGTCGGACGTCACCGGGGCGCCGAGGCCCACACGGGGGGCTTTGCGGTGGGCGCTGCGCTGGACTGCCGGGGGCTGGGGGGTGGCGGGCGCTGGGGAGGCGGCTGCAGTCGACGGCTGTGAGCCTGGGGTAGCCGCCTCTCCACGAGATGTCGAGGATGACGCAGGCGAGTTGCTGAGGCTCGCGCGCGACGTACCGCTCCGCGTAAGTGAGTTGCCCGCCGAAGTGCGCGCGTCGGGCGCCGCTACGGATGGGGCGGACGGAGAGGGACGTACCGCGGGGGACGCAGGGCTGTGCGCGTGGGAGATCGCCCGCTGCACCGCCGACCCCGGGTTGGACGGCGCCGACCCCGAATTGGACGCTCGGTTCGGACCTATCGGCTTCGTGGCAGCCGATGCGGAGGTACTCGACGCAGCGGCGGGCGAGGAGGTATCCGGCTGAGGCACGGACGAAGCCGTCGACTCAAGGGCGGGCGCGCTCGACTCACGTCCGGCCCGAGCATGGGGCAGGGGCGCCACCGACGCACGCTGCACGGACGCAGGCAACGGACTCAGCCCGCCCGACACACCCGGCGCGGGTGCAGGCGACGGCACGTCGGGCGGGGAGGTGTCCGGCCGAGGCACGGACGAAGCCGCCGGCTCACGGGCGGGCGCGCTCGACTCGCGTACGGCCCGAGCATGGGGCGGGCGCGCCACCGACGCACGCTGCACGGACGCAGGCGACGGCGCGGCGGCCGGGGAGGCATCCGGCCGAGACGCGGACGGAGCAGCCGGCTTAGGGGCGGTCAGCTCGCTCGTCTCGCGTACGACCCGAGCATGAGGCGCAGACGCCACCGACGCACGCTGCACGGACGCAAGAGACGGACTCGGCGCGCCCGACACACCCGGCGCGGGTGCGGGCGACGGCGCGGCGGCCGAGGAGGTGTCCGGCTGAGGCACGGACGAAGCCGTCGACTCAAGGGCGGGCGCGCTCGACTCGCGTACGGCCCGAGCATGGGGCGGGCGCGCCACCGACGCACGCTGCACGGGCGCAGGCGACGGCGCGACGGCCGGGGAGGCATCCGGCCGAGACGCGGACGAAGCATCTGGCTTAGGGGCAGTCAGCTCGCTCGTCTCGCGTACGACCCGAGCATGAGGCGCAGACGCGACCGACGCACGCTGCACGGACGCAAGAGACGGACTCGGCGCGCCCGACGCACCCAGCGCGGGCGCAGGCGCAGGTGACGGAGTCGCTGCAGGCGCAGACGAAGCACTCGACGCAGGCGACGGACTCGGCGGCGCAGCCGGCGCGGGGGACGCACCAGGCTCACGCACGGCCGAAGCGCCCGGCACCGGATCGGACCCTGCCGGACCCGGCAGACGCGCCAGCGACACAGTCGACCCACCCGCGGGCGAACTCGACGCCGGCCCTGCCGAACCCGGCCCGGACACGGCGACCGAAGTGCTCGGCACACGCTCCACCGAAGAACCTGTCAACGGCCGCGCACCACCACCTTCGCCCGACGAGGGAGCCTCCCACTGCCCGCCACTCGCGTCACCCCGCGTTGGCGCAGGCTCCCGGCGGGACACGGGCAGGGCCCGGCGCTGTACGGCCGCTGGAAAGACCGGTGCTTTGGTGAGCGCGTGCGGCCGAGGCGCCGCCACGGGTGATGCGACCGAGCTCGGCGTCACGCGTACCGCGTGGGAAGCGGCGGGCGACGGCGTGACTGCCGACGCCCCGCTCCCCTCCTGGACGGCACGCGAGCGCTGCACGGTCTGAGGCACAGGACCCTGTCGGTCGGAACCCCGCACCTCAGGGCTCTGCAGCCGCTGTGCTCCCGTGCTCCGGACCCCAGGCACCGCAGCACGCTGCACGGGTACGGGCGCCGCCACCGGCACCGCCCCAGGCCTCCGCGCCGACGCCTGCCCGGCCCCGGTCCCGCGCCGTCCAGCGGCGCCCCCGACAGAGCCCTGCCCCTCGCTACCCGCCGGTCGACGCGACGCGGCACGCCGCCCAGAGCCGCCGGACGCGTCCGCGGATACTCCGGGAGCGTCCGGCGGTGACACCTCCGCCCGCTGCACCTGCCGCAGTGGCGCCACCGGCAGAGGGCGGGCCGACGGGGGCGGTGACGCGGGCGTCCAGGGCGCCGGGTTCGCGGCCCTTTCGAGCCCCGTGACCGGCCGCGCGGTGTCGCTCAGCGTCGCGGACGGCGAGGGGTGCGCCAGGGAGGGAAGGTTGCTCGACAACGTCTCGTTCAGGACGCCGGTGCGGGAGTTCGTCGCCGTGAACGAGGGGTTCTGCCACGTGCCCAGCCGCATGCCGAACGCGGAGTCCGCGACGCCGGTCCCCCCGTCGCGCACGGCCCGCTGGATCGGAGCCAGCCCGGCCCACGCCCCCGCAACCGCTCCGACGCCGCCGGACGGCGAAGCGGAGGTCGACGCAGCCGCGACAGCATCCCCGTCGCCCTCGCCACTCCCGCCGCTGACATCACTCACGGCACCGGCAGCGGCAGCGCCCGCTTCCCGCCCGCGCAGCCGGTCGAAGATTCCCACCGCTCAGCCCTCCGCACCGGCGAGCGTCACGAAGGACGCGATCTGGTCCGCGTACCGGCGGCGGTCGTGGTGTTCCAGGTCCAGGATCGTCTCCAGATTCCAGTGGAAGTGGTAGGCGACGTACGCGATCTCCTCGTGCAGTCGGTCGGTCGCGTACGTCACGATTCCCCCAGGCGGCTCCCGCCGAGTTCCACCTCGAACGGCTCGGAGCAGTGCGGGCACTGCACCGCGGCGCGGGTGTGCCCCTCGGCGTTGATCTGTCGGTAGAAGTCCTGGAGGAACGCGAGGTCGGAGGCGAACAGGTTCTCCACCGTCCCGTCGTGCACCGAAGGCAGCGTGCCCAGGCGCGTGATGACCCGGCCCAGGAGCACCACCGACAGGTACGCGGGGTTCTCCTGGACGCGGACATCACGCAGCGGGATGAGTTCGTCCCGTGCCGTGGACAGGCGCATCACGCCGTCGCGGTGCACGGTGCCCGCCTCGTCCACGTACCCGCGGGGCAGTTGGAAGGGGAACTCCGTGCGCAGGGCCCGCGGCGGGATGTCGTCCTGAGCGGCGGCGGGAGGCGAAGCGGGGGTCTCCGCTCCCGCCGCCGCGGTCCGGGTGGCCGGGGGCGCCGCGACGGCCGTGCCCCCGTCCGGCGTACCGGCAGCCTTGCGGCGCATTACTCGATGACCAGTTCTTCGAAGACGATGGTCACGGTCTCGGTGAGCACGGCGGCCTCGCCGGCCTTCAGGCTGCTGGCGTCGATCTTGCTGCACCAGGCGTTGCGCAGGTTGTAGCGCTTCACCGGGTTGTCCTCGTAGTCCATCATGATGATCGAGGCGTTCTTGCGGGCCGTGCTCATGCGGCCGGTGATCGAGTCGTTGATCCACTGGGTGAACGCGGACGACTGGGTCATGCCGCGCACCACGGTGCACTGGCCGTTCTTCTGCACGCCCGGCAGGATCGCGGTCTCGATCTTGCCCTGCGCGGTGTTCTGCTGGCTGACGATGATGTCCTGCTCGAGGGTCAGGCCGCTTACCTCCTGGAGGTACTCGACCATCACGCCGTCGATCTGCAGACCGAAGTTGTGTGAGGTGAGGGAGTCACCCTGCATGAGACTCATGGGATCGCTGTCCTTCTAGGGCTTCGTGGTCGTGGCGATACGCCGACGAACGGCAGACGAGGGCGGGGGTGAGGACGAGGGGGGACGGCGCCCTACTCGTCCAACTCCCCGTTGCCGCTGGTGAACTGGGAGAGCCGGAAGATCACGAACTCGGCGGGCTTGACCGGGGCGACGCCGATCTCGCACACGACCCGCCCCAGGTCGACCGACTCCGGCGGGTTGGTCTCCTCGTCGCACTTGACGTAGTACGCCTCTTCGGGCCGCTGGCCGAAGAGCGCGCCGTTGCGCCACTCGGTGACCAGGAACGCCGAGATGTTGCGCCGGATCCGGGCCCACAGCGCGTGGTCGTTCGGCTCGAACACCACCCACTGGGTGCCGATCAGGATCGACTCCTCCAGGTAGTTGAAGTACCGGCGGATGTTCAGGTAGCGCCACTCGGGGTCCGAGGCCAGGGTGCGTGCGCCCCAGACGCGGATGCCGCGGCCGGGGAAGGCACGGATGCAGTTGACGCCGATGGGGTTGAGCAGGTCCTGCTCGCCCCGGGTGATCTGCAGCTCCAGGTCGACGGCGCCGCGTACGACCTCGTTGGCGGGGGCCTTGTGCACGCCGCGCTCGGAGTCGTTGCGGGCCCAGATGCCGGCGATGTGGCCGCTGGGCGGCATCATGCGGGCCTTGCCCGACGACGGGTCGAACGTCTTGAGCCAGGGGTAGTACAGGGCCGCGTACTTGGAGTCGTAGCCGGCCGTCTCCCGGCGCCACACCCGGATCTGACGAGCGTTCAGGCTCGGCGGGGGGTCGATGACCGCGACGCGGTCGCCCATCAGCTCGCAGTGGGCGATGAGCCCGAGCTGCACCGCCTTGACGGACTCCAGGTCGATCGAGCCCTGCTGGTAGGCGGCCATGAGGTCGGGGACGGCCACCATGGAGATCTCGTCGATGGCCTCCAGACCGCCGAAGCCGGTGCGGTCGGCGGAGTCGCCGAGGTACTGGGCCGGGCCGGGGTGTGCGGGCCTGGACTGTTCCACGGGCGCGGGGGCCGGGGCGGGAGGCGCGGGCAGGGTGACGGTCTGGTTCTCCGGGCGGGTGAGCTGCGCCCCCGAGGCGTTCTCCGTCACGGTGATGAGCTTGGAGCGCTCCTTGACCTGGGTGACGACGTAGGTCCGGTTGCCCTTCTTGGCGCTCACGTCGAAGGTCTCGACCGGCTTGTCGCCGCTCTTGACGATGAGCTTGAAGCGCTCCGCGGGGCCTTCGCCCTCGGGATCGGCGACCTCGACGCTCAGCGGGCCGTTCGGGCTCTGGGCCGTGGCCGCCACGGAGAAGGCGCCGAGCTGCTGCGGCTCGGCGGCGGGCAAGGCGGCGACAGGTGCCACACCGGTCACCGCGGCCGGAGCGTTGCCGTCCGCGGTCGAGCCCTCGGCGCTGCCGCCCACCCGGACCACGTACGCGGCGGATCCGCCGTTGTTGAAGAAGCCGTAGACGGAGTGCGCCAGGTAGTAGTCGCCGGTGAAGTCGCCGAAGGAGGCGACGTATTGAGTCCAGTTGGTGACCAGCGTGGGCTCGTTCAGCGGTCCGGACGGCGCGAGTCCGACGAAGGCCGCCACGGAGGTGCCCACCCCCTCGATCGGGCGCGAACCACCGGCCACCTCCTCGACGTAGACGCCGGGCGACAAGTAGGACGGCATGCTCTGCTCTCCTCGGGGTACGAGACGGGACGCCTTCAGCCTGGTCGGTGCGAGGCGCCGCCGGAACGTCCTCGGGTGCCGGTTGCCGGGCAACGTCATTGCCCCGAAGGGCAGTTCACGGAACGTGCCCGCGAGGCTGCCCGTACGGCCCTTCCCGGATGGGCGCGGGCCGGGCAAGGCTGGCGGGTCAGCTCTGCCTCGTGCCGAAGGGAACGTCGTGCACGCACACGGAAAACAGCCCCAACAGGCCGCCGATCAGCGCGCGTCCGACCAGGTCAACAAGCCGAGAACGCCGGCCGAGCGGATGCTGCGGCTGCAGGGCCTTGCCGGGAACCTGGCGGTCTCGCGCGCCTTGGCGGAGGAGGAGCACGCCCACGGCCCCGGCTGCGGCCACGCCGAAACACCGGCCACGGACGCGGCCGTGCAGCGGCAGGCGACCCTGGCGGACGCCCTCGCCGAGCCGAGCCGCCCGCTGGAGTCGCGCATCCGGGACAAGGCCGAACGCGTGTACCCGATGAAGTTCGGCCACGTGCAGTGGCACGACGGGCCGGTGGCCCAGCGCGCGGCACGGGAGTTCGGCGCCCACGCGCTCACCGTAGGACCGCACATCCTGGCCGCGGAGCCGAACCTGAGCGACGAGATCAAGCTCCACGAGGTCGACCACACCTACCAGAACGCGATGGGCGATGTGGCCGGGACCGCCGACCGTGCGGGCACGAAGGTCTCGAGCCCCGGCGACCCGTATGAGCTCAAAGCCGCATCGAACGGCAAGAAGGTCGCCCAGGGCGGGACACCCGACCTGTCGTTGCCGGGACGGCCGGCTCCGGTGGAGCAGGACGAGGCCTGAGCGGACGGCGCCTGCCCGATCGGTCAGTACGATCCGCCGGCGCCGCTCATCTGGACGTCGTCATCGCCGCTCATCTGCATCCGGACCATGCGGCCTCCGGCGAAGATGTAGTGATGGCCCGTCTCGTCCTCGATGTAGTACGGCTGTGAGTACGCATCGACGTAGGTCGTGAAGCCCGGGATGTCCTGCGCCGTCACCGGCATCTCCGTGGCGGCGGAACTGCTCTCGCCCCCGTAGTGGGCTGCAGCGCCCCCCGAATAGTCCGCCACGGCAGGTGCGGCATGGGGTGTGGTCGCCCACGTCATGGTCGAGGACTCGGCAGCCGCAGGATAGGCCGGAGCCTCGTCCATCTCGACGTCCTGGGGCGGCTCGGACTTGGCGGGCGCCTCCGGCTGCTTCCCCTGCTTCTTGATGTTGTTGTTGATGATCTTCCGGAGTTTGTCGCCGTTGGCTCCGGTGTGCAGGTACTGGGACATCTCCGGCACGCTGTAGTTCTTGTCCACGCGGAGCTTCATGAGCGTCTTCAGGAGAGCACTGGGCAGCCCCTTGGTGGGCATCTCGCCGGAATCTCTGCCGTCGTGGATCCTCTCCCACTTCTTGGCCCAGTCCCGGTCCTTGCCTCCAAGGCCGCGGACGGTCGCTTTGATGGCGTCCTTGCCGGCCCTGTCGAGCGGGGCTCCCTTGGTGAACTGCTTGTCGGGCGCGGTCTTCTTCGTTCGTCCCTGCCCTTCGTGCTTGTTGGACCTCCCCGGAGTGTGCGTCCAGTGGCCCTCCTTCTCATATTGGGTGAGGTAACTGCCGAACCTGCCCTCAGACATGTCGACGGCACCTGCGATGACCTTGAGGGTCATCGTTCCGCGCCGGTAATGGCCGTAGGCGATCTCAATCGCCTGCTGTCGGCTCTCATTGGTGGCGGGCGCACCCCCCACGCCGTTCCAGAGGTCGTGGAGCTCCTGCGCCTGCTCCTCGGTGAGCACCTCGTTCTTACGGCGCGGAGCCGTGTGCTTCTCCTTGCCCTTCCCGAGGCCCACGTGCGCGGATTCCGCCTGCCACGTCGCCTCCAGGGGGCGTGCGACGCGCGTGTAGGTGCCCTCGTCGTCCATCTCGGCGTCACTGGCGACCGGCGTCACGTCGGCCTGGCGCGACGCGTACTTGCCGGGAACCTTGAGGGCGCGGCCACGGCGGCGGTCCACGGCCCCCTCCGGGGCGGCCTCGTGGATCAGGGCCGGAGTGCTCGTGACATCGTCCTGGACCATCTGCCTGATGTTCTCCAGGTAATGCTCGTCCATGATGTGCCGCTGGTGGTCGACGAGGGAATCCACGGAGCCCTGGAAGTAATGCCCGTAGTTCTCGTCGAAACTCAGGTTCTGGAAACCCATCCGCTCCCGGTAGTACTTCAGCGCCGCGGCGCAGCCCATGCAGGGGCGGTACTTGCCCATGATGGCGAGAGGTTTGTTCTCGACATGGCGGGGTTTGACACGCGCGTGGCTCAGCGCAAGGAGCAGCTTCTGTTCCGCGTGAACGGACCCCTCTTTCTTCATCTCCCCCTTGTGCTTGCCGCTCTTCTTGGCCCTGGGGTCCAGTTCCGCGAAGCGGACCAGGAACACCCGGCCCTCGTACTTGCTGCTGGTGAGCATGGCGTGCAGGCCGGGGTCCTCGATGTTCACGACGATGACCGGCGCGTTGACCTTCGCCTGGAGCGCCAGAGCGGTGGCGTCCGGCCCCCGCCCCTGCTCCCCCGCGCCGCGCTGCCCGCTGAAGACCGCGTCGTTCTTGCGGTGGAAACTCGCCAGCTTCTCCTGGAGGTTCTCCGCCTCATAACCGTGCAGTCCCCGCTTGCGCCCTTCGTCGCTCTGCCGGTACGTCAGCAGTTGCTGCAGCGTGGGGTCCTGTTTGAAGTCCCGCTTCCCCCGGCGTACGAGCGTGTCGATCGACGAGTTGAAGTTCGAGGCGAACACCAGCCGGTCGTTGATCAGCATGCCTTGGACCTCACGGTTGTTGGCATCCTCCGCGGCGGCTTCCGGCTCCTCCGCCTTCGACAGCTCCTGGGCGCCCTTCATGCTGTCGAAGAGCAGGGCGCTGGTCTCCGAGAGGGTTTCCTCGGCTTCCTCGCCCGGCTTGAAGCGGGGAAAGCGCATCCAGAACTCGTCGTGCGCGCGGCCCTGGCGCCGGGCGCCGTAGTTCACCATCGGCGGCGCGTCCACCAGCTCCGCGATGCCGTCCTTGGTCTGCTGGGGAGTCAGGGCCGGGAGCGCACCCGCGCCGTCATGGCCGCCTGCCTCCATGCGCTGCACGGAGTACGCGGCGGACGTGGGGTTCCCGCCGAGCGCCTGGCTGACGGCTGCGTTGCCCACCGAGTCCTGCATGGACTGCACGGTGGCCGGCATGGCCTGCAGCGAGGCGGGAGTGAATGCCCCGGCCGCAGACGGCACAGGGGACGGGGACCGGCCCGGCCGATGCTGTCGCTCCCCGTGGGCCGCCCCTGAATCGTTTCCGTCGTGCCCGCGTGAGCCGACCTGCCGCTGCCGCATGAACGCCTCCTACGTCGGCCGGAGTCGCCGCCATGATCCCCTGGCCGCCGCGCACGGCGCAGGGCCGGAGGGGCGGCTTCGCGGGCAGACCCACGTGCCCCAAAGGACAGGCCCGTTCGGCGCGGCGAGGGATGGGGGGAGCCGGACGGCCGGTCGGTGTCACGGCGACGGCCTTGAGGCTGCCCTTCCAGGCAACCAGGTCTGCCCGGCGGCCTCCTGACGTTGTGCGCGCGCTCTCCTAGCGTCGTGGCGTGAGCCTATGGACTTCCCTGGAACCCGCCTCCGCGACCGTCGATCCCGGCAGCAGCACCACTGTGCGCCTGAAGGTGCGCAACACCGGTGACATCGTCGACGAGTACCGCTTCGAACCCGTCGGCGCCCTCGCGCCCTGGACCACGGTGGAGCCGCCGTCGCTGCGCCTCTATCCGGGCACGACCGGCACGGTGGAGCTGACGTTCGCGCCGCCGCGCACCCCGGACGCGACCGCAGGACCCAATCCGTACGCGGTGCGGATCACACCGACCGAACACCCGGACGCCGTCACCGTCCCCGAGGGCAACCTCACCATCACGCCCTTCACCGAGGTGCGCGCCGAGCTGGTGCCGCCGACGGTCAAGGGACGGTTCAGGGGACGGCCGCGCCTGGCGGTGGACAACCTCGGCAACACCAAGGTCACCGCCTCGCTCAGCGGCAATGACACCGGCGACCGGCTCTCCTACGACCTGCAGCCCAGCAACATCCAGATCGAGCCGGGCCGGGCCGCGTTCGTGAAGACGACGCTGCGGCCCCGGCAGATCACCTGGTTCGGGTCCAAACAGGAGCAGCCCTACACACTGGCCGTACGCCGCTCCGGGACCGAGCCGATGGACGTGGACGGCACCTTCGTGCAGCGCGGGATCCTGCCGGGCTGGCTCGCCACCACCTTCGGGCTGCTCCTCGCGGTGGCGATCGCCTTCGTGGTGATCTGGCTGACGTACAACCCGCAGGTGAAGAGCGTCGCGCGGGAGAAGCCGGTGGAGGCCGGCAAGATCGCGCCGTCCAGTCCGCCCCCTCCCATCAGCAGTGCGCCGCCCGAGCCCGAGGACAAGCCGAAGGAACCGGAGGAGAAGCCCGGCGGCGGTGGCTCGGACGGCGGCGGAGGGGGCGGCGGAGGCGGGGAACAGAAGCCCCCGAAGCCCAAGAAGGAGACCGCCGCCGACGCGGTGCGCAAGCTCGCCGAGCGCAGCGAGGGCCGCCACATCTGCTACCGCGCCTTCGTCGCGGGCGAGGGCTGGCAGGACCCCGTGTGCGACGGGGCCGAGGCCGGCACGGTCGGCAAGAACACGCCCATCAAGGCCCTGAACATCGCGGTGGTCAACACCAACGGCGTCCGCGGCACCGGCGCCTGGGTGGGCGAAGGATGGCGCAAGGAGATCCCGTGGTCGGAGGAGCAGGACGGGAAGAACCTGTACTTCGGCAGTTCGAAGAGCGCCGACCCCGCACTTGAGGGCTACACCTTCATGGTGGTCGACGGCTCTGTGTGCAGCGACGCCCGCGTAAAGGACGAGCAGTGGATGGGCGAGGTGTGCACCGACCCCGGCGGCTGGAAGTACCACGGGAGCCCGATCGAGCAGTACAAGCAGCTCGAGGCGGTCCGCTTCACCGTGTGACGGTCACCAGTTCGCTTCGCCCGGGACGAGCCGGCCCGCCTTGCGGTACTCGCGGCGGGCGCCCTCCAGGAGGTCGCCCGCACCGACCGGTTCGTCCCGGCCGGCCGCGAGGTAGGCGGCGGTGACCACCGCACTGCGGATGGAACCGCCGGCCAGCTCGAAGTCCCGTGCCAGTGTGTCGAGTTCAATGCCCTCGGCGTGGGGGACGTGCTTCAGGCCGTGCCGCCACAGCGCCAGACGCTGCCCCGCGTCCGGAAAGGGAAAATCGACCACCAGGTCCAGGCGGCGGGTGAACGCGTCGTCGATGTTGGCGCGCAGGTTGGTGGTAAGCAGCGCGATGCCGTCGAACGACTCCAGGCGCTGCAGCAGGTAGGCGCTCTCCATGTTGGCGTACCGGTCGTGGGAGTCCTTGACCTCGGAGCGCTTGCCGAAGACGGCGTCGGCCTCGTCGAAGAGGAGCACGGCGTCCGTGCGGTCGGCCTCCGTGAAGATCCGCTCGAGGTTCTTCTCGGTCTCACCGACGTACTTGTCGACGATCGAGGAGAGCTGAACCACGTAGAGGTCCACCCCCAGATCGGCGGCGACCACTTCGGCGGACAGTGTCTTGCCGGTGCCCGACTCCCCCGCGAACAGTCCGAGGACCCCTCGCCCTCGGCCGCCGCCCGCACTGAGCCGCCAGTCGCCCAGCACACGATCGCGGTGGCGGGCACGCAGGGCGAGTTCCTGGAGCTGGGTGAGGGGCGCGCGGGGCAGGACCAGGTCCTGCCACGTCACGTCGGGCCGGATCCGGCGCGCGTGCTGTTCGAGGCCGGAGGCCGTCTGCTGCCGCGCGGCGAGCCGGACATGGGCGGCGGTGAGCGGCGTCCCGTCGAAGTCGGCGAGCGCGGCGGCGGCCAGCGCGGCGCGCCCGATGCGCTCACCACCGAGGCGGTACGGGGCCACGGTGGCGGCCAGGTCGAAGGTGTCGGCGGCCGGACCCAGAGCGGTCCGCCATGCCGCCGCGCCCCCTGCCGGCGGCCGGGGTGCGTGGAGCACCAGCGGATCGTGCGCGGACCACTGCGGGTCGTACGGCCGCGGGTCGGCGAGGAGCACGGTCACGTCCGTGGCGGAGGCCAACGCGGCCACCATCGAGCCCGGTTGCTCGGGCAGGCCGGACACGACGACGGCGCGACCGCTGAGGCGTGCCTCGCGCAGCAGCTCGGGAAGGTGGTCCGCGGGACCGCAGAAGCGCAGTGCGTCGAGGCCTGCCGTGTGCAGGGCCGAGGCGAGGGCGGGCAGGGCGTCACCCTCGCGGCGTTCCTGCAGATAGGCGGTGCAGGGCCCCGCTTCGAGCCGGGCGGCGAGCTGCCGTACGAAGTCCTCGTCATGCGTGATGCCGGGCTGTGGGGCAGGCATCGGCCGCAGCTGGCTCGCCAGCGCGGCATCGGGGGTGGTGTCCCCCAGCAGGTGGGCGGTGAGCCGGTCGGGTACGCGCAAGGAGCGGGTGAGCAGCGGCCGTTCGGCGTCCTCGACCGTCAGCAGGCCGAGGGCGCGCAGCGGTGCCGAGAGGTGGAAGCGGGAGCGGGCGTCCGGCCGGTGTGCGGGGGTCCCGCAGAGCTCCAGGGCGAGTCCCACGGTGGCGCGGCGGCGGCTCACGTCGTCGTTCAGGTAGCCGTATAGCGGCTCGAAGGTACGGTCGAGGTCGGGGGCCAGGGCGATCAGCAGGACCGCCGCGTCCAGTTCCGTCAGGCCAAGCCGTCCGGCGATCTGGGCCAGCCGGTCGTCGGGGTCGCCGAGCCGGCCGGGGTCGTCGGCTCCTCGCGGCCAGGGGACGGGCGCCCCAGGCGCCCGGAGGTCCGTCTCCGGCGCCACCGCGCGTGGCCAGTCGTGCAGCAGATGACGCACGGCTCCCTCGGGCAAGTACAGGCCGCGCAGCGGGTCGTTGGCGGTGGGGTCGCCGGCGGAGCGGTCCTCGACGAGGGCGCTCACCAACTGCCGCAGCCCAGCCAGCCGTTCGAGCAAAAAGGAGGCAGGACCCGTGGGGCCGGCTTCCGGGATACCGGCGGCAGCGGGGAAGCGCTCTTCTTCCAGGGACGAGGTGCTCATGGTCGCTCCGTGCGGTGGGCGGCCGCCTCCTCGTGGGTGGCACGGGCGGCCGCCACCTGGCGGGGCCGGTGCGAGCGATCCGCTGACCGGGGCGGGCCGCCGTCGGCGGCGCGCAGCCGGACCGTCGCGCCCTCGGTGACGGGCGGTCCCGCGTCGTAGTCGGGGTAGGCGGGGAACGGCACGGTCACCGTGAGATCCAGCGAGGGCTTGAGTTCGCCGCCCAGGGCGGACCAGATGTCGGCGAGGGACCTGGCCTCGGACTGACTGCCGGAGACCGTCACCGGAATTGACAGACCAAGACGCCCGAGCGCCTCCGGCAGCGCCTCGGCGGCCAGCAGCTCATGCGGCAGCAGCGTCGCCAACACGGCCGACAGAAGCCGGTGTTCGTCCTGCGGCGTCTTCGTCCAGGCCGTCACCAGATAGGAGAGCCGGAACCAGCGCGGCGGACGGCGGCGCCGGACGACGATGTCACGGTCGTCGCGCAGTCCGGTGTGGCCACGCTGGCGCAGGGACACGTCCTCGCGGATATCGTACAGGTAGGCGTTGACCACCGGGGCGTTGCGCCGGGCCGCCCAGTCGCGCGTGGGCACCTCGAAGGACACGTCGATGTCGGACCCGGACAGTGCCCCTCCGCCGATGAGGCCCTTGAGCACCTCGTCCACCTCATGGATCACCCTTGCGCTCCCACCTGCCGATCGCTCCCCCACCGGCCGTTCACTTCCTCGCCGGCCGCTGACAGCCCTGCCACCGATCGTGCTCCCCGGGCCTGACCTGGCGGCAGGTACGTCAGGGATGACGGCGGGGCAGGGCTTGCTGCCTCAAAGGGCCGCGTGGAAGGCCCGTACGGCCGGACGAGCCGGACGAGTCGGATGAGTCGGACGGCCTAGAGGGCGCAGATGGCTCAGACGCGTCCTGTGGATCAGATGTAGCCCTCGCGCAGGGCGTAGGCCACCACGTGTGCCCGGTTGCGCAGGTTCAGGCGTGTGGTCAGGCCGTGCATGACGTTCTTCACGGTCCGTTCGGAGTACGACAGCTTCATGGCGATCTCCGAGGTGTCGAACCCCTCCGCCACCAGCGCCACCACGTCCACCTCGCGCTTGGTGAAACTCAGGAAGGACCCCGGCAGATCGGTCCCGCCGCGGCGCAGGCGCCCGACCCGGCCCATGAGTTGGCCCAACAGGTCCGCCGGCAGGTCGCCGCCGCCCCTGGCGGTGGTCAGCACGGCCTGGACCAGGCGTTCGGCGGTTGCTTCGTGGCGCCAGACGATGGCGCCCACACCGCATTCGATGACTTCAAGGAGCTCCTGCTCCCGGACCGTGCCCGCGACGAGCACGGCACGTGCCCCCTCGGCGCGCACGGCCCGCCTCAGCCGGGTCAACGCGGCCTCGTCGAGGGTGTCTTCGATGAGCAAGGCCACTGCGGCGGAGCCGGAGTCGGCTTCCAGTTCGACCTCCGGGTGACGGCGCAACTGGCTGAGAACCCCCTCTCGGCTGATGGGGTCGGGGGTGCTGACGGCGACCCGCACGCGGTTGTGCGTCGGTAAGGCGGAGGGCGAGGGAGAGGCCGGGGAGGCCGGGGACGAGCTGGACACGCGGACTTCCTTAACTATGGGACTACGGCGACGAAAGCATCCGAAACCGGCTGGTCAGCGAGACAGCGGGACGGATCTCTCGGACAAGTCCGAACGGCCGGGCGCCGCCGGTACGCGAAGGGCGGGCCGGCGGCGCCCGGTTGAGGTCAGGAGCAGGACTTGTAGAAGTGCTTCCAGCCGTCGGTGGGCATGGCCGGGGGCTCGGCCGGCGTCCCGGTCTCGCCGTACTGCTGCTGCAGTTCGTAGTCGTAGGCACCGGGGCCGCCGCCCGGCTTCGTCAGGCGGATGGAGCGCTCCCACACGCCGTCGCCCGCGTTGTTGAGGACCGCGAGGTCCGGATACGCGTCGCCGCCGTAGTCGGCGATGCGGAGCTGCTTGACCTCGCCCTGCGTGCCGATGTCGGAGCGCTTGGGGGCCGCGGAGCCCAGGTTCGCCCGCTTGAGGGGGCCGGGGCGGAACTCGGCGACGCGTGCCGTGTTGGGGTCGTCGCCACCGGAGGGCGTGACGAGGTTGACGACCATGTCCAGGGTGCCGTCGTTCTGGAAGTCGGCGACCGCGGCGGTGGCGACCTCGCCGGTCTTCGCGCCAAGGAGCTTGCTGACGTTCTGCTTGCTGCCGAAGGTGCCGTCCGCGGCGCCCCACTGGACCGTCATCTTGGTGCCGGTGTGCCCGGGATTGATGATCTTGTCGGGGCGGCCGTCGCCGTCGAGGTCGCCGAGCAGCGTCGTGGCGCCGGCCAGGCAGGGGGAGGCCTGGGCGGCCTGCCCGGGCCGTGCCGCGCCGCCCTCTTCCGGCGACCCGGCCGCGTTCGCCTGATAGCCGGCAGCGGTCAGGGACAGGGCCACCGCGGCGGCCGGAACGGCGATCAGCTGTAAGCGCTTGCGAAGCATCTGGGTAACTCCTCATGTGGTTGCTGTTGGCCGTGCTGGTTGCTGTTGGACGTGCTCGAGGACCGAGCTCGGCGCCCGCACCTCATGCGGTTGATCGCGAGGAGATCGCGATGTGGGGCGCCTGGAGATCTCCCGGATGAGCGCGCCTCGAGCCTGCTGGATGATCGATCCGGACCGCCACACAATCCGGGCAGTTAGGGACGCTGGAACGAGGAATGGCCCTCTGACCAGCCAGAACGCATGCTACCTGGAACGCCGGGGTGGAACGCGGCCGGCTCATCGACGCTGCGGCCGTGGTGTCGGAGCGCATGGCGGTCCCCCCAACAGGTGGTGGATGTTGATCTCTTCTAGGAACAACACCCACTCTGGTCGGGCCCGCTAACGCAGGGCTCCCATCCCACTAACTTCCGCCTAACGCAGGGCGATTGGGCGGCGCCCAGGGCACCGCGATGGGGTGAACCGAGCGCGGAGGGGTACCCCGCCACTCCTCTCTCATCAAGGAGTCAGCGTCATGACGTTCAATCCGTTGGAGCAGCGAGGCATTCCACTGGACCGGCAACTGCGCAGCTGGCGCGAGCTGAACGTGGACCCCATCGATCCGGACCACTGTGACCCGTACACCCGCTGCCGCATCATCACCATGAACGGCATCGAGGTCGAAGCGATCATGTTCAGCCACCAGTTGGCCCGCAACACGGTCGACCCTGAGGTGAAACAGCAGCTGGCGCGCACCCGTTACATCGAGGCCCAGCAGCAGAAAGTGGTCAACTGGCTGCTGCCAGGGGTGTCGTCGGTCCTGGAGACGACGATCGCCTACGAGCAGGTCGCCGTCGACCTGACGGCGTCGGTGGCGCGCATGGAGCCGGACCCGTATCTGCAGCAGGCGTACCAGTTCGGGGTCCTGGAGGACTTCGATCACCTGTACCGCTACGCGAACCTGTACGAGATGATCGAGCACCGCAAGGCGGAGTCGATCGTCGACGGCCTGACCGAGGTCATGCCCGGCCGGCCCACCCGGCTGCACCACCGCAACCCCGTGGACAACGTCCGCGACCCGTACGCCAAGGACGAGACGAACCCGCTGTCCAAGCTGCACGCCCTCACGATCATGTCGGCCGAGCAGCAGACGATGAACTTCTACATGAACACCGGCCCCACCTACATGGAACCGATCGCCCGTCAGCTCTACCAGGAGATCGGCCTGATCGAAGAGGAGCACGTCACCCACTACGAGTCGCTCGTCGACCCGGGAGAGACGTGGTGGGAGCAGCTCGTCAACCACGAGTACAACGAGTGCTACCTCTACCACTCCTTCTTGGAGCAGGAGAGCGACCCCAAGGTCAAGGCGATCTGGGAACTGCACCTCAACATGGAGCTCGAGCACCTGCACATCGCCTGCGATCTCATGCGCAAGCACGACGGCCGGGATCCCGCCTCGGTCCTCGCCCCCGAGCTGCCCGACGTCCTCACCTTCGAGCCGAACAAGGGCTACCTGCGCGGACTCCTGGACACGCAGATGGACCTGACCACGCTGGGGGCGGGGTATGTGCGCGAGGCGCACGAGCGGTTCGAGCAGATGCAGGAGCAGATCCACGGCGGCGAGGCGCCGCCCAGCGACCGGGTCATGACGCAGCACAACGAGATGTTCGGCCGCGAGTACCGGGTGCAGAGCGAGGGCGAGCACCCCGACCCGACCCAGCGCGAGAAGTGAGGGGCGCCATGTCCGAGCTGCACACCCCGCACGCCGGGGACGACCATGCCAAGGACGATGACGTCGTCTCCCTGCTGATGCGTCAGCACGGCGACATCCGCAACCTCTTTGACGAGGTCGAGGCCACCAAGGGCGATGATCGCCGCGACGCCTTCCACCGCCTGGTGCGCCTGCTGGCCGTGCACGAGACCGCGGAGGAAGAGATCGTGCACCCCTTCGCCCGGCGCGCGCAGTCGGGCGGCGAGCAGGTCGTGAAGGAGCGGCTCGCCGAGGAGAAGGCGGCCAAGGAGACCTTGACCGCACTGGACGACCTCGACACCGACGACCCCACGTTCATGCCGCAGCTCCTGAAGCTGCGCAAGGACGTCCAGGCGCACGCACGGGCCGAGGAACGGTACGAGTTCCCGCACATCCGCCGCAGCACGGACAGCGCGAACCTGGCCACGATGGCCAAGGCCGTCAAAGCCGCTGAGGAAATGGCCCCGACCAGGCCGCACCCCGGGGTGGAATCCGGTGCGGCGAACGCGGTGCTCGGTCCTCTCGCCGCGCTGATGGACCGCACCAAGGACGCGGTCCGCAAGGCCATGGACAAGAACGAGGGCAAGGACACGGGCAAGGGCAAGGACAGCTGAGGTTCTGGGCCCCTGCCCACTCGGCCATATGACACGCACCGCCCGAGGGATATCTCGGCTTGCCGGGAGACGGCTGCACATGGCCTGCTCCCGGCAGGGCAGACGGTTTCTCGCCCGTGTGCACGGTGTGGCGGCGTTTCTTGCGGGAGCGTGGCCGCGCGACGTCCCGACGAGACGTGGCACCTTCGTGCATGAGGGAGCAGACCATCAGGAGCATCCGGCGGAGGTTTTTGTGAACCACGGTCTACCCAAGAACGAGAGCCCCATGGACCGGGTCAAAGGGGCCGTCCGGCGGGTCGGCGAAGCCTATGGCCCGCCGGAGGAGCACCGGCTCGGGGGGCATTTCGCGGCCGTCGCGGCTTTCGGCGCGTACGCGGCCGCCTGGGGCGCGGTGGCCGCCCGGCGCAAGACGAAGGCTCCGGACGGCCGTGAGCCCTGGGATGTCCTGCTGACGGCAACGGCTGTGTTCCGGCTGAGCCGGCTGCTCAGCAAGGGGACCGTCACTAGTCCGCTGCGGGCGCCCTTCACCCGTTTCGAGTCTGCGACGGGCCCCGCCGAAGTCAGTGACAGCCCTCGCGGAGGGGCCGTCAAGTCGACCGTGGGTGAGCTGATCAGTTGTCCGTTCTGCCTGAGCGTCTGGCTGACCGCCACCTTCACCGGGGCCCGCTCGGTGTGGCCGCAGGCCACGCGGACCGTGACGTGCGGGCTGACGTCCCTGGCGATCGCCGACTGCATGCAGGTGGCATACGACGGCTGGCTGCAGAAGAACGACGATTGAGCCGCGCAACGCCCGCGCATCGCTCCACCCGGCCGCGCACGGGCGCGGCAACAACCACCCGACCACGAGAAAGGGAGCCCACCATGGGTGAGGAAGATCAGACCAAGGACGAGACCGAAGGCGACACCTCGAACAAAGAGGCGCAAGAGAACGCCGGGCAGTCCGGAGAGGAGGCCAAGGACGAGGACCAGGGTGTGCAGGACCAGATCGAGGGCGGCCACCCCGAATCCGGGCAGTAGTACGAGAACACCGCAGAAAGGGGAGCCGAGCGTGAACTGGACACTTGGCGAGGAGTTCGAGACACCCGAGGGTGTGGTGCGCTGGAGTGCCTTCGGCAGCGGAGACCCGCTCGTGCTGGTGCACGGCACCCCCTACTCCTCCTTCCTCTGGCGGGACATCGCACCGGCGCTCGCCGCCACCCGCACGGTCTTCGTCTTCGACCACCTCGGCTTCGGGCAGTCGGACCAGCGCGAGGGCCAAGACCTCAGCCTCGCGGCGCACGCGAGGACCTTCGCCCGGCTCCTCGACCACTGGGAGCTGTCCTGCCCCAGCGTCGTCGCCCACGACATCGGCGGGGCCGTGGCCTTGCGGACGCTGCTGCTGGAGGAGAGAAGCTACCGGGATCTGACACTCTTCGACGCGGTGAGCGGCGGAGAGTGGGAGCGGGGGCTCTTCCGGCTCATCCTGGAGCACGCGGACGTCCTCGGGCAGCTTCCGGACTACGCCCACGAAGCACTGGTCGCCAGCCACATGCGGCACGCGACGCACCTCGGCCTGCGGCCAGAAGTCCTCGACGCGTTTCTCGCGCCATGGCGAGGGCCCGAAGGACAGGCCGCGTTCTACCGGCAGTACCGCCAGATCAGGCAGGCCGACACCGCCGCGTACGAGAAGCTGCTGGGCGCAATGTCGCTGCCGGTACGCCTCATCTGGGGTCGTGAGGACCGCATCCTCCCGCCGGAATACGCCACCTGGCTGCACGAGCGCATCCCGCACGCCGAGCTGCATTGGATCGACGGGGCGGGCCACCTGCTCCAGGAAGATGCCCCGGGTCAGCTGGCGGCCCACCTCACCACCGACTTCACCTCGAACAGGTGAGCGGAGAAGGGGCAGGTCACCGCGTGCGGCTGCTGCTGACCTCTGACACGCATGTGCCGAAACGGGCGAAAATCCTGCCTGACGCTCTCCTGGCGGCCATCGACGAGGCAGACGTGGTGATCCACGCCGGGGACTGGATCAACGAGGCCACGCTCGATCTGTTCGAATCCAGGTCGCGTCGGCTGATCGGCGTGTTCGGCAACAACGACGGTCCCCCGCTGCGTCGACGCATCCCCGAGGTGGCCCGCGCGGAGCTGGGCGGCGTGCGGTTCGGTGTCGTGCACGAGACCGGGGCGGCCACCGGCCGTGAGCGCCGGTGCGCCGAACGCTTCCCGGACTTGGACGTACTCGTCTTCGGCCACAGCCACATCCCCTGGGACTCCACGGCCCCCGGCGGCCTGCGCCTGCTCAACCCCGGCTCACCCACTGACCGCAGACGCCAACCGCACTGCACGTTCCTCACCCTGACCGCCTCCGACGGCACGCTGCACGACGTGACGCTGCATCGGCTGCCGCCCAGGCGGTGAGCTGAACGTACGCCGTGGGCGGTGTTCGCCAGCAGCTCGTGCGTCAACGCCGGCCTCAGAGAGATTCAGGGCGGGCCCGGGCGTCGCTCTCCAGCCCCTCTGACGGGGCTCTCCGGCCCTCGTGGCAGGCTTCACTCACAAATTCCTTACACCCGCCCGGCGACTCCTGGACCCAGGCCACCAGGTGAGGGTGTGCGACCCATTACCCTTTGCAGTGCCCTCGGCGTCAAATAGCGGGCGCCGCACTCTGGAGGAAACACTTCATGCTCATCGCACAACGTCCCTCGTTGACCGAAGAGGTCGTCGACGAATTCCGCTCCCGGTTCGTGATCGAGCCGCTGGAGCCGGGCTTCGGTTACACCCTCGGCAACTCGCTGCGTCGGACCCTTCTCTCCTCGATCCCGGGTGCGGCCGTCACGTCCATCCGCATCGACGGAGTCCTGCACGAGTTCACCACCGTGCCGGGCGTCAAGGAAGACGTCACCGACCTCATCCTCAACATCAAGCAGCTCGTCGTCTCGTCCGAGCACGATGAGCCTGTCGTGATGTACCTGCGCAAGCAGGGTCCGGGTCTGGTCACCGCCGCCGACATCGCGCCCCCGGCCGGTGTCGAGGTGCACAACCCCGACCTCGTCCTGGCCACGCTCAACGGCAAGGGCAAGCTGGAGATGGAGCTGACCGTCGAGCGCGGTCGCGGCTACGTCTCCGCCGTCCAGAACAAGCAGGTCGGCCAGGAGATCGGCCGTATCCCGGTCGACTCCATCTACAGCCCCGTGCTGAAGGTCACCTACAAGGTCGAGGCGACCCGAGTCGAGCAGCGCACCGACTTCGACAAGCTGATCGTCGACGTCGAGACCAAGCAGGCCATGCGCCCGCGCGACGCCATGGCGTCGGCCGGCAAGACCCTGGTCGAGCTGTTCGGTCTGGCCCGCGAGCTCAACGTCGATGCCGAGGGCATCGACATGGGCCCCTCGCCGACGGACGCGGCTCTGGCCGCCGACCTGGTGCTGCCGATCGAGGACCTGGACCTCACGGTCCGCTCGTACAACTGCCTCAAGCGCGAGGGCATCCACTCCGTGGGTGAGCTCGTGGCCCGTTCCGAGGCGGACCTGCTCGACATCCGCAACTTCGGTGCGAAGTCGATCGACGAGATCAAGGCGAAGCTGGCCGGCATGGGCCTCGCGCTCCGTGACAGCCCGCCCGGCTTCGACCCGGTCGCCGCCGTGGACTCCCTCGCCGCCACGGACGACGCGGACGCCGGGTTCGTGGAGACCCAGCAGTACTGATCGCTGATCCTGGTCGCGTGGTCCGGCAGTCACTGTCGGACCACGCGACCAGTCGCATGTCGGAACGGAACGCCGCTCGTCACTGGTTCGATGACGGGCCGGCTGCCGGGTGGTGGAGGCGACGCCACTGGCGAGGCGTGACGCCGTAGGTCTGGTGGAAGCGGCGGGAGAAGTGGGCCGGGTTGGTCAGGCCCCAGGACCGGGCGATGGCCTCAATGGTGCGGTGGGCGTGCTCGGGCAGGGCCAGGTCACGGCGCGTGCCTTCCAGACGTCGACGGATGATCCATTTCTCCAGGCCGAGACCGCCCTGCTCACAGAGCCGGTAGAGGGTCCGTACGGAGATGTTGTGGGCCGCGGCGATGCTCTGCGGGGTGAGGCCGGGGTCGGTCAGATGCGCGCGGACATAGGCGAGGATGCGGGTCAGGAGGGTGTCCTTCGCGACCGTTCGCCGGGTGTGTTCGTCGGCGGACACCGAGACGACGAGGGCGCGGGTGAGTTCCAGCGTGGCCGAGCCGAGCGCCTCGGCACTGGGGGCGTCGCTGAGCTGGTCGGCGCGATCGTGCAGGCTTCGTATGTGCTGCAGCAGCAACGGAGCGATATTGCTGTGCTGCATTAGCGGTATCGCGGTCCGCACCAGGTGTTCGGGCAGGCCGAGACGTTCGGTGTCGATCATGAAGGCGACGGACACTCCGGCTCCGGACCACCCGTACTCGTAGCCGGCGGTCTTGTGCGCAAGCGCCAGGGAGTCGGGCCCGACGCGCTGTTGGTGGCCGTTCCAGGAGAAGGAGCCCGTCCCGTGGCTCTGGGTGATGACCGAGACGGTGTTCATCGAGTCGAAGCGCGAGTGGCGCGGGGTGCGCCAGATGCGCATGCCGGAGCCGCGCGTGGCGAACAGGGTCAGCGGGCCGAAGTTCCAGACCTCCAGCCTCTTGCGCATCCCGGCCGCAGGATGTTCCTGCTCGACCGAGCAGCTGCCGCTCTCCCCCACGGCCACGGCGTGAAAGGCTTCGATCCGGTCGGCGGCAGGTAAGTCCTCCGTGTCCAAAACCAGCATGGTCCCCCCAGGACGGCGGCAGCGGCCTTCCCGCTGCCGTGCCGTCTCCGGATTCTTCAGCACCGCGGGCGACTTGGGCAGGCAGATTCAAGTACCGCTGAGACACGCGCGGTTGCTTCCTCATCGCATGCCACAGCAGTCACCGGGCCGCGGAGGCGTTGGCGCTCAGGGCACAGTTCTCGGCACGCACGGCAAAGAACGGGGCCCCCGTCCCTGGCACGATCCCCCTCACCGAAGACGGGCACCGACGCCGGCACCGATACCGGTATCGACACCGGTATCGACGCTCACACGACGCCCACACGGCTGCTGACGGGAGCGCTCCCATGCGCAACTTCATCACGACGCACGACGGCACCGAGATCTTCTACAAGGACTGGGGCACCGGGCGCCCGGTGGTCTTCAGCCACGGCTGGCCGTTGAACGCCGACGCCTGGGACGACCAACTGCACCTGGTCGCCTCGCACGGCTACCGCGCGATCGCCCACGACCGGCGCGGCCACGGCCGTTCGAGCCAGCCGTGGGACGGCAACGACATGGACACCTACGCCGACGACCTCGCCCAGTTGATCGAGACGCTCGACCTGCACGACGCAGTGCTGGTCGGGCACTCGACGGGCGGCGGTGAGGTGACCCGCTACATCGGCCGGCACGGTACGTCCCGAGTCGCCAAGGCCGTCCTGCTGGGGGCCGTGCCACCCCTCATGCTCAAGACCGACACCAATCCGCAGGGACTGCCCATCGAGGCGTTCGACGCGATACGTGCGGGTGTGGCGGCCGACCGGTCGCAGTTCTACGCCGAGTTGAGCTTGCCCTTCTACGGGTTCAACCGGCCCGGCGCGAAGGTCTCGCAGGGGGTGTCGGACGCGTTCTGGCTGCAGAGCATGCAGGTCGGGCTCAAAGGCGCCCTTGACTGTATCCGCGCGTTCTCCGAGACCGACTTCACCGAGGACCTGGGGCGCTTCGACATCCCCACCTTCATCGCCCATGGCGACGACGACCAGATCGTCCCGATCGTCGCCGCAGGCCTGGAGTCGGCCAAGCTCGTCAAGGACGCGACGCTGAAGGTCTATCCGGGTGCGCCGCACGGTCTCGTGGGCGCCTTCAGGGACGAGTTCAACGCTGACCTGCTCGCGTTCCTCGCCTCCTGAGCCGCACGCGGCCCGCACAGCTACCAGCGCCCGGGCGCGGCCCCGCGCCGCGCCCCATCGCACCCGCACCCGCACCCGCACCCGCACTCGCACTCGCACGTCATCGCACCGCTCAGCCGGCACATCCGCACCGTCCAACCCTCTGTCTGAAAGGGTTCGTCATGCGTGTACCTGCTCCGCGCCGTCTGCTGACGGCACTGGCCGCCGCCGTCCTCCTCGTCACCGGCTCGGTCGCCGCCCAGGCGACCTCCCACCCGTCCGTGCGGGCCCAGGCGAAAGAGCCGAAGCCGACCGTCGTCCTGGTGCACGGGGCGTTCGCCGACGCCTCCGGCTTCAACGACACCATCGCCTTGCTGCAGAAGGCGGGCTTCCCGGTCATCGCACCGGCCAACCCGCTGCGGGACACCGCCGGCGACGCCGCGTACATCTCCAGCGTGGTGGACACCATCCCCGGCCCGGTCATCCTGGCCGCCCACTCCTACGGCGGCGTCGTCATCACCAACGCCGCGCGCGGCCACGCCAACGTCAAGGCTCTGGTGTACATGGGGGCGTTCGCGCCCGCCGAGGGCGAGAGCGCGCTGCAACTGGCGGGCCAGTTCCCTGGCAGTGAGCTGGCACCCGCCCTGATCCCCCGCGACTACCCGATCCCCGGCAGCAAACCGGGCACCGACGGCTACATCGACGCCGCGAAGTTCCGGGCCGTGTTCGCCGCCGACCTGCCCGCCTCCCAGACCCGCCTGATGGCTGCCACCCAGCGCCCCGGCAGCGTCCAGGGCCTCAGCGGCCCCAGCGGCGCGCCCGCCTGGAAGACCATCCCGTCCTGGTACCTGATCCCGACCCAGGACAAGGTCATCCCGCCCGCCGCCCAGCGGTTTATGGCCAAGCGCGCGGGCAGCACCGTCACCGAGATCCGGTCCTCGCACGTGGTGATGATCTCCCACCCGGAGGCCGCCGCGAAAATCATCAAGGCGGCCCACGCCGCCACCCGTTGAAGGAGCGAATGCTCATGAAACCGGACACCATCGTCCTCATCCACGGCTTCTGGGTGACACCCCGCAGCTGGGAACACTGGATCGCCCGCTACCAGTCCCAGGGGTTCCGCGTACTGGCCCCGGCCTACCCCGGTTTCGAGGTGGAGGTGGAGGCGCTCAACGCCGATCCCACCCCCATCGAGGAACTCACCGTTCCCTCGATCATCGCGTCCCTGGAGAAGCTGATCGACGGCCTCGGCACCCAGCCGATCATCATGGGCCACTCCGCGGGCGGGGTGTTCACCCAGATCCTCCTCGACCACGGATACGGCGCCGCGGGAGTGGCCATCAACTCCGCGCCCACCGAAGGCGTGACGACGGTACCGCTGTCGCAGCTGAAGGCGACGTTCCCGGTGCTGAAGAACCCGGCCAACCGCCACAAGGCCGTCGGCTTCACCTACGACCAGTGGCGCTACGCCTTCACCAACACCTTTCCCGAGGACGAGTCCCGCGCCCTGTACGCGCGCTATCACATCCCCGCCTCCGGCCACGTGTTCTGGGGCAGCGCGCTGGCCAACATCCACCCCGGCCACGCCGATTCCTATGTGCACTACCGCAACGACGACCGGGCTCCGCTGCTCTTCGTCTCGGGCGAGCACGACCACCTGATGCCGCCGAAGATCCAGCAGTCCAACGCCAAGCACTACAAGTCCGCCACCGTCACCGAGATCGTCGAATATCCCGGGCGCTGCCATCTGATGCCCGCCCAGGAGGGCTGGGAGGAAATCGCCGACCACGCCCTGACCTGGGCCCTCGACCACACCTGACCGACCCCTGCCCAACCGACACCCGCTCCACCCACCGCGGTGCCCGGCCGACCGGGCACCGCGGCGTGACGTGTCCGCCGACCTCAGGAGCGGAAGCCGATGACTCCATACCCCGGCCGGGCCGCCGCGTGCCGCATCCAGCCGATGCATTGCATGACTCCGTCGACGACCTCCGGCTCCAGCGGCGGCGCCTGCCCGCTCGCGTCGACGGCTCGCTTGGTGACCTCGAACTGGTCCAGTGCCTTGACGCATTGGGCGTGGGTCCACTCGCCGCAGCCCGGGATGTAGGTCCGCGGCAGGGGCTCAGGAAGCTGGCTGTACCCGAACTCCTTTACGGAGACCGCGGTGATACCCATGGCGCTCAGCCCGTCATCGACGTCGGAGAGCCAGCTGCCGCGGTGCGGGGTAAATCGGTCGTTGTCGAGAAACGAGCCGGTGAGGTCGCACAGTCGCTCATAGGCGTAGCCGTACTGGAAAGCGTGCTCCTCGTCGTCACTGAAGGGGCCGCCGTTCACGACGGCGGTCAGTGCCTCGAACGCGGTGGGCGCGCCGTCCTTGATGTCGAACAAGAACTCATCGTCTGCTTGTGCCAGTTGGGCGCCGAAACTGTCTCGGATGACGGTGAGCAGTTGGTCGTCGCGGGAGCCGACCAAAGCGCGCGTCGCGGCCACGTCGAGCAAGTACACGCTCAGGGAGGAACTCATGCACCGACCCTAGACGTGACCACTGACAGCCACCGCGTCAGGCAACTGTGCGGGCTCGACGCCCTGGGTGTTGCTGAGCAGCATGTACGCCTACGGTGACCCGATGACGTCGATCAAGAAGTTCCAAGTCACCTTCGACTGCGCCGAACCCGAGCGCCTCGCCCGTTTCTGGTGCGAGGTGCTCGGCTATGTCATAGCGCCGCCGCCGAACGGGTTTGGCTCGTGGGAGGATTTCAAACGCTCCCAACCACCTGAGGAGCAGGACGCGTGGTGTGCCTGCGTTGACCCCTCGGGTGAGGGCCCGCGGCTGTACTTCCAGCGCGTCCCCGAAGGAAAGGCCGCCAAGAATCGCGTGCATCTCGACGTGCGGGTCGGCACCGGACTCGTGGGGGAAGAGCGCCTCGCCGCGCTCGAGGCCGAGTGCGCCCGGCTGATCCCGCTCGGGGCGACCCACGTACAAACGCTGTACGACGGCACTGACTCGTGCATTCCGATGCTGGACATCGAGGGCAACGAATTCTGCGTCGACTGAGCCAACGCGCCCGCATACCTGTCCCCGGCCCCGGGGACAGACACCGAACCCGCTGTCCCCCATCGCGTACGAGATGCCATGCTCAGCGCTGTGCACAGTAGTCATACAAGCCCCGTCCTCGTGGGCCGCAGCGCCGAACTGACCTCCCTCGGCGAAGCCCTGTCCCGGGCGGACGCCGAGGAGCCCGGCGCCGTCATCCTGGGCGGCGAGGCCGGCGTGGGCAAGACCCGGCTGCTTCAAGAATTCCTCGGCCGGGCCGCAGCAGGCGGGGCCGTCGTCGCCCTGGGCGGCTGCGTCGAGACCGGCGCCGACGCCCTGCCGTACCACCCCGTATCGGCGGCCCTGCGCTCCCTGCGCCGCCAGCTCGGCGCGGAACTGGACGCCGCCGTCGCCGGGCAGGAGGGCGAGCTCGCCCGGCTCCTGCCCGAACTCGGCGAGATGGACCGGGAGCGCCCCGAAACCGACGGCCGCGCCCGCCTCTTCGAGCTCACCGTCCGCCTCCTCGAGCGGCTCTCCACGGACCGGACTCTCGTGGTGGCCCTCGAAGACCTGCACTGGGCCGACCGCTCGACCCGCGAGCTGCTCAGTTACTTGCTGCGCGCCCTGACCGACAGCCGCCTGCTGATCGTCGCCACCTACCGCGCCGACGACCTGCACCGCCGCCACCCGCTGCGGCCCGCCCTCGCCGAGTACGAGCGGCTGCGCACCGTCACCCGCCTCGAACTCCCCCGCTTCGAGCGCCCCGAAGTGCGCCGCCAGCTCGCCGCCCTCCACGGCGAGGACCCGTCCGAGCAGCTCCTCGACCGCGTCTTCGCGCGCTCCGAGGGCAACGCGTTCTTCGTCGAGGAGCTGGCCCGCAGCATCCTCGGGGGCTCCCCCGGCGGCCTCAGCGACTCCCTGCGCGACCTGCTGCTGGTCCGGGCCGAAGCCCTGCCGGACGAAGTGCAGCGCGTGGTGCGTATCGCCGCCGAGGGCGGCTCCGAGGTGGAGTTCCCTCTGCTGGCCGTCGTGACAGGCCTGCCCGAGGACGAGCTGATCGAGATTCTGCGGACCGCTGTCGGTGCCGCTGTCCTGCAGCCCTGCGACGAGGGCGAGTCCTTCCGTTTCCGCCATGCCCTGATGCGCGAGGCCGTGGCCGGTGACCTGCTGCCCGGCGAGCGCTCCCGGCTCAGTCGCCGCTATGCCGAGGCGCTTCAGGCCGACCCCACCCTCGTACGGGCCGAGGAGCGCGCCGGGCGCCTTGCCGGCTACTGGTTCGACGCCCGCGACCCCGCCAAGGCGCTGCCCGCCGTGCTCGCCGCGGCGGGCGCCTCCCGCGGCCGCCATGCGTTCGCCGAGCAGCACCACCTGCTGGAGCGGGCGCTGGAGTTGTGGGACGACGTACCTGAGGAGTTGCGCCGCCACGCGATGCGGCAAGGCGTCGACGACGGCCTGTGTCCGGCCATGTCATCGGACGCGCCCGGCGACTTCGTGGACCTCCTCGCCGCGATCACTGTCGCGGCGCGTCTGACGGGAGAGCGGGAGCGAGCGCTCGCCCTCTGCAAGCGGGCGCTGCGCGAGCTGGCGGACACCGATGCCCTGCGGGCTGCCTGGTTCTGGACCCAGCGCTACCAGCTGCTGCGCGACCTCTCCCGCTCGGACGGCTGGGATGAGATCGCCCAGGCCCTGAAGCTGATCGAAGGCCTGCCGCCGTCCGTCGTCCACGCCTATGTGCTCACACATGCGGCGCACTGGTACGTCGTGCACCAGCCCGGGGCGAAGGCCATCGAGATCGCCCAGCAGGCGGTGGAGCTCTGCCGCATGACGGGTGCGGAAACCAGCGGCCTCACCGCGCGGCACACCCTTGCCTGGCTGACCATCCACTCGGGCGACGTCGAGACCGGGCTCGCGCAGGCGCGGGACGTATGCGCCCAGGAACTGAAGCCCGGCAACGCCAACGCCCTGCTGCACGGCTTCGGCAACCTGTCCACGGCGCTGCACGGCCTTGGCCGTTATCGCGAGGCCGTCGAGGTCGCCGAAGAGGGCAGCGGGCTTGCCGAGCGGTACGGGGTGCCGGACGCCGCCTCGTTCATCGACGGCAACCTCGCCGAGTCCCTCATCCAGCTCGGCCGCTGGACAGACGCCGACGACGTGCTCGACCGGGCGTCCGGCCGCCGCGGGGTGAGCTCCCGCACCCAGGCCCAGATCGCCGAGCGACGGGCCGAACTGGCCCTGGCCCGAGGTGCGTACGCCGAAACCCTGCGCCATCTCGAGCAGTCCGGCAGCCGGATCACCGGCGCCCACCCGGAGCTGCAGCACACCCTGGCCGTGGCCCGCATCGCCATCGCGCTGGCGGCCGCCGACGGCCGGATCCTTGACGTGCGCTCGCTGCTGGAGAGCGCGGTCGGCGACGCCATCGCCCCCGGCCACCAGCGCTACGGCTGGCCGCTGCTGTACGAGGCCGCCGCGGCGGAGGGCCGGGCCCGTGGGCTCGCGGTGGCCGAGCCGGGGCGCGCGGCGGCGGTGCGGCGCATTCGCGAGGCCATGCAGGGCCAGCCGGAGTTCGTACCGCTGTGGGCCGCCCAGTCACAGATGATCCAGGCCGAACTGCTCACCGCCGAGGGGCACGACGCGACCGCCCGATGGACGCAGGCTCTCGCCGCCACCGAGCAACTGGAGGCCCCGGCCCTGGTGGCCACCGCCCGGTTGCGGCTCGCGGAGAGCCTGATCGCCCAGGGCGGCGCCGGTTCCCGTACATCGGCAGGCGAGCTGCTGCGAGAGGCCAAGGCCGTGGCCGGCGAGCTGGGCGCGGCGCCGCTCGACAGGGAGATCACCGCGCTGGCCGACCGCGCGCGGATTCCGCTGCACGAGGCCGAGGGAGAGGCGGCGTCCCTCCCTCCGACACCGGCGGCGGCCCTTGGCCTGACCGGCCGGGAGCAGGAGGTACTGCGGCTGGTGGCCGCCGGCCGAAGCAACCGGCAGATCGCGGAAGAACTGTTCATCTCACCGAAAACGGCGAGCGTGCACGTCTCCAACATCCTGACCAAGCTGGATGCTTCAGGCCGGGGGGAGGCCGCGGCGATCGCGCACCGGCTGGGGGTATTCGACACGTGATCGCGTAGCGGGTCGCCTCTGCACGTGCATCGACTGGTTTGACTGCTTCTTGGGGGTGCGGGATGGGCCTGATGCTCTTCCCCGGTGACGACGACGTGGCGAGCCCAGATGTCTCCTGGTCATACACCGGGTTCAGCATGTTCAGGACGTGGCTGGCCCAGGCCGAGGGTTTCTCGCTCGCCGAGATGGTCGGATTCGGCGGTGACCGCGGGTGGTCCGCCGTCTCCACCACGCTGGCGCCCCTGCTCAATCACCCGGACGACGAGGGCCCTGACCTCACGCCCGCGCAGTGTGCAGCGATGTTGCCTCGGCTGGAGGCCATGCTTGACCAACCGCGTCCCGACGACCGTGACTTCGTCTTCCGACGGCGAATCGAAGACGTCAGAGAGCTGGTCGCCGTCCTGCGGATCTGCGTGGACAAAGACGTCGGGCTCATCTTCGGATAACTCCGGGAAAACGGAGGGCCCCGTCGTCGAGGGGGCGGCCCGCGGTGACGGGACATCATCGGGCTGAGCGGCTCCGCGGCTGGATGCGGTATCTGTCTCTGGCCCCCGGTTCCGAGTAGATTCGATATGCCGGTCAACGCAGTGACGCGAGGATCGACAGCTCGTGTCGCTAGGCCAAGGGGGCGGCCGTGGGCGTTGCGTCGGAGGATGTCCGCTTGATACGGAGCACTCTCACCACCAAAGAGCCCGCACTTGCCCGGCAGTTCATGGACGCCTCCTACGGAACGCGCATGCGGCTCAGCGGCCGCCTGGAGGGCGAGGACCTGCACTTCTCCCGTGTCGGGACCGACCAGTTCACCGTCGACCACGTGGTGCTTCCCGGCACACTGCACTTCGCCTGCGACCCGCTGAGCCGTCTCGTGGTGAGCGTGGCCCGTCAAGGGAACCTGGGAGTCGACTTCCCGGGCCGCAGCGACCGCCCCGCACCCGCGACTCCCCTGCTGACCCCCTGCGGGCAGCCCTACCGGGTGGTGTGCGAGGCAACGGTGACGCACGCGATCACCATCGACACCGCCCTCCTCCACGACACTCTGGGCACCCTCCCCGAAGACCGCATCCAGCTGCACTTTCTCGAACTGCAGGCTCCGGACCCTGCCGCAGCCCGGCTGTGGAACGCCGCGGCCTCGTTCGCCTCGCGTCGGCTCGACGGCGTGCACTCGGTGCCGGCTCTGCTGTCCGGGCAGATGGCCCATCTGCTCGCCACGACCTTGCTGGCTGTGTTCCCGCACCAGACGCCCGACCATCGCCGGATCGACAGCACCGATGCGACACCCGCGACGTTGCAACGCGCCCTCGCCTACATCGACGCGCACGCTCACCTGAACATCACGCTCGCCGACATCGCCCGAGCCGCGTACGCGTCTCCCCGAGCCCTCCAACAGGCGTTCCGCCGCCACCGCGACACGACGCCGCTCGCCTACCTGCGCCGAGCCCGCCTCGAACAGGCGCATCGCGAATTGCAGGCCGCCACCCCGGACACATCGACCGTCACCCAGATCGCCGCGCGCTGGGGCTTCGCCCACACCAGCCGCTTCGCGGGCCACTACCGCGATGCCTTCGGTCAACCCCCGGCCATGACGCTGCGCCAGAACACCCGACACGAATGAGACGCCCGCACATCCGGCCACGCAGACCGAAAGCGACAACACGTCTGTCGCCACCGCACACCCGCCGCCCACGCGGTCCTGATGGGCCCACTCCCGCAAGGCCCATTGCCGCCGCGTGGACGGGTTTCCGCCGGGCTTGCTAAGCCTGCCGTACACGGCACATGAACCGCGCGCCGCAGGCAGACCGTTCGGGGTCCGGGAAGCGGCCGGCCTGGGCGCACCGGGTTGGCCCAAGTGACCATCTTGCCGTTCTGCCGGTGCGGATGTCTGTCCAGTAAACGCGGCGGTCCATCCAGAAAACGCGACCTTGAGACCTTGAGCGGCCCATGGCAGGCTCGCGCCGCATGATCGATGATTTCGCGAAGGACAACCTGCACACGAGGCTACGGCGGGACCGCAGGGCGCTGCTCTGGAAGCTCGACGGCCTGTCCGACTACGACGTTCGTCGACCTTTGACGGTGACCGGCACCAACCTCCTCGGCCTCGTCAAACACGTGGCCACCGTCGAGGCCAGGTACTTCGGCGAGGTCTTCGACCGCCCTTCCCCGGAACCGCTGCCCCGGTGGCAGGACTCCGACGGCAGCGATCTGTGGGCGACCGCGGACGAGACCCGCGATCAGATCATCGACTTCTACCGGCGCGTCTGGGAACACTCGGACACGACCATCAACGAGCTTCCCCTCGACGCCCCCGGCCACGTCCCGTGGTGGCCGGAGCCTTCTCCCAACACGAACCTGTTCGCCATCATGGTCCACGTCCTCGGCGAGACCATCCGCCATGCCGGGCACGCCGACATCCTGCGCGAAAGCCTCGACGGCCGCACCGGAGTGCGCCCCGAAAACGAGCAACAGATCCACGAGCAAGCCCGCGCAGCCTCCTACGCGAAGATCGAACAGGCCGCCGGGTCGGCCGCACCAAGTGATTGTCCTCTTCCCGCGGCCCGGTCTCTGTGAAGTCCACACTCGCAGTGGGACAAACAGGCGTGTCACAGCGCCCATTCAAAGTTCCCGGATGATCTCCACAGCGAGGCCGTCGTCTCAAACCCCCAGCCAGCCGGGTCCTCATGGTGTGAGAACGACACACCTAGCCGCTTGCCTGTCCGTTCTCCAGATACTGCGCCCCCTGGCCCGTGAGCGCCTCCAGTGCCTGAGTGGCACGGCGACGAGTTCGGGGCGGAAGCTGTCTCAACGCCTCGTACGGTGAGAAGAACTCGCAGGCTGAAAGTTCGTGATCCTGAGGGTGCAGATTCGCGGTCGCTTCCGGCGTGAGGGTCCCGCCGTCGAAGATGAATGCGAGTTGATCGTCCCACGGTCCATGGGGGGCGACCCAGTCCACGCAAAGCAACCTGCCGATTTGGGCGGTGAGGCCCAGTTCCTCGCTCAGTTCCCGACGAGCGGCGTCCTGCGGGGATTCATTGGCTTCGGCCATACCGCCCGGCAGGTCCCACGCTTCCTTGTACGTCGGCTTCACCAGGAGCACCCGCCCACCTTCGTCCCGGAAGAGGACGTCTGCCGATACCCGCTTGCGGGCCTGCTTCGCATTCCCTTCCGCCAGGTGCGCTTCCCACGCGGCTGTTCCGGGCTGGGGCCGTGTGGTCACGTGGTCATACCTCCGCCGTGCGGCGCACTGATCCCTGCCAGGAGCAACGCGCGTTGCTGATTCACCGCTGCCAGACAGTCTAGGAAGCGGGCCACGACCCGCTCACTGCGGTACGGGGCAAGCGATCCGGCAAGCTCCTCGAGCTGCTGCGTGATCCGCATCGATCCGAGCGTGCCGCAGGCTGTGAGCAATTCGTGGCCCACCGCGCAGGCAGCTTCCAGCTCGCCCTGCTGGGCGCGGATTTTGGCCAATGTGATCTGCCCAAACACTCGGCTACGCGCGCGGTCTCCTGTTCGTAGAGCAATGGCATTCTCTGCTGCCTCTACTGCGGCGGGCAGAGCCCCCAGATCTTGCAGGGATAGCGCTGCCTCGCTGGCCAATGCTGCGGGATCGAACGAGCTGATCCAGTGGGAAGGCGATTCGTCGGTCGTCCTGGTCAGCTCCCTCTCAGCAAGACTTAGCGCATGGCGCGTGGCTTCGGCCTCTCCACCCTGCGCCAAAGCCCGTGCCTCCATCGCGTGCAATCTGGCAGACAAGGTGGGCACGCGAGGTCCCGCCGCGAGGTGATCCCGACCGGCTCGGGCGAGCGAGGCGGCTTCCTCAAGTCGGCCGAGCTGTAGGGACAGATGGCTCATGCTCGCCATAATGTTTGCGCCGAGCGCGCGGTCTCCCCCAGCCCTCGCAAACGGAAGTGCCTTGGCGAAATGGTCGCGCGCTTGGCCGTTACGACCAGAGTCGTGCGCCATCCACCCGGCCATCTCCGTGAGAGCCGCCGCTGCTTGGAACACCTGGGGGGTGTCGGCCTGCTTGCCGCCGAAAATCCGCGGAGCCAGTTCCCTGTGCAGATAAAGCAAGACAGAGCCGTATAGGTGGCCGCCACCCAGTTGGCGATCTGCTGCGCGGAAGGACTCAACTGCCTCCCTGTCCGGCGAGCCGGGCGAGGTGGCCTGCGGAACGTGGTCTGCAACAGCAGGCGCAAGGGACGGCAACTCGCCGTTTGTACCCTTACGTTCCCAACCTCGCTGGGTGAGGCCGAGCATCGCACCGGGGATTCGTAGACCGTCAGCGATGCGTTCAACGACGCTCATGTCCTTCACGATGCGTTGGCCGCTGATGATCTCGCCGACACGGCTGGGCGTGAGGTCACAACGTCGAGCAATGAGCGCGGGATAGATGCCGGCATGGTGCTTGACGAATCGGAAAATCGAAGTGAAGTCTCGTGCGTTACAGGACCGAATCAGATGGCGTCCCGCCGAGTGGTGTATTCAGTCGAGTTCGTGTGGTTCCGGTTTTGCGGGGGTTGGCCGCTGCGGGGTGGTCTTGTCTGCGAAGAGT
>NZ_JBFBAT010000015.1:0-120202 GCF_040682375.1 Streptomyces sp. NPDC051214
ACGATCACTATCTGCCGCAGAGACGAGACTCCCCGCGTCACACCCCAACCACCAGCCAAATAGCGACGCGACATTAGTCTGTGGACCTGCCCGTTAAAGCACGACGTTGGGGCCATGATCTTCGAGGCTCGCCCCAAAGTGGCTGCCTAAAGCCGTGGAGCCGACCGCCCCAGCCACGACGTACCCATTCTCTGAGTTCAGTTGGCCGCCAGCTCTTGTCCCGCGGCCCGGTGGACCGGGCCGGAGCGGGGCGGAGACAGGAGCGGCGGCCCGGGGAGCCGGGCCGCGCGCGGGGAGCGGAGCGAGCCGCCTTGAACCAGTAGAGAAAGTTGTAACTCAGTCCGACTGGTGGGGCTTGAAGTCGTGTGCGCAAGCTGGGAGTTCGGCTGCCTGGCGGTGGGCGAGTGGTAGGAAGACGACTGGTCGTATCGTCCAGGTGATTCGGGTGTCGGCGTGCGTCACGGAGACTCTGCACGGCTCCATGCGTAAGAGGGCTCTGCGGGTCTGGACGCGTCCCGCGTATAGCCATCCCCAAGCCTCGTCCGAAGCGTCGGTGTCCAGTGCCGGTGAGATGGTGCGGAGTGCGATCGCTACCCACCTGTCGGCCTGCGGTGCCGAGTAGGCGTCGAACGATCCTCGTAGCTGCGGCCCGGCCTGGTGGCCCGTGGTGGTCTCCGTCCAGCACTCGCACCAGTAGCCCCGCCGGGGCTTGTTCATCCGCATGGGTGGCCTCCTCGGCCGGCATCGGTGAAGAGCTCCGCGGTGATCGTGTGGCCCTTGTCGCTGTCACGGACGACGACCCTGTGGGCGATTGCGCTGACCATGCCCAGACCTCTGCCGTGTTCCGCATCCGCGTCCTGGTGCTCGACCTTCGGCGCGGTTCTCGTGCCCCCGTCGTCCGTGACCGACAGGGCGACCATCTGCGGCGATACCTCGACGGCAAGGGAGAAGCTGCCCGACTGGTGACCGCTGGCCGTATGCAGGATCGCGTTCGCGCTCAGCTCGCTCACGATCAGTTCGGCGTCCTCCGCCAGGGGCGAGTCACGAAGGATGTCGCGCGTCCAGCGTCGAGCCCGGCTGACCTCTTCAGGGAAACCTGGGCAAGTGAGGCCCCAGACTCGGATAGTGCTCGTATACTCGTGCATACAAGTTCCTTCGTGCTGGTAGGCCGCCATGTGCAGCGGGTTCGAGCTAGACGAGTTTGACGCCGTCGTGGGCGCGGATGGCCGGCGGGGACGTGGCATCGAGTGCGTCCAGGACGCGGATCGCGTATGCCTCGTCGGCGAGTTCGTTGACTTCTTCGCGGGTGGCCCAGCGCAGAGCTCGGGTCTCGTCGCCGGTAGTGGGCGTGCCGTCGGCGGCCTCGCAGCGGAAGACCATGGAGACGATCAAGCCCGTCATGTTCTTGTAGATGCCGGTGAGGGTCGCGGGAAGCGCGATCTTGATGCCGGTCTCTTCGAGAACTTCGCGTTGCAGGGCCTCGGGGATGGTTTCCTCGCGTTCGAGGATGCCGCCCGGGGGTTCCCAATGGCCGTTGTCGCGGCGCTTGATCAGGAGGGCTCGGCCCTGGTCGTCGACAATGACTCCGGCAACGCTCACGGAGTGCGGACGGTCAGTGCTCAAGGTCCTCGATCCTCCCGAATGGCTAGGCTCTCCACCGTAGCAACAACACTCGCCCACTCGTCTAGATACCTAAAGGAGTACACGTGACGTCACTCCCGAGCCTGCTCGGCGACATCGACCCCACGAGCGATCGTGCGGTCTTTCGACAGATCGCTGACCAGCTGCGCGAGGCCATCGACCGTGGGCGATTCAAGGAGGGCGAAAAGCTGCCCTCGGAGGCCGACCTCGTTGAGCATTACGGGGTTTCCCGGATGACCGTTCGGAACTCCTTCTCGATTCTCCAGGGCGAGGGTCTGGTCCATGCCGAGCATGGCAAGGGTGTCTTCGTCCGGCCACGGCCGCCCGTCCGACGCTTGGCATCCGACCGCTTCGCACGACGTCACCGTGAGCAGGGCAAGTCTGCCTTCATCGTCGAAGCTGATGCCGCGGGCAGTCATCCGCAGGTCGACAGCCTGGAGGTCAAGGAGGAGAAGGCCAGTCAGGACATCGCCACCCGCCTTGGCTCCGTGCGGCGCGTGCTTGCTCGTCGGCGTCGGTACCTGCTCGATGGTCGGCCGGTCGAGTTCGCTACCTCTTTCCTGCCGCTCGACATCGCGCGCGGCACTCAGATCGCCGAGCCCAACCCCGGCCCCGGCGGCATCTACGCCCGCCTCGAAGAGCTGGGGCACCACCTCGACCACTTCGAGGAGGAGATCAGGGCCCGGATGCCCTCGCCCTCCGAGGTGCGGACCCTGCGACTGGCCTCCGGTGTGCCGGTCATCAGCCTGATCCGTACCGCGTACGACACCGAGGGGCGAGCCGTCGAAGTCTGCGACACCGTCATGGCGGCAGACGCGTACGTCCTGTCGTACCAACTCCCGGCCACGTAAGGGCCTTGGCGGCCGTGGCGCACGGTGGTCCGTTCCTCGAACTCGTACACGCCAACAGGCATACTCGTATAGACGAGTGGGCAAGTTGTGTGGCAACGTGGTCGCCGTTCCCGAAGATCGGGTTCGAAGGCTGCATCTTGTATAGACGAGTAGATGGGAAGAATCTTGCGAACCATCCGTGTGGAGACCTCGGCCGCGACGATCCTGCTGACTGAGGCGCCCGTGCCCAAGGTCCGGGACCGGCAGACGGGCGAGATCGCGAAGGACGTCAACAGCGGGGAAGCCCTGATGACGATCGGCGTCGTCTACATCGAGGAGGGGGAGTCGTCGCTGATCAAGGTGACCATCCCTGAGAGTGGAGTATCCGAAGAGCTGGCGCTCGGCGCTCCGGTCTCGCTTCCTGGGCTCGTTGCCCGGCCCTGGGAAAGCGTCTTCAACGGCCAGCAGCGGCACGGCATCGCCTACCGCTGCGCCGCCGTTACTCCGGCCGCCTTCCCGGCAGCCGTGGGGGCGTCGGCCTGATGACCGACCTGACGACGCTTCTGGAGGTGGGTGGTCCTGTCGCCGCACTCGGCGGCGGGGCTGCCTACACCCGGGCCAAGCACCCGGGGGCCTACTGGTCTGCGGTCGGCCTGCCAATATCCACGGCCCGACTGCTCAGCTCGTACGGCTCGGTCATGGAGGCCTGCGGCCTGACGGTGACGCCGTCCCGGCTGCGGGTCCTGGCGGTCAAAGCCACCACCCGTGGAGAGGTCCGGCCCGTACCGCCTCGTCGCGGGATCATCCGCCCGACCACGACCGGGTTACGGCTTCGTCTGAGGCTCGCGCCCGGTCAGGAACCCGCTGACGTGGCCGCCTCGGCCGAACGCCTGCGGCACGCCTGGGGAGTTCACGCCGTCTACGTCACCACGGTCAAGCCTGGCGTGGTCGACCTGCGACTCGTCGGCTACGACGTGCTGCGCAAGGTCCGCATGCCGCGCAAAACGGAGGGCGGGTTCCTGCAAGTACCCGTAGCGCTGCGGGAAGACGCGACGCCCTTCGTACGGGACTACCGGGCCGTGCCGCACGGCCTCTCCCTCGGCGCCACCCTGTCGGGCAAGTCCATGTACCTGCGCCACCTCGTCACCGGACTCGCGCCGCAGTCCGTCGCTCTGGTCGGCATCGACTGCAAGCGCGGTGTGGAGCTGGCGCCCTTCGCCCCACGACTGTCGGCGCTCGCCACCGATCCCGAGCAGGCCGCCGAACTGCTGCCCGCGCTCATCAAGGAGATGGAGGATCGATACGACCTGATCAAGGCCCGGCAGGGAATCGCCCCGGGCACTCCGGACGAGGAGATCACCTCCGACATCTGGGGGCTCCCCGAGCAGCAACGGCCCGTGCCCGTGGTGCTGTTCGTCGACGAGGTGGCGGAACTCTTCCTCGTCGCCACGAAGAAGGAGGAAGAGCGACGGGACGAGATGGTCACCCAGCTCATCCGGCTCGCTCAACTCGGCCGCGCGGCCGGTATCTACCTGGAGGTATGCGGGCAGCGATTCGGCGCCGAACTCGGCAAGGGCGCCACGATGCTCCGAGCCCAGTTGACTGGCCGCGTCTGCCACCGCGTGAACGACGAAGCCTCCGCCAAAATGGCGCTCGGCGACATCGCCCCCGAAGCGGTCTCCGCCGCCTGTGCCATCCCTGCCGAACGGCCCGGTCTCGCCGTCGCCGGTGACACCTCGGGCGGCTGGTCCCGCATCCGTACCCCGTACCTCTCCCTGGCCGACGCCGCCGAGACCTGCCGCGCGTCGGCCCACATGGTCCCCGACCTGCCCGCGCTGAAGCCCTTCCGGCCCTCCGTGCCCGCACAGCCCGTCGAGTCCCCGGCCCCGGCCGTGAAGCCGCGACCGGTCACCGGCTGACCCGCACCTTCCCACCCCGGTCGGCGTGACCGTCTCGCGCCACGTCCCTACCCCTGCCATGCCTGAATCCGGAAGGAGCCGCAGCATGCGCGCCCAACTGGCCCGTATCGACGCGGTACTCGTCCAGGCCGTCATCGCCGCCGCCCTGTCCTTCGCCCACCTGCACGACGTCGCCTCGGCGGCCGGACAGGACGGGTGGAAAGCGTGGGCCTACCCGATCTCGGTCGACCTGCTGCTTGTCGCCGCCTGGCGTCGACTGCGGGCCGGTGAGGCCAAAGCCGCGGGCTGGTGCTGGTTCGTCATCGCGCTCGCGGCCTCCCTGGGCGCGAATGTCGCCACCGCCGGTCTGCTCGACCTGAACCATGTGCCGGCCTGGCTCCGCATCCTCGTCGCGGGCTGGCCTGCTGTCGCCTTCCTCGGCGGAACGCTCCTGGCTCACTCGGCGCCGCCCCGGCACGAGACGACCAAGGAGGACGGCCGAGAGCCCGAGCACATCGACGACCAGGAGGACGCGCCCGATCCCGTGCCGGAGCTCCCGACGCCGCCCGTCCCGGAAGCCGCGCACACCCCGACCCCTCCAACCTCCGTATCCGTCCCGGCCGCCCTGGTCGAGCACGCCCGCAAAGTCGCCACCGAGCACCACACCCGTACCGGCACGTCCATCGACACCACGACCCTGCGCGCCCGCCTCGGCGTCCCGATGCCCATGGCCGACGCCATCGCCGCTCAGCTCTGAAAGCTCGGAACGTTCTGAAGGGAGATCCACATGAGCGCCAACCACCGCTTCCGCTCCGTCACCCGTATCGGTCCCGTCCAGGTCGGCACGGCGTACGACAGCCGTGGCCGCGAGAAACACACCGCCGCCTGCACGGCCCCGCGCTGCGGCTTCTCCGCCGACTACGACAGTCGCGCCGCCGCCGAACTGGCCGCCCGTACCCACCGCTGCCCCGTCCGCTGAAAGGACCCGCCTCCGTGACCGTCAGCCTGCCGCTCGTGTTCGTCCTCGGCTGCTTCGCCTGGGGAGCGGTCAAGTTCCTCGGCGTCCGCACGTGGATCGTCGTGGTGATCGCACTGTTCGGCTTCTGGCTCTCGCACACCTTCATGGCCCCGGCCATCGAATCCGGTACGCGCTCCGGCGTGGGCGTCGTAAACGGCTCACATGACTAGACGAGTAGGTAAGGAGAACTTCGCCGTGTTCCTGCCCAAGTACCCCGACAGCCCGACACCGGCGCCCGCGCACACCCACACCGTGGCCGACCCGGCCGCCCCCGTGCAGCGCCCGGCGCCTCAGATCTCCGTCACTACCGGAGCGGTCGCGGCCGTCCTCGTCGGCGGCGTCGTGCTGACCGCGCTCCTGGCCGCCGTCGCCGTCACGGCCATCTCGGTCGCGGTATGCGCCGTGGTCATCCGCTCGATGCTCCGCGACCAGCGCCGCCGCTAGACGCCAGCACTGAAAGACCCCCGGGGCGGCCTTGATACCGCCAAGCATCCGCCGCCCCGGGGGCCCTGCCCCTCCTAGCCGAAGCCAGAAGGAGAACCCATCATTACGCGCGCCACCCCGCCTCCGCTCCGCGAACTCGGTCAACTGGCCGCGTTCGGCACCATGCCCGCACTCCTGCGGCAACTCTCCGGACTCGGCGGCTGCACGCACCCAATCCGCCTCGACGGCCACCGCACCGAGCACACCGTCGACACCCGCACCGGCGAGATCGGCAACGTCCTCCACCACCTCGACTCGACCACCCTCCCGGCCGGTCACCTCCTGGTCCGCTGCAACAACCGCCGTACGACCCGCTGCGCGGCCTGCGCGGAGGTCTACCGCCGCGACACCTTCCACCTGATCACCTCCGGCCTGCGCGGCGGCAAGGGCGTCCCCGACCGCGTCGCAGCCCACCCCCGCGTCTTCGCCACCTTCACCGCCCCCGGCTTCGGCCCGGTCCACAACCGCCCAACCGGCCCGGCCCGAACGGCCCGCGCCTGCCGCTGCGGCACCCTCCACGACCAGGACGACGAAGCCCTTGGCACCCCACTGAACCCCGACACCTACGACTACGAAGCGGCCGTGCTCTGGAACGCACACGCCGGTGCGCTCTGGCGGCGCTTCTCCACCTACGTCCGCCGGGAAGTCGCCAAGCGCGCCGGACTCACACAGCGGGCCTTCCGCGAGTACGCCCGGGTATCCTTCGCCAAGGTCGCCGAGTACCAGAAGCGCGGTGCGGTCCACTTCCACGCGGTCATCCGTATCGACGGCCCGGACGGCGGTGACACCCCGCCTCCCGCCTGGGCGACCGCCGAGCTGCTGACCGACGCCATCCGAGCTGCCGCAACCGCCGCCCGCGTGGACGGCCCGGTCATCGACGGCCGCGCCCACGCCTTCACCTTCGGCCGCCAGCTCGACGTACGAACGATCCGCTCGGCCGACTTCGACGACGGCCAGGAGCTGACCGAACGGGCTGTCGCCGCGTACATCGCCAAGTACGCCACCAAGGGCGCCGAGACTGCCACGGGAGCTCTGGACCGACCGCTCAAGTTCCTCGCCGAACTCGCCCAGCTCGACATCAGCGACCACGCCCGCCGCATGATCCGCACCGCCTGGACCCTCGGCGCCCGCAAGGAACTTGAGGAACTCCGGCTCCGGGCCTGGGCCCACATGCTTGGCTTCCGCGGCCACTTCTCGACGAAGTCCCGCCGCTACTCGACCACTCTCGGCGCTCTCCGCACTGCCCGAGCCGAATGGCGCGCAGCCCAAGCCACAGCGGCCACCGCCGACCCGACCACCTACGGAAATCCGGAGGTGGGCGACACGACCCTCGTCCTCGCCCACTGGGTCTACGCCGGAACCGGCCTCACCGATGCCGAAGCCTGGCTTGCCGAAACCACCGAACCCGCCCTCGGAACAGAAGGAGAACCAACGCATGCGTGACGACGAGCTGTTGACCGTGGCCGATGTCATGGCTCGCCTAAAGGTGGGGCGGTCCACGGTCTACGACTTGATTCGCACTCGGCGTCTGGCTTCTGTCGCCATCGGACGGTGCCGACGTATCCCTGCCTCCGCCCTCGGGGAATTCATCGCCGGGCAAATGGAGCGTGCTGCCTGATGTCCATGCGCCGTAGCCGTGGTGACGGTGGCCTGCACTGGGATGAGAAGCGGCAGCGTTGGATTGCCACCGCGAACCTCGGCTTTGATCCGAGCGGCAAGAGGATCGTCAAGCGGGGGAGTGGCAGGACCAAGACTGAGGCGAAGAACAAGCTCAAGGAGGTGTTGCGCGATCACGAGGACGGGCTCGCCATCGCGCCCACCAATTACACGGTCGCGGATGCGGTGAATGACTGGCTCACCTACGGCCTGGCGGGCCGGGACGAGGGCACGGTCGAGACCGTCACGGGACTGAGCCGGACCCATGTGATCCCCAGTCTGGGAGCGCGGAAGCTTCGTGATCTCAGTGCGGAGGACGTTGACCGCTGGCTGGCGGTGAAGGCTCGCACGCTCAGTACGCGCACTCTCCAAGGCCTGCACTCCTGCCTCAACCGCTCAGTCAAGCGGGCCATGGCGCGGGACAAGGTGAAGCGCAACGTCGTCGAGCTGTGCGCGGTTCCGGCCGGCCGCCCGGGGCGCCCGTCCAAGGCGCTCACCTTGGTCCAGGCGGAGGCCGTGCTCAAGGCTGCCGAGGGGACCTCGATGTACGCGTACATCGTCGTCGCCCTGCTGACCGGGGCCCGTACCGAGGAGCTGCGCGCGCTCACCTGGGATCACGTGTTCCTCAAGGGCAGGCCGGACGCCAATCCGCCGCAGCCTCCCCACATCGCCGTGTGGCGGTCGGTCCGACGTGGCGGGGACACCAAGACGCGGAAGTCCCGGCGCACGCTCGCCCTGCCCGCGCGCTGCGTGGAGGTCCTGTGGGCCCAGTTCGAGGATCAAGGATGGGAGCGCCTCGCTGCCGGTGACGACTGGGAGGAGAACGGGCTCGTCTTCTCCTCGGCTGTCGGTAAGCCGCTGGATGCGACCAACGTCCGCCGCGCCTTTCGGGCGGCCTTCAAGGGTGCCGATGGGATCGACGCAGCCGAGTGGACACCCCGGGAGCTCCGGCACAGTTTCGTCTCGCTGCTCTCCGACAGCGGCGTGCCCCTGGAGGAGATCTCCCGGCTCGTCGGGCACTCCGGGACCGCTGTCACTGAGGAGGTCTACCGGAAGCAGATCCGGCCCGTGATCCAGACCGGCGCCGTGGTCATGGACGGCATCTTCAAGCGTGGGCACTCAGTCTGAAGCCATAGTCACTCAGATAGACACGCACACAGAAACAGGTCAGGAGCCCACTCTTAAGAGTGGGCTCCTGACCTGGTCTTTCAGCTGTCGGGGTGGCGGGATTTGAACCCACGACCTCTTCGTCCCGAAGAAGGTCCCGGGAAGTCCCTGACCTGGTCGACTTCGCTCCAGTGCAGGTCAGGTGTTGGTCTGCGTAGGCCTGCCAGGGTGGGATTGACACCGCCGTCCTTGATCCACTCCCCGATCACTCCCCGGGGAGTGATCGGATAGTGGATCAGCCATCAGAGGTGGAGCATCGTCATGACCTCGGGACTTCGCACGCCCGTTGAGACGGCAGGGACTTCTTCGCCGGGGCGGAGCCAGCCGGAGCGTTCTGCTGCTGCGACAGCCAGCCTCTCAGCGTCATCCGCTTGGGAGTTCAGCGCTTGGTTCACCCCGAGAGCGCTGGCTCCTGCTGCAGCGGATGCAGCCAGTGATGCTTTAAGCGCGGCCTTGCATGCAGCGAGCGACGGTTCGGAATCGCCGTCGACGAGCTGTCCCATCTGGGAGGCCTGCGCGGCGGAGGCAGCGGAGTTTCTGGCGCAGCGAGAGTCGGCGGCTGGATCGGGTGGTATCTCCGACAGCACTGCGAGCGCTTGCGCCGCTACACGCGCGGCGTGAGCTGCCTTCCAGACAGCGTTCTCGTCAGCAGCCTTGCCATCCGGCCGCTCTCTCGCGACCCGCTCGATGTAATGGCTGATGGCTGCCGCCCGAGCTGCGGCACTCTCAGCTCGGGCGGCGTGGCCTTGCCTGAGGATTGATGCCTCAGGGCCATGATTTTCCCGGTCGCGCTCGCTCATCGGCCTCTCCTCATCTGCCAGCACGATGGTGCACCGTACGCAGGCCGCCTGCCCCAAAGTGGTCCATAGTCCGTGTGAGACGGATGTGCCGGGCAGGGTGGCATGCCTCGGCGCAACAGACCAGACAAACGCGCGAGGCTTAGTGGTGCCACCGCTGACGTCCGTTGCCGTGGGGCGGTATGAAGGGAAGCGAGCGAAGAGCGGGCCGCATGCGGTGGACGCCGGCGGCCGAAGGCGAACTGGTCGGCTTCGAGAGCAGCGGGCTGTACGGACCGTGGCTACGGGTTCCGCGGCGAAGGCGGGAGCAACAGGTCCCGCTCCGGGTGCTGTTCCCCGGTCACACTGCCGCTCACGCCGAGGTCCTGGCGCGCCGCGTCGTGGAAGGCAGTGATGGCGCGGAATACTGCTCGGTTTCGGTCCCGCCACTCCTCAAGCGTGCCCGACACCTTGCCGTTGGCCTGCCAATCAATGCTGAGGGCAACAGCATTCAGTTGGTGGGCGGCCTCAATGACCTCATCCCCTGCCAGCAGCAGGATGCGTTCGAAGGCCCGTCCTCGAAGGTGGCTGGCCTCCAACACCTCGGCGCGGACGTCTCTCTCGCTCTGCTGACTCTCGCGGAGTCCCTCTCTGAGCTCGTAGAGATGAACAGCGAGAAAGACGGAGGTGCGGACTGTATCGATGTATCCCTCGTACGCGTCCAACTTCCTGTCATCCCAGCGGACCAGGAGCTCGTGCTTCTGGCGGCTGCGGTTCATGAGGTAGTTGGTCAGGTGCGTCGTCAACGCGCCCAGCAATACCGCTGCGACTGTTACGAGCTGCTCGCCCGTTCCCACCGTTCCCCCAGGTCAACACGACTCCTAAAGACGACTGGACGATGTTACGAGTGCAGCGGAGGAAGGGGAAGCCGATGGCTGGAACACGGGGGGTCACCGCTCGTGAAGGTCGACTTAAGCCATCGGAACGGTTGGGTGACACAGTGACGGGTGTGACACCCCGTGTTGCAGCGCTCTTGATGTGGTTCGTTGGGTTCGTGATTGGTCCCTCATAGAGCGAGCAGCAAATAGGCTCCAGATGGCTCGTGGCGAAACGGTGGTCAGGCTGGCGACGTGCCCGATACGGCTTTGTCAGCAAACCGAGCTCGCCGTCCGGTCGACAGCGCGGGAAGGCATCGACCCGTTCGTACAGGGCTTGCCGTGCCTGCTTTTGCGTGACGCCGCGCGACCTCTTGCCTGGCATGTGGCACCCGCCGATGCGGACGGCCATTGGAGCGCGTGCGTTTGGGCTCTGCTCAACCAGCCAGTCCGGGGACGGTGGACGGGCCTGCTCGCCGCGGGTCCTCCCAGTGTCGCGCCTTTGCACACGTTGATCCACGCGTTCAGAAAGCGCAGCGCGGCTAGTACTCGACGTACGGGAAGCCGGGGCTGTCGGTGACCATGTCGGTGGACGAGGCGCGCGATGTGGCAGAGAAGCTGCGGATCACTGTAGGCGAGTTGCTGCAATGGGCGTTCTCCACGTCGCCCGCCGCGTCGAAGTAGCAGATACACCCCGTGCGGTGTGGGTGGCGAATCGCTGCGCATGAGAGCACCTTGGAAGCATGCCCAGTTCCACGTACTACGACGACGCCACACTGATAGTGGGCGAGCAGCAGGTCGATGTAACCGCAGACCTGGAAGCTATCGGCCCTGCCCGCGCCCGCGAGTGGAGCGGCACGCTCCACGACGTGCCGACTCCACTGATTCACCAGATGGAGAGTGGCCCTGTCCGGTTGCGCCTACCGAACGGTGAGGAGCGCCGTATCTGGCCAGAGGAGAACACTTACCGTCATGAGGAAGAGACTGCCTCTGTGCCTATCTCCGGCGATGGGAGGCCTCCGTTCTAGGGGCCGAACCCAGGCCGCTCAGACTTCGGTGGCGCGCGTTCAACCTTGCCTGTTACGGGACAGTGCGTGACTGAGCGAGTGTCGGCACCCCGGGGTGTCCCGTGCCCCATCGACACAACGCTCACCCGCAGTCGAGGGCGCCGTGCTGCATCTCGTGTATGGCGGTGATCAGGGAGCGTTCGCGGACGAAGTCGGCGTGGACATTCACAGCTGCCGGCGACAGATGCTCAACGGCCTCGTCGATTGCCGCCAGCGCTTGTCCGTACTGCCCCAGACCACGGAGAGCCGTCGCTTCGCGGAACAACGCGATCGGATCGACGCGGTCGGCGAACGCTTTCCTGCCCAAGATGTGCAGCATGGCTTCTTCGCGGCCAGAGAGGCCGTGCGCGAGCCACAGTCCGTGCAATAGGACGTGCAACGTCTTGGCATGATCGTCGGCTTGTGCGAGCACCTCCTCCATGAGCAGGTATCCGCTGCTGTGGGACTGAGCCAGAGGCGCGAAGGCCCGTAACGCCTGCGTGTAGCAGTCGAGTTCGAGACTCCCCGAAGAGGTGAGCGTGCCGAAGAGAACTTCAATGCTGCGACACCGAAAGTCATAGCGCAGACCATTGAGGTAGAGGTGAAGTAGCGCACGGCCCGTAGTCGGGTCACTGTGACGGGCAATTTCGGGCGGGTCCAGGAACGACAGCGCGCTGCGTCCGATGGAGCGTGCCTGCCACGCGGCATCGGCACACACCTCGGCTGACTCTTGCCACGTCGCACTTACGCCGCCGAGCAGATCCGCGAGCAGCCGAGGCCAATTCTCGCCCCGCGCGGCTGAGGCTGCCGCGGCTTCGCGGAGGCGCTGCAGCAGTTCCTCACGCCCGGTCGGGGGCAAGGCCTGAGTCGTCGGGTTCTCCATCCTCGCCAATCTGGGGCCGCAACGATGGACTATGAGGGGGCACAGGCGAAAAAAACGAGCTGATCTCGTAGAGGCACCTGACGGTGACCCAAGGCCCATGCACGTGTATCAACATCAACGACGACGCAATAAGATCCGTCACGCCTCGAGGGCGCCGGCGCCCAGGCGCACCCTGGCACAAGTGAGGCATTCGCCGGACACGCAGCGCACGCTGACGATTGCCCGGCCGAGACAAGCGCGGTACTTGGCGACCGGTGCACGGTATGGCGCTTGGGCACCCCGTGCGCTCCGCCCCAGGGCGCGGCCTCGGCCGGTCGGCGCATGAGGCGAAACTTCCCCCGGGCAACTGTGATCTGCTTTCCACGCCTTGCGGCGCGCTGATCCCTAGGTCACGCAGGGAGCCCAGCCCGTCACTGCCCGGATGCGCTACGTGCAGTGCTCGTTCCAATGCGTAGCGTGACAGTGATCACGTCGAATATCACTTGTTCTCCCACGCTTATGCGACGGAGGATGATCATCGACTGACCAACCAAGGGGGAAGTACGTGAGTCTGGACCGTAAGATAACCGTGCCATTCGTGGTCGCAATGGGAGCACTGACCATCTCGCTTTGCGTGCCAGCGGCGAACGCACAGGTTCGGGATACTGGTCGCACGGTGCAATCCGTTGAGACCAGGGCCGACAAGTGTAAGAACCAAAACAGCAAGAAGATTGCCTACACGTTCAACCGTGGGCCTGCGAGGATACCCTTGCGCTGCGGCACCGTGAACTGGGGCCATAAGCACCTGGTCGAGCGTGGCAGGTGGAGCACCTCCTTCAAGAATAAGATCAATGAGACTCTCTGGAAGGGTTACGAGAAGAGCCCTGGCGTCATCTTCCGCTATAAGCCGGGTACTGGGTGCTCGCCGAATCCCAGGAAGAACTTCAAGGTCGTGTACAACAAGGGGCCGCTCGGCGGTAGGCCCGGCGGGGTGACACCTCAGGGAGTCATCACGGCTAGCGTTGAATACACGCCGCGAAGTGCAAACGCTTGCTAGAAGGATGATTCATGGCCACTGCGGAACAGGTGCAGGAAAAACTCGGAGAAAAGCTCCTTGGAGTTCAGAGGCAGGGGCCAGGAGTCCCTATCGAGGTCCTGCGGTTTCAGGTAGATGAAGTTTCGCCTGCCCTGCTGATCGAGCTTGATGTTCGGGTTTCAGGTGAGGTTTGGCGCGTTTCTCTGCACTATAAAGGTGAAGAGGCAAGCTTCGTCAGTGGCGACCTGTTCGACGAGACGCTTGATTATCTCGCCTTGCTCCTGCGAACCCACCTTTTTGAATGGTGGCACACGAAGGACACTGAAAAGATCGCCAAGCGTATGGGCGTGAGGCTGGAATAACCGCCGTCGCGGCAACGCCGGCTCCGCACGCATTCCGTAGCATGCTGTGACGTTCGATCCTCGGACCTGCATGATCAAGGGCTCACGGCAAGGGTCGGGCAGCCGCCATGAGCGGCTGTCCGACCCTTGCCGGTTGAGGGGGTCGCGGTGGGTGCATTGAGGGCGAAGAGGTGATCGTCTGCTGCCTCGACCGAAGCCGAGCCGCGGTGCATCTAGAGGAACAGCTCGAATACGTAATCGAGCGACCAGACTTGCCAGCTCATACCGAAGAGGGCAGCGCCCGAAATCAGGGCCATCATCAGATTCTGCCCCTGCTCGGCCCAGTCGTGGATCATCAACGCGAAGTAGATCAGGTTGAGTACGAGGCCGCCGACGAGCGCGATCGGCGTGAAGAAGCCGAAGATGAGGCCGAGCCCAAGGGCCAGTTCCGCGTAGGCAACGATGTAGGCCATCAGCTTCGGTCGAGGTCTCACCGTCACGTCGAAGCCGGACCGTACGAACTGCCAGCGGTGCTTCTCGGCGATGCCCACCGCCCAGCCGATGCCCCCTCCGGTGAACCAGGTCTTCTTGTCCTTGTGGCGCCAGCTCTCCAGCCACCACAGGCCCAGACCGATCCTCAGCACGGCGAACCACTCGGCACCGCTGAGCCAAATCGTCTGCATCGAGCGCCCTCCCTCCACCTGACCTGACGGAGCGTCAGTTCAGCGGATCTTGCACGATCGCGCAAGGGGTCGAGTTTCAAGCGGACTGTTGCCGTCACCGGTGTGAGCCCATAACCTCAATCTGATGGCCCGTCAGATGCGTGTATGGGAAACCGGCAGGTAGTAGGGGGCATAGCAGTGGAGAACAACGAGGTCGGGGCCAAAGAGCTCCCCCGCGTCATCAGCGTGGATGACCACGTGATCGAACCCGCGCACCTCTTCGAGAAGTGGCTCCCGAGCAAGTACCGCGACCGGGGCCCGAAGCCCTTTACCGCAGGTATCGGCGAGCTTGAGTACATCGGCGGCAAGTACAAGTTCACGACGGACCCAGAAGGGCAGGTCACCGACTGGTGGGAGTACGAGGGAGAGATCTTCCCGTACAAGCGGATCATCGCTGCTGTGGGCTTCTCGCGGGATGAAATGACGCTCGACGGCATCACGCGTGAGCAGATGCGTCGTGGCTGCTGGGATCCGAAGGCCCGCCTGGAGGACATGGACATCAATCATGTTGAGGCCTCCCTCTGCTTCCCGACGTTCCCGCGCTTCTGCGGGCAGACGTTCTCTGAGGCCAAGGACAAGGAGGTCGGGCTCGCCTGCGTCCGGGCGTACAACGACTGGATGGTCGAGGAGTGGTGCGGTGACAGCCGCGGAAGGCTGATCCCGCTGTGCCTCATCCCGCTCTGGGATGTAGACCTCGCTGTCGCCGAGATCAAGCGCAATGCCGCCCGGGGCGTGCGAGCTGTGACCTTCAGCGAGATCCCGACGCACCTCGGGCTGCCGTCGATCCACTCCGGCTACTGGGACCCGTTCTTCGCGGCGTGCGAGGAGACCGGCACGGTCGTGAACATGCACATCGGTTCGTCGTCGCAGATGCCGGCGGCGTCACCTGACGCACCCCCGGCCGTTCAGGCGTCCCTGAGCTTCAACAACGCGATGGCATCGATGATGGACTTCCTCTTCTCCGGTGTCCTGGTGAAGTTCCCACGCCTCAAGCTTGCTTACAGCGAGGGCCAGATGGGGTGGATCCCGTACGCCCTGGAGCGCGCCGACGATGTTTGGGAGGAGCACCGGGCCTGGGGTGGGGTCAAGGATCTGATCCCGGAGCCCCCGTCGTCGTACTACTACCGGCAGATCTACTGCTGCTTCTTCCGGGACAAGCACGGTATCGCCTCGATCGAGGCCGTGGGCGTCAACAACGCCACCTTCGAGACCGACTATCCGCACGTCGACTCGACGTGGCCGCACACGAAGGCAGTGGCTGAGGATCACGTCGGCCACCTCCCTGAGGACGTGGCGTACAAGCTGCTCCGCGGGAATGCGATTCGGATGCTGGACCTGCCGTTTGACCGGGACCTCTAGGGCGGCGACTCGTGGTGGGCCGGTAGGAGCCGGCTCCACCACCGGGTAAGGGGTCGGACGGCGGGGTTGAGGAAGAACTGGGTCAGCGCAGCGTCTCGGCGTCGATCCGGGAAAAGATCAGCTCGGTCTCGCCGACGATGGGGCCGCGCCATCGAACCGGAGGCTCCGGCCGGCGCAGGGCGCGAGGGTAGTTCTCTGGCCTGTAGTCGGTCGGCAGTCGGTAGGCGTGAAAGCCGTGCTGAGCCATGGTCTCCAGCAACTCGTCGATGGAGTCGCCGAGCTGCGTCATACGATCTGGAGTGACTTCCACGGCGATCTCCACATCCGGGCGGAGCTCCTCCAGGGCAGGGGCCAGTCCTCTGATGACGCCGCCCTCGGCACCTTCTACGTCGATCTTGATCACGCGGGCCCTGCGGAGCTCGTCCTCGTCCAGGACCTCGGGCAAGGGGACAGCCTCCATTTCGAAGCTCGACTCTGCCGGGCCGTCGTACGGGACGATGGAGTTCGCGCCCATGTTGTTCGAGCTGGCGAGTATGAAGGTCAGCGTCTTGTGGCTGTCGGAGACCGCCGCGTTGACGGCGCGCACGTTGTCGCAGTCGTTGAGGCGGATGTGCTGCAGCACGCGGTTGTGGAAGGTGGGGGACGCCTCGATGGCCACTACCCGTCCTGTGCTGCCGACGAGGCGCGAGCCCAAGACTGCGAAGTACCCGATGTTCGCGCCCACATCGACGAACGCGTCTCCGGTGCCCAGACGGCTCTGCAGCCACCGCGTCATGTGGGGCTCCCACACCCCGTAAAGGCTGATGTACCGCTGGATGAGGTCGCGGGAGTCGCAAGCGAAGTGGGCGCCGAACCGCGCCTCGACCACGCGCTGGCGCGGATGGTCGCGCAGGTACGGATTGAGATATCGGGCAGCGAGCGGGCCTTTGAGCAACGAGCCGGGTGCATTGCGCACGTAGCCACGGCCGAGGGTGATCAGAAACTCAGGCGCGTGGCGGTGGGTAGCGGGACGCATAGCCGTGACCGTACGAGCCTTCGGCAACTCGATCAAGGTACCTAAAGGTGACTGTGACTGGGCGACGGTCTGCCCTCGGTCCTTCGCTCAAGCTCAGGAAGATCTCCACAATTCCTCCACAAGCGGAATGAGCGCTTAACTCGCATGCGGGGAAGGCCACTTCTCTTTTCAACTATCGGGCCTGTGCAGCGTTCCTACTATCGGGCCTAGTTGAGAGTGGTTCAGCGTCCCGTGAGTCCTGATGCGGCCGGTATATTCGGTACCGCCGAACCCAATCATTCTCTGAACTCGGCTCGTCACGAGGCGAGTTCACGTACCACCGGTGTCCAAGCCGTGGGCGCCGGGCCCCGAGGATGCGGGGAGGTGGTGCGATGAGTTCCGGTAATGAGGAGGGCCGTAAGCCGTGGACCAGCTTTGAGAAGTGGTCGTTCGGCGTAGCGGTTGTGACTCTTCTGGTGACGATCATCGCCCTGGCGGGGTAGTTCCCTCAGTTCGCCTGAGTGCCGCCCGAGTACCCGGCCGAACGGGCAGCTGTACATGCAGCGAGCCCGGCCGCAAACTGGTCGACCGGGCTCGTGAACTGCATGGAGGGCCTGGCTCTGGCAGGAGCTGGGCCCTTCTGTGTGCCCGGTCCGAGTGTCAACCAGGCCAAGCCAGCCTACTGCAAAGTGCGCTCAGAAAGGTAGCGAAAGGGGTTGTGCTTCCCGGTGAGGTGTGATTTAGAACCGCTGGAATACCTGCGGTGATCCACTCTGCCGATCCTTGACACCACCGGGCGGGGCTGCTGAAGGCCCCGCCGTGGCAGCTCCATCTGGCTCTACTTCGAAGCGGTTCCACCCGCCGCCGGATCGGTGATCATCGCGTTGAAGTACTGGAACGCCGACAGCTCATAGCTGCGGTGTTGCGTCCTGCCAGCGTGCTTCAGGCACCACAGCTGTGCGTCGTCCGCGACGGCGGAGTCCGTAGAGCGTTCGCCGCACGTCAAGCACTTGCCGAGGTGGCGTAGGTCCATCGTGGGCACGGCCGACAGCGTCCATTCGATGTGCCGGTACTGGCCTCGGTTCTGGCCGTCGTCTGCGCTCATCCGAATGCCCCGGCAGGAAGGTGCGGTCCGTCGTCGTCGGGGTCCTCGTCGGGATCGATCGCGTCTGGATCGTTGTCAGGCTCAGGCAGCCGTGCGCCCCTGCTGTCCGCGATGCGCTTCACGTCGCGGAGGGCCTCACTCGTGCGGGCGAGCGCGAAGCGGAGTTGATCACTTGTGGCCTTGGGGTCGGTCACCAAGTCGTCGGTGTGGGCCAGCAATTCGCCAGCCATGCCCAGTTGTACGGACTCGATGTTGTCCGCGACGCGTGACAGGTAGCCGCTTCCGTCGTCACTCGCGAGGTAGCAGGGTTTCCCCTCTGGGGTTGACCACGGCAGTAGGCGAGTTGCCTGGGTCGGGATCATCGGGCGCCCTCCAAGTCGGGGGCCGGAGTTGTGGCATGCGCAGTGAAGACGGCTTCTGCGCTGTGGCCAGGGAGTGTGAGGAGTGACGCCTCTACCACCCGGCCCGCGACGTTGGTTGATACCCGTTCGATGCCGAGCACCGGAGTCCCGGTACCGATACGGAGTGTCCAGGCTTCTTCGGCGTCGGGCAGCCGGGCCGTGACGCGCGAGGCTCTGTTGGCCACGTGGATCCCGGCGCCCTCCAGCCGGTCGAGTACCTCATCTCCCAGCGGCGAGCCGCTCGCCCTGGGGATATCGAGGCGTGCCACGTCGCACGGTACGTAGACCCGAGCCAGGGCATACGGAAACGTCATGTGATGGCTGAGGAACGCGTACTCGATCAGCGCGGTGGCCGGTGGCGTACGCAGTAGCGATGCCAGCTCCTTGCCGGCTGCTGTCTCCCTGATGCTCACGCTGACCTCTATGGCGGCGTTGACGGCTGCTCGCCGGTCTCCCGAGAGACTGTCCGCCGCGTACGTGATCTGCCCGGACGTGTGGCGAACGAAGTTGCCGCGCCCGTGGAGCCGCATGATCAACCCCTCGTTCTCAAGCATGGAGAGGGCGTCACGGATGGTGGGCCGACTCGCTCCGAACAACTTCGTGAGTTCGCTCTCGGCGGGCAGCTGATCACCCGCCGAGAACCCACCCGTGGCGATCTGCTGCCGGAGCTCACCCGCGATGAACTCGTATCGATTGGATCCCATGCGCCGCTTCACCCCCTTCTGACTGCGCGAGTCACGGACAGCCGGGTCCTGGAGTGAATGGTCAGGACCTCGCCCGAGGTGAAGCGCAAACCCTTGGCCTGCCCATGGAGTTCGAACATGTTCAGCACCTCGAAGCGCTGACCGCCGATGTCCACGACGTCGTGCTGCCGGATCGTTTGCGACGTGACTTCGAGGGTGGTGATGGTGACGTTCCGTGGATTGATCACTGGCCCTCCCTGCTGGCGCGCCCGGGGTGTGTCGGTGCGCTGCACGAGTCCCTCGTCACGCGTGCGCGGGATTGGGCGCGGTACTGCCTGGCCCACGATCCCTGGCTGCGGATACTGTCGAACACGCTGTTCAGCTCCCTAAGGCTGATGGCCGTGCCCCCGGACGAGCTGGATCGTCGCGGGGGTTTCCTTGCGTACGGCGGCTCTTGCTGTGGTGCCGCTCGCGTTGGTGTCGAGCCCGTATCCGTCAGCCGTCATCAGCAGCGCGAGAAGCCGCTTCCACGACTCGGCGGAGACAGAGCTCGGCACCTTCGTCTCTATGGAGATGCGGTCCGCGTGGTGCTGCAGCTGCGGAGCGAACCCAGCAGCGGAGAGGCCCGCCACGATCTCGTCGGCGCGAGCTTCTGGTGAGGGCACAAGGCGTTCCTCCATGACCACATATATCTAGATAGCTAACTAGAAGCTAGCTATCTAGATTAGAGGTCGTGGACTAGATTTTCTATATGCGTGACCAACCGCCATACCTCCGCATCGCTGACGTGCTGCGACAGCGAGTCGCCGACCGCGAGTGGACGCCAGGAGACCGGTTGCCTTCGCGCGCCCAGCTTGCGGAGGAGTGCGGTGTTGGCGAGGCCGTCATCCGTCGGGCGCAGGAGACCCTTATCTCGCAGGGCGTTCTGGAAGGGCGCGCAGGCTCAGGGACTTACGTTGCCGAACCGCGCGAGCGCTTGCGGATGGTGCGCTCGCAGCACCGCGAGCAGGCTGGTGAGTCTCCCTTTCGCGCGGACATGAGCGCACTCGGCAAGGACGGGACGTGGGAGAGCCGGAGTGACGCCATGATCCCGGCGCCCCCGGAGATCGCTGCTCGCCTCGGCATCGCCGAGGGGGCCTACTGCGTCCGTACCGCCTATGAGTTCCTGGCCGATCGGCGGCCCGTCCAGCTGTCCACGAGCTGGGAGCCGTACAGCCTCACTTCGGGCTCGCTCGTGGTGCTTCCGGAAGGGGGTCCGCTGGCCGGAACTGGTGTGGTGCGCCGCATGGCGGAAGTCGGCATCACGGTCAGCCGAGCCGTGGAGCAGCCAGAGCCCGGACATGCGAATGCCGAGGAGGCTGTGCTCCTCGGCATTCAGCGCGGTGCGCTCGTGACACGCATTCAGCGGACCTACTACAGCGACGACGGACGCCCGGTCGAAACGGCTGACATCGTCGTGCCCGCTGCCTCCTGCGAGATCGTCTACGAGGTTCCGGTTAATCAGTGATGATCAGTCAGAGCTGACGGGGTAGCGCCACTGGAAGTAGTCCAGTGCTCGCGCCCTGGCCTCGACAACGGCCATGCGGGCGTCGCGCTCTGCCGTGTCGACGTGCGCTGCCTGGCCGGTCGCCTGGCCTTCCCACTTGCGATAGAGCAGGCCGACCTCCGACGAGAACCAGCCGCGTGAGGTCGAGTTCAGGGCGAGCAGAAGGCCTGTGTCCTCGGATGCCGGCAGGGCCATCCAACCGCCGAGGGCCATGAGCAGGTCGCGGCGCACGAAGAGGGTCGCAGGGTGGACCTGCGCGCGATAGTCGTGAGACGCCCAGTAATCGAGCACCTCCTGACGCTCGACCGGCCCGGGCTCTGGGTCGCCGGGGAAGCCGACGGTAGATCCATCGGGGAGCAGATCGAGTACGCGAGACGTAGCCCAACCGATGCTTCGATCAGCTTCGAGGGCCGCGAGGTCGCGGGCCAGGGCGCCCGGCGCCAGCTGGTCATCGGCGTCCAGGACCTTGACGTACTCGCCGTCCGCGTGGGCCAAGGCGATGGTGCGAGCAAGGCCGGGGCCACCATGGCGCCCCTGCCGGAATGTGATTCGGTCGTCGTCAGGGACGTGGGGCGCGACCTGATCAGTCTTCCCGTCCTCCTGGATCAGCCAGTGCCACTGCCAGCCGGCGGGCAGCTCCTGCTCGCATATGGACTTGTACGCGTCAGCCAGGAAGTGCGCCGACGGTGCATGGACGGCCGTGACGATGACGATGCGCTGGCTCACGGCTCACCACCTTTCCAAGGGAGTCGTGAACAGTATTTCCGTGCGGTCGCCGGGCAGCGTGATGTCCGACATCTCGACGATGCGGTTGTCGGTGTCGTACTGGGTTTTCCGCAGAACGAGAACCGCGGTACCGGGTGGCAGGCCCAACTCCTCCGCCTCTTCCACCGTCGGAGGCCGGGCCGTCACACGCTCTTCTATGCGGTCGATCTCGATGCCCACGGTGTACAGCTGGTTCCCGGTCCCGCCTGGCCACGGCTCCTTCGTGTCGTCAAGGAGGTCAGGGTTCCCCTTGACGATGTCGCGGATCAGATACGACGTAACGAGGTTGAACGGGTTCCGCTCGGCGCTGTATCGCGTTCGGTAGGACCGTTCGACGAGAGCCGTGCCTTCTTCGACGCCCATGGCCTCTGCGATTTCCTTGGGAGCCTCGATCTCGCGGTACGCGGCGTGGAAGACGAGGTCGTCGACCTCAAGACCGGTGTCGTGCTCGGTCGCTCCTGTTTCCAGGCGCTGCTGCTCGGGAGCGCGAGCACGGTCCTTCTCCCACTGGTGCCGCGTGTTCGCACGCTGCACCTTCGTGCGCGGGCGGCGCACGAAGGTTCCGCGGCCGTGCTGCTTCTCGATCAGCCCTTCCGACTGGAGCAGGCGTAGAGCCTGCTGGACGGTCGGCCCGCTGCGCCCCGTGCTCTTTATGAGATCGGCTTCGGATGGCAGTCGGTCCCCTGGCCCTAGCTGACCTGCGCGGATCTGTGCGCGGAGCTCGTCCGCGATCTTCTCGTAGGCCTTGGCCATTCGTGCTCACCGTCCTGTCGTTCAAGCGCGCTTCAGCATACGACTCCTAAAGAGGTCTTGACGAGTGGGGGAGTGCTGCGCCATAGTCCTGGTAACTCCTAAAGAGGTCTTGAGGACTTGACCTCTTTAGGAGCTGTGACGCATGGAGGAACGCCCGAGGGGGCCAGTACGAAGGAAGCGTCCGTTCCTTGAGAACTCCACATCGTCTCGAAACGAACGAGTGCTTTTGATCCGTGGCGTCGTCAGCGCAGTTGACGTCGCCACAGGTCATGACCACTCGTCGACTGAGTGGTCTCCCCTGAACCACGCCGGCGAGGCCTCGTGCCTGCTCGGTTCCTGCCTCTACTCCCGAAGGGGGACCTCATGCGTCTCGCGATTGGCGACGTGGTCCGTGATCGCAACGACATGGTGATCGGGACCGTCGCGAGTCTCGACACAAACGCCACCCGGCTCGTCGTCATGCACGTGCCGGGCAGCACTCCGCGCGTCGCCGACGCGCGGGACTTGCAGATCGTGGCCCGCAAATCCTGCCCTCCCACGGCCCTGGACCGACTCTTGGCTTTGTTCACGCTGGTCGTCGCTCTGCTGGCCGCGTACGTCGCGGCCCGCTCCGTCCAGGGGCTGGGAGGTAGCTGGCCGCTCACGTTCATGGCGGCTCTCGGCGGCTTCACGATGTTCGCTGTCGCGTACCGCTGGGGTCTTCGCGTGACGGGGCCTCGACGCGTCCGCATCTGAGCACGGCGTATGCCGGTGTCGGTGGCCGACGGGTCACATCAGCCCACCGCGCTGGCTTCCCCATCCCTTCCAGGAACTTGGAGAAGGCCATGTACTTGTACGTCGGAAACCAGCGGTTCCTCAGCGCCTTGGAGTTCGCCGAGCTGGCACAAGGGTTCGGCGACCTGCAGGACGCGAACGAGCCGGACCTCCCTGACACCTTCCGGGACCTGTTCGTCGGTGAGATCGATGAGTCCGAGGAAGACCTCATTGCCCGTGTGGCGGCGGCAGAGGACGTGCTCGCCGAGCTGATCGAGATCAAACAGGCGGGCGAGAACGACGCGATCGCCACCCTCAACGCGCTCTACGCATCGAACCTCATGCACGTGACGATGCTGCGGACCACCAGCATCGGTCTGCGCACGGATTCGCTGCGGAAGGCGGCCTGAGCGTGGTGCCTGCGCAGACTGAACAGGCGCCCCCACTGACCCAGGGCGAGAAGCTCCTCCTTGGCGTCGCCGTGATTGCCGGGGCGGGCGTCGGGGGCCTCGGCCTCGCGTCCTCGTACGACTCGCTCAGCGTGGCAGCGGCACGGTGGGGCTTCTCCGATCCGTGGATGGTGCCGGTCGGAATCGACGTCGCCATCCCGGTGTTCACTGCGGCTCGGCTGCTGTTGATCCGGCTGAACATGCCGCTTGCCTGGGTGCACTTCGCGCCGTGGGCACTGACGCTCGTGACGTGCTGGCTGAACATCGCAGCCGGCACGACGGTGTCCGCAAAGCTCGCTCACGGCTCCATGCCACTCCTGTGGGTGGGACTGAGTGAGGTCGCCGCTCATGTCTACGCCGTGCGCGTCGGCGTGGCGACGGGCCAGCGGATGGAGCGCATTCGACGGTCACGTTGGCTGATCGCCCCTCGTACGACGCTCATGCTGTGGCGCCGGATGGTGCTGTGGGAGACCACCGACTATCGCAAGGCGCTCGCCCTGGAGAAGCAGCGGTTGTTGGTCCGAGCGGAACTCCGCGCAGACTACGGTCGGGCCTGGCGAAGGAAGGCTCCGGTTCGGGACCTCGTTCTTCTCAAATTGGGCGAGCTGGCTCCCGACGGATCCGTCCCGACCGGCGAGGCCGACGAGGCCGACGAGGCCGACGAGCAAGAGTCGGTGGCTGAGTCGGGTGAAACGCCCGAGCCTCGAAGGCGACGACCGGCGAGGACCGACAAGAGCAGCCCGCGCATGACGTGGGGCCAGGCCCTCGCGAAGGCCCGCGAGAAGACTTCGGACTGGCCGGTCGAGCGCCTGGACGCGGAGCCGATTCGCAAGGTCGTCGGATGCAGTCAGGACCGGTCACGCCAGCTCCGAGACGTGCTCCGCGCCGAGCGTCATGAGCTTCAGACCGAGGCAGAGGCCGTCGACGCGCTCTCCTGAGCCCCGTAGATCTCTCCCCAACCTTTCAGCGCAGGGCCCGCCCGCTGCTTTGGCGGGTAGGGGCGGGCCCTGGCATCCCTCCCGTTCAGGAAGGACGTGTCAGTGAAGCACGAGGACCACGGAGACTCGGAGGACGAACTCTTCGAGCGCCTTGAGAAGGAGATGGGTGATGCCGACTCTGGTAAGTCGGTAGGCGACTTCCTCAAGCGTCGGTCGGGACGCGGAAGTTCCGCTGAGACACCGGACTCGGCCCCGACCGAGGCGGGCGACCCGGACCCGACCGAGCCCATCAACGTCGACCGACCCGGCGGCCCGTCTGGCGTCGGCTTCATGGAACGAGTGCGCGGCGCCAAGCGTCGCGCGGTCATCCCCGAGTGGGTTCGCTCGGTCGACGAGTTCAAGCTAGCTGGCTGGGGTGTCGTCGACTATGCCTGGCACATCGCCTCGTATCACGCGATCCGCACCCCTTGGTACGCGGCACGGCTCCTCCTGCAGTCTCCTCGCGGAGGGGCTCGCTTCATCGGCGACAGCCTTCGGTGGATGAAGGATGCCGAGGGCGACGTCTTCCGGAAGGAAGCCGCCGAGAAGGCCGACATCGACCGCTACCTGAAGCTCTCCCGCCAGCGCGACCGACGGGTCCGGTGGCGGACCGTCGTCGGCGTCGCGGCCTCCATCGTCGGCCTGACAACGGCCCTCGCCCTGTACGTCCTGGCCCCGAACTGGTTGCTTCTTACGGTCGGCGCGGCGGCCGGACTCGCGCTGGGATGGCTCGGACAGGCAGCAGACGCGCCCGTGATCCACAGATCTGTGGAAATTCCGAAGGCAACGAAGCTCACCAGTGACATCGTGCTTCGTGCGCTCGGCTCCCTCGGCATCGCGGCGATCGGCCAGGCTCAGGCCAAGGGCGAGGAGGGCTTCACTTTCACGGCCCCGATCACCCGTGACGGACCCGGCTGGATGGCTGAGGGCGATCTTCCGTACGGCGTGACTGTTACGGACGTCATCGAGCGGCGGCACAGACTCGCGTCGGGACTTCGGCGACCGCTTGGGTGCGTGTGGCCCGAGCCGGTGCCGGACGAGCACACCGGCCGGCTTCGGCTATGGGTGGGCGACCAGGACATGTCGCAGGCGGAGAAGCCCAAGTGGCCACTCGCCGAGTCGGGGAGCGTCGATCTCTTCAAGACCGTCAAATGGGGAACTGACCAGCGCGGACGCTGGGTCGGGATCACCCTGATGTACATCGCAGGCATCATCGGAGCCGTCCCCCGCATGGGCAAGACGTTCCTTCTCCGCCTGCTCCTCCTCATCGCTGCACTGGACGTACGAGCTGAGGTCCATACGTACGACCTCAAGGGAACCGGTGACCTCGACAGCGTCGGAGATCGTGTCGCTTCCCGGCACCGGGCGGGTGACGAGGTCGAGGACATCGAGTACGCGGTTGCCGACATGCGGGAACTGCAGGGCGAACTGCGCCGCCGCGCGAAGGTGATCCGGTCGCTGCCACGCGACATTTGTCCGGAGTCCAAGGTCACCTCGGAACTCGCCTCCAAGAAGTCCCTCGGCCTCCACCCCATCGTTGTTGGTGTGGACGAGTGCCAGATCTGGTTCGAACACCCCAAGTACGGCACCGAACTCAGGGAGATCTGCACGGACTTGGTGAAGCGTGGCCCGGCAACCGGCATCGTGCTCCTGCTCGCAACCCAGCGACCGGACAAGGACGCCATCCCGACGGCGATCAGCGCGAACGCTTCAGCCCGCTGGTGCCTCAAGGTCATGGGCCAGATCGAAAACGACATGGTGCTGGGGACCGGCTCCTACAAACGTGGCGTCCGCGCGAACATGTTCGCCTGGGGCGACAAGGGCATCTGCTATTTCCTTGGCGAGGGGGCGGATGCTCGCATCGTCCAGGGGACCTTCGTGGACGCCGTGGCGGCAGACCGCATCGGCCTTCGAGCCCGCGCTCTGCGCGAGCGGGCCGGCACTCTCGCAGGACATGCGCTCGGCGAGCAGCCGGAGAGGAAATCGGTCACGGCGATCGACGTCTTGAGCGACGTCCTTGCCGTCGTCCCGGGCGAGGAATCCAAGGTCTGGTCCGAGACGCTCCTCGCTCGGCTCATCGAACTCCGCCCCGCCATCTATGGCGAGTGGACGTTGGAGCAGCTCGCCGCGGCACTCAAGCCGCTCGGCATCCGCACCGGTCAGGTATGGGGCACGACCGAGGACGGCAAGGGCGTCAACCGGCGCGGCATCAAGCGCGCCGACATCCTCAAATCGATTGCGGTACGTGACGGAAGCTCCGAAGCCGCGTAGCCGATTCGACCGCTAGACCTAGCAGGCACCCCTGCTAGGTCTAGCACCCCCGCTAGCACGTCATATGGGCGTTGAGCTGGGTTCTAGCTTCTAGCGCCACCTTCCGAGCACCTACCCAAAACCGCCCTCAGAGGGGTCTGCATGCCCGCGTGGCTCTCGTACTTGCCTGGTCTCCTGTTCATCACGCTCTGTTATGCGGTGGTCTGCACCGTGAGCCCGTTCGGATCCTGCCGCGAGTGCAAGGGCTGGGGCTCAAAGGTCTCCGTCGGTCGCTTCTCCGGCCGCTTGAAGCGAGGCCGTGAGTGCCGCCGCTGCCGCGGCTACGGATACCGGCTCCGCATAGGCCGCCACATCTACAACGCCGCGATCCGCCTTCGCCGCGAAGGCAACCGTTGACCTTCCGAAAGGGGGCCTCGTGGCCTTCTCCATCTCGGCCGTCGTGCTCTTCGGCTTCCTCCTCGCATTGCTGATCAAGTTCAAGACCGTAGGGCCCGGCTCCGCCGTGGTCGGCGTGCTTTTCGGCCACTACCTCGCGAACAGCGGCGCCGCGTCGACGATCGACGACCTCATGTCCTCGCTCTCCCACACGATCAGCTCCTTCTGAACGCCCGACTCGAACTCACCCCTGGGGGGAACCGTGATGCACGCCAAGTCCACTGCTCCGCCGCGCATTTCGCTGATGGCGTCCGGCGAACTTCGTGACGCGCTCACCGCCGTCGAAGAGGGCAAGGGCCCCGCCGCGATCGCCGCGCTCATGGCCATCGACTCCGAATCTTGGCGAGCGATCGAGCACCGGCTCACCTCCGTCATCGGCAGCGACCTTCGGGAGCTCCTCCTCGCCGCAGTTGAACGCGAAACCGACCAGTCGACGCTCGCCTGACGCCCCTCCGTGGGCCTCCCCTCCGCGCGGAGGGACGAACAGACCGGCCCGAGCTCACCCTGAGGAGAACCTCGATGTCCGACACCACCCAAATGTGGTTCCACGACCTGACCGAGAGCGTCTTCGCCGTTGGTGCTGCCGCTCGTGAGTACCGCACGGCGCACCAAGCGGCCCAGGCCACCGCATGGCACTTCGAACCCGCTCGGCTCGCCCCCGAAGACGGAGCCGTGAGCGTGATCGGGCGGTACTACAGCCACCCCCATCACGAGGCGCTCCGGTACCTCAAGGAGATCCAGGACTCCACGGAACTGCGGATCAAGCTCCTGTACGAGAACACCGCGATGGCGTACGCGTACGGAACGGCCTGCGCCTTGGCGGGACTCGTGCGCGGTGAGCGTCCCCGGCATCTGGAGTTCGTGCGCCGTGACGGTCTCTACGAGGTGCCCACCGAGTCGCTGCCGAACCTTGGGGATGCACTTGCCGACTGGCCGGGCGGCCCGAACCTCGTGGCGCTCGGTGAAATCCTCACCGAGCACGTACGCGCCCGCGATCTCGCTCGCGATTTCACCTTCTACGCGGACTTCGCCGACTGCCACAGCCCTGAGGCGGCAGAGGCCTCAGAGTTCGCCGCAGGCCTGGCCGACGCCGCCTGCACATACGGCCTCGCGGCCGAGCGCGCCCTTCAGTTCGTGCTGCTCAATCTGCAGAAGCACCACATCGCCGAGGAGAGCAAGTGACTGCCCCGGACCACCTCCCGCCCGAGACGGCATACGCAGACGCCCCCACCATCGCGCAGGAACTCTGCCTGATCGCCGAGGCATCCGACTCTCACCCCACTGACGTCAGTACGGACCGCGAGTTCCGTCTCCGCAAGGCTGCGCTCCTGGATCGTCTCGCCCTTCAGGAGCGGGCCCGGAACGGAGGGCTCGCCGCAGCGGACGCAGACGAGGCGGCGGACGTCGCCGCGGAATGGCTCGTCGAATTCGACGTTGCGCACCACCGCCTGAGCCGCAAGGGGATGGACCTGGTGCTGGCCGAGGACTACCGGGACTACGTCCGGGCCGAATACGACGCCTGGCGTCCCTCGAAGTCTCTCTGAATCTGCCCGGAGCAGCGGCCGACGGGTCAACGAAGCCCGCTGCTCCGGTCCTCCCCCATCCCTTCCAGGAAGCAGGAGGTGCCTCAAGGATGCACCAGATCCCCTCCGCCCCGCTGCCCCACGCCGCGCTGTGCGCGGCCGAGCGTGGGTGGCACGTCTTCCCGCTCATTCCCGGCGCCAAGCGCCCCGCCGTCAAGGCGTGGGAGCAGCGAGCGACCACAGATGCCGAGCGGATCGACCGTTGTTGGTTGACGGCGGATTACAACCTCGGCATCGCGACGGGCCCGGCGGGTCTCGTCGTCATCGACCTCGACGTGCCCAAGCACGACCAGGACGTGCCGCCCGCCGGCACTCGGAAGGGCGTCGTTGATGGAGCTGATGTCCTGGCTCTCCTTGCCGAGCAGCAGGGACACCCCTGGCCCGACAGCACGTACACGGTCCGCACGCCCAGCGGTGGAACGCACCTGTACTTCTCGGCCCCGGAGGGAGCGAAGCTGCGCAACACGGCCGGGGCTCTCGGCTGGAAGGTCGACACCCGTGCGGCCGGCGGATACGTAGTTGGTGCGGGCAGCACGGTCAATGGCCGGCCCTACACCGTCGTACGCGAAACCGAGCCGGTCCCGCTCCCTGCGTGGTTGACGAAGCTCCTCACTCCGGCCCCCCTCCCTTCGCAGCGACCGGTGACTGTTCCACTGGTCGCCAACGGTCGACGCGGTGCCTACCTGGCTGCCGCCGTCAACGCCGAAATGGCACGGGTCTCCGAGGCGCACGAGGGCAACCGCAACAACGCGCTCTACCAGGCGTCGGTCGCCCTCGGGCAGCTCGTTGCCGGGCGTGAGCTCGGTGCGACGTACGTGCACGAACGGCTCGCGGAAGTCGCCCGTCGTGCCCACCTCGACGAGGGCGCCGCACGCCGCACCATCGCTTCAGGCCTCCGCGCCGGTGCCCGAAAGCCGCGGAGCTTCGGACGGGGGAATGCGGCATGAACCCCAGCGTTCAGGAGACGTACTTCGGCTGGCGTGAGCTGGCACACCGCCCCGGCTGCGGGCGCCCCGCATGGACAGTCGACGTTCGCAAAGACGAGGGCTTCCGATCGTCGTACGGGGGCGCGCTCGGACAGCACGTCTGCTCGGACGAGGACTGCGATCACAACAGCCGCTACCCCCGTACGACGGTGCGTGTGATCTGCGTGTCTTGTCACACCGCGCACCTCGTCCGCGGCGAGGCGATGGGTGATTTCCACACCAACACGAAGGCCCTCGGCTTCGGCGAGGAACCGCGCAAGGTCGCGGGGCTATTTCTGTGGCCGGGAGAGGTCTGGTTCGACGACGAGCCCCACGAGTGGCTCGTCACCGGGCGGAAGGTCGCGCGAGTCCAGCGAACCGATGTGATGGGCCAGATCAGCGTGGGCCGCGGCCCACGCGGCGGCAAGCAGTACGCGGCCGTGGCACTGCCCACGCCGGAGGGGGCATACGGCTTCGGCGAGCACCGGTGGCTCCGCGCCCACCAGGGTTTCAAGTCCCTCCCTGCTGCTGCGAAGTGGATCGGGGAGCAGAACCACGGGGGAGCGGAAAGTAAGTGAGCGACAACCCGTACGACAACGCACTGCCACCCCGCCCGCACGCCTCGAACTCGGCTCCGGAACCTCAGCCGTTGCAGCCCGCGCAGCAGCGCATTCGCACAGCGTGGACTGCCGACGAGCTGATGAACATGGAGTTCCCGGATCCCAAGTGGGCGGTGCCGGGGCTCATCTCCGAGGGAGTCAACCTCCTCGCTGGGCCGCCGAAGGTCGGTAAGAGCTGGCTGTCGCTCGGCTTGGCCCTTTCGGTCGCGGCCGGAGGGACAGCGATGGACACCGTTCCTGTGGACGGCGGGCCGGTTCTGTACCTCGCCCTTGAGGACACGCCCCGCCGACTGCAGTCGCGCATGGGAAAGATCCTTGGGGGCAGCCCGGCACCCTCCACTCTCACGCTGGCGACCTCGTGCCCACCGATCCCGCAGGGGGGAGGCGAGCTCATCGCCCAGTGGTGCGAGCGAAACTCGGATGCTCGCATGATCGTGATCGACGTGTTCGCGAAGATCCGGGGCACCTCTTCACCCGGCTCGTCGGCCTATGACGCGGACTATGCAGCAGTCGGCCACGTGAAGCGGATCGCGGATCACTACGGCATCGCCGTGGTCCTGGTCCACCACGTCCGGAAGGCCGGCGCGGACGACTTCCTCGCGGAGGTCTCTGGCACGAACGGCATCGCGGGAGCCGCCGATGCCACTCTCGTGCTCAAGCGGTCCCGTGGGCAGGCCGACGGCGTACTGCACGTCACAGGCCGCGATGTCGACGAGTCGGAGTACGCGCTGCGCTTCTACTCGGAAGCCGGTGCCTGGCAGCTCCTCGAAGGACCCGCCACCGACCACACCATCGGTGACAGCCGGGCGACGATTCTGCGCTATGTCCGCGACCACCCCGGCACCAAGCCGAAGCAGATCACCGAGGGGACTGGATTGCCCTCCGATCTCGTACGGCAGACCTGCTCGCGCATGGCGAAGGACGTTCAGCTCATCCGGAAGGACGGGGGCTACATCGTCCCCGGCGAGAACGGGGGACAGGCATGACGAGTCACACCAGTCACAGTGTCACCGCGGTCACTCTGGCTCAACTGCCGCAGCTCTACCGACCGTCAGAGATCGCCGAGGCGCTCGGGGTCTCCGAATGGTGGGTGAAGGAGCAGGCCCGGCAGGGGCGCATTCCGTTCACGAAGCCTGCCGGGTCCTACCGGTTCACGGCCGAGCACTTCGCGGAAATCGTCAGGCTCTTCGAGGAGCGACCGGGGCGGGTCCAGGTGCCGGCCCAGATGGACCCGTTCACACGCGCTCGCACACCGAGGCGGATCGCCCCGACCGCTACACCGCGCCTCCGAGCAAGGAGGCCGCGCCGGGGTGTCCGTGCCGAGTCTGAAGCGGCAGTCGCCTGAGGGCTTGAGGAAGGAGTTGGTAAACGTGGGATACGGAGAGAAGCGCGGCAGCTACTACCGCGGTCGGTACTGGCTCGCTCCGGGCGTACTCCGCACGGTCGTTGACGACAACGGACAGACGGTGCGGTTTACCACCAAGCGCGAGGCCGCGAAGGCAGCGAATGACCTTGAAGCCAAGGTCAGGGAAGGGAGTTGGCGAGACCCGAACGCAGGGAAGATCACCTTCGCCCAGTACGTGAACGAGTGGTACGCGGCGCAAGAACTGGCCGCGTCCACCATGCAGAACTACAAGCGTCACATCGAGGAGCATCTGCTCCCGGAGTTCGGAGAGGTCAACGTCTCAGACATCGAGCGTCGTCACGTCGGAGCCTGGGAGAAAAAGGAACGAGAGCTGTACGCGGCTTCGAGCGTGAAGACCTGGCACGGCACGCTGCACCTCATCATGGGCGACGCAGTCGAAGAGGGGCTTCGGGACAGCAACCCAGCGAGCAAGCGGCGGGGAAGGGGCAAGCGGGCCGGACGGTCCCGCAATCGCGCACCGGAGAAGGCCGTGACGGACGCCCTCGGCATCTTGCTCATCGGTGAACGGATGTCCCTTCTCTCCGGCCGTGACGACGAGTTCGTGGCCACAGTCCTCAAGGGCTATACCGGCAAGCGCTTCGGCGAAATCGTGGGGCTGGAAACCAAGTTCGTTCGCCCTGGCTCGATTCGGGTGGAGTGGCAGCTGTACGAGCTGGACTCCGGCGAACTACACCGCTGTCCGCCCAAGGACGACTCCTACCGGGACATCGACACCCCGGAGTGGCTCGCTTCTCTGGTCTTGAACCACATCGGACGGACCAGGCCAGGCCCATGCTCCTGCCACGGGTTCACCTACGTCTTCCAGGGGCTCAGGGAATCCAATGGGACTGCCCGGCAGGCAGGCCCGAAGCTCGCGGACGTGGCCCGCCGTGCCGGGGTATCCACCGGCACGGTGTCCAACGTCCTCAACCGGCCGGCGACAGTCGCGGAGTCGACGCGAATCAAGGTCGAGCTCGCCATGGCGGAGCTGGGCTACGTATATGGCGGCCCACCTGGAGAGACTGCCGCGCACTGGCGGCGCAATGGGTTCGCCACTTGGTTGTTCCAGCCCGCAGCAACGGGCTGGTACCCCAAGAAGGCTCCGCAGGAGGCACGCCCGACTCCCGTGATGGCCGAGCCCTGGCCTGGCGTCCCTGTGCGCGGGCGGAATGCCTCTGGCCGGGCGGACGCGTGCTGGCTCCCGATCGCGAAGGGACTGACGCCGCATGGCCTGCGACATACGCACAAGACGGTCATGGAGGAGCTTGGGACCCCACCGAAGCTCATGGACGAGCGGATGGGCCACGAGGATGGTTCGGTCCAGGCGCGCTACACCCACATCACTCCGGGCATGCGGCGGCGCCTGATGGATGGGCTGACCGAGCAGTGGGAGGCAGCCCTGTCCGCACGTGCTGCGCTATCTGCGAGCTCGCCGGTCGCTGCGCTTGATGAGCTGCTCAGGTCCCGCCGTTAGTCAGCGCCCAAAGCCAAATTCGCTGCAGTTTCAAGCCATCATTCAGGCCCGACTCGCTAACAAGTGAGCCGGGCCTGATGTGCGTTATACGAGACCCAGCGTCGCGAAGCATGGCACCGCCACTCAGTTGGCTCACCGGTACTCAGCGGGTGCTGTCGCAATTTGGCCACCTGGCCCGTCGTTCCCAAAAGTGTCGGGAACTGGGTGCCTTGCAGATGGCGACCCAAGGCGGCTCCCTGAGTGGTGGGAGCACGAAAGCGCCCGACCGCTGGCGACGGGGGATGCACCAGCGATCGGGCTATGGCCAACGGTAGCAAGGCTGTTCGAGTAAGGGGAGGCAACTACTCCGTCAAAGTGTGGAGTTGTGACCGGGATCACGTAGCGTGATCTGCAAGGGAGATGTGGTGAATCACTACTCGTCGCAGGGTGGCGCGTATGAGAGGCGAGGCAGATACTCCTGCCATTTTTCCTGAGTCAGAACGCCTTGAGTGGTTGAGCAAATCCGGCGAATCGCCTCGTCGGCGTCCAAGTTCCAAAGCCGGACCGTATCCGTACCGCTCGAAACTCCGAGCATCTCGCCCCTGGGACTGAACGACAGGAAGCTGCCCGTCTTGGCGTTGGGGCTCATGGATTGACCGATGGGGGAGGCGTCAGAGGGGTGGGCGACATCCCAGAGCCGGACCGTGTTGTCGTCGCCGCCACTTGCCAGAGTGCGACCGTCCCGGCTGAACGTCAGTGACACCACTGCGTCCGTGTGGCCTGTGAGTGAGGAGCCCAACTGGGCTGCCTTGAGAGGATCGGCAACGTTCCAGAGGCGAACTGTGCCGTCGTCGCTGCCACTGGCCAACGTACGACCGTCCGGGCTGTAGGCGAGCTCATTGATGGGGCCCAGATGCCCCCGGAGCGGCTTGCCGAGTCGGCTGGCATGGCGAGGGTCGGCGACGTTCCAGAGGCGGATCGTGCCGTCCGCGCTGGCGCTGGCCAGAGATCGTCCGTCTTTCCCGAAGGCGAGGGAGTTGACGTAGCCCTTGTGGCCCGTGAGCGGCGCGCCGAGCTTACGGAGACGTGAGGGGTCGCTGACGTCCCACAACTGAATGGTGCGGTCCGTATCAGCGGTCGCCAGTGTGCGCCCGTCCGGGCTGAAGGCGAGCGCAGCCGCGAACCGCGTCCGCAGGGCCACAGGCGGCCCGTCGGGGGTGGGATGCGTGGGATCGGAGACGTCCCACAGCTGCACTGCGCGGTTGCCCGTCAGTACCGCCAGTGTCCGGCCGTCGGGTGAAAACACCGGGGAACGCACCTCCCCGTCCCGGGGCTTGAACGGTTGGCCCAATGCCACGGGGCGGTTGGGGCGCTCCACGTTCCACAGCCGGAGCTGCTCGTCGCGCGCAGCGGTGGCGAGCACCTTCCCGTCAGGGCGGAACGCTCCGATCCTGCCCACCACGTCCGACGTCGGTATCGACCACAGACGAACCTTGTTGTCGCCGCTCCCCGTGGCTAGGGTTCGCCCGTCGGGGCTGAAGCCCAGGGCGTAGATCTCCCCACTGCTGCCCGCGAGAGGCTCGCCGACCTGCGACGGATGTGCCGCATCGCGGACGTTCCACAGGCTCGCCGTGCTGTCCGCACTGGCTGCAGCGAGCATGGTTCCGGCGGGGTTGAAGGACACGGACCATACCGCGCCGGTATGGCCTGTGAGCGGTGCGCCGAGGGGTTTCGCATGGCGGGGGTCGCGCACGTTCCAGAGACGGATGGAGTTGTCTTTGCTGCCGCTGGCGAGAGTGCGGCCGTCAGGGCTGAAGGCCACTGAGTGCACGGTTCCCGTGTGGCCGGTCAGTACGTTGTCGACTGGCTTCGGGCGACGTGGATCTGTCACGTTCCACAGGCGGATCGTGCCGTTGTCCCCACCGGCCGCCAGTGTTCTGCCGTCGGGACTGAAGGCCACGGAGCGCACAGCTGCGGTGTGGCCGGTCAGCTTGCGAAGCGCCTTCGGTCGGCTCGGGTCGCTCACGTTCCACAGACGAACGGTGCGGTCGTCACTGGCCGAAGCCAGAGTGCGCCCGTCGGGACTGAAGGCGACCAGATAGATCGCGCCCTTATGGCCGGTCAAGGGCGAACCCAGTGGGCGCGGGTGGCTGGGGTCGCGAACGTTCCACATCTGGACCGTGCCGTCGTCCGAAGCGGTCGCGAGGGTGTTGCCGTCCGGACTGAAGACCGCGCTGCTCACCCAACTTTTGTGGCCGGTGAGGGGCTTACCCAAGGGCTTGGGATGAGACCGGTCCGACACATCCCACAGCCGTACCGTCCTGTCATAGCTGGCGGTGGCCAGGAACCGTCCGTTCGGACTGAACGAAGTGAGGTAGACGGCGCCCTTGTGGCCGAGGAGCTGCGTGGCCAACGGCGCGTTCACGATCGAGAGCAGCCGGTTCTTCGTATCCTCGTCATCGGGCCGCAAGTCATGTGCCACCAGGTCGAGCTGAGCCGACAGCGACGGATCTGCGTCTTGGACGCGATCAGCCTCAGCGACCACTTGCTCGAACACCGCATCGTCTCGTTGCTGCCACGCGACGACCGCGGAGACGACAGCCACTATGGCGAGGACTACCAGGACCGCCACTGCACCACGGATGATCAGGACCGTGCGCCTTCGGAGTCGGGCCGAAGCAGCCAGGAACTCCACTGCACCTTTGGTCAGGAATGTGCCCCCGGCGGTCTTCCTCCAGGCACGGGCTTGCTCAAGACGGGAGCCCCGGTAGAGCAGCGACGTATCGCGGCCGGAGTCCTCCCAGGTCCTGCCGTCCTCCTCGAGGCGCTGACGCAGCAGGTTGTCGTTCCTGTCCTCGTCGATCCAGTCACGCAAACGGGGCCAGGCGTGGAGTAGCGCTTCATGGGTGATCTCCACGGTCTCGGCGTCGAGTGTCACCAACCGAGCGCGTACCAGTGCTTCGAGCGATTCCTCGGTCTTACTGGGGTCCGTCGATTCCTCGGCCAGTTGTCGCCGTGCCCCTCGCCTGCGAGTGGCCTGCGTGTCTTCGCCGAGCCGGACCAGCCTGAGGAGGAGCAGGCGAGCGGCCGTGCGCGCGGCCGGGTCGAGGTCGGACCAGGCGCGCTCGGCGCTGGCCGCCACCGCCCCCTGAATACCCCCTGCGGCGCGGTAGCCGGCAAGCGTCAGCCTGCCCGTCTTCCGCCGCTGCCAAGTGGCGAGCAGGGCATGGGAGAGGAGCGGCAGTACTCCCGCGTCGTGCGTTCCGCGGGGTCCGTCGGTGCTCACTTCTCGAACGATCAGTTCCGCAAGCCCCGGTTCGAGCTCCAGCCCCACGGCTTTGGCCGGTCCGGTCACGGCGTCGCGCAACTCCGTGGTGGTCAGTGGCCCGAGCACCATGTGCCGGTGCTGCAGTGCATCGGCTAGTTCGGGATATCTGAGGCACTGCTCATAGAAGTCGGCGCGTATGCCCAGGACCACGAGCGCGGGAGCCGGCTCACCGGTATCGCTCGGCGCGCTCGCCGCCTGGAGGAGCTGGATGAAAGCACGCTTGCTCGCCTCGTCGGAGGAGAGGGTGAACGTCTCCTCGAACTGATCAATGATGAGGACGGGGCGAGCGCTGGAGGACGTCTGGCGTCGGGCCCAGGCCGTGACGGATTCTTTCACCGCCTTCGCGGAAAGCGGAGTGCCAGCCTCCTTCACCGCCGCTGCCGCTCCCGTTTCCTCGGCAGCGGAGACGGCATGCGCGAGCTCAGGTATCTGGCGGGTCAGCTCGGCGAGGGGGTCGCCTCCCGGCACGAATTGCAGCACCGGGCCAGGTTGGCTGCCCTCGTCGCTCAACACGCCGTTTTGCAGAGCGGGCACCAGGCCGGCGTTCAGAAGGGAGGACTTCCCCGCCCCTGAAGCGCCGACGAGCATGACCAGGCCGCCCGTCTTCTCCGCGGCACGCAGTTGAGCAACGAGGGCGTCTGTACTCCGCTCTCGTCCGAAGAACCACCGGGCGTCTTGCTGGCGATACGAAGCCAGCCCTCGGTAAGGGCAAACACCGTGGACGGCAGCCGGAGCGTCGTCCTGAAGCTGTTCCCGATCTTCTGCGGAAGCAGGGGCGGAGCGACCGCTGACGGGGTCGGACACCGCGCGCTCCCAGAGGAGCTGCCACTGGGCCATGTCGTACAGGCCAGTGGAGACCGGCGCGGGCCGCTCGCGACGTGCTTCAGGTATCAGCACATGGAGCACCGCTGAGAGAGCAGCAAACTGGGCAGGCACGTTTTTGGCCCGGCGCCAGTCGCTGATCCGCTGTGCGGATACCCGTACGATCCGCCCGCGTTCGTCGACCCGCTGATGCCGGACGACGGCCTCGGCCACGCGCTGGAGGGGAGGATTGCCAGCTTCCTTGTACAGCAGCGCGAGACGTTCCGCGAAGGCTGTGCGTGCCCCTGAGTCGGGACTCAAGGCCTCCACCCCTTACTTCCCCCGCACGTGGACATCCGGACCGGAAAACTCACTTTATACGGCTGACCTGCGCTTACGGGGGTCGGACGATGACGGAACCTCCTCTTCCAGCACCCCGACTGGCAGGATCACGAACCGGTAGCGAACCAACCGCGCAGCGTCAGGGCAGGTCATCAGCACGAGGTGACTCGCTGAGTTGAATCGCGACGCTGCACGTCCTCGGCTGGTTTTCGCCGATCACCTCCGGACCGTTGTCGCGTGGACTGCGGATCCGCCTTTCCTCGATCCGCGCCGTTACGCCGACATGACGCGGATCGATGCAGCCCGTCGTTCGGTACCGGTCCCCACAGGGGAGGGACCGGTACCGGATCGACGCGGTGTGACGAGAGTTCGAGCCTGTGCGCGACCGCGCCCACCGCCTATGGGCGTAGGTATGCCATTAGTTCTGACGTGGTGTTGGGGCCCCGGGGTCAGTTCTCTCCGCCACTCACCGTTGTGCGCTCGTACAGGCATTCGCCACGTGCCGGCTCACGGCGACGGCGCTTCCAGTCCGAACACCAGCCGAAGGCAGTAAAATTCATCTCAGGACGGGGCATGCGCGCGCGGGACTGGAAACGGCACGTTTGGTTCGCGTATCTAGGCCACAGTGGACCCTGCTCCGGCGTCGCTTGTCGGGTTTCTTGATCAGGCTTAACGGACTGGCACACATGCATAAATGACAAGGGCGTGTCAGAGGGGCCCTCGGGAGCGAGGAGCGTGCTAGGTGCAGACGGCGAGGCCAGGCGCACTGGGTGGTGCGAAGAACGAGGCCGGTGCTACCCACCGGGCCGGTATTGCGGCGCTGCTTGCCACACATGGGTTGCTCGGAGAGGCAGTTCCTTGGCTGGAGTCTTCCTCTGTGCCGACGACGCTGCACATGGAAGCGGATTTACACGTCGATGACGTGGTGGTCGATCTCGTGGACGGCACCCGTGTCTTCATACAGGCGAAGCTGTCTGGAGCTGACAAAGCGTTTAAGGACGCTGTCGATCAGTGGTGCAGGGCAATCGAATCCGGGGAATGCCGACCCGGCGATGAACTCCTTTGCATTGTGACCAAGGCGCCGTCCACGATCGAGCGTTTGACCGAAGCGCTGAAGTCACGTCGTGCTGGAGCGTCTCCTACTGCTGAAGACACCCGGCAGCTCGACCGGCTGAAACGGCTTGCTGCCGACCGCGGCCTGGACGAGTCGGCAACGTCGCAGTTGCTGGATGCGGCGAACGTTCGTCTCCTGGACGCCCGCGACGATGGACCGGGGGAAGCCCTGGGAGCTGCTTGCCTGAACGCCGCAGTCGTTCCCGCCCACCATGGCCTTGCTGCTTTCCGCGCCTTGCGGGCAGCAGCCCGTACCCAAGCCGAACAGCGTGCGCCCTCGGGCCTCCAGGCATGGTTCAGCTGGCTGAGGAGCGCGCAGTTGCCCCTGGTGTCCGACGCCACGGGCGTTCCCGCTGCGCGAATGGAAGCCCGTCGTGAGGCCGTCACGGAGTACCGCGAAAGATTGGCCGCCGAGCAGGACATCCTCCCGCTCGCGGACCTCGGTCTGGGACTGACGTCGATTACAGTCGCCGGGGCGGCGGAAGACCTTAGAGCGGCGCCTGAAGTCCCTAATGACACGCGTGACCACTTGGTCGACATTGTGCGTCGTCAGGGACGGTTGCTGTTGATCGGTCGACCCGGATCCGGCAAGACGGTTGCCTCGCGTCTGATCGCGGCTCGTTGGGCCGCGACCGACCTTGCTCCCCTGCCTGTATGGCTACGCTTGAGCGACCTGCTTCCGGCGCTTCCCGCTACGGGCCCTTACAGGCTGGAGGCCGCCGATCTGGTGCGAACTGCTGCGGGCGTCACCCAGCCAGTGCAGGAGGAGGCGGTGCTTGAGTACGTTGAGCGCGGCCAGGCGCTGCTCTTGCTGGACGGACTCGATGAGACCCTTGACCGGCGCGATGCAGTAGTGGAAGCGATAGACGACCTACTGGGGCGTCTGCCTGCTGACCTTGACGTGGTAGTCACGACCCGACATTCCTCGGCGCAGGCCGCCGAGGTGCTCCAGCTTCCCGTCTACGAACTGCAAGATCCTCTGCATTTGGGCGAAACTATCGAGCAGCTATTGCACACGGTGGCCGAGCGGTTTGCTAGAGGTGAGGACGTTCGTGCGTGGATCGAGGACCGCACACGGCGCGTCAGAGAATCTCGCAATGTCGAACCAGACCTCTGGCGGGTGCCCCTGCTTGCCACATTGATGGTGCTGCTCATTGCCGAACGAGAGGCAGTAGTCGTACCCACGACCAGGGCCGGCCTGCTGGCCGAGGTGATCGACAGAACCGTCCATGGCTGGGAGAAACGTCGGACGCTTCTGCCGATGCCGGGTACTGACCCCGCGCAGGCCCCTTATGTCTTGCTGGACTGCTTCGACGACATAGCCCACCTTGTTGCCGCGGCTGGCAGCGCATCATGGCAGGACGCGCACGGCGCCATCAGCGACCGCCTACAACACCACTGGGGAAAGCCAAAAGGCACGGCGGCAGCCGCCGCGCGTCACATTCTGGAGTACTGGGATGCAACGGCAGGTGTCTTTATCACCGACGCGCCGCAAGGAGCTCTTACCGCCCGCACCCGCCTCTTCGCCGAGATCGGCGAGGCCCGGTGGGCCTTGAGAGACCCACAGAACATCGCCCCATGGATGGAGCTTGTCCTGGCGAGCCCTGAACGCAAAGAGAGCGCTCGTCTCGCTGCGAGCTTGTCAGCGACCGCCGCCCAAGTTCTCATCAACCGAGCTGTAAACGATGGAGGGCGGTTGCTGGACCTGGTCCACGATGCCGTCGACGACGGGGCAGCCTTCGAGGAAAAATCTCTGTACGCGTACCGGCAGGCCCAACTTGCCCGCCTGCAAACCATGCCAGATCAATATCCGCAGCCTAGTGCTGGAGTGCTGAATTTCAACCTGGGACGCTCGCCCCGCGCCGCGCTCGCCGCTCGCCTGGCCGACGACGAACTGAATTCAGAACAAACAGCCCAACTGGTCACCTATGCTGGAAAAATAGGCGTAAGACAACAGAAAGTGATTGCAGCCCTATGTGCCGTGCGAATAGCCCGGCAACGATCCACAGAGCTAAGCGACGACGAACTGGGGATACTGGAGGCGGCGCTTGGGGCAGCCAGCGCCGACTTGGAAGAGCCCCAGGAGGTCCTCTCGGGTCTCGACGCGCTCGTTCGTGCTGCCGCTGTCCACCTTCTGCCGCAACGGCCAGACATCACGTCCACTTTCGTCGATGTCGCCTACCACACCAGCCTCAACACTGTTGAGTGGCTTGAGAAGGAACTGCCACGAAGGGGCCGTCAGGATCTTCTCGAAGCTCTTTCAGCGCGGCTGCGGGCACCAAGCGCCGCCCGCGCGTTTGCGGACTCGGTCCGATCTATTGCAGCACCCTTCGAACTCTTCGCAGGGCTCGACGAAAAGCCCCTCGATCTCACTCCTTCGCAGGCATGGCACTTGGACGCCGCCGCGACCTTCGTCGATACTCTCGGCATGGGGGAGCAAGCAGCTATGGTCCCCTCATATGCCGTGCAAAAACAGCGGCACTTGACGGAAAGTATCTGTCACATCGTGCTGGAGGCTAGCGGCCAGGACGTGGGCCTCATTAGTGCTCAGCTGCGCAGCCTCCGCGGTGAGCGCCCCCAACATCCCGACTGGGGCCTTCTCTATCTGCCCAGTGCCCGGACACCCGACATAAGGCTGGCCCCCGAAACCCTCGACTTGGGCATTGTTCTCGAAGCCCTAAAAGGGGGAAACCCCTGGCTCGTCCGGCTAGGTCTGCGCCTTGCCGCAAACGCCGCTGTGCTGGATGACCAGTTCCCTGCGCAGTTGCTTGCGATTTTGCCTACGCTTGCGGCCGAGACTCGTCTGAATACAACGGCTCTGCTCGCCTACCGCTGGCCCCACCTAACCTTGCCTGTGGATGATCCGGCAGTCAGGGCCGGAGCAGCCCGTGTTCGTGCTAGCACCTTGGCCCAAAAGCAATGCCACCGTGTTGCTCAGGACCTCCTAGCTGATCCGGACTTACTTGTCCGGGAACACGCTGCTCGCTTTCTGCGCAACGCCGCGCCTGCCGACACCTCCGCACTCAAGACAGCCCTAGCGACCCCGGCGCGGCAATGGACCTGCATTGTTTGTGACGTCGTTTTGCCGAACGCTACTGAGCACTGTACGCAGCGTCATCCCCGCCCCACACCGCGCCTTGAGAACTAGGCATGAGAGCGAAGGGCGTGCCCGATGACCTCCCCGCTTACCGCGTCCCAAACCAGTCGCCCCATGTATTCAGACGGGCGCTCTGTCCCGAGACTCGAGGTGTTACAGGCGCTGTTACCGGCCTGATGTGCGGGCGGAGAGGCTTCGTGGCTCGGGGCTACTGCCTCTCTCCGCTAAGTCCCGTGGCCGTGGCTCTCCACGGAGACCGAGCGCGGATGGGTCAATTAGGCTTGGGACCTTGGCAAAGCCCTTGGGCTGCTTCCGCTTTCTACCTGTGCTGATGTCCACGGCTGTTAACCGTGGTGCCTGATCGCGTATTCATCGCCAGCCCCCAATAGCATAGATCGCCTCTAGCCCGACAAAGCTATCTTGCCAGCGAGTAGCACATGAAGAGCCCTACCCGTGATTTGTGTAACTCGGTCACCGCTTCTAACTGGTATTGCAAAAACGCTACCCTTGCCTAGCTCGGCAAGCCCCGATCCTTCCACTACGAAAGGCTTTGCCGAGTCGCTCTGAGGTGGAATGTGCATGCATACAACATGTCCATGGTCGAGAGGGGTGGCATGAATGATAAGGCCTGAAGTGGGAGGGTATATGTGGCTCTGCAGGATTGCCCGCATCGCCTCCTCGCTTCGATGGGAAAACGAGATTGGTGATACTTTGCGAATAGCGTCACCCTCGCCAGAGTTTTTCGTATAGAACCCGTAAATCAAAATTCCGCCGCTGCGGGAGTTGGCGAACTGGGCAACATCTTTGGCGAGCGTAAACTTGCCGGACTCTTTGCTAATATCTGGCAGTTGCGACTTCACTTCCATCCATTGATTTTCTTTAAGCCCAATAAACTTCCACACGTCTCCATCTTGTAGGGCGGCTAGTGCAGAAGCGGGTGAGGCGGGTTGCAGTTCGGGGACTTTCAAAGTGCTTCGATGCAGGTACGTTGCAATTGAGAAAAGCTCGGACATTTGGGCCGCTGCTTCCTTCATCGGCCTACATGTGAGCTCACATGCCCCCGTGCCGTCAACATTTGCATCCGCCTTGACCATTATTAGGCCATTTCGGCGAAGGTGCTCAGCGGCGTGCGTTAGTGCGTCTTTCTCGGCGGCTTGATGAAAGGCGACCATCATGTACACGTCCGTTTTTTCCCCCTGTGAGTAAACGGCGACGTCGGGTAGTTCGTTTCCTGCCCAGTTGTTGCTTAGGATCGCCCTTTTCTCGAACAAGGCGGAAGCTTCCTGGGTCAGTGCGTACGCGGGAACGTCAGGACTCTCGCTGGAGTTCCACAAAATATCGACGGAATCAAAGGATAACCTGCATTTCAGCGCTCCCCCGGAGCTTAGAGAGAGTTCCCACTCTTCATGGTGCTTCCGATTCTCGCAGTCGGCTCTTCTGATGAGAGTCATGGCGGGCATGATGGCACAGCGGAGCGATAGGTGTTGCCTATTTGCGTGCGTCATAGCAGGGCGCCGTCCCAGTCGCCTGCGAAAGCACAGCGGGACGTGGAGGTCCCCGGTCTGGTGCCTAGCTCAACCCACAGAGTCACCCCTGCTCCCATCCCGTCCAATCGATCCACACGTCTGGGGAACGGACATGGTTCATGGCGTCCAGGTGGAGCACCACTGTGCGAGCGACCTGGAATTGCGCCGCGTCTGCTCCGTTCTGCCTGGATCGAAGGGATGGGAGCTCCCCACGCTCGCCATCGCCCCCTCCACACCGGAGTCGGAGCGTTCCGCCGGAGGCATCGCCTTGCCCTAGGCCGGTTCGTCGAGTGCTCGCCGATTGGCCTCGGCTCAATCGAGGTGTGGGCGGGCGTCGGCGAAGCAGGGGGCGGAGCGGGCCGAAGGCAAGAGCGGCGCCCTAGGTGAAGCCGGGTGCTTGAAGAGGTAGCGAAACTCGTTCAGCTCTCGCCGGAGGCGGTTGTCTATGTCGAGCGGAGAGCCTGCCGGTACACGGCGAACGTCCTGTTGCGGGCTCCAGTGTTCGCCCGGATGGTGGGCCCAAGTTGATCGGCTTTGCCGCTGGGCGAGGGGGCTGGAGACATACGCGCGATGGGGAGTGGATTTTCCTTGATCCACTCCCCGCTCACTCCCCAAGCGGCCCCAGACAACAAATCAGGCCCGGCTTCCATTCCTGGAAACCGGGCCTGACCTGCTGTTTCAGCTGTCGGGGTGGCGGGATTTGAACCCACGACCTCTTCGTCCCGAACGAAGCGCGCTGCCAAGCTGCGCTACACCCCGATGTCGTTGCTCCACCTGCCCGCATTGCTGCTGGCCGTGGCGACATCGATTACTTTAGCGGACCGGCGGCCGGAGACGAAATCCGGTTTTCGCGGGCCGGGGTTCCGGGCCTGCGGCGGCGCGGGGCCGGGCGGAGTCGGTCCAGGGCCACCAGGAGCACGGCCAGCGCGTAGAAGGCCAGGCCGAGGACGGCGGCGTTGGTGAGGACTCCCGCGTAGCCGTGGGCGTCGACGTCCAGGAACGGGTAGGGATAGCGCGCCGGCGAGCCGGGGGCCATGAGCGCCCCGCGGATCAGGGCGAAGCCCAGGTAGGCGAGCGGGTAGAGCAGCCACAGCGCCGCGTGCCGCCATCGGAGACCGCCGCGCGAGGTGGCGCTCAGGGCCAGCAGGGGCGGTGTCAGCAGGAGCCAGTCGAGGAGCGCGGCGAGCGGCGTCACGGTGTGCAGAAGGTGGTTGGCGAGGGAGTGCCAGCCGGAGAGCGAGCCCGTGTCGTCCGTCATGGCGAAGCCGCTGGAGCCGTTGGCCAGGACGAAGTGGTAGACGAGGCCCGTGATCGAGATGTAGAGAAGCGTGCCGCCGGTCACCACCGGAGGCAGCGCTCGCCGGCCCTGCCACGCCCGGCGTGCGCCGAGCGCGAAGACCACCGCCACCAGGACATTGCTCTGGATGGTGAAGTAGCTGAGGACGCGCAGTGGGCTGCCGATGGCCAGGTCGATGACGACACCGGTGGCCGCGGCCAGGGCGATCAGCGCCCGGAAGGCCGCGGTCACCGGGCGGCACACCCCGGGCAGCGTGATGTCGGTCGGGGCGTACGACGACGTTGTCCGCGCGATCATGCCCCCACGCTAAGCACCGTTCCGCTCACGCGCGCGCCGTCAGCGCCAGACGCCGACCGCAACCGCCCTGCCGCCAACATCAGCTCCCCGCCGCCGCCAGCCCCCAGCGCCCCCCAGCGCCCCTCAGCCCTCCGCCACCAACGTCAACAACGTCGCCTCCGGAGGGCAGGCGAAGCGCATCGGGGTGTAGCGGTTGGCGCCGCAGCCCGCGGAGACGTGCATGTACGACGTCCGGCCCTCCGCCTCGTGTGTCGAGAGGCCCTTCACGCGCTCCGTGTCCAGGTCGCAGTTGGTGACAAGCGCCCCGTAGAAGGGGATGCACACCTGGCCGCCGTGCGTGTGACCCGCGAGGATCAAGGGGTAGCCGTCGGCCGCGAAGGCGTCGAGCGCGCGCAGGTACGGAGCGTGCACGATGCCCATCGAGAAGTCGGCGCCCGTGTCCGGACCGCCCGTCACGCGCGCGTACCGGTCGCGTTTGATGTGCGGGTCGTCCAGGCCGGTGAGCCCGATCTCGTAGCCCTCGATCTTCAGGGCGCCCCGCGTGTTCGTCAGGTTCACCCAGCCCGCGGCGTCGAAGCCGTCGCGCAGGTCCTCCCACGGGTTGTGGATCACGCCGACGGCGGGTGCGTTGCCGTTCAGACCGTGCTTGCCCTGCGACTTCTCGACCAGGTAGCGGACGGGGTTGCGCGGCTTGGGGCCGTAGTAGTCGTTCGAGCCGAAGACGTACGCCCCGGGGAACTGCATCAGCGGGCCGAGCGCGTCCAGCGTCTCCGGCACGCCCTCCGGGTCGGAGAGGTTGTCCCCGGTGTTGATCACGAAGTCGGGGCGCAGGCCCGCGAGCGAACGCAGCCAGCGCTGCTTCTTGCGCTGCCCCGACACCATGTGGATGTCCGACACCTGGAGAACTCTGAGCGGTCGCATCCCGGGCGGAAGGACCGGCACCGTGATCCGTCGCAGTCGGAAGAAGCGGGCTTCGAAGCCCACCGAGTAGGCCAGACCGGCGGCGGCCGTCGCCGCGATTCCCAGGGGTACTGCGTATTGCGCGCGCATCCTCCCATCGTGTCAGACCCGAAGGCCCCGTAAATCGGCGGGCGTCGGGCCGTACGCACCTGCGACAATCACCGCATGACCACGCTCAAGTCGAAGCTGCAGGAAGACCTCACCGCCGCGATCAGGGGGCGTGACGAGCTGCGCTCCTCCACGCTCCGGCTGACCCTCACCGCCATCACGAAGGAGGAGGTCTCGGGCAAGACGGCCCGCGAACTCTCCGACGACGAGGTGCAGAAGGTGATCGCCCGCGAGGCCAAGAAGCGCCGCGAGGCCGCGGAGGCGTTCGCCCAGGGCGGTCGCGCCGAGCAGGCCGCCAAGGAGAAGGCGGAGGGTGAGGTCCTCGCCGAGTACCTGCCGAAGCAGCTCTCCGAGGACGAGCTCCAGGCGATCGTCGCCCAGGCCGTCGAGGAGGCGAAGGCCGCCGGTGCTGAGGGGCCGCGCGCCATGGGGCAGGTCATGAAGATCGTGAACCCGAAGGTCGCGGGCCTGGCCGAGGGCGGCCGCGTCGCCGCCGTCGTCAAGAAGCTGCTCGCGGGCTGAGCGGCGGCTGTGCCGGCTAATCGGGCTGAGCGGGCTAAGCGGCTGAGCGAGCTGAGCAGGCTGTGACCCGTAGCGCCCGCAGCGCCCGCAGCCTCCGTAGCCAATAGCAGGCGCGTACGCGAATGGGGGCGCCCCCTGATCAAAGGGGGCGCCCCCACTCACGTACTGCCAACAAGCAGTGACCGGGCCCTACCGGCCCCAGCCGCCGATCCCGCCCCCATTGCCGTTGCCGCCCCCGCCGTTCCCGCCGCCGCCGATGACGTCCGGCGGCAGGGAGATGTCCGGCCAGGGATCGCCGCCGCCTCCGCCACCGCCGTTGTTACCGCCGCCGTCACCGCCACCGCCGTTGCCGTTGCCCGGCGGCTTGTTGTCCTCGTGGTGCTTGTCCTTGTCCTTGTCGCCGCCCGGGATGTGGACGGTGTTGAAGCCCGGCGCCGGCTTGCCCGCGAGCGCACCGCTCATCGCGTCCCGCCAGATCGGGCCGGGGACCTCTCCACCGAAGACCTTGCCGTACGGCCGTCCGCCGATGGTGATATCGACCATCCGCCGCTTGTGCTCCGGGTCGCCGACCCACACCGCGCCCGACATGTTCGGGGTGTAGCCCACGAACCAGGCGGCGTAGCGGAAGTCGGTCGTACCCGTCTTGCCCGCGCTCGCACGGGAGCCGAGGCCGGCCTGCTTGCCGGTTCCGTCCTCGACCACGCCCTTCAGGAGGGTGTTGATCGTGTCCGCCGTCTTCGTCGACATCGCGCGCGAGCACGTCGTCTTCGGCACCGGGAGCGTCTTGCCGCCCGGAGCGGCGATCGACTCGATCGCGACGGGCGAGCAGTACTTACCGCGTGCGGCGAACGTCGCGTACGCGCCCGCCATCGTCAGCGGCGACATCTCCTGGGTGCCGAGCGCGATCGACGGCGCCTGGTCGATCTTCCTGCCGTCGGCCCGCTCGACGCCCATCTTCTCGGCCATCTGCGTCACCGGGCAGATCCCGATGTCGCCGATCATCTCCACGTAGTACGTGTTGACCGACTTCGCGGTCGCTTCCCGCATGTCGTACGGGCCGACCTCGGCCTCGTTCTCGTTGGTGAGCTTGTCGCCGCCCGAGTTGAGCCACTTCTTGCCGTCGCACGCCGCGACACTGCTGGGGTACGGCATCTCGTACGGCGAGTCGTAGCTCTTCGTGGCGGGCATCCCGCCCTCCAGGGCGGCCGCCGCCACGATCGGCTTGAAGGTCGAACCCGGCTGGTAGCCCGCGCCGCCGCCCATGGCGTTGTCCACGGACAGGTTCATCGAGGTCTCGTTGTCCTTGAGGTTGATCCCGTAGGGCCGCGACTGGCCCATGCCCAGGATCTTGCCGGTGCCCGGCTCGACGATGGTGGCCGCCGTCGCCACGTCGTCCTTCTGGTTGACGTGATCCTTTATCGAGGCCTGCACGGACTCCTGGGCCTGCGGGTCGAGGGTCGTCTTGATCCGCAGACCGCCCTGGTTCCAGACCTTGGCCCGGTCCTTCTGGGTCTTGCCGAAGACCGGGTCGGAGAGGAAGACCTCGCGTACGTAGTCACAGAAGAACCCGGCGCCGCTGACCGCCGTGATGCAGCCGTTCTTGGGCTTGCTCACCTTCAGGCCGAGCGGCTTGGCCTTCGCCTCCGCGGCCTCCGCCTGCGTGATGTCGTGCGTCTCCGCCATCCGCTGCAGCACCGTGTTACGGCGCTTGGTGGCTTCCTCGGAGTCGTTCACGGGGTCGTACCGGCTGGGGGACTGCACGATGCCGGCGAGCAGCGCGGCCTCCTGGACCTGCAGGTCCTTGGCGGGCTTGGAGAAGTAGCGCTGGGCCGCGGCCTCGACTCCGTACGCCTGCTGGCCGAAGTAGGTGATGTTCAGGTAGTTGCTGAGGATGCGCTTCTTGCCGAGCTTGTCCTCGACCTGGATCGCGTACTTCAGCTCGCGGATCTTGCGCCCGAGGGTCTGCTGGGTGGCCTCGGCGACCTTCGTCGGGTCGTTGCCCGCCTCTTCGACGAAGACGTTCTTCACGTACTGCTGCGTGAGGGTGGACGCGCCCTGGGAGACGCCGCCGCTCTGCGCGTTCTGGTTCAGCGCGCGAAGGATGCCCTTCGCGTCGATCGCGCCGTGCTCGTAGAAGCGCGAGTCCTCGATCGCGACGATCGCCTTCTGCATGTACGGCGAGATCTCCTTGAGGGGGACCACCGTGCGGTCACGCGAGTAGACCGTGGCGATGGAGCCGCCCTCGCTGTCGAGGATCGTGGTGCGCTGACTCAGCGGTGGCTGCTCCAAGTTGGACGGGATCTCGTCGAACTCCTCCACCGAGCCCTTCGCCGCGAGGCCGAGCGCACCGGCCGCGGGCAGGGCGATGCCTGCCAGCACGGCTCCCGCGAGCACGCTGACACCTAGGAACTTCGCGGCCTGCTGAGTTGGTGACAGACCACCGCCGGAGCGCTTCTTTCCCATGGGGGCAGCCTACGTTCTGATTCGCCGGACAGGCCTCAATGCCTTGGCCTAAGCTGCTCTCAACTGTCACAGCAGTGCGGTTCGGCAACAACCCCTCTCCCGGTCCCGAATCCCGAACGGGGTCCCCCCTCTGCTCGTCCAGATGGCCCGGGGCTGTGCCCGAATTCGCCTCATGCGGCATTCGATGCCCGTTGTGACTCAGCTGAAGTGCCCGCATTTGCCGGGTTAATCACGCATGTCGCCAGCTCACTCCGTCGGGTGATCTGCCGCTTACGCATAGTCCGTTCGGGCCATTCAAGATTGGGCCCGAAGGGGGTGTTGCGCTGTGCCCACCTTCCGTAACGTCCTCAACTGGCGGCGGTGAATATGCCGCTGCCGCCGTGGGGGAGCCTCGATTCGGGAGAGGACGGCGCCGGTATGGGCTGGGTAACCGACTGGAGTGCGCAGGCGGCCTGCCGCACTACCGATCCAGATGAACTGTTCGTTCAAGGAGCAGCGCAGAACAGGGCCAAGGCGGTGTGCACCGGATGCCCGGTGCGCACGGAGTGCCTGGCCGACGCGCTGGACAACCGCGTCGAGTTCGGCGTGTGGGGTGGCATGACTGAGCGGGAGCGCCGCGCATTGCTGCGCAGGCGTCCCACGGTCACCTCGTGGCGCCGTCTGCTGGAGACGGCGCGCTCCGAGTACGAGCGTGGCGCGGGCCTGCTGCCCGTGGACTTGGAGGACGACGAGACGTACGAGAGCTACGCGGCAGTGGGTTAGCGCCCGTCGGCCGCGTGGCGGTGGGGGAAAGCCCCCACCGACCGCGTGGCAGTGGGTCAAACCTGCTGCTCAGGCAGCTCCGGCCGAATCACCATCAGCACCGGCCGCGAGCCGTTCCCCGATGGCCCGAAGGCCTGCCAGGTCGTGCACGTCACCCGGCAGTGCCGTCACTTCGGCCACGGCCACCTCGGGGTGCAGCGCGGTGAAGCGATCGCGCGTGCGCTGTTCGCGCGCGAGCAGCCGCATGCGTTCCGCGTGCAGTCGCAGCAGACCGGCGGTCAGCTGTGCCACGGGCTGCTTGTCGTGCAGCTGCTTGTCATGCTGCTGCTTGTCATGAGGTTCGGCGAGGGCTTCTTCGGCGGAGGCCGCGGAGGTCTCTTCGGCAGGGGTCTCTTCGTCAGAGGTCTCTTCGGAAGGTGTGTCAGAAGGTGCGGGGGTCTCGGAACTGCCGGGGGCCTCGTGGGAGTTGCCGGGAGCCTCGGGCGATGCCTCGTACGACGCTTCGGGGGATGCCTCTGGGGAAGCCTCGCGGGAGTTACGAACACCTTCCTTCCCGTCCTCCTGATCCACAATGCGGCTCTCATCAAGATTTTCCGCGGCGGCAAGCGCCCGCTCGGCCGAGAGCTGAGCGGCGCCGCTGCTGTGCACCCTGTTCAGCACGAGACCGGCGAGCGGCATGTCGTCCGCCGCCAGACGCTCCACGAAGTACGCCGCTTCCCGCAGCGCGTCCCGCTCCGGGGACGCCACCACGAGGAACGCCGTGCCCGGCGCCTGGAGCAGCCGGTACGTGGCGTCCGCGCGGGTGCGAAAGCCGCCGAACATGGTGTCCATCGCGGCCACGAACGTCTGGACGTCACGCAGCAGTTGGCCGCCGAGCAGCTTCCCCAGGGCGCCCGTCATCATCGACATCCCGACGTTCAGGAACTTCATCCCGGCCCGGCCGCCCACCTTCGCGGGGGCCATCAGCACCCGGATCAGCTTCCCGTCCAGGAAAGAGCCGAGGCGCTTCGGCGCGTCGAGGAAGTCGAGGGCCGACCGGGACGGCGGCGTGTCGACGACGATCAGATCCCACTCGTCACGCGAGCGCAGCTGCCCCAGCTTCTCCATCGCCATGTACTCCTGCGTGCCCGCGAAGCCCGCCGAAAGCGACTGGTAGAAGGGGTTGCCGAGGATCGCGGCCGCGCGCTCCTTGTCCGCGTGCGCCTCGACGATCTCGTCGAAGGTGCGCTTCATGTCGAGCATCATGGCGTGCAGCTCGCCGCCGCCGGATGTGCCCTCGATGGCCTTGACCTGGCGCGGGACGTTGTCGAGCGAGTCGATCCCCATGGACTGCGCGAGCCGGCGCGCCGGGTCGATGGTCAGGACGACGACCTTGCGGCCCCGTTCGGCGGCCCGCAGTCCCAGAGCCGCGGCCGTGGTCGTCTTGCCGACGCCTCCGGAGCCGCAGCACACCACGATGCGGGTCTTCGGGTCGTCGAGCAGGGCGTCCACGTCGAGCGTGCGGGACGGGTCCAGGGGGCGTGTCGTGTCAGGGTGCTGTGCCGGGTCCGAGCTCATGCGATCCCTTGCTTTCGCAGTTCCGTGGCGAGTTCGTAGAGCCCCGCCAGGTCCATTCCCCCGGCCAGCAGGGGGAGTTCGTGCAGGGGGAGGCCGAGATCGCCCAGAACGGCCCGCTGGGAGCCCTCCAGGGCGTGCCGCTCGGCGTACTCGGCGGCCTGCTCCAGGAGCGGGTCCACGAGGCGCTCGGCGACGCCGCCGCGGCGGGCCCCGCCGAGCCCGGCGGCGGACAGGGACTTGGCGATGGCCGTACGCGGCGCCTGGTCGAGCCCGAGTTCCAGCGACGCCTCGTCGAGGAGCGCGGGCCGCACCATGTTCACGATGACGCGCCCCACGGGAAGCTTGGCCGCCCGCAGCTCCGCGATCCCGTCGGCGGTCTCCTGGACGGGCATCTCCTCGAGGAGCGTCACCAGGTGGACCGCTGTCTCCGGAGACTTCAGGACGCGCATCACGGCCTGCGCCTGATTGTGTATGGGGCCGATCTTGGCCAGACCCGCGACCTCGTCGTTCACGTTCAAGAAGCGCGTGATGCGGCCGGTGGGCGGCGCGTCCATCACCACGCAGTCGTACGCGTAACGCCCGCTCTTGTCCTTGCGGCGTACCGCCTCGCAGGCCTTGCCGGTCAGCAGGACATCCCGCAGACCGGGCGCGACCGTGGTGGCGAAGTCGATGGCGCCGAGTTTCTTGAGCGCGCGTCCCGCGCCCCCCAGCTTGTAGAACATCTGGAGGTAGTCGAGCAACGCCAGTTCAGGATCGATGGCGAGGGCATACACCTCCCCGCCCCCGGGAGCGACGGCGATCTTCCGCTCCTCATACGGCAGCGCTTCGGTCTCGAAGAGCTGCGCGATGCCTTGTCTGCCCTCGACCTCCACGAGGAGGGTGCGCTTGCCCTCCGTCGCGAGGGCGAGCGCGAGTGCGGCGGCCACCGTGGTCTTGCCGGTACCGCCCTTGCCGCTGACGACCTGGAGCCTGCTCACACTTCCGAGCCTAACCAGTCGCCGTCCGGGCTAAGCAGGAGGCCACCGTGAGCAGTGCCTCACAACGGCTACAGTCGGCCATATGACCAAGTGGGAATACGCAACCGTGCCGCTGCTCGTCCATGCCACGAAGCAGATTCTGGACACCTGGGGCGAGGACGGCTGGGAGCTCGTCCAGGTCGTCCCCGGGCCGAACAACCCTGAGCAGCTCGTGGCCTACCTGAAGCGGGAGAAGCAGGCATGAGCGGGGCCGTCGAGGCGAAGCTGGCCGAGCTCGGCCTGACGCTGCCCGAGGTCGTGCCGCCGCTCGCCGCCTACCAGCCGGCCGTCCAGTCGGGTGTGTACGTCTACACCGCGGGCCAGCTCCCGATGGTGGACGGCAAGCTCCCGATGACCGGCAAGGTCGGCGGAGAGGTGACCCCCGAGGAGGCCAAGGAACTGGCCCGCACGTGCGCGCTCAACGCGCTCGCCGCGGTGAAGTCCGTCGCCGGTGACCTCGACCGGATCGCCCGCGTCGTGAAGGTCGTCGGCTTCGTGGCATCGGCCCCGGACTTCACGGGCCAGCCCGCGGTGCTCAACGGCACGAGCGAGCTGCTCGGCGAGGTGCTCGGCGACAAGGGCGTGCACGCCCGCAGCGCCGTGGGTGTCGCGGTCCTGCCGCTGGACGCGCCGGTCGAGGTCGAGATCCAGGTGGAGCTGACCGAGGCGTAGTCCGCCCTCCACATGGCCTGATCGTTGCCTTCTGGCACCCGATAGTTGCCTCTCGAACATCCGCCCACCAGGGGATAGCCTCCGCCCATGGCTAATGGGCAGTGGTACCCCCCGGAGTGGCCCGACCGCATCCGTGCGCTGAGCAGCGGCGAACTGACGCCGGCGACTCCGCGCCGGGCGGCCACGGTCATGCTCCTGCGGGACTCCCGGATCTCCGGCGACTCCCTTGGCGCCCGTGACTCCGTGGCGGGCCCCGCCGTACACATGCTGCGCAGACGCGCCTCCATGGCCTTCGCCGGAGGCGCGTACGCGTATCCGGGCGGGGGAGTGGATCCGCGTGACGACGACCGCCTCGTGCGCTGGGCGGGCCCGTCCCTCGCGACGTGGGCGGCGCGCCTCGGCGTGGACGAGCCGGGGGCCCAGGCGATCGTGTGCGCCGCCGTGCGCGAGACGTTCGAGGAGGCCGGCGTGCTGCTCGCGGGGCCGACCCCGTCGAGCGTCGTCGGCGACACCACGGGCGACGACTGGGAGGCCGACCGCGAGGCGCTGGTGGCCCGCGCGCTCTCCTTCGCGGAGTTCCTCGACCGCAGGGACCTGGTCCTCCGTAGCGACCTGCTCGGCGCCTGGGCCCGGTGGATCACTCCGGAGTTCGAACCAAAACGCTACGACACGTTCTTCTTCGTGGCGGCCCTCCCGGAGGGGCAGCGCACACGCAACGCCTCCACGGAGGCCGACCGTACGGTGTGGATCGCTCCGGAGGAGGCCACGGCGGGCTACGACAAGGGCGACCTCCTGATGATGCCGCCCACCATCGCGACCCTGCGCCAACTGAGCCCCTACGGATCGGCCGCGGACGCCCTTGCCGCTGCCCCGGAGCGCGACCTCACCCCGGTCCTGGCCCAAGCACGCCTGAAGGACGGCGAGTTGGTGCTGACCTGGCCGGGCCACGAGGAGTTCACCAAGCACATCCCTACGGGCGGTTCAGCATGACCACGACCACGCCTGAACCTGCTGCCCCTGCCACGAACCGGACGGGAGTCACCCCCGCATGACCGAAGCCGCCGCCCTTCCCGGGCAGCCCCGGGGCGGAGTCCTCAGCGGTCCCGCCACCGCCCGCGCGGTCAATGTCCTCGCCCCCAACGCGTCCGCGATGACGCTGGACGGGACCAACACCTGGATCGTGTCCGAGCCGGGCTCCGGGCTCGCGGTCGTCGTCGACCCGGGCCCCTTGGACGACGCGCACCTCCAGCACGTCATCGCCACGGCCGAGAAGGCCGGGCAGCGGGTCGCGCTCACCCTCCTCACCCACGGCCACCCCGACCACGCGGAGGGCGCCGCGCGCTTCGCCGAGCTGACCGGCACCAAGGTCCGGGCCCTCGACCCCGCGCTGCGTCTGGGCGACGAGGGCCTTGGCGCGGGTGACGTGATCACGACGGGCGGTCTCGAACTCCGGGTGGTCCCGACGCCGGGCCACACCGCGGACTCCCTCTGCTTCCATCTCCCGGCCGATCAGGCGGTCCTGACGGGGGATACGGTCCTGGGGCGCGGTACGACGGTCGTGGCGCACCCTGACGGCCGCCTGGGGGACTATCTGGACTCCCTGCGGCGCCTGCGGTCCCTGACGGTCGACGACGGCGTGCACACGGTCCTGCCGGGCCACGGTCCGGTCCTGGAGGACGCCCAGGGCGCCGTCGAGTTCTACCTGGCCCACCGCGCGAACCGCCTGGCCCAGGTCGAGACGGCCGTGGAGAACGGCCACGCGGCCCCGTCGGACGTGGTCGCCCACGTCTACGCGGACGTGGACCGCTCCTTGTGGCCGGCAGCGGAACTCTCGGTACGAGCACAGCTGGACTACTTGCGGGAACACGGCTTGATCTAGCCCAAGCCAAAGCCCGTCCGTCCGAGGCATCAACAACCGCCCCGGACGTCACCTACGCGCCCCTGCCGTCCAGGGCGGCAGGCATCCACCCCGAGTACGCACCTGCCTCGCGCGGTACGCGCCCACCCGTTCCGAGGGCGCGCTCGCGCACCACCCGAGCCGGCACGTGCCCACCCGCTCGGGGGCCACGCGCCCACCCACCCGAGCCGGCACGCGCCCGCCTGCTCCGGGGCCACGCGCCCACCCACCCGAACCAGATCCGCCCACACCGCCGGGCAATCGGGTGGGTGGGTGGGAAAGTCTTTGGGGGAAGCACGGATGGGGCCCAGCCTCAAAGAGGCGGGACCCCATCCACGTACGAAACAGCGTCAGCGTGAACGCTTCGCCAACCGCTCCACGTCCAGCAAAATCACCGCGCGCGCCTCGAGCCGAAGCCAGCCGCGCCCGGCGAAGTCCGCCAGAGCCTTGTTGACCGTCTCGCGGGACGCGCCGACCAGCTGGGCCAGCTCCTCCTGCGTGAGGTCGTGCACGACGTGGATGCCCTCTTCGGACTGCACGCCGAAGCGGCGCGACAGGTCCAGAAGAGCGCGGGCCACACGCCCGGGCACGTCGGAGAAGACCAGATCGGACATCTGGTCGTTCGTCTTGCGCAGGCGCCGCGCGACGGCACGCAGCAGCGCCGCGGCCACCTCGGGCCGCGCGTTCAGCCACGGCTGAAGGTCGCCGTGGCCCAGGCCGAGCAGCTTGACCTCGGTGAGCGCCGAGGCGGTGGCCGTACGCGGACCCGGGTCGAACAGCGAGAGCTCACCGATGAGCTCGCCGGGGCCGAGCACCGCGAGCATGTTCTCGCGGCCGTCGGGTGAGGTGCGGTGAAGCTTCACCTTGCCCTCGGTGACCACGTAAAGGCGGTCTCCGGGGTCACCTTCATGGAAAAGCGCATCCCCGCGCGCGAGCGTCACCTCACTCATGGAGGCGCGGAGCTCCGCGGCCTGCTCGTCATCGAGCGCCGCGAAGAGCGGGGCGCGCCGCAGAACGTCGTCCACGAGTTCTCTCCTTGTCGACCTGCATCAGGGGGACCGTGCTCCCCATTTTGCCGGACGGTCCAAACAGTGTGATCAGTCACAAGTCTGCCGCACTGCCGTCGCATGCTGTGCGGGAGGGGGCCAATTGGGGGCCGATCCATGGGGTCCAGGGCGGATGTCAGTGTCGGGCTCTAGGCTGGCCGGGTGTCCAAAAAGCCGGTGGGAGCACAGGCCAGGAGTACCGGGAAGGCTACAGCCCAACCGGATTCCGCTGTGGGCGAACATACATCCACTGGGCCAGAGAATGCGACAAAAGGGACAAGGGTGCCACCGGTGAGCAAGCCTTCGGAGCAGATTCCAGCCACCGCCGCCGCGGCGAAATCCACCCCGGCGAGGAAGGCCCCCGCGGCAGGCAAGAAGGCCCCCGCGGCAGGCAAGAAGACGGCCGCCGCAGCCAAGAAGACCGCCGCCGCGAAGAAGGCCGCTCCAGCCAAGAAGGCCACCCCCGCCAAAAAAGTCGCTGCGGCCGGCACCAAGCCCAACACCGAGCCGAACGCCAAGCCCAAGACCAAGCCCAGCACCAAGCCCAGCAAGCCCGAATCCCACACCGCCCTCGTCCGCCGAGCCCGCCGCATCAACCGTGAGCTCGCCGAGGTGTACTCGTACGCCCACCCCGAGTTGGACTTCGAGAACCCCTTCGAGCTGCTCGTCGCCACGGTCCTCTCCGCGCAGACGACCGATCTGCGGGTGAATCAGACGACCCCGCGCCTCTTCGCCGCGTACCCGACCCCCGAGGACCTCGCCGCCGCAAGCCCCGAAGAGGTCGAGGAGTTGATCCGGCCGACCGGGTTCTTCCGGGCGAAGACGAAGTCGATCATGGGGCTCGCCACGGCCCTCAGGGACAATTACGGCGGCGAGGTCCCCGGCCGCATAGAGGACCTGGTCAAGCTCCCCGGCGTGGGACGCAAGACCGCGTTCGTCGTGCTCGGGAACGCCTTCGGGGTCCCCGGCATCACCGTGGACACCCACTTCGGACGGCTCGTCAGGCGCTGGAAGTGGACCGAGGAGACCGACCCGGTGAAGGTCGAGGCCGCCGTCGCCGAGCTCTTCCCGAAGAGCGAGTGGACGATGCTCTCGCACCGCGTGATCTTCCACGGGCGCCGGATCTGCCACTCCCGCAAGCCCGCCTGCGGTGCCTGCCCGATCGCCGACCTCTGCCCGGCGTACGGGGAGGGCGAGACCGACCCGGAGAAGGCGAAGAAGCTCCTGAAGTACGAGATGGGCGGCCTGCCGGGCCAGCGCCTCAAGCCCCCGCCGGACTATCCGGGAAAGGCCGCGCCCCCGCTGGGCGCCGCATGAGCGAGGAACCAACCGAGGGGTCACAGGCGTTGTCCACAGTTGGACGGGGGTGCCGATGACGCACGCGAGCGACACGAGCGAGACAACCGACACGAGCGATACGCACATGAGCGACGGGAACGGCCACCAGAGGCCCGGCCAGGGACTCGATCAGGAGCGGGGCCACGGCCACGGCCACGCCCGTACCACCGGCCCCCTCGGGCACGTGCGCCTCAGCACCGAAGGCCTCCCCGCATGGCTGGATCCGGTCGCACACGCGGCCGAGACGATCCGGCCGACCCAACTCAGCCGCTTCCTGCCCCCGGAGAGCGGCGCCGGACGCCAGTCCGCCGTACTGATCCTCTTCGGAGAGGGCACACACGGCCCCGAGCTGCTCCTGATGGAGCGCGCGGGGAACCTGCGCTCGCACGCGGGACAGCCCTCCTTCCCCGGCGGCTCCCTCGACCCCGAGGACGGTGATCCGCTGACCGACGGCCCCCTGCGCGCCGCCCTGCGCGAGGCCGAGGAGGAGACCGGACTCGACCCCCGGGGCGTCCAGCTCTTCGGCGTGCTGCCCAAGCTCTTCATCCCGGTGAGCGACTTCGTGGTGACCCCGGTGCTCGGCTGGTGGCGCACGCCCACCCCCGTGGGCGTCGTCGATCCGGCCGAGACGGCCCGCGTCTTCACGGTCCCCGTGTCCGATCTCACGGATCCCTGCAACCGCGCGACGACGGTTCATCCGAGCGGCCACCAAGGCCCGGCCTTCCTCGTCGAATCCGCTCTGGTCTGGGGTTTTACGGCTGGAGTGATCGACCGAATCCTGCATTTCGCAGGCTGGGAGCGCCCCTGGGACCGCACCAAGCAGGTGCCGCTCGACTGGCGCGCATGACAAGGTTGCGGGGACGTGGCGACCGCGATGCGAGGCGAGGATTGAATCGGTGAACGTGCTGGACATCCTTTTGGTGGTCGCCGCCGTGTGGTTCGCGGTCGTCGGTTACCGCCAGGGATTCGTCGTCGGCATCCTGTCGGTGATCGGGTTTCTGGGCGGCGGACTCGTCGCGGTGTACCTGCTGCCCATCATCTGGGGCGCCCTCACGGACGACGAGGGAGCCGTCAGCACGACGGCCGCCGTCGTGGCCGTGGTCATCGTGATCGTCTGTGCCTCCATCGGCCAGGCCTTCACCACGCACCTGGGCAACAAGCTCCGCCGGTACATCACTTGGCAGCCGGCCCGCGCCCTGGACGCCACGGGCGGCGCGCTGGTCAACGTACTGGCGATGCTCCTCGTCGCCTGGCTGATCGGCTCCGCCCTCGCGGGCACGACGCTGCCGACGGTCGGCAAGGAAGTACGTAACTCCAAGATCCTGCTCGGCGTCTCGCGCACGCTGCCCGACCAGGCCGACACCTGGTTCGCGGACTTCTCCTCGGTCCTTGCGCGCAACGGCTTCCCGCAGGTCTTCAGCCCGTTCTCGAACGAGCCCATCACCGAGGTCCAGGCCCCCGACCCCAAGCTCGCCAAGAGCGAGGTCGCCACGAAGGCCCGGCGCTCCATCGTGAAGGTGCAGGGCGAGGCGCGCGGCTGCGGCAAGGTCCTCGAAGGCACCGGCTTCGTCTTCTCCGACCGCCGTGTGATGACCAACGCGCACGTGGTCGGCGGCGTGGACGAGCCGACGGTGCAGATAGGCGGAGACGGCAGGACGTACGACGCGAAGGTCGTGCTCTACGACTGGGAGCGCGACATCGCCGTGCTGGACGTGCCGACGCTCGACGCGCCCGCGCTGCAGTTCACGTCGAAGGACGCGGCCAGCGGTGACAACGCGATCGTCGCGGGCTTCCCGGAGAACGGCCCGTACGACGTCCGCCCCGCGCGCGTGCGTGGTCGCATCACGGCCAACGGCCCGGACATCTACCACCGGGGCACCGTGCGCCGCGACGTGTACTCGCTCTACGCGACCGTCCGCCAGGGCAACTCGGGCGGCCCGCTGCTCACGCCCGAAGGCAAGGTCTACGGCGTGGTGTTCGCGAAGTCGCTCGACGACCCGGACACCGGATACGCCCTCACCGCCGACGAGGTCCGCGAGGACATCAAGGCAGGCCGCACCGCCAACCAAGAGGTCGACAGCGAGGGCTGCGCGCTCTAGTCGGCGCGCAGTCGGGGAGCAGCCGGATCGGTCCGGATCAGTCGCGCGTGTGCCTGAGGCGTGTGTACGCCTCAGTCGCGCGTATGCCTCAGCCGCGCCGAGACCCAGCGGGCCCTGCGGCGCAGGATGCGGGGGATGCCGATGCCTTGAGCGGGGCCTGCATGGCCCGGATCATGGGGACCGCCCCTCTCACGGCTGTTCAGCGCGATGGCTGAGCGGCGGTTGCGTGCTGCGTCACTGTAGTCGTGCGTCCAGCCCATACCCCGACGTGTGCCCGTGCCCCAAGGTCGGTAATCGCGCCCAGGGGCCCCAATTGGCCTATGCGGGAGGCAATTGGCCGTTCGAAGAACAGGTGTTCCCCTGGCCTGGATTCGACCCCGCATCCGGCCCCGCACCCGACCCCCGTACGGCCTACCGGTCCGGCTCGGGGTCCTTCAGCCAGTTGACCAGTTCGGTGGAGAAGGCGACGGGGTCCTCCTCCTGCGGAAAGTGCCCCAGACCGTCGAACAGCCGCCACCGGTAGGGCGCTTCGACGTACTCGCCCGAGCCGGCCGCGCTGCGCGTACGCATCACGGGGTCGAGCGAGCCGTGCAGATGCAGCGTGGGAACCCGCACGGGGCGCTTCATGCGCCGGTTGAACTGGATGCCGTCGGGACGGGCCATCGACCGCACCATCCAGCGGTACGGCTCGACCGAGCAGTGCGCCGTCGACGGGATCGTCATGGCACGGCGATACGTCTCCACCGACTCGTCGTCCGGCAGCCGCGGCCCCGACCAGTCCCGCACCAGACGCCCCACCAGAGCGGCTTCGTCGGCGACGAGTTGACGCTCCGGCACCCACGGCCGCTGAAAACCCCACACGTACGAGGCCGCGGCGGTCTGCTTGCGGTCCGACAGCATCGCCGAGCGCCAGCGCCGCGGGTGCGGCATCGAGGAGACGGCGAGGCGGCGCACCAGCTTGGGCCGCATCACGGCCGCCGTCCACGCGAGGTAGCCGCCCAGGTCGTGCCCGACGAGCGCGGCGTCCGGCTCACCGAGCGACCGCACGACGCCCGTGATGTCGAGCGCGAGGTTCGCCGGGTCGTAACCCCGCGGCGTACGGTCGCTGCCGCCCACGCCCCGCAGGTCCATCGCGACCGCCCGGAAGCCCGCGTCGGCGAGCGCCACCATCTGGTGCCGCCACGTCCACCAGAACTGCGGGAAGCCGTGCAGCAGCAGCACGAGCGGCCCGTCGCCCATCTCGGCGATGTGGAAGCGGGCGCCGTTGGCGGCGACGTCCCGATGGGTCCACGGGCCTTCGATGCGTACGAGTGACGCCGGTTGGGCCGGATGGGGGGCGGGCGTGGCGGGGTCCGTCATGAAGACGAGCGTGCCACAGCCGCAGGCTTCTCGGTGCCACGGTCGAGGGTCGCGCCCACGGCGGGCACGGGGCCGACCGAACGCGGGTGCGGCTTCACGTTCTGCAGTACGGCAGCCGTCTGCTTGGCCGAAGCGGCGGCCTTCTGCGGGCCCTTGCCCTTCTTGGCCTTCTTGGCGAAAACGACGCCGATCAGCGCGAGCACGCCCGCGACCAGCACGTTCGCCGCGAAGGACAGCACGAAGCAGATGGCCATGTTCCAGCCGCTCCAGGTACGGATGCCGTACGCGAGGGCGAAGCTCAGCATCGGCAGCGAGAAGAGCAGCACCGCCCCCGCGGCGGCGAACGCCCCACCGCCGACCGCACCCCGCTTGACGTCCTGTCGCAGCTGGGCCTTGGCCAGCGCGATCTCGTCGTGCACCAGCGCCGACATCTCGCTGGTCGCCGTGGAGACCAGCTGGCCGAGGCTGCGTTCGGTGCCGACGGGCCCGTCGGGTGCGCTCATCGCTTCTCCCCTTCTCCGTAAGCCTGCGTAAGCCTGCTCACATACGTCTGTTCCGGTACGACCGCTCAGCTCAGTCTGCGCAGTCAAGTCTGCTCAGATCATGCCGGACCGTCGTCCTCGGCGCGTGCCCCGGCCGACACTTCGGCAAGCCTGCGGTGTTCGGCCGCCTTCTTCTCATAGATCGCGGCCATCCGCAGGTGGTACTCCGGCTTGTCCTGTTCGTACACGTCCGGGATGCCGTCGAGGTCGTCGTCGCGCTCCTCGTGCTCGTACAGCGCGCGGTAGCGGGCGTTGCGCACCTTGAGCAGGATCCCCGAGAGCACGGCCGCGATGAGAGACCCCATCAGGACGGCTGCCTTGATCTCGTCGGTGAGCAGCGGGTCCTCGGTGAAGGCGAGTTCGCCGATCAGGAGCGAGACGGTGAAGCCGATGCCGGCCAGCGAGGCGACCGCGAACACGTCCGCCCAGGCGAGTTCCTCGTTGAGTTCGGCCTTGGTGAAGCGGGCCGCGAGCCAGGTGCCGCCGAAGATGCCGACCGCTTTGCCGACCACGAGACCGAGCACCACACCGAGCGTCTCGGGCTGGCTGAACACGTCCCCCAGCGCGCCGCCCGACACCGCGACACCGGCGCTGAACAGCGCGAACAGCGGTACGGCGAGTCCCGCGGAGAGGGGGCGCACCAGGTGCTCGATGTGCTCGCCCGGCGAGTGCTCCTCGCCCTCGCGGCGGGTGCAGCGCAGCATCAGGCCCATCGCGACACCGGCGATCGTGGCGTGGATGCCGCTGTTGTACATCAGGCCCCAGATGACCAGGGCCAGCGGAACGTACACGTACCAGCCGCGTACGCCCTTGCGGAGCAGCAGCCAGAAGACCGCGAGGCCGATGACCGCGCCACCGAGCGCCGCGAAGTCGAGGTCGCTGGTGAAGAACACCGCGATGATCAGGATCGCGAAGAGGTCGTCGACGACGGCGAGCGTGAGCAGGAAGGCGCGCAGGGCGGACGGCAGCGAGGTGCCGATGACCGCGAGGACGGCGAGCGCGAAGGCGATGTCCGTGGCGGTCGGCACCGCCCAGCCGTCCATGGAGCCGCCGCCGACGGTGTTGACCAGGACGTACACGAGAGCGGGTACGGCCATGCCGCAGAGCGCGGCGATGACGGGCAGGGCAGCGGCCTTCGGGTCGCGCAGATCGCCCGCGACGAGTTCACGCTTGAGTTCGATGCCGGCGACGAAGAAGAAGACGGCGAGCAGGCCGTCTGCCGCCCAGTGCGCGATCGAGAGGTCGAGGCCGAGGGCGGAGGGCCCGAGGTGGAAGCCGCTCACGGTCTCGTACGATCCGCCGGCGGTGTTCGCCCAGATCAGCGCGGTGACGGCGGCCACGAGGAGGAGGACGCCACCGACGGTCTCGGCACGCAGCGCGTTCGCGACGAAGTTCCGCTCGGGCAGCGAGAGCCGTCCGAGGACCTTGCGGTTGTTGCGGGGTGCGTTGCTGGGGGCGGGCGCGGCCACGGGGGTCGACCTCCGGTCGGTGGGCAGGACGAATCACTTGCCGACCAGACTTCCCGGCGCACCTAGGTTCTTCTTGTCGCGATGTTGACGCGAGCCTCAGCGTACCCAACATGCGACCGGACCTATCCGGCGATCTTCACTTTATGCGCAAGAAGGGCGCCCGGCGTGCTGCCGGGCGCCCCTCGTCGGCTCGGGTCCGACTAGTCCTCGCTCGGCGCGGCCGGCAGCTTGGTCTGGATCAGATCCATCACGGAGGAGTCCGTGAGGGTGGTGACGTCGCCCAGTTCGCGGTTCTCGGCGACGTCGCGCAGCAGCCGCCGCATGATCTTCCCGGAGCGCGTCTTGGGCAGCTCGGCCACCGGGAGGATGCGCTTGGGCTTGGCGATCGGCCCCAGGGTGGTGCCGACGTGGTTGCGCAGGTCCGCGACGAGGCCCTCGTCGTCGGCGTTCGCCGTGCCGCGCAGGATCACGAAGGCGACGATGGCCTGCCCGGTGGTCTCGTCGGCCGCGCCCACGACCGCTGCCTCGGCGACCGACGGGTGCGAGACGAGCGCCGACTCGACCTCGGTGGTGGAGATGTTGTGCCCGGACACGAGCATCACGTCGTCCACGCGGCCCAGGAGCCAGATGTCGCCGTCGTCGTCCTTCTTGGCGCCGTCCCCGGCGAAGTACTTGCCCTCGAAGCGCGACCAGTAGGTGTCGATGAAGCGCTGGTCGTCACCCCAGATGGTGCGCAGCATCGACGGCCACGGCTCGGTCAGGACGAGGTAGCCGCCCCCGCCGTCCGGCACCTCGCGCGCCTCGTCGTCGACGACGGTCGCGGCGATGCCCGGCAGGGCGCGCTGGGCGCTGCCCGGCTTGGTCTCGGTGACGCCCGGCAGCGGCGAGATCATCATCGCGCCGGTCTCGGTCTGCCACCAGGTGTCCACGATGGGGCACGTGTCGGCGCCGATGTTCTTGCGGTACCACATCCAGGCCTCGGGGTTGATCGGCTCACCGACCGAGCCGAGGATCCGCAGGCTGGACAGGTCGAACTTCGCGGGGATGTCGTCGCCCCACTTCATGAACGTACGAATCGCCGTCGGCGCGGTGTAGAGGATGGTCACGCCGTACTTCTGGACGATCTCCCAGAAGCGCCCCTGGTGCGGGGTGTCGGGGGTGCCCTCGTACATGACCTGCGTCGCGCCGTTCGCCAGCGGGCCGTACGTGATGTACGAGTGCCCGGTGACCCAGCCGATGTCGGCCGTGCACCAGTAGACGTCGCTCTCCGGCTTGAGGTCGAACACCGCGTGGTGGGTGTACGCGGCCTGCGTCAGATAGCCGCCGGAGGTGTGCAGGATGCCCTTGGGCTTGCCCGTCGTCCCCGAGGTGTAGAGGATGAAGAGCGGGTTCTCGGCGTCGAACGCCTCGGGGGTGTGCTCGGCCGACTGGCGCTCGGTCAGCTCGTGCCACCACACGTCGCGGCCCTCGGTCCACGCCACGTCCTGCCCGGTGCGGCGCACGACCAGGACGTGCTCGACGGAGCTGCCCTCCCGCGCGACGGCGTCGTCGACGGCGGGCTTGAGGGCGGCGGGCTTGCCCCTGCGGTAGCCGCCGTCGGAGGTGATGACGACCTTGGCGTCGGCGTCCGCGACGCGCTTGGCGATGGCGTCGGCGGAGAAACCGCCGAAGACCACGGAGTGCGCGGCGCCGATGCGGGCACAGGCCAGCATCGAGATGACGGCCTCGGGGATCATCGGCAGGTAGACGGCGACCCGGTCACCCTGCTGGACGCCCAGCTCGATCAGGGCGTTGGCCGCCCGGCTGACCTCGTCCTTGAGCTCGGCGTAGGTGATGGCCCGGCTGTCGCCGGGCTCACCCTCGAAGTGGATCGCCACACGGTCGCCGTTGCCCGCCTCGACGTGACGGTCGACGCAGTTGTACGCGACGTTCAGCTTGCCGTCGGCGAACCACTTCGCGAACGGCGGGTTCGTCCAGTCGAGCGTCTCGGTCGGCTCGGTGGCCCAGGTCAGCCGGCGGGCCTGCTCGGCCCAGAAGCCGAGCCGGTCAGCCTTGGCCTGTTCGTACGCCTCCGCGGTGACATTGGCGTTGGCCGCCAGGTCGGCCGGCGGCGCGAACCTTCGCTCTTCTTTAAGAAGGTTGGCCAGGCTTTCGTTGCTCACGACATCTCCCATTCCCAGGGTGTCCGTTGTGTCCAAAGCCACAGCTCATCAGACCCGAACCCCTGGTGACAAGAGCTTGCCGAAAATTGGTTTAGACCTTTACTCGGCTCGGCGGCTCCTCGCGGGGTTCTCCCTGGTGCGGTGACGGCGTCACCTGGTCGAATACGTCGTCCGGGCTGTCGGTCAGCAAGTAGGCCTGCGCCTCGCCGACATGGAAGTACATGCCATGCAGTTCGAGCGAGCCCTCGGCCAGGCGCCGCGCCACGGACTCGTGGCCCCGCAGATGCGCCAACTGCTGGACCACATTGGTCAGGCAGAGCTGCTCGACGGCGTCGGCGGGCGCCCGCCCGGCGAGCCGCGCCCAGCCCTCCTGCTCGTGGGCCGCCATGCGCTCGAGGCTCGGCATCCCGTGCCGCAGCCACCGCTTCAGGGGCGTCTGGGCGCCTCCGGGCGGAGTGGTGAGCAGCGCCTGCATCGCCCCGCACCCGGAGTGCCCGCACACGGTGATGGACCGCACCCGCAGCACGTCCACCGCGTACTCGATCGCCGCGGCCACCGAGTCGTCGCCGCTCTCGGCGCCCGGCAGCGGCACCAGATTGCCGACGTTGCGGACGACGAAGAGGTCGCCGGGGCCGCTCGACGTGATCATCGAGGTCACGAGCCGGGAGTCGGCGCAGGTCAGGAAGAGCTGCGAGGGCTGCTGCCCCTCACGGGCGAGCCGGGCCAGCTCCCCGCGCACATGCGGCGCCGTGTTCCGCTGGAACGCGCTGATTCCGCTTGCCAGTTGATGCCCGCTGGGGCGTGTCTCGCCCTGCGGCGCTTCCTGGGGGCGGTCGCAGTGGTGATTGCGCCAGGCCGTCCAGGGCCGGCAGCAGGAGTGCGACGAACTGGCGGGCTCGGCGATCCGCGTCCCGGCACGCCCGGTCACCTCGACGGCGCCGCCCTGCGCGGTGTGCGCGTCCTGCCAGCACTGCAAAGCTTCGTACGCCGCGTGGTCCATGAACGATCCGTCCAGCTCGACGACGGCCGAGGCGCCGTGCGGCACAAGATGCAGCGCCCTGCTGAGACGCGGCACGGCGAGGAAGGTCAACTGCCCGCGCACGCGCACGTGGTGGACCCCGTCCTCCTCGGTGTGCGTGATCCGGGTGCGGGCGAGGCGGTGCAGCGCGACGGCGACGGCGACGGCGACACCGATGGTCACGCCCTCGAGCACCCCGAGGAGGACCACGCCGAGCGTCGTGGTCGTGTACACGAGGATCTCGCGGTGGCGGGTGATGGTGCGGATGTGGTTCAGGCTCACCATCTGGATGCCCACCGCCATCACCAGGGCGGCGAGCGCGGCGAGCGGGATCAGCTCGAGGAGGGGGACCAGGAGCAGGGCGGCCACTACTACCCAAACGCCGTGCAGCATCGTGGAGTTCCTGCTGACGGCACCTGCGCGCACATTGGCCACGCTGCGCACCGCGACCCCGGCTACGGGGAGCCCGCCGAGCGCTCCGGACACGGCGTTGGCGGCGCCCTGGCCGAGCAGTTCGCGGTTGAGGTCGGAGCGGACGCCGCCGGCGCGCGGGTCGCGCCGCGCGGAGACCAGCTTGTCCACGGCGACGGCGCCGAGCAGTGACTGCACGCTGCAGACCAGCGTGACCGTGAGGACGGCGGCGACGAGCCCGAGGGCGGGGCCCTCCGGCAGGCCGATCAGCGCGTGACTGCGCCAGGACGGCAGATCGACCTTGGCCACGCTCAGCCCGGCAACCACGGAGACGGCCGTGGCGGCGGCAACGGAGACCAGGGGAGCGGGCACGACGCGCAGGGCTCTGCCCGTACGCCCGGGGATCCGCGGCCAGAGCAGCAGCAACGCCAGGGTCAGCAGGCTGATGGACAGCGCCGCCGGCTGCACGTCGGCCAACTGGGCAGGCAGACCACGGAGGTTGTCGAGCACGGAGCTCTGCGGGGTGCCGCCGAGCACGATGTGCAGCTGGGCGACGGCGATGGTGACACCGATGCCGGCCAGCATGCCGTGCACGACGGCCGGGCTGACGGCGAGCGCCGTGCGGGCCACGTGCAGGCAGCCGAGGGCGAGTTGGCAGAGCCCGGCGAGCACGGTGATGGCGCAGGTGGTCCGCCAGCCGTACTGGTGGATGAGGTCGGCGGTGACGACCGTGAGCCCTGCGGCGGGCCCGCTGACCTGCAGCGGCGATCCGCCGACCCAACCGGCGACGAGGCCGCCGACGGCGGCGGCGACGAGGCCCGCCTGGAGCGGCGCCCCGGTGGCGAGCGCGATGCCGAGGGACAGGGGAAGGGCGATCAGGAAGACGGCGATCGACGCGGAGACGTCGGCGCCGGCGATGCGGAACTTACGGCCTTTGCGGAACTTGCCGGGCGGCGGAGCGTGGGGCTCGTGGTCGCGTGAGGCGTGGGCCGAGTCGGTGGCGTGGGCGGGGACGCAGGCAGACATGTTTCCCGTCTCCTCCGGGGCAGCGCGGTCGCGGGACAGGGGGCCCTCCGGAGGTCTCCGGTGGGCGGGGTCGCGGCCGTGGGTCACGGCGTTGCAGCGGCGGGATTTCTCAACTCTCGGTAAACGAATCGTAATGGAGAGTAAAGGCTAGGGATAGACAAGCGGGGCAAATGGGGCACTAGATCACTCCGAAGGGTGAATAAAGCATTTTGTCGGCTTGTCGCACCACGCGGCTCATGACCCCGTGCGACGTTGGCGGCGCTGTGGTTCATTACCGGGCAATTACGGACTAATCGCGTCCCGGTGGTGACCCCTGCAGTGCCCCCGTGGGCTCCCTGCAGTCCCCTGCAGCCGTGCCCCATTCGAAGCCGACTCGAAGGAAGAAGGTGGGCGGAAGATGGCCGCCACCCAGAGGATCCAGCGGATCGCCGCGGGCTCCACCGCCCTCGTGGCATGCGTCGCGGTACTGGCCGGCTGCTCCAGCGGCGACACCGGCACCAAGTCAGGCGCCGCGGGCGCCAAGAAGGCATCTCCCGCCCCGGCCCCCAAGAGCGCGGTCCGCATGATCGGTGACGGCTCCACTGCCTTCACCGGCCGTCAGCCGCACCTGCCCGAGCCCGCCCGGCTGAGACCCGGCAAGAAGCCGCCCCAGTTCGTGGTCTTCTCCTGGGACGGCGCAGGCGAGGACAGCCAGAAGCTCTTCTCGCACTTCCGCAAGGTGGCCAAGCGCAACGACGCCACGATGACGTACTTCCTCAGCGGCGTGTACATGCTCCCCGAGGCGAAGCGGAAGCTCTACGACCCGCCGCAACACCAGTCCGGCAGCTCGGACATCGGCTTCAACGACCGCAAGGGAATCAAGGACACCGTGGAACAGCTCCGCGGCGCCTGGTTCGAGGGCAACGAGGTCGGCACCCACTTCAACGGCCACTTCTGCGGCGCGGGCCGCGGTGTGGGCGAGTGGTCGGTCGAGGACTGGAAGAGCGAGATCAACCAGGCCAAGTCATTCGTGAAGGCCTGGAAGACGAACACGGGCATGAAGAAGGCGCAGCCGCTGCCCTTCGACTACGACAAGGAACTCATCGGAGCCCGCACACCCTGCCTCGAAGGCCAGAAGAACTTCATGCGGGCCGCCCGCGACCTGGGCTTCCGCTACGACACCAGCGGCGTCAACAACCAGGTCTGGCCCAAGAAGAAGGAAGGCCTCTGGGACCTGTCGATGCAGCTGGTCCCCGTGCCCGGCCGCAAGTTCGAGACGCTGACCATGGACTACAACTTCATGGTGAACCAGTCGGGCACGACGTCACAGGGCGACCCCAGCAAGCACGAGTACTGGGGTGACCAGATGCGTGACGGGCTGCTGGAGGGCTTCGACCGCGCCTACAAGGGCAACCGTGCCCCGCTGATCATCGGCAACCACTTCGAGTCCTGGAACGGCGGCACGTACATGCGCGCCATCGAGGAGACGATCGAGACGGTCTGCACCAAGCCCGACGTGCGCTGTGTCTCCTTCCGTCAACTCGCCGACTGGCTCGACGCCCAGGACCCGCAGACCGTTCAGCGCCTGACCAAGCTCCCGGTCGGCAAGGCGCCGAAGGAGGGCTGGAAGTCCTTCCTCTCCGCACGGCCCGCGCCGGCCCCGAAGGGCGTACCGGGCGCTCCGGCAGCCAAGCCGTAGCCCTTCGCCGCAGCGCCCCTGGTCTGGTTCAGGCCGTGGCGACGGTGCGCTCACGCAGGACGAAGTCGGGGTCGACCTGGGCAGCCAGGTCGGCACCCGTCCGTTCGTTGCCCCAGCTCTGCGCGTTCTTCAGGTGGAAGTGGACCATCTGACGGGTGTAGCGGTCCCAGTCCCTGCGGTCGTACGAGGTGTCGACGGCGCTCTGAAGTGCTTGCAGGGAACGGCGGTTGTCGCCCTCCAGGAACTCGAACCGGGGCGGGCGGCCCTTCTCCATGGCGCGCACCCAGTCCGAGTGCCCGACCGTCACCAGGAGGTCGTCGCCGACCTGCTCGCGCAGGAAGTCGATGTCGTCCTGGCCCTGCACCTTGTTGCCGACGACCTTGAGGTCGACGCCAAAGTCCCGTGCGTATTCCTTGTACTGGCGATAGACGGAGACCCCCTTCCGGGTCGGCTCGGCCACCAGGAACGTCATGTCGAAGCGGGTGAACATGGCGGAGGCGAAGGAGTCCGAACCGGCGGTCATGTCCACGACCGCGTACTCGTCGCGGCCGTCGACCAGGTGGTTCAGGAGCAGCTCCACCGCCCCCGTCTTGGAGTGGTAGCAGGCGACACCGAGGTCGGCTTCGGTGAACGGCCCTGTGACCATCAAACGCACGGCTGCGTCGTCGAGTTCCACCGGCCGCGCACAGGCGTCGTACACGGGGTTGTCCTCGCGCACCCGCAGGATGCGCGAGCCCTCGCCGGGCGGTGTCGTCTTGATCATCGTGTCGGCGGAGGCGATCCGCGGGTTGGAGCCCCGCAGGTAGTCCTTGATCAGGGGGAGGCGCGCGCCCATGGCGGGCAGGGCGGCGGCCTCGGCCTCGTCGAGTCCGAGCGCGGGGCCCAGGTGCTGGTTGATGTCGGCGTCCACCGCGAGGACCGGTGCTCCGGTGGCGGCGAGGTGGCGGATGAAGAGCGAGGACAGCGTGGTCTTGCCGCTGCCGCCCTTCCCTACGAAAGCGATCTTCATGTTCACCAAGGGTAGCCGGACGATCACGTGCCGTATCGATGCGGCGTGAAGAAGACCACTCCTTCGTGGGGCGGGCGCCCGGGGTGCGTAGGGTCGTACTCATGAGTACGACAGCCGATCCGCTCGCGGCCCTGGGCGCACTGCCCGGCGTGGCCGACTCCGTGGACTCCGTGCGCAAGGCCGTGGACCGGGTCTACGGGCACCGGATCATGCGGCGCCGCAGCAATGAGGTCACCTCCGAGGCGGCGCTGCGCGGCGCACGCGGCTCGGCGGCCCTCTCCGGTGCCGACTGGGCACTCGAAGAAGTACGCCGCCGCAGCGACTTCAGCGGCGACGACGAGGCCCGCACGGTCGGCGCGGCCCTGCGGCTGACCGCGGAAGCCGGTCAACTCCTGTCCATCTGGCGGCAGTCGCCGCTCCGGGTTCTCGCGCGCCTCCACCTGGTGGCCGCCGCCGAGAACGACGAGGCGGCGGGGCGTCCGCGCCTGGCGGGCGAGCCGGTCGACGAGCCGCTGGTCGAGCTGGCCGTGCCGGACTCCGACGAGGTGGCGGGGCGCCTTGAGGGTCTTTCGCAGTTGATCATCGCGGGCGGCTCCGCGCCGGCCCTCGTGACGGCGGCCGTGGTGCACGGCGAACTGCTCAGCCTGCGGCCCTTCGGCTCGCACAACGGCCTGGTCGCGCGGGCGGCCGAGCGCATCGTCCTGGTGGGCAGCGGCCTCGACCCGAAGTCCGTCTGCCCCGCGGAGGCAGGGCACGCGGAACAGGGACGCGCGGCCTACGTGGGAGCGCTCGACGGCTACGCGTCCGGGACCCCCGAGGGGATGGCGGCCTGGATCGCCCACTGCGGGCGTGCGGTCGAACTGGGGGCCAGGGAGTCGACGGCGGTCTGCGAGGCGATGCAGCGCGGGGCCGCGTAGAAGGCTTCACGCGGGGATTCGGCGCCCTGCACAGGGATGCGGCGGTACGAAACTTCTCGTACCGCCGCTGGCATGTTCACCGGGTTACCAAGCGTCCTCGAAGGTTGCCCATCAGGTCGGGACTTTGCCCGTCACCTGGTGCGGCTGGCCCGTAATCGACGGGTCGACGTCGCGTGGGTGCTCGGTGTCCATGCTTCGGTCCGTGGGGCCTTGGTTGCGTTTAAAGGTAATCCTCTCGGATGTCCTTGGTCTCGCGGGCCGTTGACTCCTTTGTACTCCTGTCCTGGGGTAAGCGGAAGTCCTGGCACTACTTCTTTACTTTTAGGTTCAAACAAGGGCGAATCGGGCGCGTGACGTCCGGCGACGGCTCACGAACCACACGAGACCCGCGGTGGCCGCCGCGGCGCCCACGGCCGCCACCGCGACGAGCGCGGGCCGGGACGGCTTCTGGCGCCGCTCCTTGAGCCGGACCGGGCGGTGGAAGTCGAGAATCGGCCACCCGCGCGCGAGAGCCTCGCGGCGAAGGGCCCGATCGGGGTTGACCGCGTGCGGATACCCCACGGATTCGAGCATGGGGACATCGGTCGCGGAGTCGCTGTAGGCGTGGCAGCGGTCGAGGTCGTACCCCTCGGATTCCGCGAGTTCCTTGATGGCGGCCGCCTTGGTGGGGCCATAGGCGTAGTACTCCACCTCGCCCGTGAAGCAGCCGTCGTCACCGACCACCATCCGGGTCGCCACCACCCGGTCCGCGCCGAGCAGTTCACCGATCGGCTCGACGACCTCGGCGCCCGACGTGGAGACGATGACGACGTCCCGGCCTGCGGTGTGGTGCTCCTCGATGAGGGACGCGGCCTCGTCGTAGATGATCGGGTCGATCAGGTCGTGCAGCGTCTCGGCGACGATTTCCTTGACCTGCTGCACGTTCCATCCACGGCACAGCGCGGAGAGATACTCGCGCATCCGCTCCATCTGGTCGTGGTCGGCTCCGCCGGCGAGGAAGACGAACTGTGCATATGCGGTGCGCAGAACCGCCCTGCGGTTGATCAGGCCGCCTTGGTAGAACGACTTGCTGAAGGTGAGTGTGCTCGACTTCGCAATGACCGTCTTGTCCAGGTCAAAGAAGGCAGCTGTGCGAGGCAAGGAGTGGTTTTCCACGAGGCCGAGCATAGGCGCCCACCATTCGGCGTAAGGTGAGGCGCGTGGGTTTGCCTGAGAAGGCTCTCGGGTACACCATGGAAGTCACGGATCGTTCGCGACCGTGCTAACCCGGTCTGGCTCCTCCCCCCCCGAGTCGGACCGTGGGGACGACCCCCGCTCTCCCCCCCGGCGGGGGTCGTCGCATGTCCGGATGGGTTTTCCGGGCCCCGTTCGACCCCTATCTGATCGCCCGACGCCGTCTGACGGCCGTTTTGGGCGATCTTTCGCATGTCCAAGATCCGTCACGGTGTGTAGTCGTCAGGCTGCTCTGCGGAAGTCTTCGAGATGTCACCGGTATGGGTGATGGGGATATTCACAGCCCTCGCCTTGTCCACAGTTATTGACCAAGATCCACACGTTATCCAGGACAGCTGCACGCTGATTCCGCCGCTTCTGCACGCGAAGTTCATGGCCGGATTGCTTTGGCCGACTCATCGCTCATGTGGAACGCGGCATTCAACGGGCTTGCAGTGAGAGGGGGCTGGAGATCGTGGCCGGAGTGATTACACGTGACATGTCGCCGTCGAACGACGGACGACAGGGCGGACCGCTGATCGTCACGGAAGACGTGGACCTGCTGGACGACCTGCTGCGGCTGTGTGCCGCGGCCGGTGCGCGCCCCGAGGTGCAGCACGGCGTGCCGGAGCGCAGAGGCGGCTGGGACGCGGCGCCGCTGATCCTCGTCGGGGACGACGCGGTGGACCGGGTGCGAGGCGCCGCGCGCAGGCGCGGGGTCGTCCTGGTCGGCCGGGACCAGGACGACTCCGGGGTCTGGCAGCGCGCGGTGCAGATCGGGGCCGACCACGTCCTGGTCCTGCCCGACGGCGAGCGCTGGCTGGTGGACCGCATCGCCGATGTCGCCGAAGGAGTGGGGCGGCCCGCGCTCACGGTGGGGGTGATCGGCGGGAGCGGAGGCGCCGGCGCCTCGACGCTGGCGTGCGCGCTCGCCGTCACGGCGGCCCGCGCGGGGCGGCGCACGATGCTTGTGGACGCCGACCCGCTCGGCGGCGGGCTCGACGTACTGCTGGGCGGCGAGGCGGCCGACGGACTGCGCTGGCCCGCCTTCGCGCAGTCCAGGGGCCGGGTCGGCGGGGGCGCGCTCGAGGAGTCGCTGCCCGAGCTGCATTCCCTGCGGGTCCTGAGCTGGGATCGGGGCGACACGGTGGTCATCGCACCCGAAGCCATGCGGGCGGTGGTCGCCGCGGCCCGCAGGCGGGGCGGGGTGGTGGTCGTGGACCTGCCGCGCCGCGTGGACGAAGGAGTGGCCGAGGCGCTGGCCCAGGTGGATCTCGGGCTCCTGGTGGTGCCCGCGGAACTGCGCGCGGTCGCGGGCGCCCGGCGGGTCGCCTCGGCGGTGGGGATGGTGCTGCGGGACCTGCGGGTGGTGGTCGGCAGGGGAGGCGCCGGTCGCGGGGGAGGCGGCGGACTCGGTGGACACGGCGGTCCCGGGGAGTTCGACGCCGAAGAGGTCGCGCGGCTGCTCGGGCTGCCCCTCGTCGGCGAAGTGCCGAGGGAAGCGGACCTGTTGGCCGCGCAGGCCGGGGGCATGCCGCCCGGAGGCGTCGCGCGGGGCCCGCTCGCCCGGTTCTGCACCGCCTTCTGGGACCGGGTTCCGGTGGACGCCACCGGGGGTGGCTCATGAGCGCCGTCGTGGGGGCCCGGATGCTGGACGGGGTGCGCCAGTGGCTCGCGGAGAACGGCACGGAGCCGACCCCGGCCCGCGTCGCCGAGGCGCTGCGGGCCCAGGGCAGGGTGCTCGGCGACGCGGAAATCCTCGGGACGGCTGCGCGGCTGCGGTCCGAGCTGGTGGGCGCCGGGCCTCTGGAGGCGTTGCTCGCGGACGACTCGGTGACCGATGTGCTGGTGTCCGCGCCCGACCGGGTGTGGGTGGACCGCGGCGGCGGCCTGGAGCTGACCGGGGTGTCCTTCGAGGACGCGACGGCCGTGCGGCGGCTCGCACAGCGGCTCGCGGCCGTCGCGGGGCGGCGCCTCGACGACGCCAGGCCCTGGGTGGACGCACGGCTCCCCGACGGCACCCGCCTCCATGCGGTGCTGCCCCCGGTCGCCGTCGGATCGACGTGCCTCTCCTTGCGTGTCGTACGCCCCCGGGCCTTCACCCTCGCGGAACTGACCGCGGCGGGGACGGTGCCGCCGGGTGGGGACCGGGTACTGCGGGCACTGATCGACGCCCGGCTCTCGTACGTGATCAGCGGCGGTACGGGGTCGGGCAAGACGACGCTCCTCAGCGCCCTTCTCGGTCTCGTCGGGCCGGGCGAGCGGATCGTGCTCGCCGAGGATTCGGCGGAGCTGCGCCCCGACCACCCGCATGTGGTGCGCCTGGAATCCAGGCCCGCGAACCAGGAGGGGGCCGGCCAGGTGGGCCTCGACGACCTGGTGCGGCAGGCGTTGCGGATGCGCCCCGACCGGCTGGTCGTCGGCGAGGTGCGGGGCGCGGAGGTGGTCCATCTGCTGGCCGCCCTGAACACCGGGCATGAGGGCGGCTGCGGCACGGTCCACGCCAACGCTGCGGGGGACGTGCCCGCCCGCCTGGAGGCGCTGGGGACGGCTGCGGGGCTCGATCGGGTGGCGCTGCACAGCCAGATGGCGGCCGCGCTGTCCGTGGTCATCCATCTCGTACGGGACCGGGCAGGCCGACGGCGGATCGCCGAGGTGCATGTCCTGGAACGAAATCCCTCCGGCCTCGTGGTGACGGTGCCGGCGCTGCGGTGGGGCGAGAAGGAGTTCGTACGGGAGCGGGGCTGGGAGCGGCTGCAGTCGCTTCTGGAGAGCGGTGGTGGGGGTGAGAGGCCGTGAGCGCGATGGGCTTGGCGGCTGCTGTGTGCGCGGGAGGTTCGGCCTGGCTGTGGGTCGGGCGGGACCGTGAGCGGCGGCGGACGCGGGCGGTGCTCGGGGGTGAGGTCTCGGCGGGGCCTTCGGTATGGCAGCGGGCAAGGGCCCGCGTCGGCGGCAGGTTGCGGTACGAGTGGTGGGCGCTGGCGGGAGGGGTGGCCCTCGGGCTGCTCGGGGAGTCCGTGCTTCCGCTGGCCCTGGGAGCGGCCGGGGTGCCGCTGATACGGCGCGTACGGCGAGGCCGGGACGCACGGCTCGAAGAGGAGCGCCGGGCCACCGAAGTGATCGCGCTGTGCGGGGCGCTCGCGGGCGAGGTGCGGGCCGGGAGGCAACCGGGGGAGGCGTTGCGCACGGCGGCGGCCGGGACCGGTGCCGGGCTCGGTGAAGCGCGGGCCGGGGTGCTTGCGGCGGCGCGGTTCGGCGGTGATGTGCCGGGGGCGCTGGAGGACGCGGCCCGGGAGCCGGGGGCGCGGGGGCTTGTGGGGCTCGCGGCGTGCTGGCGGGTGGCGGTGGACCGTGGCGCCGGGCTCGCGGCGGGGCTCGAACGGCTGGAGGGCGCGCTGCGCGTGGAGCGCGACCAACGCGCTGACCTCCGGGCCCAGTTGGCGGGAGCTCGGTCGACTGCGGTGATGCTCGCGGGGCTGCCGGTCCTCGGGCTGCTGATGGGGAGCGCGCTGGGTGCGGAGCCGCTGCGGGTGCTGCTGCACACCGGGGCGGGGATCGGATGCCTGGCGGTGGGCGGGGCGTTGGAAGGGGCCGGCGTGTGGTGGGCGATGCGGATCGTACGAGGAGCGGAGGAGCGATGAGCCTTGTTGTTGTCCACAGGCTGGGGGTGGCCGTGTGGGGTGCGGCGGCCGTGCTGTGGCTGATGTCGGCTGCACTTGCCGCGCGGCGTGAGCGGGTGGCTCGGGGGCGTACGAGGGTCGTGCTCGGCGGGGTGGAGCGGCTGCCGGGGGGTCGGGACCGGCGGAGGCATTGGTTCCGGTGGCGGGGTGCGGTGCGGGGGTGGCTGGCGGTGGCCGGGGCGGTGAGCGCCGGGTTCGTGCTGGTGGGCGGTGTCGCGGGGATTCTGGCGGGGGCCGGTGGCGGGTACGGGGTGTGGCGTTGGTTGCGGGGGCGAGGGGCCCGCGACGCTGAACTCGACGCGGCGGAGGCCGCTCGGCAACTGCCGCTCGCAGCGGACCTGTTGGCGGCCTGCGTCGCCGCCGGCGCGGGGCCTGTCGTGGCCGCTCAGGCTGTCGGTGACGCGCTGAAGGGGCCGGTCGGGGAACGGCTGGCGCAGGGCGCGGCGGAGGTACGGCTCGGCGGCGAACCAGGCGATGCCTGGCGGGGGTTGAGCGCGATACCGGGCGCGGCGGCGCTGGCCCGTCTGTTGGAGCGGGCGGGGGACTCCGGGGCTCCGGCGGCCGAGCGGGTGGCGCGCCTCGCCGCGGACTGCAGGGCGGATCGGAGCCGCGCGGCGACTGCTGCGGCGCGCAGGGCCGGGGTGCTGATGACGGCGCCGGTGGGGCTGTGCTTCTTGCCCGCGTTCATCGCGGTGGGGGTGCTGCCCGTGCTGATCGGCCTGGCGGGTGGGTTGTTGAGCGGCGTCTGAGCAGCTCGATCGATCGAAGTCGTGATGACAGAACGCGTCAACAGAACGCGTTGACGGAACGTACGGAAATTTCACGGGGGTTGCGATGTGGGGACAGCTGTGTGCGCGGGCGTCGAAGGCTCGGTCGCGCGGGGTGCGAGGGGACGCGGGGATGGTCACCTCGGAGTACGCGATGGGGCTCATCGCGGCGGTGGGGTTCGCCGGACTGCTCTACAAGGTGGTGACGAGCGGGCAGGTCAGGGCGGCGTTGCAGGCGGTCGTGGAGAAGGCGCTCGATGTCCAGTTCTGAGCGGGCGCGGGGCTGCCGGGGCCGCGGCGGTGACCGAGGCTTCGTGACGGCTGAGGCGGCCGTGGTGCTGCCCACGCTCGTGCTGTTCACGATGGCGCTGGTCTGGGCGTTGCTGACCGCGTCCGCGCAGATCCAGTGCGTGGACGCGGCGCGGGCAGGGGCGCGGGCGATGGCCCGCCAAGACCCCGAGAGCGCGGCCGTGGCCGCGGCGCGGCAGGCGGCGCCACGGGGCGCGGCGGTGGCCGTGCGGCGTGACGGCGACCTGGTGCGGGTGGAGGTCGTCGCGGACTCGCCGGGGCCCGGGGCGCTGAGGCTCGGGCTGCGCCTGCGGTCGGAGGCGGTGGCGTTGGCGGAGGAGACGGCGCAGGAGACGGCGGAGGTGGGCGCGTGAGAGGGCGGGCCGGGGGGCGGGCTGCCGGGAAGGGCTCGGACCGGGGAGCCGCCACGGTGTGGGTCGTCGTCGTGATGGCCGTGCTGTGCGTGGTCTGCGGCGCGGTCCTCGCGATGGGGCAGGTGATCGTCGCCCGCCATCGAGCCGGCGCCGCGGCCGACTTGGCGGCACTGGCTGCCGCGGACCACTGGATGGAGGGGCGTTCGGGTGCGTGTGCCACGGCCGGTCGGGTGGCCGAGGCCCAAGGGGCGAGCCTCGTGCGGTGCGCGGTGCACGGCGAGATCGCGGATGTCACGGCGACGACGAGCCTCGGCACGTTCGTGACGGAGGTCAGATCCCGTGCGGGCCCGGCGGGACCGGGCGCTCCGGAGCCGGAGACGGAGTCGGCACCGGAGCCGGAGACGGAGTCGGTAGTGGAGCCGGAGCCAAGGCCGGGAGCAGGCTCTGTGGCGCCGACTGGGTGGCGGCCTGAGGTACGGCCGTCACGCGGTGCCGGAGGGCGGCCAGGTGTGCTTGTGGGGCTTGCTGAGCGCAGGCATGAGGCGAGGGCAGAGCCCGCGCCCCCACGACCCGGCCAGGAACGAGACCCGAGCCGGACAGCACGCGGCCCCTCCCCCTCAGGGCGTGGGCGCGTCCTTGAGGAGGGTGGTGAGGAGGCGGATCGCGCCGCGCTTGTGCAGGGGGTCGTTGCCGTTGCCGCACTTCGGGGACTGGATGCAGGAGGGGCAGCCGGCGTCGCACTCGCAGGAGGCGATGGCCTGACGGGTGGCCGTCAGCCATTCACGGGCCGTGTGGAAGGCCCGCTCGGCGAAGCCCGCGCCGCCGGGATGGCCGTCGTACACGAAGACGGTCGGCAGGAGCGTGTCCGGATGGAGCGGCACGGAGACGCCGCCGATGTCCCACCGGTCACAGGTCGCGAAGAGCGGCAGCATGCCGATGGAGGCGTGTTCGGCGGCGTGCAGGGCGCCGCCGAGGATCTCTGGATTGATCCGGGCGGCGTCCAGCTGGTCCTCCGTGACCGTCCACCAGACCGCCCGGGTGCGCAGCGTGCGGGGCGGCAGGTCCAGCTTGGTCTCGCCGAGGACCTCGCCGGTGATCAGCTTGCGGCGCAGGAAGGAGACGACCTGGTTGGTGACCTCCACGGAGCCGTAGCAGAGGCGGCCCGAACCCCAGGGGATCTCGGTGTCCGTCTCCAGGATCGAGATGGCCGTGGTGTCGCGGGCGGTCGTGGAGTACGGCGGATTGGCCTCCTCCACCAGGGCGGCCGAGTCCTCCAGGTCCAGACGGCGCACGAGATACGTACGGCCCTGATGAAGGTGGACCGCGCCCTCGTGGACGGCGGTGTGCGCGGCGGACGCGTCGACGGTCCCAAGCAGCCGCCCCGTGCCCTCCTCGACGATCTGGACGGGCCTCCCGCCCTCGCCGCGGATGTCGGTGAGGTCGGCGGCCCGCTCCCTGCGGGTCCAGTGCCAGGCCTTCGTCCGGCGGCGCAGCAGCTTCGCGGCCTCCAGCTGCGGGAGCAGGTCCTCGGTGGCCGGGCCGAAGAGGGTCAGGTCGTCGTCCGTGAGCGGGAGCTCCGCGGCGGCCGCGCAGAGGTGGGGCGCGAGGACGTAGGGATTGTCGGGGTCGAGGACCGTCGACTCCACCGGCTGCTGGAACAGCGCCTCGGGATGGTGGACGAGATACGTGTCCAGCGGGTCGTCGCGGGCGACGAGGACGGCCAGCGCGCCCTGCCCGGAGCGTCCGGCACGGCCCGCCTGCTGCCAGAGCGATGCGCGGGTGCCCGGATAGCCGGAAATGATCACGGCGTCGAGACCGGAGACGTCCACACCGAGTTCGAGGGCGGTGGTGGCCGCGAGCCCGAGAAGTTCCCCGGAGTGCAGCGCTCGCTCCAGGGCGCGGCGTTCCTCGGGGAGATATCCGCCCCGGTAGGCGGCCACGCGGCGGGCCAGGGAGCGGTCGACCTCGGAGAGGCGTTCCTGGGCGATCACCGAGATCAGCTCGGCGCCACGCCGGGACCGTACGAAGGCGACCGAGCGGACGCCCTGGACGGTCAGGTCGGTCAGCAGGTCCGCGGTCTCGGCGGTGGCGGTGCGGCGGACAGGCGCGCCCTTCTCGCCGTGGAGCTCGGTGAGCGGCGGTTCCCACAGGGCGAAGACGAGGTCGCCGCGGGGCGAGGCGTCGTCGGCGACCTCCTTCACGGGAAGCCCGGTGAGGCGTTCCGCGGCGATGGCCGGCTCGGCGGAGGTGGCGGAGGCGAGGAGGAAGACGGGGTCGGAGCCGTAGCGGGCGCAGAGGCGGCGCAGGCGGCGCAGGACCTGGGCGACGTGGGAGCCGAAGACGCCGCGGTAGGTGTGGCACTCGTCGATGACGACATAGCGCAGGGCGCGCAGGAAGGAGGACCAGCGGGGGTGGGAGGGGAGTATCCCGCGGTGCAGCATGTCGGGGTTGGTCAGGACGTAGTTGGCGTACTGACGTACCCATTCGCGTTCTTCGACCGGGGTGTCGCCGTCGTACACGGCGGGGCGGATCGCGTTGCCGAGGGGCTCCGCCAGCGCGCGTACGGCGCGGCGCTGGTCGGCGGCCAGGGCCTTCGTGGGGGCCAGGTACAGCGCGGTCGCGCCACGCCCGTTGGGGGCCTCGGAGCCGTCCAGGAGCGCCGAGAGCACGGGCGTGAGATACGCCAGCGACTTGCCCGAGGCGGTGCCGGTGGCGACGATGACCGACTCGCCGTCCAGGGCGTGCTCGGCGGCGAGTGCCTGGTGGGCCCAGGGGTGCTCGATCCCGGCCGACTGCACCGCGGCGACGACCTCGGAACGAATGCGATCAGGCCAGACTGCATACCGGGCCTCGCGCGGGGGCAAGTGCTCCGTATGAGTGACGCGCGAAGCACGGCTCGGTCCCGCGGTGAGCCGGTCCAGGACCGTCCGTGGAGACGTGCGTACCGGGGCGCCCGCGGCGGGTCCTCCGGGCGGAGAAAAGTTGGCCATCGGCACCGAGTGTGTCACTGGCGGGATGGACAATGGTCCCAAGGCGTCGTGCACGCCTGCCTGTAAGTGATTGAATGCCATCGCGGCTGGCGATCCGTCCTGGGGGCTCTGCCGAGGTGTCCCGAGGGATGACCGCTCGATAGCAAGGTGCTGGAGGATCCGTGGACCTGTCCCTGTCGACCCGTACCGTCGGCGATCGTACGGTCGTCGAGGTCGGTGGCGAAATCGATGTTTATACCGCGCCCAAGTTGCGCGAACAGTTGGTCGAGTTGGTGAACGACGGCAGTTTCCACCTGGTCGTCGACATGGAGGGCGTGGACTTCCTCGACTCCACCGGGCTCGGCGTACTGGTCGGCGGCCTGAAGCGGGTGCGTGCCCATGAGGGCTCGCTGCGCCTGGTCTGCAACCAGGAACGCATTTTGAAGATCTTCCGCATCACCGGCCTGACCAAGGTGTTCCCCATTCACACCTCGGTCGAGGAAGCGGTCGCGGCCACCGACTGAGAGCCGGATGTCCCGGGTCGCCTGCTTGTGCGGCCCGGGAGTGGCAGTACAGCAGGGGACCGGGCCCTCGGCCCGGCCCCCTGACAGCACGCGCGTATGTCCGAGGGGGAATGCATGGCCACCGTTGAACTCCGCTTCAGCGCGCTGCCCGAGCACGTCAGAACCGCTCGGCTCGTGGCGGCGGCGGTCGCGCGCAGGGCCGGAGTGGACGAGGCGGTCCTCGACGAGGTCAGGCTCGCCGTCGGCGAGGCCTGCACGCGCGCCGTGGGGCTGCACCAGAGCAGCGGCGTCTCCGCGCCGGTGCGGGTGGCCCTGATCGAGGACGAGAAGCAGTTCTCCATCGAGGTCGGCGACGAGGCCCCCCACGCGACGCCCGGCGACCGGACATCCGGTCCGGAGTCCGGTTCGGCCGACGATCTGGACGCCGAGGGTGAGGACGAGATGGGTCTCGCCGTCATCAGCGGGCTCGTGGACGACGTGGAGGTCACCGCCGGCGAGGGCGGCGGTCTCATCCGGATGACGTGGCCGACGGCCCCGGTGCCCCTCGTCTGAGCCAATCCCTGAGCCGTCCCCGCGTCGGCTCCTGAACCGGGCTCCGGCCCGGCGGGCCTCGGCTCCACATCGCCCCATCAAGGTCTTGCTCCCCGTCCGGGAGCAGGGCCTTTTTCTTTTTGGATCATTGCCCCGGTCAATTGCCTCGGGACTGGCGGTCGCCGTCAACGCTTTTGGGGCATTACCGCTTTCGGGGTCAATCTGTGGTCGCGATCATTTGCTGGGAAGCAATCTCGCGCCAATTCCGTTTGCGGCGCTCTGTTTTGATCAGGTTCAGCTCCCTACAATCCGTCCACATCTTGAGCTCAGCCCCAGCGTCAAGGAGGACGAATGGCGGGGCTTTCTACCCCTCATCAGTTTGACCATCCCTCAACCTTCGCAGCCGCAGTACTGACCGACGACAACCGCCTCATCGTGATGGTCATCGCGGCCGTCGCGGTGGCGGCTCTCGTGGTCGCCTGGGTGCTCGTACGCCAGGTTCTCGCGGCCGACGAGGGCACCGACAGCATGAAGAAGATCGCGAAGGCGATCCAGGAGGGCGCCAATGCCTACCTAGGCAGGCAGTTGCGCACTCTCGGTGTTTTCGCCGTCGTGGTGTTCTTCCTGCTCATGCTGCTGCCCGCAGACGACTGGAATCAGCGTGCCGGCCGATCGATCTTCTTCTTGATCGGTGCGGTGTTCTCGGCGACCACCGGCTATATCGGCATGTGGCTCGCCGTACGCAGCAATGTTCGTGTGGCGGCAGCCGCCCGAGAGGCCACTCCGGCGGAAGGAGAACCCGAAAAGGATCTCACCGCTGTTTCACACAAGGCCATGAAGATCGCTTTCCGCACGGGCGGCGTTGTCGGCATGTTCACGGTGGGGCTCGGTCTTCTCGGCGCCTCCTGTGTGGTGCTCGTCTACGCGGCCGACGCGCCGAAGGTCCTGGAAGGCTTCGGCCTCGGGGCGGCGCTGATCGCGATGTTCATGCGTGTCGGCGGCGGCATCTTCACCAAGGCCGCCGACGTCGGCGCCGACCTGGTCGGCAAGGTCGAGCAGGGCATTCCGGAGGACGACCCGAGGAATGCCGCGACCATCGCCGACAACGTGGGCGACAACGTCGGCGACTGCGCGGGCATGGCCGCCGACCTCTTCGAGTCGTACGCCGTGACCCTGGTCGCCGCGCTGATCCTCGGCAAGGTCGCCTTCGGCGACTCCGGACTCGCCTTCCCGCTGATCGTTCCGGCGATCGGCGTCGTGACGGCGATGATCGGGATCTTCGCGGTGGCGCCAAGGCGCTCCGACCGCAGCGGCATGACCGCCATCAACCGCGGGTTCTTCATCTCCGCGTTCATCTCGCTGGCGCTCGTGGCCGTTGCGGTCTACGTCTACCTGCCGGGCTCGTACTCCGACCTGAACGGTGTCACGGACGCGGCGATCGCCGGTCATGACGGTGATCCGCGGGTCCTCGCGGTCGTCGCCGTCGCGATCGGCATCGTCATGGCCGCGCTGATCCAGCAGCTCACCGGCTACTTCACGGAGACCAGCAGGCGTCCGGTGAAGGACATCGGCAAGACGTCCCTCACCGGACCGGCCACCGTGGTCCTGGCCGGCATCTCGATCGGGCTCGAATCGGCCGTCTACACCGCGCTCCTGATCGGGCTCGGCGTCTACGGTGCGTTCCTGCTCGGCGGTACGTCGATCATGCTCGCGCTGTTCGCGGTGGCGCTCGCCGGAACCGGCCTGCTCACCACGGTCGGCGTGATCGTCGCCATGGACACCTTCGGTCCGGTCTCCGACAACGCGCAGGGCATCGCCGAGATGTCCGGTGACGTCGAAGGTGCCGGCGCGCAGGTCCTCACCGACCTGGACGCCGTCGGCAACACCACCAAGGCCATCACCAAGGGCATCGCCATCGCCACGGCCGTCCTCGCGGCCTCGGCGCTCTTCGGCTCGTATCGCGACGCCATCGCGAGCGCGGCCAAGGACGTCGGCGAGAAAATGGGCGACGGCGCTCCGATGAACCTGGTCATGGACATCTCACAGCCCAACAACCTGGTCGGCCTGATCCTGGGCGCCGCGGTCGTCTTCCTCTTCTCGGGGCTTGCGATCAACGCGGTGTCGAGGTCGGCAGGAGCGGTGGTCTACGAGGTGCGGCGGCAGTTCCGCGAGCGCCCCGGGATCATGGACTACTCCGAGGAACCGGAGTACGGGCGCGTCGTCGACATCTGCACCAAGGACGCGCTGCGCGAGCTGGCCACGCCAGGTCTGCTCGCCGTGCTCACGCCGATCGCGGTCGGCTTCTCGCTCGGCGTCGGCGCGCTCGGCTCGTTCCTGGCGGGCGCGATCGGCACCGGCACGCTGATGGCGGTCTTCCTCGCCAACTCGGGCGGTGCCTGGGACAACGCGAAGAAGCTCGTCGAGGACGGCCATCACGGCGGCAAGGGCAGTGAGGCCCATGCCGCGGTGGTGATCGGCGACACCGTCGGTGACCCGTTCAAGGACACCGCGGGACCCGCGATCAACCCGCTCCTGAAGGTGATGAACCTGGTGGCGCTGCTCATCGCGCCCGCGGTCGTCCAGTTCAGCTACGGGGACGACGCGAGCGCAGGGATGCGGGCACTGATCGCGGTGCTCTCGATCCTCGTCATCATCGGCGCGGTGTACGTCTCCAAGAGGCGGGGCATCGCCGTGGGCGACGAGGAGGAGGGTGGTACGGAGCCGGTAAAAAGCTCACCTGACCCGGCCGTGGTTTCGTAACACCGGGTCAGACTCTGCCCAACACAGGGGCGGGCGGCGCGTTTTGACGCGGCGTCCGCCTTTCGTGTGGGGCGTGCGCTCTCTGGTGAGCCTTCTCATGCGCTCTCCGCTTGGTGCAAATGGCTTCAATAGGGGTGGTACCGGACCCCCGGCATGCGGTTGTAGCCCAGTTGGCGTGTAAGTTCCGGGGCCGAGAGCCATGGAAGGGACCAATCCGGTGAACAAGAAGCTTGCAGCCGCACTGTCCGGCGGTGCGGTACTGGTACTGGCGCTGTCGGGCTGCAGCGACGACGGCAACGAGAAGCTGGACTCCTGGGCCAAGGACGTCTGTGACTCGGTCCAGCCGCAGTCGAAGAAGATCGCCGCCGCCAACGCCGCGATCCAGAAGGAGACCTCGGACAACAGCTCGCCGGAGGATGTGCAGAAGACCGACTCCAAGGCGTTCCAGGACATGTCCGACGCCTACAAGGCGATGGGCACCGCGGTGAAGGACGCGGGCGCCCCGCCGGTCGACGGCGGCCAGAAGAAGACCGACGACGCGGTGAAGGAACTGAACGCCATCTCCAAGTCGTACGGCGACCTGAAGAAGAAGGTCGACGGCCTGGACACCAAGAACCAGGCGGACTTCGCGGACGGGCTCAAGAGCGTCGCGGGCGAGCTGGACAAGCTGAGCAAGAGCGGCAACGAAGCACTGGAGAAGTTGCAGGAGGGCGAGGTGGGCAAGGCGATGAGCAAGCAGGACAGCTGCAAGTCGGCCAGCGCCACGCCTTCTGCCGCCTAGGGGCCCCCTACAACGACCTGCTGCCCCGGAGCCTTGGGAGAGATCCCCCGGCGTCCGGGGCAGCGGCGCGTTCAGCCGTGCCCGGCAGTGGCGGACTCGGCGTGCGGAGGCAGAAGCGGGTCACAATGAAGGGGTGAGTATCGCTAGCGCCCCCCTGCCCTCGTCCGATCGTGCCGACGTCTCCGCCCAGCTGCGGGAAGCCCTGCTGGAGGCCGACTTCACCGCTGACGGGCTGCTGGAGCTGCTCGGGGCGCCTGCCTACACGGCGCTCGCCCGCAGCGAGACCGTGCCCGCGCTGCGGGCCACCCGCGGCGAAGGGCCGCTGGAGACGCTCGTGCGGCTCTTCCTGCTGCAGCGTTCCGTGCCGCACGCGCGCGTGGCGGCCGTTCTGCCGGTCGGGCCTCTACAGGAGAGCGGTTGGCTCTCGGCGGCGGACGGTGAGGGCGCGCTGAAGGCGACGGTGGACGTGCGACCCTACGGCGGGCCGAGCGGCGAGGACTGGTTCATCGTCTCGGACCTGGGCTGCGCGGTCGGCGGCGCCGGTGGCATCGGCAGCCATGACGAAGGCGTCGTCCTGGGAGTCGGCGGGGCGTCGACGACGCTCGCGGGGCTCACCGTGCGTACGCCCGTGGCCAGCGCTCTTGACCTCGGCACCGGCTCCGGCATCCAGGCGTTGCACGCCGCGCAACACGCGACACGGGTGACGGCGACCGACCTCAACCCCCGTGCGCTGCACATCACGCGGCTCACACTCGCGCTGTCCGGCGCTCCCGGTGCGGACCTGCGCGAGGGCTCCCTCTTCGAACCCGTGGGCGAGGAGACGTACGACCTGATCGTGTCCAATCCGCCGTTCGTGATCTCTCCCGGAGCGCGGCTCACCTATCGCGACGGCGGGATGGGCGGGGACGATCTGTGCCGGTCGCTCGTTCAGCAGGCAGGGGAGCGGTTGAACGAAGGGGGGTACGCGCACTTCCTCGCCAACTGGCAGCACGTGGAGGGCGAGGAGTGGACCGAGCGGCTCCGGTCATGGGTGCCGCGCGGATGTGACGCGTGGATCGTGCAGCGTGAGGTGCAGGACGTCACGCAGTACGCCGAGCTGTGGCTGCGCGACGCCGGGGACCACCGCACGGACCCGGAGGAGTACGCGGCGCGGTACGACGCGTGGCTCGACGAGTTCGACGCCCGCAAGACACGCGCGGTCGGGTTCGGGTGGATCACGCTGCGCAAGTCCGCGGCAGGGGCCGGTTCCGCCGAGCCGACCGTGACCGTGGAGGAGTGGCCGCACCCCGTCGAGCAGCCGCTGGGCGAGACGGTGCGGGAGTTCTTCGCGCGGCAGGACTACCTGCGGACGCACGACGACGCCGCGCTGCTCGCAGGGCACTTCAAGCTCGCGGACGAGGTCGTGCAGGAGCAGGTCGGGCTGCCCGGCGCCGAGGACCCCGAGCACGTCGTGCTGCGCCAGCACCGCGGGATGCGCCGGGCCACCAAGGTGGACACGGTGGGCGCGGGCTTCGCCGGTGTGTGCGACGGCACGCTGAGCGCCGGGCGGATCCTCGACGCCATCGCGCAACTGGTGGGCGAGGACCCCGTATTGCTGCGCGACCGCACGCCCGCGCAGATCCGGCTCCTCGTCGAGCAGGGCTTCCTGGAGCCGGTCGAACTGTAGGCGGCTCGTGGGCGTCCCGCACGCGGCATCCGGGGCCGCCGGGCCGTTGGCGGGACGCGTACGGCGTGTCTCGTACGTTTCGCGGACATGGGTCCCGCGTTGTGGGTGGGATGGATGGACGTCGGCGACCGCCGGACGTACATCGAGAAGGTGGACTGTGCGAACCAGCCCCGCGGCGATCGGTTCCGGTCGAGTCGGGCCGGGCGACGGCCGGTGTTCGTGGCTGGGCGCCCTGCGTTCACCCGAGGTTCGCGCCCCGGATTCCCGGGCGTGTCAGTTTGCCGATCCGGGAACTCAGTACGGGGAGGCAAAGACATGGAGAGTGGACCAGCGATCTTCGCGGGCACGGTGTTCGCGCTGTTCGGAGCGGGACTGCTGCTGTGGACCGGAGCACGCGTCGCACACCGCGCGCCCGTCGCCGACGGTGTGAACCCCGTCGCATCGGCGACGCTCGCCGCGCTCGCCGGCTCGGGCGCACTGGTGCTCGGAGTGTGGTGTTTCACTCGTCTCTGACCGGAAGCGGTCGGTGGCCGCGGGGCGTGTACGGGCCGTAGGCCCGGCGCCGGTGCCGAGCCGGTGGTGAAGCCGGTGGTGAAAGGGCAGGTCGCCACTCCGGGCGGCAGGAATGGCGGTAGTCGGGTTACCGTTCGAGTGGCCGTTGCGGGCTTTTCCCGTTTGACACGGGGGCGGGATGTACCGTCACACTCCGCAGCGTCAGCGCAACTCAAGCGCACCGAGCGAGGCCACGCACCGCGGCCCCGAGGCCACGCAGCACGGCCACCGAGTACCGACCGGAGAGAAGAGCGAAGTTGTCCCCGACCAGCGAGACCGCAAAGGGCGGCCGCCGACTCGTCATCGTCGAGTCGCCTGCCAAGGCGAAGACGATCAAGGGTTACCTCGGCCCCGGCTACGTAGTCGAGGCGAGCGTCGGGCACATCCGCGACCTCCCCAACGGCGCCGCGGAGGTACCCGACAAGTACACCGGCGAGGTGCGCCGTCTCGGCGTGGACGTCGAGAACGACTTCGAGCCCATCTATGTCGTCAACTCCGACAAGAAGGCGCAGGTCAAGAAGCTCAAGGACCTGCTGAAGGACTCCGACGAACTCTTCCTCGCCACCGATGAGGACCGCGAGGGCGAAGCCATCGCGTGGCACCTCCTCGAGGTCCTGAAGCCCAAGGTCCCGGTCAAGCGGATGGTCTTCCACGAGATCACCAAGGCCGCGATCCAGGGCGCCGTCGCCAACCCGCGCGAGCTCAACAAGCGCATGGTCGACGCCCAGGAGACCCGCCGCATCCTCGACCGTCTCTACGGCTACGAGGTCTCGCCGGTCCTGTGGAAGAAGGTCATGCCGCGCCTGTCGGCCGGCCGTGTCCAGTCCGTGGCGACCCGCCTCGTCGTCGAGCGTGAGCGCGAGCGCATCGCCTTCCGCTCCGCCGAGTACTGGGACCTGACGGGTACCTTCGGTACCGGCCGCACCGGTGACGCCTCCGACCCCTCGCAGCTCGTCGCGCGCCTCACCACGGTCGACGGCAAGCGCATCGCCCAGGGCCGCGACTTCAACTCGGTCGGACAGCTCAAGTCCGACACCCTGCACCTGGACGAGACCAACGCCCGCGCGCTCGCCGCGGCCCTGGAGAACACCAGGTTCGCGGTCCGCTCCGTCGAGTCCAAGCCCTACCGCCGCTCTCCGTACGCGCCGTTCCGCACGACGACGCTGCAGCAGGAGGCCAGCCGCAAGCTCGGCTTCGGCGCGAAGGCCACGATGCAGGTGGCGCAGAAGCTGTACGAGAACGGCTTCATCACCTACATGCGTACGGACTCCACGACGCTGTCCGACACGGCGATCACCGCCGCCCGCGCGCAGGTCACGCAGCTCTACGGCAGCGACTACCTGCCGGACAAGCCCCGTACGTACGCCGGGAAGGTCAAGAACGCGCAGGAGGCGCACGAGGCGATCCGACCCTCGGGCGATCGTTTCCGCACGCCCGCCGAGACCGGCCTGACCGGCGACCAGTTCCGGCTCTACGAACTGATCTGGAAGCGGACCGTCGCCTCCCAGATGAAGGACGCGATCGGAAACTCCGTCACGGTGAAGATCGGTGGCACGGCCGCCGACGGCCGCGACGCCGAGTTCAGCGCGTCCGGCAAGACCATCACCTTCCACGGCTTCATGAAGGCCTACGTAGAGGGCGCGGACGACCCGAACGCCGAGCTCGACGACCGTGAGCGCAGGCTCCCGCAGGTCAACGAGGGCGACGCGCTGACCGCCGACGAGATCACCGTCGACGGGCACGCGACGAAGCCGCCGGCCCGCTACACCGAGGCCTCGCTGGTCAAGGAGCTCGAAGAGCGCGAGATCGGCCGCCCGTCGACGTACGCGTCGATCCTCGGCACGATCCTCGACCGCGGTTACGTCTTCAAGAAGGGCACGGCCCTCGTGCCGTCCTTCTTGTCGTTCGCCGTGGTCAACCTCCTGGAGAAGCACTTCGGGCGGCTCGTCGACTACGACTTCACCGCACGCATGGAGGACGACCTCGACCGCATCGCGCGGGGCGAGGCGCAGGCCGTGCCGTGGCTGAGGCGGTTCTACTTCGGCGAGGGCGACGACTCCGGTGTCGCCTCCAGCGCGGGCAACGGCGACGGTGACCACCTCGGCGGGCTCAAGGAACTGGTGACCGACCTGGGCGCGATCGACGCCCGGGAGATCTCCTCCTTCCCCGTCGGCGACGGCATCCTGCTGCGCGTCGGCCGCTACGGCCCGTACATCGAGCGCGGCGAGAAGGACGCGGAGGGCCACCAGCGCGCCGACGTGCCCGACGACCTGCCGCCGGACGAACTGACCGTCGCGTACGCCGAGGAGCTGCTCGCCAAGCCGAGCGGTGACTTCGCGCTCGGCACCGACCCCACGTCGGGCCACGAGATCATCGCCAAGGACGGCCGCTACGGCCCGTACGTCACCGAGGTGCTCCCCGAGGGCACTCCGAAGACGGGCAAGAACGCGGTCAAGCCGCGGACGGCCTCGCTCTTCAAGTCCATGTCGCTCGACACGGTGACGCTCGAGGACGCCCTGAAGCTGATGTCCCTGCCGCGTGTGGTCGGGGTGGACGCCGAGGGCGTGGAGATCACCGCGCAGAACGGCCGCTACGGCCCGTATCTGAAGAAGGGCACGGACTCGCGGTCCATCGAGACCGAGGAGCAGCTCTTCAACATCACGTTGGACGAGGCCCTCGCGATCTACGCCCAGCCCAAGCAGCGCGGGCGGGCCGCCGCCAAGCCGCCGCTCAAGGAGCTCGGCGAGGACCCGGTCAGCGGGAAGCCCGTCGTCGTCAAGGACGGCCGCTTCGGGGCGTACGTGACGGACGGCGAGACCAACGCGACGCTGCGGGCCGCCGACAGCGTCGAGGACATCACCGCCGAGCGGGGCTACGAACTGCTCGCCGAGAAGCGGGCGAAGGGTCCGGCCAAGAAGACCGCCAAGAAGGCGGCGAAGAAGGCCCCGGCCAAGAAGACCGCCGCCAAGAAGACGGCTGCTTCGACGGCGAAGAAAACGGCCGCCAAGAAGACGACGGCCGCGAAGAAGACCACTACGAAGACGGCGGCCGCCAAGAAGACCGCTGCTTCGGCCGCGAAGGCGTCCGACGCCGAGTAGCCGACCGGACGCGGTGCCTGTGTGCGGCGCTGTGAATGAGTGAGTTGTGAAGGTGTGAACCGAAGGGGCGTCCGTTTGTTCGGGCGCCCCTTCGGAGTGTCGCACCGTCCAGATAGGCTGGACGGATGACGCGTGCCGAGCAGCCAACGGTCGGAAACCCGGCCCCCGACGACGCCCTGGTCGCAGATTCCCGAGAGCGTGCTGTCCGCGCCTTGCTGCGCGTGCCGCAGCTGAAACGGCTCTGGAGCGCCCAGCTGGTCGGCGGTGTCGGCGATGCCCTCGCCCTGCTTGTCCTGGTGGTGCTCGCTCTGCAAGCGGCCATCGCCGAAGGGGCGTTCGGGGGCGGTTATCGCGGGGTCGCTTTCGCGGTCACCGCCGTCTTCGGGGCACGCGTCCTCGCGACGCTGCTCTTCGGAGCGGTGCTTCTGGGGCCGCTGAGCTCCCTCACGTCACCGGACGGGCCGCTCGACCGGCGCTGGACGATGGTCGTCGCAGACGGCCTGCGGGCCGCGCTCCTGATCGTCGCGCCGCTGTGGATCGACTGGACCCCGGACAACGCGCTCGCGATGCTGCTCGTGACCGCCTTCGTGATCGGCGTCTCCGAACGCTTCTGGACGGTCTGCCGCGAGAGCGCGGCGCCCGCGCTGCTGCCCGCCCCGCCCCTGGAGGGCGCCACGGTGCGGCCGCTGCCGGACCACATGGACGCACTGCGGCGCCTGTCGCTGCGTACGGGCTTCGTGGCGCTGCCCATCGCGGCCGCCGCGCTCGTCGCCGTCACGCTGATCGGGAACCTCCTCGGCGCCGGGCTCGACTGGTTCGAGGCGCACCAGGCGGGGCTCGCCTCGTTCGTCGCCGCCGGACTCTTTGCGGCCTCGCTGTCGATCGTCTTCTTCCTCGAACTTCCCGCCACCCAGACGCCACGCGCGCGTAGCCCGCTCGAAGGGCTGCGCAGGCCGCGCACCGGCAGCGGCACCGACCGCGGCCGCACCGGCGCCATCCCGCTGCTCGTCGCCGCCTGCGCCGCCATCGCCGGGGCCGTCGCGGCCTCCGTCGCGGTCGCCGTGCTGCACGCCAAGGACCTGGACGGCGGGCCCGTCACGTACGGCCTGATCGTCCTCGCGCTGACCGGCGGCACCGTCGTCGGCATCCGTACGGCGCCCTCGCTGCTGCCCTCGCTCTCGCGCCGCAGGCTGCTCGCGCTCGCGATCGCCCTCGCCGGCGTCGCCCTGCTCGCCGCAGGCCTCGTGCCCGACGTGACGACCGTGCTGCTGCTCCTGGCGCTCGCCGGGGTTGCCGCGGGCATCGCCGCCCACACCGGGCACGCACTGCTCGACCAGGAGGTCGAGGACTACCGCAGGGCGCGCACGACGGAGCATCTCCAGGCGGTCGTACGCCTCTTCGTGGCGCTCGGCGCGCTCATCGCCCCCGTGGTCGCCGCGGCGATCGGGCCGCACCGCTTCGTCAACGGCAAGTTCGTGTTCGACCACGGAGGCGCCGCCTTCACGCTGATGCTGGTGGGCGCGATGCTCCTGCCGGTGGCCGCGCTGGTCCTCGCCAAGATCGACGACCGGCAGGGCGTGCCGTTGCGGCACGACCTGCGGGACGCGCTGCGCGGCGGCGACGACCCCGAGCAGGGGATCGCCGCCACGGGCTTCTTCATCGCCCTGGAGGGCGGCGACGGCGCCGGCAAGTCCACGCAGGCCGAGGCGCTCGCCGAGTGGATCCGGGCCAAGGGCCACGAGGTCGTCGTGACACGCGAGCCGGGGGCCACCCCGGTCGGCAAGCGACTGCGGTCGATCCTGCTCGACGTGTCGTCGGCCGGTCTCTCGCACCGCGCCGAGGCACTTCTGTACGCCGCCGACCGCGCCGAGCACGTCGACACGGTCGTACGTCCCGCCCTCGAGCGGGGTGCGGTCGTCATCTCCGACCGCTACATCGACTCGTCCGTGGCCTACCAGGGCGCGGGCCGTGATCTGTCCCCGACCGAGATCGCCCGTATCTCGCGGTGGGCGACGGCCGGGCTCGTGCCGCATCTGACGGTGCTGCTCGACGTGGCGCCGGAGGCGGCCCGCGAGCGGTTCACGGAGGCCCCCGACCGCCTCGAGTCGGAGCCGGCCGAGTTCCACGCGCGCGTGCGGTCCGGTTTCCTGACGCTCGCCGCCGCCGACCCGGGGCGCTATCTGGTGATCGACGCCGCCCAGGAGCCGGAGGCGGTCACGACCGTCGCCAGGCACCGGCTCGACCTGATGCTGCCGCTCTCCGAGGCCGAGGTGAAGGCACAGGAAGAGGCCCGTAAGGCGGCCGAGGAAGAGGCACGGCGCAAGGCCGAGGAAGAAGCCGCGCGCAAGGCCGAGGAGGAGCGGGTCGAGCGCGAGCGCCAGGAGCAGCTCGCCAAGCTCCGCGCCGAGGAGGAGGAGCGCAAGCGCCGCGAGCTGGAGGAGGCGCAGCGCCGCGAGGCCGAGCGCCAGGCCGAGGAGGCCAGGCAGCGCGCCGAGGAGGCGAAGCGCCGCGCCGAGGAGGAGCAGGCACGCCTGCTCGCCGAGGAGAAGGTGCGGGCGGCCGAGGAGGAGCGGCGGCGCCAGGAGGCCGAGGAAGAGGCGCGGCTCCGGGCCGAGGCCGAGGCGCGCCGCCTGGAGAAGCAGCGCAAGGCGGAAGAGGCCCTGCTGCGGGCCGAGGAGGCGCGACGCCTCGCGGCGGCTTCGGCGGCGGCCGCTGCGGCGGCTGCGGCGAGCGCGGCGGCTCCGGCTCCCAAGGCGGCTCCGGCTCCGAAGCCCGCTGCGGCTCCGAAGGCGGGTCCCGCTGCGAAGTCTGGGCCTGCTCCGAAGTCGGGTCCTGCTCCGAAGGCGACTTCCGCCTCGTCCGCGGCTGCGGCCCCTTCGGATGCCGTGCCGGACAACGAGACGACGATCCCCACGCCCGTCGTGAAGCCCGGTGCGCCCGCTCCGGCCGCCCCCGCTCCGGGTGCCCCCGCGCCGGGTGCGGCCGACGAGACCGCGGTGCTGCCGCAGGTGCAGGACACCCGCGACGCCCGCGCCTCGGACGAGACCGAGGTGCTGCCGCAGCCGCCGGTTCCGGGTGCCGCCGACGAGACGGCCGTCCTGCCTCCCGTACGCGAGGACAAGGTGCCGCCGGGGTACTTCCGCGACGAGCGCCCCGAGGGCGGCAACGACCGCACCCGTGAGCTGCCCCAGGTCGACGAGAACGGGGAGCCCGTCCAGCGGCCTCGCTCGGACTGGGCGGAGGAGACTCCGCTGGACGATCTGCCCTCCCTGGCGGACGAGTTGCTGGGGGACCGGGACGACGACGAGGACGGCCGCGACGGTGGCCGCGGCGGCCGGGGGCGGAACAAGCGCTGAGCCTCGCCAAGGCGAGCTGAGCCTCGCCGGGTGAGCGGACCGCGTCGGCACCGCGTCGGCACCGCGTCGTCATCGCGGTGGCGCCGCGTTGTCAGTGGCGTGCCCCACAATGAAGTCGACAGCGTGACGTGAAGTGCGGGGCGCGACGCAGGTGCAGGGCGGAGGCGGTGACCGATGACCGTATGGGACGACCTGGTGGGCCAGGAGCGGGTGAGTGAGCAGCTCGGCGCCGCCGCCCGGGACGCCGACACGCTGGTCACCGCCGTGGCCTCGGGCTCCCCGCGGCCCGAGTCGTCGAAGATGACGCACGCCTGGCTGTTCACCGGACCGCCCGGCTCCGGGCGGTCCACCGCCGCCCGCGCCTTCGCCGCCGCGCTCCAGTGCACGAGCCCGGACCGCGCGCTCGGCGGCGCCCCCGGCTGCGGCTTCTGCGACGGGTGCCACACGAGCCTGGTCGGCACGCACGCCGACGTCGAAGTGGTGCGTACGGACCTGCTGTCCATCGGCGTCAAGGAGACCCGCGAACTGGTCAGGCGGGCCCAGCTCTCTCCCGCCGGAGGCCGCTGGCAGGTCATCGTCCTTGAGGACGCCGACCGCCTCACCGAGGGCGCGGGCAACGTCCTGTTGAAGGCCGTGGAGGAGCCAGCCCCTCGCACCGTATGGCTGCTCTGCGCGCCCTCACTGGAGGACGTGCTGCCCACCATCCGTTCCCGCTGCCGCCATCTGACGCTGCGTACGCCTCCGGTGGATGCCGTCGCCGACGTACTCATCCGGCGTGACGGCATCGAGCCGGACGTCGCCTCCGCCGCCGCGCGCGCCACCCAGGGGCACATCGGCCGCGCCCGCCGCCTCGCGACCGACCCGCGGGCCCGCGAGCGCCGTGCCGCCGTGCTCAAGCTCCCGATGCGGGTGCAGGACATCGGCGGCTGTCTCAAGGCCGCGCAGGAACTGATCGACACGGCGGGCGACGACGCGAAGCAGGTCGCCGAGGAAGTCGACGTCAAGGAGACCGACGACCTGAAGGCGGCGCTCGGCGCGGAGAAGGGCGGCCGGATGCCGCGCGGCACGGCGGGCGTCGTGAAGGAACTCGAGGACCGGCAGAAGCGCCGCAGGACCCGCACCCAGCGGGACAGCCTCGACCTCGCACTCATCGAACTGACCGGTGTCTACCGCGACGTGCTCACCCTCCAGCTCGGCTCGCGCGTGGCCCTGGCCAACACGGAGGTGCTCGACATGCTGGAGCGCCTGGCGCGCGGCACGTCCCCCGAGTCCACCCTGCGCCGCATCGAGGCGATCAGCGCCTGCCGCACCGCACTGGACCGCAATGTGGCGCCGCTGCTCGCGGTGGAGGCGATGACGGTGGCGCTGCGGGCGGGTTAGGCGGGGACCGTGACCGAGGCCGCGACGTTGATCGTGGCCGTGGCCGTGGCCGTGGCCGTGGCCGTGGCCGTGGCGCTGCGGGCTGAGGGAGTCCGTTGGCGGGTCACCCGTACGAGCACATTGCGTAACGTAGGCAACGCGTAGCGTTAGTCTCGCTTGATGCGCATCAGAGGACTCCGCACCCCCGCGACCGTGTTCCTGGCCGCCGGACTGCTCATCTCCGGCTGCTCGGCCGGGAGCTCGACGGCGGACGCGTCCATGGCCGCGCTGCCCCGCGCCACCCCGCAGGAGCTGTCTCCGTACTACGACCAGAAGCTGAGCTGGCGCGCATGCGGCGTCCCCGGCTTCGAGTGCTCCACGATGAGGGCGCCGCTCGACTACGCGAAGCCGGACGGCCCGCAGATCAAGCTCGCCGTCTCCCGGAAGAAGGCCACGGGCCCCGGCAAACGCCTCGGCTCGCTCCTGGTCAACCCGGGCGGCCCCGGCGGCTCGGCGATCGGCTACCTCCAGTCGTACGCGGCCCTCGGCTACCCCGAGGAGGTCCGCGCCCGGTACGACATGGCCGCCGTCGACCCGCGCGGTGTGGCGCGCAGTGAACCCGTCACCTGCCTGGACGGCAAGCAGATGGACGCGTACACGCAGACGGACGTCACCCCCGACGACGAGCGCGAGACCGCCGAACTGTCGGACTCCTTCAAGAAGTTCGCGGCGGGCTGCGAGAAGCGCTCCGGCGAGGTGCTGCCGCATGTCTCCACGGTCGAGGCGGCCCGCGACATGGACATCCTGCGCGCGGCGCTCGGCGACAAGAAGCTGAGCTACGTGGGTGCCTCGTACGGCACGTTCCTGGGAGCGACGTACGCCGGGCTCTACCCTGACCGCGTCGGCCGCCTGGTCCTGGACGGCGCGATGGACCCGTCCCTGCCGGCGCGCCGCATGAACCGTGACCAGACGGCGGGCTTCGAGACGGCGTTCACGTCGTTCGCGAAGGACTGCGCGAGCCGGTCGGACTGCCCCCTGGGCACGGAGGGCGGGACGGACGCGGGCAAGCGCCTCAAGTCGTTCTTCGACGAACTGGACCGCGTGCCGCTCCCCGCCGGCGACTCCGACGGCCGCGAACTCGGCGAGGCGCTCGCCACGACCGGCGTGATCGCGGCGATGTACGACGAGGGCGCCTGGCCCCAACTGCGCACGGCGCTGTCCGCCGCGATGAAGGAGAAGGACGGCGCGCCCCTGCTCTCCCTCTCCGACAGCTACTACGAGCGCGACGCGGACGGTTCGTACGCGAACCTCATGTTCGCCAACGCCGCCGTGAACTGCCTGGACCTGCCCCCGGCCTTCAAGACGGCCGCCGACGTGAAGAAGTCGCTCCCGGACTTCGAGAAGGCGTCCCCGGTCTTCGGCGAGGGCCTGGCCTGGGCCTCGCTGAACTGCACGTACTGGCCGGTGAAGGCGACGGGCGAGCCGCACCGCATCAAGGCGGAGGGCGCCGCTCCGATCGTCGTGGTCGGCACCACGCGCGACCCGGCGACCCCCTACCGCTGGGCCGAGGCCCTGGCCGACCAGCTCTCCTCCGGCAAGCTGCTCACCTACGAGGGCGACGGCCACACGGCGTACGGCCGGGGCAGCAAGTGCGTGGACTCGGCGATCAACGCCTACTTGCTGGACGGCAAGGCCCCGGACGACGGAAAGCGCTGCTCACAGGGTTGATGCGGGCCCAAGCGGTCCGCCCACCGGGGGTGTGCGGAGCACCCCCGGAAACTGTGTAGACTTGGCGTCGCTGCTGATCGCACCATAGGTGCGGGACGCGTGCGCCGCCTTAGCTCAGATGGCCAGAGCAACGCACTCGTAATGCGTAGGTCTCGGGTTCGAATCCCGAAGGCGGCTCTGTGGAAGCCCCAGGACTCACTCGCCGTGACCTGGGGCTTTTGCTTTTAACGGATGCGGCGACGGCGCTGGGCGCGCGCCGCGCGGGTGTCGGCGGTCTCAGTTCTGGTCTCAGTGGGGCCCGCAGACGGCGGAACGAAGAACTCGCCCATGCGCCGCATCGCGTCCTTCGACAGGTGCGATCGACCCTTCACGTAGCGCCTCGTCTGGCTGATCTGAGTGTGCCGAAGGATCTCCATGATCGTGGGCATGTCGACGCTCAGCTCGTTCCGTAATGTGGCAGACGCACATCAGCGTCTCTGCGCCAGCTCTAAGAAGGGCTGCGGAGTGGCAAGACGTGGGGCGCAGGAAAAGCGCTGTGGCTGACTGCCTATACGTCGACGGCCCATTCGAACGGCGGGTCGTTTCTGGCGTCGTAGACCCTGATTACCTCGCTGACGAACTGCTCGAAGTCCACCACCTCGTCGGCCTTCGGGCGCCTACCGAACGGAGGTTTGGGTCGATCTACGTCATAGAAGTCCAGCTTGCCCAGATTCGCCCCGGAGTGCTCATACAGAGCTATATAGAACTTTTCGAAGAGGTCGGGCGGCGCGGCCACTGTGTCCCGGCCGGCTCGGTTCCTGAAGTGCTTCACTGCAGCTCCGAAGGATGATGGATGCTTCCCTCCTGTGCAGTCATCTGCAGCGTCATAGGGCAGGAACAGGACCCCGATCATGACTGCGTAGGGCTGACGCTCGTGATAGTCCATCGCTTCGGCACGAAGTTCGTTGTCGTTCCGCGTGAAATTCTTCGAGTAGCGCTTGGTTTCCGCGTCGCGATATCCGATGTGCTTCAGTGACACTCCAAGCCCCAACCCAAGCTCCGGAGTTGAGTAGTTGACGTCCAGCTTCTTGAACCCCTTCGCGGTTCTGGCGCGGGATTCCTGGCCAGAGCCATCAGGGCGAGGGAGGACCCCAGGGAACGTGTCACGAAGCGAGTTGGCAAAGAGGACCGCCAGACGGTTGGCGAAGCGCGTTGCATAGGCGTTCCGCTTTCCCTGGGGCTGTGTCGCATCTGGCCTGGGTTCTGCTGCGAGAACGTCAGAGAACGTGGTGAAGCCGGTTGCCTTGCTTACCGTCGTCACGTCTCAAATGCTCCTGAAAGCTGCGTCGTACTCATGGGCCACGCGATGGATCATGGAGTCGTAGTGGAAGATCTCCCCAGGCTGTGGGGCTGGTGCTGAGGCGACGAGGTCAACCGGCGTCCCCCCGTCGTTGAGCATGTCGACCACCACTATCCCGAACCCGTCGTACCCCACCGAGTTGGTGCCACTCCGGCGAGGGAGCCGACTCACCGCTTCGATCGCCTTCTCTGCGGCGCGGGGTTGGTTGTGCTCGTTGGGGCCGCCGCCGTTGTGCCGGTTGGTAGGGCTGTAGAAAGACGTCGCCGCGTTCACCATGCAAAAACCAACAGAGAGCGCCTGATTAGAAGAGCCATGAACGATCTGATGGCTTGAGTTGAGCTCGTCGTAGAGGCGAGGGCCTGCTTTTCCGTGCTCCGTCATGCACGCCTTCGCCTCCAGCGCGACGAGCACGCTGGAGACGGGTGCCTCGGCGAGGATAGGGAGTGACATAAGGCGGGACTGTTGGTCAGCGGTAAGTTCAACACCGTTCTTCTGGGCCAGCGATTCGAGGGTGTAAGGCCTCCGCTTCGGCCTCGGGCCGGTACCTGGCCGGCACAGCACAAGGTCCAAGTCCTTGTGCTTGTGGTTCACATAGTCGGTCATTCGGTGGTTGATGCCGAAGGCGACCTTCCCAGACTCGACGTGATCGCGAAGCAATCCACTGGTCTGTAGCAGGTCGAACATGATGCCCCAACAGGCAATCCTTGAGTGTCGATCGCTCCGTGGGTGGTACTGCATGAGCTCGCCCTTGATGTCTACAGGCTTGCTCAAACTCCTGACCAGAATGTCTACCGCGTCCAAGGCTCACCCTCCCTGGGGGAACCCTACCCCTCGCTACTGGCAACGACTGGAGCTTTGTTGGCAGGGTCCATCAGCTCGACGTGCTGCTTCATGTCGACGAGGAAGTCTTCGTCGAACTTCAGCTTCGCCTTCTGCGTACGGGAGTAGAAGCCAGCAGCTGCGCGATGGCTGAGTGGGGTGAGCTTGCCGTGCTCGACGAGATCCGTCAGGTGTATGTATGGACGGTGCTCGGGCCACATGCCGACATGGGAGAAGTAGCGCTTGCCCTTTTCACCCCAGGCCGCGGTGGGCCACCGAGCGGCGTCCGACATGAGGTCGGACTCGGACTCGTCGTACTCGCCGGGGTTTAGCAGTTGCTCGCCGAGCCACTGCGATACTCCGACCGTGACCGCGTTGCCGACCAGCTTCCAACGGTCGCGTCCGCTCTTCTTGTCGGCTGTTGCTTCGGTCAGGGTCCAATCCTTCTCGAAGCCCTGGAGCTGCTCGGCATCAGTGATGGACGGCGTCACGATTCGGTGGCCTTCAGGGTTGCCGGGAATCCAGATTCCCGGTGGGGACGGGATGCTCAGGCCCGACCCGCCCTTAACCGTCGGTACTGCGTCCTTCGCCCAGCCCAAGCCGCGGAGCCCCTCGGTCCAATAGAAGCCGTGAGCGTTGTTGGCCCGACCGGTCTCGTCCGGCTCGCCAGCGTCCTCAGCGAGGAGGACATTACGAGGGTCTTCTGTGAGGCTGGCCACAAAGAGGACGCGTTGGCGTCGCTGGGGTACCCCAGTAAAGCGGGAGTCGACGAGCCGGTACGCCCAACGGTAGCCGAGGGCTTCGAGCTCCTCGACGAGGTGGAGCATCGCTTTGCCCTTGTCGAGCACCAGCATGTTCCGCACGTTCTCAAGTACGAGCCAACGCGGGTGGTGCTTCTTGAGGAGGCGGAAGACGTGGGAGACGAGGCCGGACTGTTGGCCCCCGATGCCTGCTGTCCGCCCGGCCTGCGAGAGGTCCTGGCAGGGGAAACCGGCGGTGACGACGTCTACGTCATCCGGGAGAGCCTTCAGATGCTGGACGTCCGGCATGAGCGGAACATCAGGGAATTGCTTGGTGAGAACGGACTGGGCGGGAGTCCACACCTCGCAGAGCATGGCTGTTTCCAGCCCGGCCCGCTTCAGGCCGAGCTCAAGGCCACCCACGCCCGCGAAGAGACCCGCGACGCGTAGGGGCTTCTGGGTCACATCTTGCTCACTACTCACGGCGAGATCCTGTCATATGGGACCGACACGGCAGGCCAGAACGCTTTGAGGCCGACGCTGCCTGTCAGACCTGTGTGGCTTGAGACCACTGCGCCACGGCGCAGTGGGAGACGGCGTGGCATCAGCTTCCGCAGGAAGCCTCCGGTGCACATTCAGTACGAGTGAGGCCTGCAGCCCTGTGACCACAGGTGATGCGGCGAGACGAATTGATGCGGGTGGGAGATCCTGCGATTGGAGTTCCCGCAGATGGCCGCCTTGGTCCGGAACTCCCTCGCAATGCGTCGGCATCGTTTCGAAACCTGCAGGCGGCCCGGCTTGGGGGCCTAGGTCAGAACCTGCAGACCTGGAGCTTTCTCGTTCAGCGGATGCGGCGACGGCGGCGGAAGCGGGCCGCGGAGGTGTCGGGTGTCTCGGTTCTGGTCTTAGTAGGGCCAGAATCCGGGGCTGGCATGGGGCCCGCAGACGGCGGAACGAAGAACTCTCCCATGCGCCGCATCGCGTCCTTCGACAGGTGCGATCGGCCCTTCACGTAGCGCCTCGTCTGGCTGATCTGAGTGTGGCGAAGGATCTCCATGATGGTGGGCATGTCGACGCCCAGCTCGTTCAGGATGGTGCCGGCAGTGTGGCGGCTCCCGTCGTACAGGCGGCGGTCGTCGATCCCGGCCTCCTTCAGGAGCTCCTTGAATTCCTCGTAGTCGGCGCGCGGGTCGAGGGGGCGACCATCGGGCCGCGAGAACACGACGTCGTGCTCCTCCCACAGTTCCTCCGCTGCGGTCCGCATCTCGTCTTGCTGTGCCTTGTGATCGAGCAGGAACGGGATGAACACGGGCGGGATTGGTACGGCGTTCTGGCTCTTCTTGGTCTTGGGGCGGGTGAAGACGAGGCCGCCCTCCTTGCGCTCGGGGCAAGCGCTCGCGTGCTTCGAGCACGTCTTCGTGCAGGGCTTGGGGCAGCCGCGCTTGTAGCCCTTATGTGTGGTGCAGTCCGGAGGGCACGGCTCGAAGCGGTGGAGGCGCTTCCCGCAGGCGCGCGGGTCGGTGCAGCCGTGCCGCCAGGTGAGGCGCTGTAGCTGCCACTTGGGGTGGAACAGCTCCGCCTCCAGGTCGACGTACGCCCACCGCAGGCCGAGCGTCTCGCCTTGCCGGAAGCCCATGCCGACACCGACGATCCACCGCATGAAGGTGGGCCGCTTCGAGGCCGCCTCGAGGAACGCTTTCGCCTCCTCCTTCGTGAAGGGGTTCGCCTCGGTCTCGTCGACGCTGGGCGGGTCCACGAGCGTGGCGACGTTCTCACTGATCATGCGGCGGCGGTGGGCAATCTTCAGGGCGCGGGACAGGATGCGGTGCACCTTCACTACGTGCGAGGGGGCGCGGCCCGCGTCGAGCAACGCCCGGTACATGCGCTCCAGGTGCTCCGGGCGGAGCTTGTCGATGCGGTGCTGGCCGACTCCCGGAATGATGTCGTTGCGCGTCTTCGACCAGTAGTCGTCCAGGGACCGCGGCTTGAGCTTCAGGCTGGCGATGTCGGTCAGGTAGGTCTCCATCCACTTCGCGATGGTGGGCTTGCGGCCTGCGGCGGGCGCGTTGCCCTGGTCGCGCTGCCGCTCCAGCTCCCGGACCTTGCGCTTGATCTCAGGCTCCGTCTTGGCGCGGCGGTGCCGGCGGTCGGGGCTTCCGTCGTTCTTGACGCCCATCGTCACGCGGCCGTGAAACCAGCCGTCGGCGCCGAGGTAGATGGACGATTCCATGTTGGGCTTGCGGGGGCTCATGGGTTCCTCCATGCGGGAGGCGCCCCGAGCGGAGTGCTCGGGGCGCCTCATGGGGTGTGCGGATCAGTTGGGCAGAACGGCGAGGCTTTCAACGAAGGCTTCGAGATCAGCACGTCGTATCCGGCGCGTGCGGCCCAACTTGATGTACTTCAGGGCGCCTTCGGCCATCAACTCGTAGACGGTGGAGCGTCCGAGTGAGAGTGCCGTGGCAGCCTCCTCGGGCTTGTAGAGGAGTCGGTCGACGGGGGCAGCGATCGCCGTGCTCATCCGGGGGTGCCTCCTCGGCAGTACGTCTTTGGGGGCAGTGTGTGTCCGAGCTGGGGATTTCTGCGTCACCGCGTCATCTGCGTCATCTGGGCGCCTGGCCTGCGGCTTTGGGTGACGTGGGGGTTTGGTCTGCGTCACCCACTGCGTCATCGGTGACGCAGGCCGGTGACGCAGGTGACGCAAGATGACGCAGACCTCGGCTGTCTGCGTCACCCCTGTAGCAGCAGGTCAGGGGTGGTTTTTCACCCTCTGGTGACGTAGGTGACGCAGGATCTCTTCTCTTAGGAAAAGAGAGGGGGGTTTCTGTTGTGGTGCGGTGTGGCTCAAAGCGTGAAGGAGGAGCCGCTTCGCGGCGCGTCCTTCGGGCGGCGGCGAGCCGCCGAACTGCAAGAGGAGCACCCCATGGGCCGGGCGTGGTGCTCTTCTTGCTTGTGCCTGGGCCGCCACGGCGGCGGTCAGAGCAGCGCGTTCTGTTCGTGAGGAGGCGAGCTCGGCGGGATCGTCATTTCGAGGTAGCGGCCCTCTTTGGTGCGGCCCGCGTCGATGAGGACGCCACGGGCGGCGAGGGTCGGCTGTAGGCGCTTGAGGCGGTCGGAGAGCACCTTGCCCGTGGTGGGCCACCCCTTGGGCAGAGAACGACAGTCCTCGCCGCTGTAGAGCCGCGTGAGGCAGTGGAGCCACTCGGTGGACGTCATCCGTTCGTCGGCGCCAGGGGCGAAGGCGGCGGCGTACTGCAGGACGGTCTGTGCGAGCAGGTCGCCTTCGATGACGTCGTCGTTGAGGTCGTCCAGGCTGCTGCGGTAGGCGTCGAGGGAGTTGAACCCGGTTGCCGCGTCGAGCTGCGCGCACAGGTGGGCGAAGTCGGCCATGCGCAGGTCGGTGGGAATGTCCGCCTCTGCGGCGCGGACTTTGACCGTGAGGTCGAGGAGCGAGCCGAGGACGACGGGCAGGATCTCCTCGTACTCCGCCCACAGTTCCGCCTCAGTACGCCGGACGGTGGGCCGCTCCAGGCGCAGCGGCAGGAGGCGTTCGGCGAGGTCGGGCCGGATGACGCCGACGTCGATGCCGGTCATGAGCAGGGGGCGGCGGTAGCGGGCCCTGACGACGTCGCCGTCTGTGTAGAGGGCGCGCTTTACGGTCTCGGCCCCGGTGACGATGCAGCACATCGCGTCGGAGAGGTCCGGGGAAAGGTAGGAGAGGTTGTCGAGCGCGGTGACCCATCCGGCCGCGACGGCCGCCGTCAGGTTCTCCTCGTCCTTCGGGGCGCGGCGCAGGTCGCCGCTCATGCCCTCGATGATGCGGACGAGCATCCGGCCGCCGGTGGACTTGCCTGCGCCCTGGGGGCCGGTGAGGAAGGGGGCGGGCACGGGAACGGACGGTCCGAGGCAGCCGATGAGCCAGGCGATGGCGAGGGATTCGGTTGCGGCGGTGGCGAAGTTGCACAGTCGCAGCAAGAGGTCGATGCCCTTGCCGTCGGTGTCCTTGGCGGGCATCGGGAGCTCGCCGGTGAGCTGGGTGCGCCGCCAACACACCTCGGCCGGGTCGGGGGTGATGATGTCCCATCCGGTGGGGTGGATGCGGATGGACTGTCCGTCGTTGCGGCCCAGGTCGAGCCAGGTGGCCCCGTCGTATCCGGGAGCGACGCGGATGTGGACTTGCTGCACTTCCTGCTTCATCGCGAGTGCTTCGATCAGGTCCAATGCCTCCTTGAGGGCGGTGCCGTTGAAGACGCCGTGGCCGTCGTCGAACAGGCCGACCATGAGTTCCTGGCGGTGGCTGCCGGTGGTGCCCTGGGAGCGGATCGGGCGGGCGACGGGGTGGCCGTTCTTCTGCGCGTAGACGGTGCCGTCTGCGGTGCGGAAGTAGCGGAAGTGCGCCTGCGCGTAGTCGGCGATGACCTTGCGGGCGGGGTTCTTCTCGTCGTCGGACATGCTCACAGTCCCAACCTGGTGCGGGCGTTGGTCCATGCGTCGGTGCAGTGCCGGGGCGTCTCGCCCCTGGCCTGCGCGGCGGCGAACAGCCGCGTGATGTGAGCCTCGGTGAGGCAGCCGCAGCGGCCGTGGGCGGACAGGACGGCGACGAACGTGCGATAGACGGTGGTGTGGATCGCGCTGCGGGCCTCGGTGATGCGCTGCTCGGCCATCGCGATGCCGCGGTTCAGGTAGGCGGGCATGCGGTGGGGGCACTCCGCTCCTCCTGCCGGTGCGGGCACGGCGATGGCTTGCCGAGCCGTTCCGGCCGTGGAGGGCTCCTTCACAGCCAGCGCGCGGGCGGCGTCCGGCAGCGTGGCGCTGATGCCGGTGCCGGGCCCGAGCCACCGGGCGTAGGACATCGCGGACTTGATGTCGACCCCGTCCCGGACGCCGTTCACGGAGCGCATCGTGCCCCGGTAGATCCAGTGCTGTCCGCGCGTGGTGGCCACGGTCTGGGTGCGCGGCAGGGTCTGGACTGCCCAGGCGATGGCGGCCGGGTGGTCGAGGTCGACGACGGTCAGGCCTGCGCCGCCGGGGTGGTAGGCCACAGCTGCCGCGTCGCGCCATGCCTGCGACCACGCTCCCGAGTTGATGGTGCGGAGGTCGGTGGTAGCGGCGGCCCAGGCGTGGCAGGGGGCCGGGCAGGTGCAGGGGCCGGGGGTCTTCATGTTCGGCCGGCCTCCGCATGCGTTCTTGGCGCATGCGCGGCAGTTCCCGTACGGCACCTTGCCCACTCGCAGAGGCAGGACGGGCACCCCGGCCTCCGCGAGGTCCAGGGCGGTGCGCAGGTGATCGGCGGGAAGTAACGGCTGGTGGCGCTCTCGCCGGTCGGCGGTGAGGTGGGTCATGCTGGGTTCCTCCACAGGTTCTGTAGGGATCAGGTGGACAAGGGCGGCCCCGGACTTTGGCGAGACGGGGGCCGCCCTTGGCGTTACTGGTTGTTGTTGGTCTTGGCCCATACGCCGCTGGTGCGGCTGGTGACGTTGCGGTGGTCCTGGTGGACGGGGCCTTCGTAGTGGTGGTGGACGTCGGGGGCGGGCTTGGCGCGTTTGGCGAGCCGGGCGAGGGCGAGCAGGAGCGCGGTCGGGGCGCCGAATACGAGGCCGCAGACCACTGGGTCGGCGTACTGGGAGACGTACATGAGCACGGCCGCCGTGCCGCCGACCATGGCGGTGGTGGTGCCGCCCGCGAGCATGAGCACGCTGGCATCGGTGGCGCCCTGGCTCATCGGGGGGCGTCCGGGTTGGGCGACGGCCGGGGCGTCGCCGTGGGCGGGGAGGGGGGTGTGGTCGCGGTAGGCGGTGGGCCGGTAGGCGTCAGCGATGATCCGCCGCGCCTCGGTTTCGGCCTGGGCCTCGCTCAATCCGGGGCTCGGGACGTCGGTTCGAGGGGGAGTCTCGGGATGCATGCGGAATACCTTCCGAGATAGAGCAGGGAGGCGGAGGCACCCCCTGCCGGGTGGCGTGTCGAGGGGGTTTTAGGGGTGCTGACCTGCGGGCCTCCCTGCCTCCCTGAGCGATCATTCGTGCAGGTCAGGGCCAGGGAGGCGGGTCAGGGAGGCGGTCAGGGAGTTCTCCCTGCCTCCCTGACCCGGCCGAGGGTGACTCCCTCTACTTCGAGGCAGAAGCGGAACCCTCGCCGTCGCCTTCTGCATCGCGGATGGCGAGGGCGCGGGAGAGGCGGTCGGAGGCGATGACCATGCGGCCGTCCGACTTGTAGGGCTCGGCGCCGGTGCCGTCCAGGACGCGCTTGAGGTCGACGAACGACCACTTGCCGTACGCGTCCGCATTGAGCGCTGTGAGCCGCTTGAGGACGTCCTGAGTGAGCAGCCGCGTCGAGGTGCCGAGGACGGCGGCAATGTCGGCGAGCGGGTCGCGCTCCTCGCCGGGCTCGATGGCGTGCAGAGTGGGGACGCCGTCGCGCAGGGCCTTGGCGCGGTCGGTGATGGCCTGTGCGCAGTCGTCGTTGATGTAGTGCGTGCGCACTGTGATGGACGACTGGCCCTGGGGGATGTCGATCCCGGACGAGGCGACGACCAGCGTTCCCTGGTCCAGGCCCGGCCGCAGCAGGTTGGGGGCGGCGCCGCCGTCCACCGCCTTGTCTCCCAGCGCCATGCGGGCCTGCGATTCGGTGCCCAGGGCGAGGGAGGCGCGGGTGTGGGCGCCCTCGCGGACCAGCTTGGGCAGGTTCTCGTTTGTGGGGTCCTGGGTGCCCTGCCACATCAGGACGTTCACGGCCCGCCCCTGGTTGTGGATTTTGCGGACGGCCATGAAGTAGCGGGAGTTGGCCTTGGAGCCGCCGTAGGGCCGCTTCTCGCCGTCCTTGGCCGGGCACATGAACGCCACCTGCGCCTCGTCGACCAGCACGATCAGTGCCGGGAAGACGGTGCCGGGCGGGGCCTGGATACGGCGGTTCATCTCCTCCACCGCGCCCTCGACCATCTCCGTGACCTGGATGACGTGCTCGTCGGTCGGTCCCTGGATGAGGGTGGAGGCGAGGCCGTCGAACATGGCCCAGTCGCCGACGCCCTTGAGGTCGCCCATCAGGAACTGCACCGACTTGTCGAGCGCGACCCATAGGGCGAGGGAGCGCAGGGCGACGGTCTTGCCCTGGTTGGACAGGCCGGTGATGAGCAGGTGGCGCTGGTAGAGGCTCAGGGCTGCGGCGTCGCCGCGCAGGTCCTGCCCCCAGGGGGCGCGGCCCTTGGCGTAGTCGGCGGTCATCGTCTCGTCGGTGACCAGCGGGGACGGGCCGATCGGCTCATCCAGCGCGCCCGAGTCGGCGATCCAGAGCCGGACGGTGCGGGCGGCCTGGGGGATGGTGATGAACACTTCGTGCTCGTGGCGGGTCAGGTTCTCCGCGAGCTTGCGGCGCTTGTTCTGCACCTCGATCGTCGAGACCCCGGAGGGGAGCGTGACGTCGACTTCGACGCCGCATCCGGCGATCGTGATCGGGCCGAGCATGGCGGCCCCTGCGTCGCCCATCTCCTTGATGGCATTGCGCAGGGCGGGCACTCCGAGGTCGCGCAGGGCCTTGACCACGATCGAGGGTGTGATGGGTTCTCCCTCGCCGTTGCGGACGTTGGCGGGCAGCGCCCACTGGGGTGCGGCTTGCTGCTGCTTGCCGACGGCCCACAGGGCGAGCAACGCGAGGAACGGGCCGATAGTGAGCGTGGGTCCCCATACGACCTGAACGATCCGGATGAGCAGGCCGATGAACTCGATCGTGGCGGCGAGCGGGGTGATGACGTCGGCGACGTTGCCGTTGTTGATGGCCATCACGATGCCCAGCGCGACCAGGCCGCCGATGCCCATTCCGGTGCCGACCAGGGCACCCTTGGCGGCATCCACGGGCGAGTGGAGCAGATCCATGCGGCGGCGGTGGCGCGCGTCGCGGAAGCGCTGAAGACGCTCCTCCCACTCCTGGGCCACCTCGTAGTTGCCGGCCGCTTCGGCGGCGCGCAGCATGCGCTCGTAGCGGGAGCCGGTGCGGCCGTCCCAGGTGCGGCGGGCCACGATCCGGGTGCCGCCGACCACGTACATGGTGTGGCGGACGGTCAACCGGCCTGCTCCCTTGGTGCGTTCGTGCGTGAGACCCGTCTTTATGGCGCGCCCGGAGCGCACCCACAGCGGCACGACAGGCGCAGCAGCGGGCTCGGGGACCACGCTCAGCGAGGTCACGGTCGCGGTGTCGGTGGGCGGTTCGGGGTTCTTGTGCAGGTGAACGACGTTGTCACCCATTGCGGGAAGGCTCCTGACTGCCCCACACGGGGCGGGAAGACGAGGGGCACCGCGGTGGCCGGTCCCTGGGAAGGGACGGCCACCGCGGGCAGCCGCGTCACGCGGCGGGAAGCGCGCGGGCGGGTGCGGTCACCACCAGCGGGAGGGCTTCTTGGGTACGAGGGAGGGGCAGCCGTTGGCCATATGGTTCAGGCACTGCGGGCAGTCCTCGCGCGGCTTGAGGCGGCGGTGGATGCTCTTGTCGTGGGCGTGCTGCCAGCACTGCGGGCACTCACCGGGAGGCGCCGGTTTGGCGGCCATGCTCACCACCACCCCGACGACTTCTTGGCGGCCTTGGCCTTGGCGTCCTCGTTCACGACGCGCTGCCGTTCGACCTGGAGGGCGGTGATCTCGGCGGTGAGGCGGGTGGTTGCCGCGTTCCAGGCGGTGTCGGCCTTCTCCGCGCTGCGGTCCCCGCTCTTGCCCCGCGCGACCTTGATGGAGCCGCTGGTGGCGGCGGCGAGGATGGCGCGCCGTTCGGGACCGGTCAGCGGCCACATCTGGCGCTGCTGTGCTGCTTCGAGCTTGCGGTTCGCTTCCCGGATCGCACGGTCAATGCGGCGGGTATCGGGCTTGGCCATGATCAACCCTTCATCGGGGTGTGATGGGCGAAGGTGCTCACGTTCGGTTTCGCGTCCGTCGCCACAGCTCAGGCGGCAGTACGAGCCGTGGAGGCGGCGGGTGCGAGGAAGCGGAGCGCGGCGATGGCCTGGTGCGGGACCACGCCGTTGCCCAGCGCTTTGAGCTGTGCGGAGCGGGAGAGGCCGGGGACGTCGGTGACGTGTCCGGCGGGCAGCCCCATGAGCCATTCGACGAAGGCGGGACTCAGCCGTCCCACAGCGTCAACTGGCCCTGGGGCAGGGCAGCCAGTGACTTGCGCCCACGCTTCGATGGCTGGGGCGTACTCGCCCCACTCGACGACTCGTTCGGGAACGCGCTCAGCGCAACCTCGGGCAGGTTCGCCCTTCCCGACTGCACCCGCCGGTCCGTTGCGCTTGTGCGCGACACCGCGCCCTTCGTGCCGTCCGTGGCTCGCGGTGTCGGCAGCAGCGAGCCCACTTCCGCGGCCAGGCTCTTGCCGTGCGTCCCCGCTTCCTGCGGGGGCGTGCGTTTGGTCTGCCGGTTCTCGCTCGCCGACGCGCGAAGCGTGGGCAGCAGGGCCACCTGCGCCCGCAGCGTGTCGTTGCGGGGCCCGTCCAGGCGGCCCACTCCGGTCGCCTCCGACGTCGAGGGCGTCGGCAGCAGCGAGACCGTGGCGGGAAGCCCGTCCGCGAAGCCCTGGCCCTTGGCGTCCCGAGCCCTGGGGGTCGGCAGGCCAGGCGAGGAGGAAGAGTCGGTTGCGTTGGTGAGCCGCGCCCACGTCAGATGCGCGAAGAGTGCACCAGCGCGCATCGAACCCGAGGGCGGCAAGGTCAGCGAGGACGGTGTCGAATCCGAGAGAAAGGTGCCCTGCGACGTTTTCAAAGACCGCGTAGCGGGGTCGTAGAACGCCAAGGGCACGGGCGATGTGGGGCCAGATGTGCCGGTCATCGGCGGTTCCCTTCCTTTTGCCGGCGGAGCTGAACGGCTGGCACGGATAGCCGCCGCAGACCACGTCGACCGGCGCCACGTGCGCGAAGTCGGTGGTGGTGATGTCGCCCAGGTTCGGCACCTCGGGATGGCGGTGGGCCAGGATGCGGCCCGCTCCGGGGTCGTTGTCCGCCACCCAGGCAAGCTCGCCGCCGAACACCACCTGGACGGCCATGTCCAGGCCGCCGTAACCGGTGCACAGAGAGCCGATCCGTAACGGCGTCATGCCGTCACCTGCCCCGCTTGCGCACCGCCGGCCCGCTCTGCCCGCAGCGTCTCGCGCAGCGTCCGGGCGTTTTTTGGCGACGTGTGGACGGTGAGCCGGATGCCTTCGGCGGTCAGTTTCGCGTCCGGCCAGTCGGTTGTCGCGGTGCGCGCCTCGTCGAGCAGCTCGTCGAACGTGCGCTTGGGGCGGGGTGATCGGGCGACTTCGGGAACGCGACCGGTCGCCCGACGCGGGCGGGTCGACTCAGCGGCCACCGCACGCGGCTCGATCGATGCCGCCGGGGTCGACTCGATCGATGGGACGGGCTTGAGCGGCAGAGCCGACTTGAGGAAGCCGACGGGTACCGGGATCGGCATCGAGGCCCGGTTGACCGCCACCGGTTCCGGGGTGGATTCGGGGAGGTCAGCGGTAGACCGATTGCTCACGATCTTTGTCGATTCCTCCGCATATGCGGTCGGAGGGTCGATCGGGGTGGGGCGGTGGTGCAGGACCTTGGCGACCAGATCGGAGCCGAAGTAGATCGACCCGACCGGCAGCGACGTGGCGAGCAGTACGAGGACCCAGTTGGCGGGGTCCCAGTCGGCGAGCCGTCCCCAGTCGACCGTGCGGCCGTGCAGGTCCGGTACTAAGCCGTGGACGTAGTTGAGGATCAGCGAGGCGGCGGTGTAGGTGCCCAGCACGCGCAGCGCGAACGTCCGATCCTGCCCGGCGAGGACGAGGGTGGCGACCAGGGCGAGCGCCATCAATCCGTCGACCACGAACGGGTAGAGCGTCGCCGCTGTCTCGTCCGCGCCCACCGCGTTCGCGATGTCCCGCAGTGCGTTCCACGAGACGCGAAACGCCATGCTGACCACCGCGACCAGCGCGGCCACCAAGAGGACTTTGCCCTTTCGGTTCATACCGCGCCTCCGATCGCCAGAAGCGCGGCCAGGACCAGCAGCGCACCGCCCGCACAGACCAGGTCGACCGCGCGCTTCAGCCCGGTGAACTTGGCGACCGCGATGCGGGACAGGCCCGCGATGTCGGCGCTCAGGTCGGTGGCGAGGGTGGCGCTGATCTCCTCGGCGGTGAGGGTGGCCCACAGCGGGAAGCCGTGGCGGCCTCCCAGGTTGGGGCGCGCTGACCGCAGCAGCAGAGCCGCCGCAGCGAGCAGCAGCGCCGTCCCGAGTCCGCCGGCCACGTAGGCGGGGGCGGTCAGGGGCGCGTCCTTGGCAAGGGTCCAGGTACCTGCGAGTAGCGCGCCGACGAAGGCGAGCAGCAGGCTGGTCTTGGTATCGGTCCGCGCGATCTCGGCCTTCACCTCAGCGTGCGCGGCCGCCAGCTTCGACTCGATGGCACTCACGCGCCCACCCCCGCAACCGTCGCGGAGGCGTTGGCGAGCGTGACGCGGGCGGCGAGGGCCTTGCGGCGGGCCCGGCGAAGACGCCGCGCGTCCAGCTCGTTCGGCGTGCGGTCGAGGGTGATGATCTGCGCGTCCAGCAGCTCGACGTCCGCCAGGATGACGGGCATCTCCTGCTCGATGGCGTCCAGCTCAGCGGCCGTGGGCTCCCTCCACGGCTCGAAGGCGGTAACAGCGTCCTGAACAGTGACGATGTGGTCCATGGGTCGTGTTCTCCCTAGCAGGTGGCAACGGCCCGAACAGCACCCCCGGAGTTACAGCTCCGGGGGTGCGCGCCGTTTGGGATGAGGCCGCTGAGTGAGCGGCGGTGCGGTCAGCGAGTGCGACCGCAGTGCCCCGACAGGGAGTCGAACCCTGCCTTGCGACCATCGGGGTGATGGAGCCTGGTCAGAACCGCTTGGCGTCACCGGGAGCGAACGGCGGGTCGACGATGACGGTCGCGTCGCAGTCGCCGCTGCCGCACGTGTAGCGGCCGCCCTGGTGCGTCATCCCCTGGCCGTGATGGTCGGGAGTGCCGGTCATCTGCTCCGTGTAGGCGGCGTTCTTGGCTTCGTCTTCCGTCATGCCGGAGTACATGCGCGAGCTCATAGCGATCTCCTTGCGAGACGTGGATGTTGGTCGGAGGCGGGCTGACCGGCTCCCCTTGCCGCCCGGATCACCGGGCGACGCGGGCAACCGTCAGCGCTGCACGACGGCCTTGCTCAGGTCCCGGTGGGAGACGGTCACGGCGTGCCCTGCCGCTGTCAGCTGCTCGGCCAGGGCACGGGCGAAGGTGGGCGCCCGGTGGCGACCGCCTGCGCACCCGTCGGCAACAGTGACCGTTCCGGCGCTGGGCCCGGCGGCGAATGCGGCGACCGCCGTGGCGGTGGCCTCCACCAGATCGGCGATGCCGGGTGTGCCGAGCACGGCGGTACGGACCGGCTCGTCATCGGCGGTCATGTACCGCAGTTCCGGCGATACGTGCGGGTCGCGGAAGTGGTGACGCAGGTCGATGGTCAGGTGCGCGGCGGGCGGCGCGTCGTGCAGGTAGCCGAACGAGACGATCTCAACGGCAGTGCTCATGAGGGCTCCCAGAAGGCGAAGGGGTGTTCCGGCTCCCCTCAGCGCTGCTCGTACGGGACGAGCAGCGGAGGCAACCGGCCGCAGCCGTTGCGCTGCGAAGCAGTTGGCAGGCGGGATGCGCTGTTCCACGCACGGGACAGGACCCGAGCGAGCCCGCCCACTTGTTGCGAGGTGGGGCGGGATTCCCTCAAGCACGCTGTTCAGTTCTCAAGGCGCCGCAAGGCGCTGCGGTCGCATTCGATGAGCGCGGTAACCCAGGGCTCCCGTCTCCACGGGACTCATCGAGCGCATTCAGTCCAGCCATAGCTCTGTACGGGCCACCTATTCCGACTTGTCTGGAGGAGTGGGCCGCGGCATGAGTTTGCACACTCCTCCCTTGGAAGGTCAAGCCTTCTCGTCTAACTTGTATGGAGGAGTCGGCCCATAGAGAGGATCACGCGGATGCGACGGGGACTGACGAAGTCTCAAGAAGTGGCTGCTGACCTGCGAGAACAGATCAGTTCCGGAGAGCTAGGCGGAGGCCAAGCCCTTCCGAGCGAATCCAAGATGATGTCCGCCTACGGATACAGCCGGGAGACCATCCGGGCGGGCGTCCGCTTGCTCATCGACGAGGGGCTGGTGGTTACCGGGCAGGGGTCCGGCAAGTACGTGCGCGAGGACTACCCGCCCGTGATTTGGAACTGGTCGACCCTGGAAAGCCGCAGTCGCCATGCCAACGCCGTAGAGGGGAAGACCTCCGGCGATCAGTGGGCCACCGCCGTGACCGAGGACGGGAAGACCCCCCGACAGGACATCAGCGTGAGCATCGTGGAAGCGCCGGAACACGTTCACGAGGCGCTCGAACTCGCTGACGGGGCCCTCGCAGTCTGTCGGCAGCGCGTGCGGTACATCGACAATCGACCGTATGCACTGGCGGACTCGTACTTCCCGCAGGAACTCGTCAGTGGCACACCGCTGATGGAGCCCCGCGACGTGGCAGCGCCCGGCGGGGTACTAGCTTCCGTGGGCCTGATCCAGTCCCGGTACCGCGACGAGATCGCGGTACGCATGCCTACTCGGAAGGAGGCGGAACTGCTCGCTCTCCCGGCTGCAACCCCCATCGCCGAGCACACCCGGACCGGCTACGACGCAGACGGCAAGCCGCTTCGCTGCATGGTCACCATCCTCCCCGGAGACAGGCACAAGATCCTTTATGAAGTCGACAGTGACTGAGGTACTTCGCCCCGCCGGCCCCGCGGACGTAGACGCGCTGATGGTGCTCCGCACGGAGGCTGAGGAGTGGCTCAAGGACAAGGACACGGACCAGTGGAACGACGCTGAGACGGGCTCCCGAGCCATCGCAAAGTGGCGGGCGACCATCGACGACGGGCGCACATGGGTGGTCGTGGACACCGGAACGGGCGAGACCCTCGCAACGGTGAGCCGTGGCCCGGCAGACCGGGACTTCTGGACCGACGCTGATGTCCTGGAGTCTGGGCTCCACCTGTACAAACTCATCGTGGCCCGGAGCGCTTCCGGGCGTCAGTTGGGCGCCCGGGTGGTCGATTGGATGTCGCGACTCGCAGCGCTGGAGGGGCGGGATTGGTTGCGCATCGATACTTGGCGAACCAACACAGGACTGCACAGGTACTACGAGCAGCTGGGGTTCAAGCACGTGCGCACGGAGGCTCCCGCACACCGGCTTTCGGGTTGGATGGCTCAACGCCCCGCAGGAGAACTTACCTATCCAGACGCCCTACTAGCGGTCTCTGGAGCCGGTTCGAGCGGCATCAATCACTGATGGAAAGTGGAGTGGAACCTAGCTATTCCTGCTCGAACTCCACCGGGCGCTTCGGACAGTCGGGGCCGCACTCGTATACCTCGATGGACAGGTCGTGTGCACCGTCGTGCCCTTCAGCGCGGCCGGCGGATCTGGCGCTCTTCCCAAGAGTTTCGGCGCACCAGCAGCACTGCCAGCCGAGGTACTGCCAGGCGTTGAGTTCCCGTGCGGGGGGCGGCTTGGGCCGCCAGGCCTCAGTCATGGCTGGTCGGCGTAGGGGACCAGGTTGTGCTTCTCGCGGCAGGAGCCGCAGGCGAACTGCACGCCGCCCGGCCCGGAGCCCGCTTCCTGCGCGTTGATGACGCGGGTGTCGGCGCTGTAGCCGAGGTGCCAAGAGCAGTAGCTGTAGCTGACCGGCGCCATCGTGGCCGTGTTCGGGCTGTCCGGGGCGTTCTGGTCCTGCGTACCCTCGTCCACGTCGACTCCATCTCAGTCGTCCACGCCCCTGGGTCGTTCGCGCGATCGCAGGGGTGCTGTGCGTTCACGCAGCGTAGTACTAGCTAGCTAGGGTAGCTAGGCCAGTCAGGCAATCTCGTCTCGCCGATCAGGCTTGCACTGCCTAGCTTCGGATCATGGATTGGAAGCCGGACATCCCGCGATGGAAGCAGGTGTACGCGCTCTTTGAGCAGCGGATTGCCGACGGCGAGTATCCGCCGGGGAGCCAGCTGCCGGGCGTACTCGCGATCCAGGATGAGTTCGGCATCGCGCAGATGACGGCCCGGCGTGTCCTCACCGAGCTCCGGAACGCAGGGCTAGCACAGATGCAGCCCGGCATCGGGACGTTTGTCACCGAGTTGCCCAAGCCGTAGAGGCGGTCAGAGGATCGGCAACGACTGGCGACGGTCAACAACGACGGCTCCGCCGCAGGTCAGAGGCCACGGCTCGACCATCACTTCAGGCCCCGTCGAATGCAGCTGCGTAACCCTTGCCAGGCTGCCATAGTTTGTTCATGTCCTCCTCTTCGTCAATCCTCCCGAGTCACCTAGATCTAGTGGCGGATTTCCTTGGTCGGGAAAGTGAACGTTGGTCGGGGGAAGACACCATCGGCATCCATGCGGCCACGTCAGAACTATTGGTTTGGGTAGAGGACGGTCGCCGCTACGTTCGCAGCTACCACTACGCCCCTTTGCAATCTGCTATAGGCGAGTTCCAGTACTGCCTAGAGAGCGTCGGTTCCTCACTCAAGCAACTTATTTCGCCTATGCACAGCGATCTCATCTCGCACTTGCATCTACTTCTTAAGGACCCTGAGAAGCCGAACAGGGGCCCCATCAAGAAAGATCTCCAGCAGCTAGTATCACTGCTGGAGTCACCAGAATCTCTCTTGGCCTGCTGGCAAGACTTCCTCCGTGCCTGTAAGCGCCCGGAATGCTGTATACCGAAGATTGCTAGATTGAGAGATGAATTCTGGGATATCGCCGTAGCCTGCAAGCACAACACCCGAGAGATGAATTCTCTACTAAAGGGTACTCTTCGAGACGATAGCCAGGCCGTTTACCAAGCGAAAGTACTCCTCGGTGGGGATACCTCTGGGTTTCCAGTAGGTATCCGGGAACGAGTCAACAAACCAGCTGGTCTTGGTTTTGTCGCGCGAGAGACGCTGTGTGCGCAAATCGTGAAACAGAACCCGCGTGTAGCGGAACATGTAGTTTGGCTTGCTTACACTTCGGCCAAGATTAATACTAGTATTGTCGAAGCTGGTCCCGTGCGACTCTTCGATGGGCCCAGTCTTCGAAGTATGCCGCCTGGACATGTTGACTTCCCTCCGGAGTTTCGAAATTCCGGTGTTGACTACAAGCGGATTTTCCCGGAGGAGGAAAAATTCGTTCTCGTTCGCGTCAACCTTGGGGTTAGAGCAGTTTCCGATGCCGTATCCCTTGCCCGCAAACAGGCCATGGTGGTGCTCGTAGCAGGCTCTCAGCATGCTAGTGGGCGAGGGGGTGCATGGAAGGAATATGGAAACCGAATCCATATAATGGATGGCCGGATAGTAAGTCAAACCTTCGGGCGGTCGGCTGAGGTGCCGGTAACCAGTTTTAGGCTAGACCCTCTGGCCCACGGGATCGACCGAGCAGCCCGGCGGGTAGCTTCCCTTCTGCCGATCGAATCTCAGCCCCTTGGTGAACTTCTGAACGCCTTGGACCTCTGGGATAAGGCCAAGGGATACGATCCCGCCTCCTCCGTCCTCGTTCATGTGCGATTGATCGAATCGATTGCGTCCTACGCAGCGGATAAAGATTGGGTCGATTTCTGTAATCGCGTATTCAAATTTCATTGGGTGTGGGATGACCTGATCTGGAAGTTGCGCAATGTCGTTCATGACGCAACCTACGGATTCTCTGCCTATGTAGATACGAAGTCATACGATTCTATCGAACGCATGCGTAAACAAATTTTCACGGATGTAGAGGGTCGTCTTCAATCGGACATGGAAGTGGCTCTTAGTTCCCTCCCTGACCTCTCGAATATTTATCCGGACCGAGAGTTGACCGGTTATGAACTTCGCTCAATCAATCGCGATTACTCGAGCTGTGATCGCCTGAACGCATCGCGGAAGGCTTTGATAGCGCGGTGGGACAGGGCGATGGCGAGACTCGAAAGAGTGAGGAACAGTCTCACCCATGGCGGCCCTGTCACAGACGAGTCACTTAAAAGTGTCAGTGCATTCTCTCGGAAGTTGGCCGGAGGGCTGATCGGCGACGCTCTAAATGCAGCTTTGGATGGCAAACAGGTGGCTGAGGCTATGGAGGAAATGGCGGAAAGTGGGCAGCGTTGGGAATCTAACGCCCGCGCGTCAGTCGCGCCGAAGGATTTCCTCTTCGGGTAAAGCGCGTTGTGCACAGTACAGACGGGCGGTATTCGGCCTACCGTGAGCCCGTGTGGGCTGTTGCCACAAAAATCGAACGTGTGATCTAGTTTGATGTATGAACCTCTCGCTTCCCGATGACCTAGTACGCACGCAGCGGGAGTGGAGTGCGACCTACGCGCAGCTTGCTCGGCAGCCGGGCCGCACTGCACTACGCCGCCGATTGCTAGCGCTCTCCATGGCTCTGGCGCGGCACCCGCTGAGCCCTGCCGAGCGTGCCGAACTGCGGCAGCGTGCCCGCTCGGGTGGCGCCGGACAGTGAGTCTCACCGAGCGCCAGGAGCAGATCCTTCGCTGCGTCAGGGACGCGATAGCTGAGACGGGGGAGTGCCCCACCCTCGAAGAGATCGCGGTCGAGGTGGGGCTCACCAGCAAGTCGGCCGTGCACTACCAGTTGAAGCGCCTCGAATCGCTTGGGGTCATCGCTCGTGCTGGCGAGCGCGCCCGGATATACCGGCTCGCCTGAGTACCGGCTCCGTGTCGCGCGGCGGCCAGTGTGGGCTCAGTTGTGGTCTCGCTTGGCCCGGCATCCGCAGTGATCCAGCTCCGTCCGCACTTATCCAGCAGGCCGGTTGACCTCAGCGTTCGCGGCTCTGGCGGATGGTCCCGGACGGCTCCGGACCAAGATCGGACAACTCGTAATGCGTAGGTCTCGGGTTCGAATCCCGAAGGCGGCTCTGTGGAAGCCCCAGGACTCACTCGCCGTGACCTGGGGCTTTTGCTTTGCCGTTTTGTGGGGTGGGGCGGGGCTGGGTGTGGCGGGGCTGGGTGTGGCTGGCCTCGGGATTTTTCAGCGGGCGTAGGTGCCCAGGCCTATGAGGCAGTAGACGTACTCGTTGATGGTCGAGCCGTTGAGGGTGTAGCGGTACGAGAAGGCGTACTGCGTTCTGGGGTTGTCGTTGCAGCGGCTCATCTCCGATGTCATCGGGATCGTCTGGATCACCTCGTAGTGGGCGTCGGATGCCGAGCACGAGACCTCTTCCACGTTGTTGACCTCCTGCGCCGTCGTGGAGTCCGGCAGCGTGCCGTTGAGGCAGGTTCCCGACCTGAAGGGGGTGGGGGCCTGGCTCGTGGGGGTGGCTGTGGCGGCGGGGGTGGGGGCGCTCGTGTACGCGGGTGGGGTTGTTGCTGTGGTTGTGGGTGGGGTGTAGGGGCTTTGGCCTTGGCTTTGGCCTTGGCTTTGGCCTTGGCTTGTTGTGGGGGTGGGGGTGGGGGTGGCGTTGTTGTTGGCGTTGTCCGTGGTGTCGTCCTCGCCCTGGGTCAGCAGCAGGATGACGATGATTACGGCGCCGACGGCGCCCAGTGCTGTCAGGCAGCCGCGGGCGGTGGAGCCGGGGACGTTGTTGCGTGAGGGGCCTGGTCGTGGTGCTGGCGTCGTGGGTTCGGGCACCGGGTCAGTATGGGTCCCTGGAGGCGCGTTGGTGGAGTGTTTTTCTAGAAAAGCGCTCTAGAAGTGACGTCAATGGGCTTGGGGGGTCGGTGCTCTAGGCTGGGGGCACCATGAGCCCCAAGCAGCAACGTGGCGAAGAGACCGCCGATCGACTTTTGGATGCCGCGCTCCGGGTGTATGCCGACTCCGGAGAGCAAGGCGTGACCGTCGGTGCGCTCACCAAGGCCAGTGGGGTCAGCCTCGGGAGTCTCTACCACCACTTCGGCAGCGTCGACGGGCTCATGAGTGCCTTGCTGCAGCGTTGGCTCGGGCGGTTGCTCGTCGAGATGGCCGCTTCCGTGGAGCGGTCCCGTACGGCCAGGACCGGTATCCGCGCCCTTGTGCGCGCCTACCTGCAATTCATCCAGGAGAACCCTGACGGCGCCCGGCTCCTGCACTCCTCGTACGCCGACCGGCTCGGGATGGCTCAGGCCCGGCAGCTCCGTGACGCCCAGGAGGCCAGGCTGTCGCCGCTGACCGTGTGGATGCAGCAGCACGTCGACTCGGGTGAGGTCGCCCCGCTTCCCATGGCCCTGATCGAGGGGCTGGTCCTGGGGCCCGTCGTCGCCACCGCCCGTCGTTGGCTCGCCGGTTTCGACGACGTGGATCTCGATCAGGCCGCGCGTGTCCTGCCGGAGAGGATCTGGCGCTCGATCGTCCCTTGAGGGGGCAGGGGGCAGGGGGACAGGAGGGACAGGGGGTGCGGTCGGGTGGTCAGTGGCGTAGTGCCCTGCTGATTTCCGCCTTCGGGGTGCCGGAGAGGGAGCGGTTGCTGCGGGCCGTGCCTGACTTCGACTTGCCGGGCTCCACGTCGGTGATGTTGAGGACTGCCGTGTCCAGGAGGTTGCCGTCGCCGTCACGGAAGTGGACGGAGATGGTGTAGTCCGCCTTCTTGTCCTTGGGGTTGGTGGCCGTGATCTCGGCTGTCGTTCTGTTGTCCTCTGACTTGGTGGGGCCCTCGACCTTTACGTCGCCCTTCGCGTCCGCCCCGTCCTTCACCTCGGCCATCTTGGAAGCAGCGGCTTCCGTCGCGGACGAGACGGCTTCGCCCGCCTTGGCCGTGGCGGAGGCGGCCCTGTCCTTGACCTTGTCCACGTCACCCTCCGAGCAGGCGGTGGTGGAGAGGGCGAGGAGGACGGTGGCGGCGGTGGCTGTGGCGATGCGGGTGGTGCGACTGATGCGGGTGGGCTTGGCGCCGTTCATGCGGGTCATGCGGACCACCTTCGGGGTGGTGGGGGGTGGGCGCGAGGTGGGGCGGGCCGTATGGGTGCGGGGGTGTGTGGGGCGCGGGGCTGTGGGGTGTGGGGCCCGGCCATCGAGATGAGCCACGTCCCTCCTACCTGCGGCTCATGCGCGCCACCGTCCCAACCCGCCAAAAAATCCCACCACCGCCGGGCGATCGAGCGCGTGAGTGGGAGAAATTTGCCACGGCGGTAGGCGGCGAAAATCGTGCTTGCGTCCGCCGCGGGGAGTGCGAGGATGCCGCGATGAGTGATGATGTTGCCGCTGCCTACGTTCGTTATGAGTCGCCCGTGCGCCATCCGCGTGGGCATTACCCCGGGGTCTTCGTTCTCGTCAACGGGCTTGCTCGGGAAGGGAAGTTGACGCCGGAGCAGGAGCGGTTCCGGCGGGCCAACAACGATTGGTACGACGCCGCTTACCCGACCCCGTCGAAGGTCGACCCCACGGTCTACGACCACGACGTGACACCTGGTGCCGTCGCCTGGTTCAAGGTCTCCGCCACCCATCTCATCGAGCGCGTACCCGGCTACCTGGAGATTCTCGACGCGCACGGGGTCGAGTGTCGGGTGGTGCGGTCCTCCGACCCTGGGCGGGTCGTGTACGAGGATGAGTTCCAGGTCGTGGTCGTGCCTCACGAGGGCCAGGCGTAGGCCGTCAGCCCGGAGTTATGTGGATCCTGTCAGGCCGCTGTCCGATTCCGGTTAGGGCCGTGCGGGCCCGCTTATGCTCGACGCCATGTGCGCTTTTGTCCTGGTCGCGGAGGATGACGAGAAACAGGCCGAGCTGGTCCGCCGCTATCTGGAGCGCGAGGGCCACACGGTCGCCGTCGTCCACGACGGGCGCGCCGCCATCGACGAGGTGCGGCGCAGGCCGCCGGATCTGCTCGTGCTCGACGTGATGATGCCGCGCGTCGACGGGCTCGGCGTCACCCGCGTCCTCAGGGGTGGGAACGGACATGGGGGTGGGGGCGGGGGCGGCCCCCCCCCCCCCCCCCCGGGTCCCCTTGCGATGGGGATCGCCCCCCCCCCCCCCGACCCCCCGCAGGGCCGCCCCCCGAGACGCGCCCCCCCCCAAACCC